>NZ_JBITLW010000001.1:0-536837 GCF_044465645.1 Streptomyces sp. NPDC049627 | reverse complement strand
TTTCCCTAACCCGGGGCGCGCCCCGGGGGCCCCCCCCCCCCCCCCCCCCGGGGGCCGGCCGGCCCCCGGGGGGGGGGGGGGGGGGGGGGGCCCCCCCCCGCGGGGCGCCCCCCACGACGCAAGGCCCAGGCGCAGGCGACCGTGCCGATGGCGAGAGAACCGAGGATCTGCCTGCCGTCGAACATGCCGGGCCACAAAATGACGGGGGGTTCGGTTCCGTCACAGCCGTCCTGCGCCCCGATCGCCCGGTTCATGGCGTCTTGGGTTCCCAGGGCATCTCCCAGACCCGCCAGCGCGACGAGGAACACCCCCTGGAGGAGAAGCAAGAGAGTGATACGGGGCGGCACGTGGTCTCGGACCCGGCGTGGGGTGAGACTGGCGGTGCGTATCGCGCCCTGAGGGTGGGGGGTGAGGATGTCGCCGAGCAGGACTCCGCCCAGCGCGCACAGGCCGAAGGCGGTCACGAAGCTCACCAAGGGCACCCCGGCGTCGAAGCTGCTCATGCCGTGATTGGTGATGTCCACGGTGGCCCATAGCGGTGCGGCCACGACGCCGACAACCAGACCGGCCCAGCGGGCGTAGCGGTCGGTGTGGGCGCGGGGGCGGGATTCGGGCTGGTGGGTATCGAGCATATGAAGACCCCAGTGAGGATGGCGGCTGCGCGGCCTGCACGGGCGGCAGTGGACGCCGCTTGCCGCAAGGCTGCTTGTATCGAGTAGTAAGTACAAGATGCCCCAGGGGGGATCTTGTGTCAATCTCTCGATACAAGTTTGGCTGTCGCCCAGGTTCGCGGCGCGCTTGTTGTTATCCCACTCCCCGGGCCGAGGTCTCCCATAGGAGAGGCAAGGCACTTCGAGCACCGGGAAAGGAAGTGGTCAGCCGTGGAAGCGGGCAGGGAACGCGACGCCGCGTTGGTCGAGGCGGCCCGACAAGGGGCCCTGTGGGCACAGGATGAACTGGTCGCCGCGTATCTGCCGTTGGTCTACAACATCGTGGGCCGGGCACTGAACGGGGACGCCGACGTCGACGACGTGGTGCAGGAGACCATGCTCCGCGCGCTCGGCGGGCTCGGCTCGCTGCGTGATCCAGAACAGTTCCGGTCCTGGCTGGTGTCCATCACGATGAACCGGATCCGCAGCCACTGGGACACCCGCAAGGCGGCGCCGGCCGTTGCAGGACTGCAGGATCTCCACGACGTGGCCGACCCCGGCGCGGACTTCGTGGACCTGACGATCGTCCAGCTGGGGCTTCAGGGACAGCGGCAGGAGGTGGCCGAAGCCACCCGCTGGCTGGATGACGCCGACCGGGAGCTTCTGGCGCTGTGGTGGCTGGAGGCCGCGGGCGAGCTGACCCGGGGCGAGGTGGCCGCGGCGCTTCAATTGTCGCCGCAGCACACCGCGGTGCGAGTGCAGCGGATGAAGGCCCAGTTGGAGACGGCCCGCCTGGTGGTGCGGGCGCTGGCCGCGGTGCCCCGCTGTGTGCTGCTCGACGACAGCATCGGGCTCTGGGACGGCGTCCCGTCGGCGCTGTGGCGCAAGCGGATCGCGCGGCACGCCCGCGACTGCACGCTTTGCTCGCGCCTGCAGGCCGGCCTCCTGCCCGCCGAGAAGTTGCTGGCGGGCCTGGGCCTGGTGGCATCGGCCGGGGCGCTGTCCGGCCTCGCGGGGTTCGCGCCCGTCAGGGACAACGGCTTGCCGGCCCAGAACGCGGCATTCGAGACCGGCGTGCAGACGGGTGCAAGTGGTCCCTCGGACCTGGCCGTGCACACGGATCAGGGCGGCCCCGCCGAGTTGGCCCACTACGGCGGGAACACCGACCCGGGCGCGGACGGTCGGTACCCCGCCGTCGAGGCGGACACCATCGTCCTCGGCACGCCGGGGACCGGCAATCCACCTGGACGCCGCAGCCTGCGCATACAACGCCGCATACCGAGGCGGCGTCGTGCCGTCGTGGCCGCCGCCGTCACACTGATCACCGCCGGAGGCACCGGTGCGGCCATGGCCATCCTGTCGCCGGACACCGGTCACCGGCCGACGCGGGCGATCGCCACCCCCGAGGGGGAGCCCGAGTCCGCATCCGAATCCTCGACGCCGTCGCCGACCGCATCCCCCACGAGGTCGGCCACAGAAGAATCCACGGCCTCGCCGTCTTCCCCACCGGCTACCAGTTCGCCGCCGACCGGTGTAAAGCCCCAGAGGCGGACAACGCCGCCCACGCGCGACGCAGCCCCGAAACCGACCGTCAAGACGAACCCGACGGCTCCGTCACTGACATCGCAGCTGATCACCTTGCTCAATGAACGTCGCCGCGCGCTGGGACTACCCGAGGTCAAGGAAAATGCCCAACAGGTGCAAGCCGCCCAGGCATGCGCGGACAAGAACGCCGCCCGACAGCCCGGCCCCAGCGAGCACTGCGGCTACGAAGTCCTCTATTGGTCACCCAATATCTCCCTAGCCACACCGGAGGAGATGATGGAGACCTGGTTCAACAGCCCCGGGCACAAGGCAGCCCTCACCCACCCCACTTCCCGCACCGCCGGCGCCGGAAGTGCCGTGGGCCCGAGCGGACTCATCTCTGCTCTCAACATCGACTACTAGGCAGAGAAGTAACGGTGACCGGCGGGGCGTCTGCAACCGGCTGCCGAAGACGCCCCCGCCTTCACCGATGTCCTGGCCCGGCGTAACGGTCAGGCGGCGTGGCCCAGCACCACTGGGCCGGCGGGTGCCGCGGCGCGGGGCGCGGTGGCGTGCACGAGACGGGCGGTGCGGACGGTGCCCGCGACCTGCGAGCGGCTCCGCGCGAAGACAACGAGGCGCAGCACCGCGAACCGCGCGATACCGGCAAGTGCGGAGGCGGACAGGTAGACGACCTGTTCGAGCACCACGCCGGGTGCCGGCACCAGTTGTTGCAGGACAAGCATCGCCACGGAGGTCACCGCGTATGCGGCCGCCGCGGACCCGGCCGACTGCGCGTGCTGGCGCCGGGTCGCGCGCCCGCCTGCGCCGAAGGTGAAGCGGGCGTGCAGCTCGGTGGCGAGGAGCGTGGACACCGCGGTGATCAGAGCGTTGGCCAGGCCCCAGTAGATCCAGGAGGCGAGGGCCGCCACGGCGAAGCCGGACGCGAGCCCCACTCCGCCGCCGAAGAATACGAAGCGGGCGAAGGAGGTGAAGATGCCGGGCGCCGCCTGCTGCTGACGCTGCGCTGTCTCCATGAGCCGAGCCCCTTTGCACCCTGTTACGCGGTGAGCCGCACGCGGATGCCCAGCGTGCTGTCCCTTCCCTGGAGCCGGCTCTGGAGGATCATGAGTCGGCCGAGGATGCCGTACTTGCGGGCGATGAGTTTGCGGTAGCGGGCGCCGGTCGCCTCGTCGGTGATCTCGGCGGTGGCCGGGACCGGTTCGCCGGTCGGGTTGCCGCGCAGGTCGCAGGGGCCGACGAGGATGTCGCCGCGGGCCCGGATCCGCTTGACCTTCCAGGACTCGGCGGGCGTGCGCACGCCCAGCGTGTCGCCGTCGCGCACCACCCACACCGGGGTGGCGACCGGGGTGCCGTTCTTGCGGTAGCTGGTGACGAGCATGTACTTGCCGGCGCCGAGCTGCTCCAGCGTGTCGTCCATGATGCGTTCGTGTTCCTTGTTCTCGGGTTCGAGGTCGGTGGCCATGTGGGCGGCGTACGGCATGGGGATGCCTTCTTCCGGGGTGGTTCAGCTCAGCGGGACGTCGAGGACGGCCTTGCGGTGACTGAAGGTCTCGATGGAGTAGCGGCCGTGGTAGTTGCCCATGCCGCTTTCACCGACGCCGCCGAACGGGAGCGTGGGTACGGCGAGGTGACGCATCGGCAGGCCGAAGTTGAGGCCGCCCGAGGAGGTCTCGACGGCGAGGCGGCGCTTGGTGGTGTCGTTCTCGGTGAAGGCGTACAGGGCGAGCGGCTTGTCGCGCTCGGTGATGAACGTGATCGCCTCGTCCAGGTCCGCCACGGTCAGGATCGGCAGGATGGGACCGAAGATCTCCTCCTGCATCACGGGTTCGTCGGGCCGGACATCGGCCAGCACGGTCGGGGCGATGTACGTGTCCGCGCGGTCGGTCCGCCCGCCGGTGACGGTACGGCCGGAGGCCAGCAGTGCGGACAGCCGGTCGAAGTGCCGCTCGTTGATGATGCGTCCGTAGGCGTCGGAGGTCTGCGGGTCGTCACCGAACAGCGCCTTGAGCGCGACGACCAGGGCGGCCTGCAGTTCGGCCGCGGTGTCCGGGTCGGTCAGGACGTAGTCGGGGGCGACGCAGGTCTGTCCGGCGTTGGCGAACTTCGTGACCGCCAGGCGCTGCGCGACCGTGGCGATGTCGGCGTCCCGGTCCACGAACACCGGTGATTTGCCGCCGAGTTCGAGGACGACGGGGGTGAGGTTCTTCGCGGCGGCGGTCATCACGATGCGGCCGACGGTGCCGTTGCCGGTGTAGAAGATGTGGTCGAAGCGCTGCTCCAGCAGCGCGGTGGTCTCCGGCGCGCCGCCTTCGACGACCGCGGTGGCGTCGGTGTCGAGATAGGCGGGCAGCAGCTCGGCCAGCAGTGCCGAGGTGCGGGCGGCGTACTCGGCGGGCTTGATGACGACCGCGTTCCCGGCGGCGAGCGCGCCCGCGACGGGCACGAGCAGCAGATTGACCGGGTAGTTCCACGCCGCGATGACCAGGGTGACCCCCAGGGGGTCGAAGACGGTGTGGGCGGTGCTGCCGGTGACTCCGGGCATCGTCACGGGGGCGGGCTGCGGGGCGGTCCACTCCTCCAGGTGCTCCAGGTAGTCGTCGATCTCGGCGATCGTGAGATCGATCTCCATGGCGTCGGCCTCGGCGCGGTTCTTGCGCAGGTCGGCGTAGAGGGCGTCGGCTATCGCAGCGCGGTTGTCGGTGAGCAGCTCGCGCAGGCGGATGAGCTGCTGCCGGCGCCAGGCCAGGGGCTTGGTGCGGCCGGTGCGGAAGGTGGCGCGCAGCCGGTGCACCAGCGCGGTGGCTTCGGCGGCGGTGAAGGTGTCGTCGAGGGTGAAGGCTGCCTTGGTGTCAGTCACAGTCGTGTCCCGTTCGGTGAGGGGGAGAGCCGCTCGGCATCCAGGGAAGGAGAGCCGCGGCCGTACAGGTGGCGCGGTCAGGCAGTGACGGCCGTGCGGGCGGGCGTGGTCTCGGCGTCGCTCGGTGCGGAGGGAGCGGTCTCGTCGTCGCTCGACGCGGCGAGCGTGCCGATGGCCGGCGAGGAGGACCTGCGGCGGACTGCCAGGCCGACCATGGCCACACCGATGACCAGCAGGAACGCCATACCGGCGAGGGCGAAGCTCAGGGTGTACTGGCTCTCGGCGGGCAGTGCGGGGACCCCGGCGGGCAGGTTGTCGAGCGTCTTGGAGGCGAGCAGCGAGGTGATGACCGCGCTGCCGATCGCGCTGCCGGCGGAGCGGGAGATGGAGTTGATGCCGTTGGCGATGCCGGTCTGGTGGTGCGGGACGCCGGCCACGATCAGGGCCGGCATCGCGGCGTAACCGAAGCTGATGGCGATGCCGACGACCATGCCGGCCAGGATCACCGACGCGGTGGTGTCGTGGGCGAGGGTCAGCCAGGCGAAACCGATGACCCCGAAGGCGGCACCGACGGCGAGGGTGAGACGCGCACCGACGCGGCGCACCAGTACGCCTCCGAACTGGGCGGCGACCAGCGAGACGAGGGCGGAGGGCAGCAGGTAGACGACGGAGGCCCGCAGGACCGAGGCGCCGAAGCCGTAACCGGCGATGTCAGAGGGCGTCTGGACCAGGTAGGAGACGCCGATGAACTGCGCGAACATGGCGAACCCGACGAGCAGCCCGGCGAGGTTGGTGAACAGCACCGGCCGGTGGACGAACATCTTCATGTCCACCAGGGGCTCGCGGACCCTGCGCTCGATCATGACCCAGATGACGGTCATGACGGCGGCGCCGGCGAAGAGGCCGAGCGTGCGGGCCGAGGTCCAGCCCCAGGAGTGGCCCTGCGAGATGGGCAGCAGGAGCAGGACGAGCACCAGGGCGAGACCGGTGGCGCCGAGCCAGTCGGTCCGACCGCCGGGCCGGGTGCGGGGCGCGGGAACGGCGACCGCTACCGCGATGAGGGCCGCGGTGGCCAGGGCGGCGGCCAGCCAGAAGACCTGGTGGTAGTCCGGGTGCGCACCCTGGGACAGGAGTCCTGCGCTCACCAGGGCGAGGCCGCTGCCGAACCCGAGGGTTCCGCTGACCAGGGCCATGGCGCCGGGCAGCCGCCTGGGCTCGACCTCGGCGCGCAGCACGGACAGCGCGAGCGGGAAGATCGCGGTGGCGGCACCCTGCATCACCCGGGCCACGATGAGCCAGAGCATGGAGCTCGTGGTCGCGGCGAGGACGGATCCGGCGACCATCACCACCAGCACGCCGAGCAGGGTCGGCTTGGTGCCGTGCTGGTCGCCGAGGCGGCCGAGGAGCGGCGTGAAGACCGCGGCCGACAGCAGCGTGGCGGTGGTGACCCAGCTGACCTGCGCAGTGGTGGCGCCGAGGTCGTTCTGGATGATGCCGAGGATCGGGATGACCAGGGTCTGCATCATCGACACGACCATGGCGGCGAGGCCCAGTACCAGGACGAGGCTGAGGCTGCCGGTGCGGCGCTCCGGCGCGGTGGCAAGGGAGGACTTCACGGTCTTCTTTCCGGTGGAAGGGGTGCCCGAAGGATGGATGCATCGATGGTCGAGGAGGGAGACCATTGAGGTACTCGATGCTTGAGGACATCAAACAATAAGAGCTTGGTGAATGTCAAAGGTTGGGAGGTTCAAGCTTTTCGCGGTACTCTCGAGGCATGTCCCCGATTCCGTCCAAGGTCCAGCTCATGGAGCTGCTCGCCCATTCGGTCAGTACGCACTACGCCGACTTCACGGCCGCCGCCGCCGACCTGGGCCTTACGTCGAGCCAGGCGAAGACCCTCTCGGTGCTGCGCCGCGCGCCCGCCTCGATGCGCTCGCTCGCGCACACCCTTGCCTGTGATGCGTCGAACATGACCGGGATCATCGACCGGCTGGAGAAGCGCGAGCTGGTCCGCCGTGAGGTCAGCGCCACCGACCGTCGCGTGAAGAACGTCGCCCTCACCGAGGTGGGCGAGAAGGCGATCGACACGATCCGCGGGCGGATGGAACAGACCCACACCGGCCTGGACCAGCTGTCCGACGAGGAACGCGCCGAACTCTTCCGCCTGCTGACGGTCGTCTTCCCGCGCTGACGCGCGCGCTGTGCGGGTGCTGGTCCGCGAGCGATCGAGCGGTGACCGGAGGTTCGACCGAAGTCCCGCGAATGATCTTCGCGCTCGGGCGGACGGCGGCGACGGCGGACTCGACGAGGTCGGCAGTCCGTGGAGGGGCCGGTGTCCGGCGGGGATGGCGTAGAACGCCGGCGTTTCGGCCTGACCGGAGTGGCGCGGGGCATTCGTAGCGGCTGCCGTCGACCGTAGAACGACCGGTCTTCCTGTTGGGCTCTGGATGGGGGCCGTCGTGCCCAGCTCGCGACACCTGACACCTGGCCGAGGCGGTCTGCACCCCAGTGCCGGAGCGCGGCGAGCCCGTCGTGGTGGAACTGGTGGCCGGCAGAGGACCGTTCATCGCCGGGATACAGCGCCGGCTCGGCGGTCGCGGCCGCCACCCGAGGGCGGAGGCGATCCGGCGCGAGCCGTAAACCTGCGCCACCTGCTGGAGGAGCGTGGCATCGACAGCGCCGACGTGGTGGTCAGCGCCTGCCCTGGGCACTCTTTCCCACAGCCGTCCAACATCGGCTGATGGACGCGACGTCCGCGGTGCTCGCCCCGGCGGGTGCCTTCACCGCGTTCACCTACCTCCACGCCGTTCCCCTCAGGCCCGCCCGCCGGTTCCGCGTCCTGCTGGCCGAGCGCTTCGAGGAAGTCGTCCCGCCCAACTCACGAGGCCTCCCTCGCCTGCCTCCGGCGAGGCGTTGACCGAGGCAGTCAAGGGCGGGCGCGATCCAACCCAGGCGTGCCGCCTGCTACGCGAGCGGCGGCGGGTCGGCGTCACGTTGTATCCGGGTTGGCGAGGCCGGCGCCGAGGGCTCGTGCCCTGGCCGCGTGCTCGAGGCCGCGGACAGTGGTGACGACGCGGGCGCCCAGGTGTCGTACGGGCTATTCGGTCTCGGCCAAGGCAGCGAGAATCAGATCGCTGACGGCCTTGGTGGAGACCGGGTTCTGGCCTGTGATCAGGCGGCCGTCCCGCACGGCGTGCGGTGTCATCGGGATGGTGGAGCGCACATACTTGGCCCCCTTCGAGCGCAGTTCGTCCTCCAGCAGGAACGGCACCCTGCCCTTCACTCCGGCCAGTCTCTCCTCGACCGTCGCGAAGCCGGTGACGGTGCGGTTCCGTACGAGCGGGTTCCCGTCGGCGTCGCGAAGGTTGATGAGGGCGCAGGCGCCGTGGCAGACCGAGGAGACGATGCCGCCGTCGGCGTAGATGGCCTGGGCGGTTCGCTGCAGGTCGGCGCTGTCGGGGAAGTCCCACATGGTGCCGTGGCCGCCTGTGAAGAAGACAGTGGAGTAGTCGTCCGGATCCGCATCGCGGATGGAAGCGGTGGACTTCAGGGAGGCCATGAAGGCCGGGTCATCGAGATATCCGCGCACCGTCCGGTCGACGAACAGCCGGCCCAGGCTTCGCGGGTCGACCGGCACCTCGCCGCCCGCCGGGCTCACCACATCCACGGTGTGGCCGACCTTCACCGCCTTGTCGTAAAAATGGACGAGTTCGGCCAGCCACAGTCCGGTCCGGTGCTCGCTCGCCCCGTAGGTGGCCTGGTTGGTCACCACCGCCAGAATCTTTTTCCGTGTCATTCTTCCCACCTTCCTCGCCGGCCGGCCCTCCCGCGACCAGTACCTCAGGCAGTCGTCGCCGCTCGTCTGGACCTGAGGGCGGTGGACTGCGCCCGGACGAGGACGATCGAGAGGGTGAAATCCAGGAGGGCGGAGGCGAGGAAGACCCCCACCGGGCTGGGGATGCCGTTCTGGGCGAAGGAGACCAGCCGGCCCACGCCTCCGAGGAAGATCGGAACTGCCAGGAAGTAGACGAGCACTCCCTGCCGTTGGATCGTTGCCGCCGTCCAGAAGAACAGGGGAGCCCAGCCGATGTAGACGCCTGCCATGAAGCGGTGCACGTCGTCCGCGTCCGCGGGGCCTCCCTGCGCCAGCAGTTGCAGGCCGTCTCCGAGCGCGATGGCGGTGGCGAGCAGCAGGCAGACCCGGACGACGGTGTCGGCTGCTGTGAGAGGAACGCGGGCCGCCATCACGACTCCTTGTGTATCAGGGAGTTGGCCTCGGAATGGGTGGTCAGGCCTGCTCGGTGGGGCGTACGAGCAGTTCGCCGACGGCCACATGACGGGGGCGGGTCACGATGTAGCCGACGGCGTCGGCGATGTCCTGGCTCTGGAGGCGCTCGATGTCACCCAGACCGGCGGCGAGTGCCTTCAGGACCGGTTCCGGGTTGTGCGTGCGCAGTTCGGTGTCGACGCTGCCCGGCTCGACGACGGACACCCGCACGTGCTGGCGGGCCAGTTCCTGGCGCAGCGACTCACTGAAGGCGTTGACACCGAACTTGCTGGCGCCGTACACGGCCATCATGGGGTAGGCCACACGGCCGTTGAGCGAGCTGATGTTGACGAGGTCGGCGACCTGGCGCGGCCCGTCGGCGGCGGCCTTCACCAGGTGGGGGACGGCCGCGTGGGCGGTGTACATCAGGCCCATGAGGTTGATGTCGATCATGCGCCGCCAGTCGTTCAGGTCCGCGCCGGGGGTGGGGCCGAGCAGCATGAGGCCGGCGTTGTTGACCAGGATGTCCAGGCGGCCCAGACCGTCGACGGTCCGCTCGACCGCCTCCGCGGCGGCCTCGGCGGTGGTGATGTCGGCGGGCACGACCAGGGCCTTCCCGCCGGCGTCCGTGATCTGCGCGGCGAGGTCGGTGAGCCGGTCCTCGCGCCGGCCGACCAGGGCCACGGAGGCACCCTCGCCGGCGAGCTGCAGGGCGGTGGCGTGGCCGATGCCGCTGGAGGCCCCGGTGACCAGGGCGGCGGTTCCTTCGAGACGACGAGTCATGGTTCAAACCTTTCGATGAACGGCCACGCCGTTGCGGGCCGTAGGGCATGCCCTAGGGATGCCGTAGGGGATGGAGAGTGACAGCGCTGGTGCGGCCGTATGGGGGTGGAGGCCACTCAGAGCTGGGTCACGGGCAGAATGGGGAAGTGAGTACTACTGGGCAGAAGACAACCAACGCCAAGCGTCAGGACAGCACGAGTGAGGCAAACCTGCCTCCTCGCGAACGTCTGGTCCGGGCCGCGTCGCGGCTGTTCTATTACGAGGGTGTGCGCGCGATCGGCGTGGAGCGGCTGATCGCCGAGGCCGGCGTGACGAAGGCGACCTTCTACCGGCACTTCGCCTCCAAGGACGACCTGGTCGTGGCCTATCTGCTGACCAAGGACGCCTACTACAAGGGGGTGGCGGAACCGCTGGCCGCCGCGCATCCGCCCGCGGAGGCGATCGACCTGATCTTCGAGGCGATCGCCGAGCACGCCCGCGAGCGCGGCTTTCGCGGATCGCCGTTCATGAACGCCGCCGCCGAGTACCCGGACGCCGACCATCCGATCCGGGGCCTGGTGGCGTCCCACCGGGTCTGGATCCGCTCCCTCTTCCAGGACCTGCTCACCCGACTCGGCCACGCCGACCCGGAGTCGGCCGCCGGTGCGCTGCTGATGCTGTACGACGGCGCGATGGCCGCCGGTTACCTGGACGACTCGACGGCCGCCCACAAGACGCTGCTGGACGCGGTCCGGCTGATCCGGTCGGGAGGCTGACCCCGTCGGGGCGCCATCGAGCGGCGACCCTGTGCAGGGCCCCGGCCGGGCCGGGGCGCGGATTGGTTTCACGGAACTTTTGATCTCTCTTCGACCTACACCGGCGACCTCCCGCCATGTCTCCGCCCGGAGGCAGCCCCAGTCAGGAAGCCTGATCGACCGCTCCGCCAGAGGTAGGAAGACCGGTCGTTCTACTATCTGACGATAGCTCCCGCGACGTCCGTGCGCCACTTGTCGCCCCGCTTGTGGGATCCCTCACGAGGTCGCAGAGCGGAGGGGTGAAGGCCGCGTCGCGCGGTGACGGGGCCCGTTAGGTTCGTTTTATGTGGCTTTTTCTACAGGGGGTCTCAGTTGCATGGCTAGGTGGGAGCGTCATGCGTTCCGAGCCGCTTGGGCCCGTATCGACTTCCGCATTTGAGCAGGCGGAGGGGAGGTCCGGCCGAATCTGGGGCGAGGATGCTGCCCGGATCGACTCGGAGGGTGTCCATTTGCTGCCCGCGCCTTCTTCCACGGCGGCAACTCGGGTAGTGCGCCGACCGGGAACCTAGGAGCTTCGCGACGCTTCTGCAAGGGGTTAGAGGAAGCCTCTTCGAAACTATCGGAGCTGTACTGCATTCCGCATGCCGTCCGCTATGTCGAACGATGTGTTGGGGTGGTCGGCGCTTCTCGCAGTTGCTCGCTTGGTGTGCAATGTGGGCCGATGCAGGTCATGGGTGGGCGGTGCATCCATCACCTCTCGCCTGCGGGGATTCATCAACGAGCGCATGCGGAAAGCGATTTCTCCAGGTCATCCGTTTTCGTAAGGGTCGGAAAAAGGGGGTGCGCGACCCTTGACGTTCGGCAGGCCGAACGGATCTTATGGGCCATCCTCCGTTTGGTCGCGTTTGCTTCTGATCGAACTTGTGCCCTCGTGGGTTGCATCCCAAAGGGCCCGCTGCTCTGCCCAGGAGTCGTCATGCATGCACCTTTCTTCCCCGGTCCCGGTCCTTCCTGCCCTGGCCCCGACCGGCGTGACCCGAAGACCGTCACCTCGGGCTCGAAGGCGCTCGACCAGTGACGAAGGCGCGGCAGCGGAGTACTCGCATTGCCTGACCGAGAGCCGCAGCATTCCGACCGGTGATCGAGAGATCGCAGTACCACACAGTCGGCCGATGCCGAGAGTCCCCGCCAAGTCCAGGAGATGGACCGCTCGGCAGGCGAAGCCGACTCCAGCGGACCCACCTCGAACCGACAGTTGCCACGACTCAAACGAAGTCGAGCCCCGGTTCGGCGCCCGTCCGCGCCACCTCGATCGTCGGCCTGCACAGAGCCGACTGCACAGAGCCGTCTACACAGAGCCGCGAGCACAGAAGGGACACGACATGCTCAACTACCAGCCCACCCGACCCAGTTCCCACTCCACCGCACCCCCTCCCACAGGTACGCGCGCCCCGCGCCGTGTGGCAGCTGGTCTGCTGGCCGGGCTGATCACCGTGTCGATCAGTACCCTGTCCGGCGCATCACCGGCCGCCGCCGAAGACTCCACGCTGGACGCCGCCCGGTTCCAAGGCGTGAACTGGGCCAGGGTGGGTGACAACTTCACCTACGGCGCCGTTGTCCCCGAGGGGCTGAACGAATCCGACAGCTACGAGACCGTCAAGGCCAAGGCCAACTCCGTCCTCAGCGGGTTCCAGAGCACGCTCGGCGCCAACACCGTACGGCTGCCGATCAACAGCCACTCTGTCCCCGGCACGACGTGGGGCGACAGGTACGCCGGCGCCATCGACGCCGCGACAGCCAAGGGCTTCAAGGTCATCCTCTCCTACTGGGAAGGGGACGGCGAGGACAGGAACAACGACGGGAAACCGGACGGGCCCGGCTGGAACGGCAAGGTCGTCGACGCGGACGCGTTCAAGGCGATGTGGAAGGCCGTGACGGACAAGTACGGGTCCAACGGCCTGGTCTACTTCGAGCCGTTCAACGAGCCTCATGGGCACAGTGCCACCGAGTGGGCGGACATCGCCGCGAAGTGGATCGCCGACAGCCCATCGGTCCCCAGGAACCGCATCATCGTGAGCGGACCCGGCTACAACGACTACGTCACGAGCGTGTGCGCCGACTCCCGCCTCGACGGGACCTACCTCTCGCTCCACCACTACGCCTTCGGTAAGCCGGCGAGGACCTATGGCGAGTGGGTCACCGACTTCAAGAGCAAGTTCGGCACCTGCGCCAAGCGCACCGTCCTGGACGAGTTCGGCGCACCGATGGACGGCGCAGGGGCAGACGCGGGCAAGGACTACAACGACGCCAACAGCACCGACAACTTCGTGCGGTACCTGCGCGCCGACACCGACACCGTCCACGAACTCGGCATGGGCGCGGTCTACTGGCCTGCCATCGGCGGCAAGTACCAGGAGTACCCCGACCACGACTACTACTCGCTCTTCGACCTCGAGGGCAGCGGTGCCGACCTGGCGGTGGGCATCCGCAACATCAGCGGTATCGACGCCGTCAAGCGTGCCTGGGGTGCCGACCCCGGCTCACACACGAGCATCCTGCGCAACGCCGACGGCAACGGCTGCCTCGACGTCCCGTACGTCAGCCACGACAACGTCCAGGTCCAGGTCTACGACCAGTGCTCGGGCGGCGCCAACCAGCAGTGGACCCTGACGCCCTCCGGACAGCTCACCGTCTACGGCGGCACGAAATGCCTGGACGCCTACCGTGAAGGCACGAGCAACGGCACTGAAGTCGGCACCTACGACTGCAACGGGCAGAACAACCAGAAGTGGATGTTCTACTCCGACGGCACGATCCGCTCACTGAAGTCCGGTCTGTGCCTGGACAAGGACCTGGCCACCGCCAAGGTCCAGCTCTGGTCCTGCTGGGGCGGCGACAACCAGAAGTGGAAGACCAGCTAGACCACAGGTACACCAGCCCGCGGCAGTCTGCCGTGCCGACCGAGCCGGGTGATGAGTTTTCGCGCCCGCACCCGTCACACCTACGACGGGGGTCGGCGAGGCGGAAGGATGACGTGATGAGAGCGGACACGCGGCTGGAGGAGCTGGGCGTGGGCGGGCTGAGCGAGGTCGACGAGCCGGCGTTCTCGGGGCTGGTGGAGCGGCACCGTCGGGAGCTGCACGTGCACTGCTACCGGATGCTCGGGGCGTTCGAGGACGCCGAGGACACCGTGCAGGAGACGTTCCTGCGCGCGTGGAGGCGGCGGGAGACCTTCGAGGGGCGGTCGACGTTCCGGGCCTGGCTGTACGGGATCGCCACCAACGCCTGCCTGGACCTGCTGGCCAAGTGCCGCCCGGAGCCTGCGACCGGCGGCGAGGTGCGGTGGCTGCAGCCCTACCCGGACCGACTGCTCGACGAGCTGCCCGCGGGCGACGCGGACGAGCCGGAGGCCGTCGCCGTGGCGCGGGAGACGATCGAGCTGGCGTACCTGGTCGCGGTCCAGCACCTCGCGCCGCGTCCGCGGGCCGTGCTGATCCTGCGCGACGTGCTCGGCTGGCGGGCGAAGGAGGTCGCGGAGCTCCTCGGGGACTCGGTCAACTCAGTGAACAGCGCGCTGCAGCGGGCCCGCGCCGGCATGCGGGAGCACCTGCCCGCCGAGCGGCAGGACTGGACCGGCGGCGAGGAGGACGCCAGGACGCGTGAGCTGGTACGCCGCTACACCGACGCCAGCGTGGCCACGGACATCCCGGCGCTCGCCGCGATGCTCCGGGACGACGTCCGCTGCTCGATGCCGCCCACGCCGGGGCTGTACATCGGCCGCGACACGGTCGTGAACAGCTGGATCGAGGACGGCTTCGAGGGCATGACGGGCCTGCGCGCCGTCCCCACCTCCGTGAACCGGCAGCCCGCCGTCGCCTTCTACCTCTGGCGGAAGCAGGAGGGCGCGTACCTGCCGCTGACGATCGATGTCCTGCGCGTCACCGGCGGGGCGATCACCGAGATCATCACGTTCCACGACGACCGGTTCCCGCGGCTCGCGCTGCCGGAGCGCCTGCCGGCGTACGGCACGGAGTAGTGCTGGTGTGCTGTCATCCTGCCGCCGGACAGCCGTACGGCTGTCCGGCGACGCCCGCACCACGGTGTGCGGGCGCAGTACCGAGGAAACGAGTCGTTGATCAGGGGCAGTTGACGGCAGTGTCGCCGGTGTCGCGGTTGCAGGTGTCGAAGCCGAGGCCGCCGTCGAGGCTGTCGTTGGCGATCACGTTGTCCACGGCGTTGAGGGTGTCGTTGCCCTCGCCACCGTTGTGCGTGTCGTTGCCGCGGCCCCCGGTGAGGGTGTCGTTGCCCTGATCACCCCCGAGGGTGTCGTTGCCGTCGTCGCCGTTGAGGGTGTCGTTGCCGGCATTGCCGTTGATGGTGTCGTTGCCGGCCAGCCCGGAGATCGTGTCGTTGCCGGGACCGCCGTTGATGGTGTCGTTGCCCGGCGTCGCCCGCAGCCCGGTGGCAGCCGGGTCGTCGCCGACGAGCCGGTCCGCCCGGGGGCCGCCGTTGAGGCGGTCGTCACCCGCGCCGCCGATCACCGTTCCGGCGGCCTCCAGGTTGGGGGAGATGCTGACGCTGTCATCGGCGTCGTCGGCGTTGACCCGTATCGATGTGACGGGCAGCGGACACTCCGCCGTGTGCGTCCCCGTCGACTGGCACGGGGCTACGGCGGACACGGTGTCCCCCGTGTCCGTCACCACGACAACGTTGCCCTGACGCCGGACGGTGATGTCGTTCGCCACACCTTGGGCCGCCGTGACGACAAGGGCGTCGCCCACCTCCTGCACGACTGTTGTGCCGGCCAGGCCCCCGCCGGGGGCCGCACCGGGTGCGGCGGAGGCGGCGGTCAGCGGGGCGCAGGTGAGTGCGCCGATCGCCAACGCCGTGGTGCAGATGCCTCGTGTTCTCATCGGTGCCCGCCTTTCGTGTTGTCTCGCCGTGTACGGGTCTCGCCGGGTACGGGTACTGGCGTGCTGCTCGCTCACGCCGGCGTCAGGGGCATCCGCTGACGTTGTCGCCCAGGTCGGCGCGGCAGTCGTCCACGTCGGCGCCGCCTTCGACGTAGTCGTTGCCGCTGACGTTGTCCACGGCGTCGATGGTGTCCCGGCCGTTGCCGCCCTCGGCGTAGTCGTTGCCGGCGCCGGCGACGATCTGCTCGTTGCCGCTGCCGCCGTAGATCACGTCGTTGCCGGCACCGCCGTCCACGATGTCCGAGCCGCCGCGTCCCTCGATGGAGTCATTGCCGGAGCCGCCGAAGATCCTGTCCGCCTCGGCTCCTCCGGTCAGCGTGTCGTTTCCCGCGCCGCCGGAGAGGAAGTCGGACCCCTCGTCGCCTTCGAGGGTGTCGTTTGCGGATCCGCCGTAGAGGTTGTCGTTGCCGGCACCGCCGATGAGGGTGACGCCGAGGGCCCCCAGCGAGGAGGTGACGGTGTCGTCCTGGTCGCCCGCGTTGACCACGAGTTCGGTGGCGTCGGCGGCCCTGCAGGCGACTTCGGTCGTGCTGACGGCGGTGCAGTCGCCGGACGGTGCGACCGTGTCGCCGGTGTCCCTGATTCTGATGCTGCCGCCCGACTGCCAGACGCTGATCGTGTTGCCCCGGCCGACTCCGGCGGTGACCGTGATGGTGGTGCCGGTCTTGTTCACCAGCGTTGTGGCAAAAAGCTGTGGCGACGGTGCGTCGGCCGCGTGGGCCACGCCCGGGAGGCACAGAGTGAAACCGCACACCGTGGCCAGAAGTGCCACGGTGCGATGGTGCGTTCTCTTCATGACCTGCTCCTGAAATAGGACGCTGAATTTCTATCGGTCAAAGGGCCGCGCCTTTTTGCTTCGATCGCCGGATCAACCGCATGGCACAGGTATCGACGACGCCGACGCGTCGTCTGCCGACCGCAGCCGGGACCCGATAACCGGCCCCCGGACCCCTCCCTGCCCGCCATGGCCGACGTCTGCTCGCCCGGTGATCAGCCCTGACGCCTGGGCACCCAGAGCATGCCGGGATGCGAAGCGGCGCTGAAGCCGAATTACCGCCATTGCCGAATACGCGGTCTCCGCGCGTGGATGGCCGCTTTGGCCGAGAAGGGAAGCACCTGCGCGCATGTCCGCCACTTGATTTTCATCAGCCCTGGTTCTATCAATTCACGATTCACCCGTATCGCATTCAATCAGTGGGTGGCCAACGTTGACTCACCCCCGGGATCGGGGTCTGAAAGGGTTGGTGAACAGGGATTTCCGTCGGCCTGCTCAGCGGCGTCGGACTCTGTCCGTGCGGGGCCTGGTGTCCCGGTCCCGTCTCTGGGGCCGACGGGATCGATGACTGGATCAGTCGATTGGTTCAAACGAATTGTGGAGCCGTCGAGGACGCCTCCGATCTGGAAGGCAAAGCGGCTGACGGTGTCCTGTCTTTGGCTTGTTCGTCACCTCTGAGGGACTCGTCCCCGACCCTTGTCCCGACCCGCGGGCTCCCCTACCGTGATGCGGCACATGCCGACCGGTTGGTATCTCAGGGGCAGGTGGAGGCCGTTGTGGCGGACAGCGCGCGCGTGGACGAGTACTTGGCCGATGTACGGGCCCGCCAGGAGCGCGTATGGCCGGACTCGATGCCGAGGGAGGTGGTGTACCCGCTCGGGCAGCGGCCACTCACCGACTATCTATGCCATTGGGCCCGGCGCCATCCCGACCGCGTCGCGATCACCTTCTACGGCGAGCAGATCACGTACGCGGCGCTGGAGGACCTGACGGCGCGGCTGTGCGGCTGGCTGCAGCGCAGCGGCGTACGCCCCGGAGACCGCGTCGGGGTGTTCCTGCCCAACTGCCCGCAGTTCGTCGTCGCCATGCTCGCCCTCCTGCGCGCCGGAGCCGTGCACGTCCCGATGAACCCGATGTTCCGGGAGCACGAGCTGCGGCACGAACTGGCCGACGCCGGGGTGGAGGTCCTGATCACCCTTGACACCCTGCGACCGCTGGTCGATGCGGTGCGGCCCGACACCGCCGTACGGTACGTACTCGTCACCAGCCTCGCCGACATGCTTCCGTCCGATCCGGCGCTGCCGCTGCCGCCCGGCCTGGCGGCTGTCGGCCCGGCCGGCAGTGGGTGGGGGCAGGCCGTCGGCGGCGAACGCGGCCAGGACCAGCCGGCCGACCTCGACGCGCTCGCGGCGCTCAACTACACCGGAGGGACCACCGGCCTGCCCAAGGGGTGCGAACACACCCAGCGGCACATGCTCTACACCGCGGCGACGGCGGCGGCCTCCAGCGGCATGGACCTCTCCGGCGCCAACCCCGACGTGCTGCTGATCTACGTGCCGGTCTTCTGGATCGCAGGCGAGGACTTCGGCATTCTGCTGCCGCTGCTCACCGGCAGCGGCATCGTGCTGCTCACCCGGTGGGACCCCGAGGCCGTGCTGCAGGCGATCGAGCGGTACCACGTGACGCTGATGCTGGGCACGGTCGACAACTACGTCGAGCTGATGGACCACCCCGGCCTGCCCGGCACCGACCTGTCCAGCCTGGCGCAGCCGCGGGCCATGTCGTTCGTGCGCAAGCTGACGCCGGCGCTCCGGGCCCGGTGGAGCTCCCTGGCCGGCGAGCACAGCGTGCTGCAGGAGGCGGCGTACGGCATGACCGAGACGCACACCGCGGACTCCTTCACCACCGGATTCCAGGACGGCGACCACGACCTGCTGACCGAGCCGGTCTTCTGCGGACTGCCCGTGCCGGGAACCGAGTTCATGGTGGCCGACGGGGAGAGCGCCGAGCCGCTGCCGCTGGGCGAGCGCGGCGAGATCCTCGTACGCTCTCCCTCCCTGCTGACCGGATACTGGCGGCAGCCGGAGGCCACCGCCAGGGTCCTGCGCGACGGCTGGCTGCACACCGGCGACATCGGGATGATCGACGAGGACGGGTGCCTGCACTATCTGGGCCGCGACAAGGAGATGATCAAGGTCTCGGGTATGAGCGTCTTCCCGTCCGAGCTGGAGGCGCTGCTGGCCCGGCACCCGGATGTGCTCACCGCGGCGGTGGTCCCGATGGACGATCCCCGCCGGGGGCAGGTGCCACTGGCGTTCGTCCGGCCCCGCCCAGGCGCCGAGCTCGACGCCGAGGGCGTGCGCGCGTGGGCGCGGGCGAACATGGCCCCGTACAAGGTGCCCCTGGTGATGTGCGTCGACGCCCTGCCCATGACCACCACCGGCAAGGTGAAGAAGGGGGAACTGCTGGAGCAGGCCGCGCGCATCGCCGTGTCTTCGGCGTCCCCGGCCGCTGCCGATGCCTACGGAGAGGACCGCTGACGATGGGTCTGGCCAAGCTGCTGGTCGCCAACCGCGGCGAGATCGCGGTACGGGTGATCCGCGCCGCCCGCGAACTGGACCTGCTCACGGTGGCGCTGTGCTCCCGCGACGAGACGGACGCGCTGCACGCCCGCATGGCCGACGAGGTCGCGGTGCTCGACGGCGAGGGGCCGACGGCCTTCCTCGACGCCGCGGCTCTGGTCGGCGCGGCGGTGCGCACGGGCTGCGACGCGGTCCACCCCGGCTATGGACTGCTGGCCGAGAACGCCGACTTCGCGCAGCGGTGCACCGACGCCGGACTCACCTGGGTCGGACCGCGCCCCGAGGTGCTGCGGACGCTCGGCGACAAGACCGCGGCCCGTGGACTCGCCGCGCGCCTCGGCGTGCCGGTGCTGCCGGCGACGTCCGGCGACACCGGCATCGAGGAGGCGCGGGCTTTCATGGCCGGCCTCGGCGAGGGTGCCGCGGTGATGGTCAAGGCCGTCGCCGGTGGTGGCGGGCGCGGCATGCGGCCGGTGTACGAGGCAGGGCAGTTGGCGGATGCCATGCGGCGCTGCCGTTCGGAGGCCTCGCACGCCTTCGGCGACGGCGCGGTCTACGTCGAGCAGTTGCTGCGGCGTGCCCGCCATGTCGAGGTGCAGGTGCTCGGCGACGGCACGGGCGCCGTCGTCGGCTACGGCGACCGCGACTGCAGCCTGCAGCGGCACCGGCAGAAGATCGTGGAGATCGCGCCGGCGCCCGGCCTCGACGAGGCGGTGCGGGCCGGGCTGCACGATGCGGCGCTGCGCATGGCACGGGAGGTCGCCTATGCCGGTCTCGGCACGTTCGAGTTCCTCGTGGACACCGGCGACGGTTCCCCGGGCTTCTCCTTCCTTGAGGCCAACCCGCGCATCCAGGTCGAACACACCGTCACCGAGGAGGTCACCGGCATCGACCTGGTCAAGGCCCAGCTGCGGGTGGCCTCCGGCGAGAGCCTGGACCGCATCGGGGAGGGGCAGGTTCCCGTTCCCCGAGGCTGCGCGGTGCAGGTGCGGGTCAACGCCGAGACGGTCCGTCCCGACGGGACGGTGCTGCCCTCCGCAGGCACGCTGGACGTCTTCTGGCCGCCGGCCGGGCCGGGCGTGCGCGTCGACACCGCCGCGTTCCCCGGCGGCCGGGTCAGCCAGCGCTTCGACTCGCTGCTGGCCAAGCTCGTCGCCCACGACGGCTCCGGCAGCCTGCCCGACACGCTCGCCCGCGCCCGGCGCGCCCTGGCGGAGCTGAGGGTCGAGGGAGTCGCCACCAACGCCGAGGCGCTGCGGCGGCTGTTGGAGGCACCCGAGGTCGTCGCCGGACGGCTGCACACGGCGCTCGTCGACGAACTCCTGCCCGCACTGGTCCCGCAGGAGAGGGACCCGGAGAACGACGCGCAGGTCCCCGACGCCTTCGAGTCGCAGGGCACGCTCACCCTCACCGCGCCCATGACGGCCACCGTCGTCGACGTCGCCGTCGCCGAAGGCGAGCGCGTACGGGCCGGAACCACGTTGGTGGTCCTGGAGTCCATGAAGATGGAGCACCTGCTCCAAGCGCCGGGCGACGGCGTGGTCGTCGCCGTCCGGGCGCAGCTGGGCGATCTGGCCGAGCCCGGCCAGCCGCTGGTGGTGATGGAGACCACCGGCGCGGCGGACGGTGAGCCACGTCCCGAGGAACGGCAGGACCCGGACGCCCCACGCGCCGATCTGGAGGAGGTGCGGGCGCGCAAGCGGTTCGGCGACGACGCCGAGCGGCCCGAGATGGTCGCCCGGCGGCACGCCGAGGGGCGGCGCACCGCCCGCGAGAACATCGCCGACCTGTGCGACCCGGGCAGTTTCATCGAGTACGGCGGCCTGGCCATCGCCGCCCAGCGCAGCCGCCGGTCCCTGGACGACCTCATCCGCCGTACCCCCGCCGACGGCCTGGTCGGCGGCGTGGGCACGGTGGGCGCCGACCGGTTCGGCCCCCGGTCCGCGCGCGTGGTGGCCATGTCGTACGACTACAGCGTCATGGCCGGCACCCAGGGCCTGATGGGCCACCGCAAGAAGGACCGGCTCTTCGCGTTGGCCGAACAGGCGGACCTGCCCGTCGTCCTGTTCGCCGAAGGGGGCGGCGGCCGGCCGGGCGACGTGGACGGCACGGTGGTCTCCGGCCTGGACTGCACGGCCTTCGCGCTGTTCGCGTCCCTGAGCGGGAAGGTGCCACTGGTCGGCATCGGCTCGGGGCGCTGCTTCGCCGGCAACGCCGCGCTGCTCGGCTGCTGCGACGTCATCATCGCCACGCCCGAGGCCAGCATCGGCATGGGCGGCCCCGCGATGATCGAGGGCGGGGGTCTCGGCAGCTTCGCCCCGGAGGACGTCGGGCCGGTCGAGGTCCAGCGGGCGAACGGCGTCATCGACCTCGAGGCCGAGGACGACGCGGACGCCGTCCGGCTGGCGCGCACGTATCTGTCGTACTTCCAGGGCCCGGTGACGGAATGGGAGTGCCCCGACCAGGGCCGACTGCGCCACCTCGTTCCCGAGAACCGGCGGCGGGCGTACGACGTGCGCGCGGTCATCGCCACCCTCGCCGACGCGGACTCGGTCCTGGAGCTGCGACGGCACTTCGGACGCGGCGTCGTCACCGCTCTGGCCCGGGTGGAGGGCCGCCCGTGCGGCATCCTCGCCAACGACCCGCGGCATCTGGGCGGCGCCATCGACTCCGACGCGGCCGACAAGGCGAGCCGCTTCCTGCAGCTGTGCGACGCGTTCGGACTGCCGGTGGTCTCCCTGTGCGACACACCCGGGTTCATGGTCGGCCCCGAGGCGGAGAAGACCGCGACCGTGCGGCATGTCAGCCGCATGTTCGTCCACGCCTCGGCGCTCACCGTGCCGTTCGGGGTGATCGTGCTGCGCAAGGGCTACGGGCTGGGCGCCCAGGCCATGGCGGGCGGCGGCTTCCGCATCCCCCGGTTCACGGTGGCGTGGCCCACGGGCGAGTTCGGGCCGATGGGCATCGAGGGTGCGGTGCGGCTGGGCTACCGCCGGGAGCTGGCGGCCATCGAGGACGCGGACGAGCGCGAGCGGGAGTTCGCCCGCAGGGTCGCGGCCGCGTACGAGCACGGCAAGGCCCTCAACGTCGCATCGGTCTTCGAGATCGACGACGTCATCGACCCGGCCGAGTCCCGACGCTGGATCAGCACGCTGCTGCATGACCCTGATTCCGGGCGGCGCGGCTCTCGCCGTTGCGTCGACACCTGGTGAAGGCCCGCCGAAGCCCGGCCCGCGGCTGGGCCTGCACAGTGCGCTGAGCGGTGCTGAACGTTCTCAACCGCTGTCCGCCCGCGGCCGCGTCTCCTGTGCCATTCGAGTGGTCAGGGCCACTGGTGGTTGGCACAGCGATGAGTTCCGGAAGCGTGCCGGGTCTGTACGTGCGACGGTCGCCGAAGGCCCGCGGAGGAGATCGCCCCTCCGTACCCCCGTCGATCAACCGCATTCGAGGAGAACGACATGACCGCTACCTACACCTTCGACGTCTTCTCCAGCCTCGACGGCTACGGCGCCGCCGGCGGCGACTGGACCGGTTACTGGGGCAAGCAGGGCCCCGAGTTGCTCGACCACCGCCTGGCCTTGTACGACGCGGAGCAGCGGATGGTCTTCGGGGCCAACACGTACCGGGCGTTCGCGCGGATGCTGGCCGAGAGCACCGAGGACTCCGACGTGCGGGACCCATGGGTCACGCGGATGAGGAGCATGCCGGCAACCGTGGTGTCGACGACACTGGAAGGCCCCCTCGACTGGCCGGACGCGACCGTCGTGAGCGGCGACGCCGTCGACGTCGTCGCCCGGCTCAAGGAGGAGTCCGAGGTGCCGTTGCGCTCGCACGGCAGCCTGTCGATGAACCGGGCGCTGATGGCCGCCGGCCTGGTCGACCGCTTGCAGGTGACGCTCTTCCCCGTCATCACCGGTCGGACGGGGGCGGATCCGATCTTCCAGGGTGCGGCCGACTTCGACCTGGAGCTGATCGAGAACCGGACGCTCGACGGTCACATCCAAGAGCTCATCTACCGACCCACCCTGCATTGATGCGAGGGAAGAGCGGGTTCGCGGGCGCCAGACTCCCCTCGGCGGGCGTCACTTGCTCCGCGATCCGCCTGGCGGCGTCGGGGATGAAGGGCCGCAGTTCGTCGGCCAGCACGCGGCAGGCTTTGACCAGCGCGGCCAGGACGGCGTCGAGGCGTTCGGCCGCACTGGCGTTGCCCTGCCGTTCCGCTCTGGCCAGTTCCCAGGGGCGGGTGGCGTCGATGCAGCGGTTGGCTTCTTCCACGATGCTCCAGACGGCGTCGGCGGCGCCGCGGAAGTCGAAGTCGGCCAGCGCGGCGTCGATCCGGGCGGGTGCCTGCTCGCACACGTCCAGCAGCGTCGCCACGGCGAACCGGTCGGTGCCGAGCGGGGGCACGGCCCCGCTTCGGTAGCGGTGGACCATCGTCACGACGCGGTGGACGAGGTTGCCCAGCCCCCCGGCGAAGTCCGCGTCGGCGCGGGCGACGAGCCGGTCGGCTGTGAAGTCGGCGTCCCCGACGCGGGGGACCTCGCGCAGCAGCCACCAGCGCACCGCGTCGGTGCCGTAGGCGTCGGCCAGGGCGACGGGGTCGACGGTGGTCCCGCCGGACTTGCTGATCTTGCGGCCGTCGACGGTGAGGTAGTCGTGGACGAGGATGTCGGTGGGCAGCGGCAGTCCGGCCGACAGCAGGATGGCCGGCCAATACACGGCGTGGAAGCGCACCACGCCCTTGCCGACCAGGTGGATGCGGCGTTCGCTGGTGACCCACCACTGCTCGTACAGGGGGTCGTCGGTGCCGTAGCCGAGGCTGGTGACGTAGTTGCCCAGCGCGTCCCACCACACGTAGACGACCTGGGACGGGTCGTCGGGCACGGGGATGCCCCAGCCGCGGGCGCGGCTGTGGGAACGGGAGACGGAGAAGTCGCGCAGTCCGCCCTCGATCAGGGCGAGGACCTCGTTGCGGCGGGCCGCGGGCTCGATGCGCAGGGCGCCGCCGGCGATCAGGTCGTGGAGCCGGTCGGCGTGGCGGGACAGGCGGAAGAACCAGTTCTCCTCCGTGACCAGTTCAGGTTCGGTGCCGTGCTCGGCGCACTGTCCGTCGACCAGTTCGGCTTCGGTGTAGAACTGCTCGCAGCCGACGCAGTACAGGCCCTCGTATTCCTTGCGGTAGAGGTCGCCGGCGGCGGCGCACCGCCGCCACAGGCGCTCGACGCCGATGCGGTGGCGGGGGTCGCTGCTGGTGCGGATGAAGTCGTCGAGCGACAGCGCCAGCGGGCCGCGCAGGGCGGCGAACGCCTCGGCGTTGCGGTCGACCAGCGCCTGCACGTCGATGCCCTCGGCCTCGGCGGCGAGCACGTTCTTGAGGGAGTTGTCGTCGGTCCCGCTCAGCAATCGCACTTGGCCGCCTCGGTGGCGGTGGTGGCGGGCCAGGGTGTCCGCCTGGACGATCTCCAGCGCGAAGCCCAGGTGCGGGCGTGCGTTGACGTACGGAATGGTCGTGGTGATGTAGTGCCGTTGTGCGGTCATGGGTCCTCCCACCGGGTGGCGAGGCCCGGTCCGCACAACGCGTCGAGGCCCCGTCCCGGGGCCTCGGATTCGGTACGCGTCCGTGCTCAGCAGCCCCGTGAGCGGGGCATCATGCGGTGCTGAGGCGAAGGCGTGATCATGGCGCCGATGGTAGCAACAGCGCCGCACGCCGAGCATGCGCTTTTCCTGCGGCGAGCGACCCGGAGCTTCAACCTGCGTCGGCGTCCCTGGCTCTGACGGTGATCCGCGCGTAGTCGTACCCACCAGGCTCAGGCGACGGGTTGTAGGTGACGGTGAAGGTCCGCCGTACGTCGCCGAAGCGGTCGGAGTACGTCACCTCGGACCGGCTGGTGCGCTGCGGCTCGACGGTGATGTCGTACGTGCGCAGG
This sequence comes from Streptomyces sp. NPDC049627, assembly GCF_044465645.1. NCBI lineage: Bacteria > Bacillati > Actinomycetota > Actinomycetes > Kitasatosporales > Streptomycetaceae > Streptomyces > Streptomyces sp. NPDC049627. Next base: position 511,741 of record NZ_JBITLW010000001.1, on the reverse strand, counting down.
AAGTCCTCGACGCTGGAGTCCTGGCTGTTGCCCACCTCGTACCGGAGCACCGCGGTGCCGTCCTCCACCTTGGCGTACGTGGGTATGTAGTAGCGCCCCGCGGCTTGGTGCTGATCGTGGTGCATCCCCGCCTTGCGCTCCACTGCCTCCTGCGGACCGTCACCGGCCGGCGTGAGCAGCGCGACGGCCGCCCAAGCGATCGCGCCGAGCGTCCACACCACACACAAGGCGAGGAGCCACACCAGCCACCTGCGTCGACGCGGCCTCATAGGTCCCATACGCGTACTCACCCTTTCCCTAGGCGCACTTCACTCCAGCCCCGCAGGGCCAGCCGCACGTACGTCACGCGGGCTCGCGCCGAGTTCACGGCGGCAGGCCTTGTTGAAGGCCTGCAGGTCGGCGATGCCCACCGCCGCGGCGACGGCGGTGATGGACAGGGTGGAGGACAACAGGAGGTGACGGGCGCGCTGAAGGCGTCGGTGCCGGATGTACGACACGACCGTGAGGCCGGTTTCCGCACGGAACACGCGTGTCAGGTGTGTGTGGGAGATTCCGACGGCGCGCGCGACGTCCGGTACGGACAGCGGGCCTGCCAGATGTTCCTCGACGTAGGCCTGGGCGGCTGCCACGAAGGGATGGCGGCGTCCCTCGCCCCTCGGCAGCTCGGCGATGCGCCACAGAGCGGTCCAGACCTCGGCCGTGGCTCGTGGGGGAGCGGTCGGCATGGCCGCCACGGCGTGCCGGAGCAGGTCGGCCAGGCGTGCGCTGTCGGCTGCGGCGTCCTGCATCACCGGCACCTCCCGCGCGGTTCCGCCGTCGTGCAGCCGCAGGTGGACGTAGTAGTGCTCCGACCTGCCCCGGTAGTGGAAGTGCACCTCCGTGTTCGGCGGCACCAGGCTGACGTGGCCGGGACGTATGGGGTGGACCGACTGCCCGAGGGACAGAGCGCCCTCGTAGTGGTAGAGGTGCAGCTGCCACAGATCGGGCAGCCGGAAGACGTCGTGCGCGGTGGAGACGCCGTGCACCCCGATGCCGGCATCGACCACCGTGGGCGGCTCGTCGAGCCGCAGCGTCACGTGTTTCACGAGGACGGAAAATTACCAGCACTGGACGATTTCAGCCCACCACCGAGCCGGACAGGGCCCGTACGTTCGTCGCATGTCAACCAGCAAGCAACTCCTGACATCGGTTCAGGTGGCGCGCTTCGTCGCGCAGGGATTCCTGCGCCTGGACGGGGCGGTGCCGCAGGAGATCAATGAACGGGCCATCGCGGCCTTGACGGAGGGCCTGCCCGAGGTGGCCTACGGCACTCCGCTGGGCCGGGCGTTCACGCCGGACACCTTCGTCCACGAGCTGCTCGCCCTGCCGGTCGTCGCGGGCGCTGTCGAGAGCCTGGTCGGCCCCGAGCCGACCGTCGACCACCATGCGGTTCATGTGCGCGAGCCCCACGAGGGACAGGCGCAGCCGCTCCACGGGGACGCGATCATCGACGTACGGCCGGACGCGTTCGACATCCAGCTCATGTACTACCCGCACGAGGTGACCGCGGAGATGGGCGGCACTCTCAGTGTGCCGGGCAGCCATCTGCGCAGGATCAACGAGACGGACGTCGGCCGCGTCCAGAACCTCCGCGGACAGACCCGTCTGACCTGCCCGGCGGGCACGGTCGTTCTCGTGCACCACGGCATCTGGCACAGCGGCCGCCGCAACGACACCGCGCGCCGTCGCTACATGTACAAAATCCGCCTCAACCCGACCGTGCCGCAGGTGCGTCTGTGGGACGTCTCCGACCTGCACGACCCTGCGGTGAGCGCGGAACTCAACACGTACTTCCCCTGGTACGAGTGGGCCACGGGCCGGCTGGAGATCTACAACCGGGTCCTGCTGTGGCGGGCCCTGACCGGTGACGACTCGTTCGACGTCGACTACTGGGTCACGCGCGTCAGCAACCGGCCGACCCTGAGGAGTCACGCATGAGGCAGCAGGTTCTGGTGCTCTATCTCGCCACGTCGGCGCTGGACTCCGACGTCGTGGGCTGGTCCCGCTACGACGGGACCGGCCGGACCCGACCGACGACCGGTGACAGCGACGAGCCGCCCTATCCCACAGGGCTTGCCGCACTGCACGACGGGTGGCGCCTGTTCCAGGCCTCCCAACTGCTGCCCCCGCAGCCCGGTCACGAGTACGACGTCTCCTTCCTGAAGCACGAGTTCTTCTTCGAGAAGGTGGAGGACAGCCCTCGCTCTTGACGCCGGTCAAGCGCTTCGACAGAACTCTCTGCGAGAGGGAGTTTGCGACCGCACGGTTACGTTCGAAGCGCTTCGACAATATGGTGGTGCCGCGAACGGAGGGCATGTATATGACATCCAGGGTTTCGTGGCAGAGATACGGGAGCAGTACGGCTGTGCTCACCGCGGTGACCGCCCTGCTGGTGGCGCTTCTGACCGGGTTGGGCGCCGCGGGTACGGCGCAGGCGGCCACCGTGGATACGAGTGCGTCGTATGTGCTGGTCAATCGTGGCAGCGGCAAGGCGCTGGATGTGTCCGGCGCGAGCACCGCCGACGGGGCGGCCGTCCAGCAGTGGACCCGCCATGACGGGGCCAACCAGCGGTTCCAGTTCGTGGACTCGGGCGGCGGCTACTACCGGCTGAAGGCGCAGCACTCCGGCAAGGTGCTGGACGTCTCTGGCTATTCCACCGCCGACCTCGCGGACATCGTGCAGTGGAGCGACGCCAACAGCGTCAACCAGCAGTTCCGGCCGGCCGATTCGTCGGACGGTTACGTCCGTCTGATCAACCGCAACAGCGGCAAGGCGGTGGAGGTGCAGAACGCCTCGACCGCGGACGGCGCCAAGGTCGTGCAGTACACCGACGGGGGCGGGGCCGACCAGCAGTGGCAACTGGTCCGCGTCGGCCCGACGGGAGTGCCGGCGCAGGTGCACACCGCGGGTCGGGTCAAGGACGCCGGGAACACGGTGCAGTACAGCTGGCCCGGCGTCTACTTCGAGGGCCGCGTCAGCGGCACCGGCGTGGGCATCGTGCTGGGCGACTCGGCTGCCGACTACGACGTCCAGATCGACGGATCCACCGTTGCCACGCTGGTCACGCCCGGCAACACCACGCACTGGATCAACGGCCTGTCCAACAGCACGCACACCGTCCGGCTCGTCAAGCGCAACGACACCCCGTGGGACACCAGCACGTTCGGAGGCTTCGTCGCCGCGCCCGGTGGTGCCGTACTGAGCAAACCGGCCGCCCGCAGCCGTCAGATCGAGTTCATCGGCGACTCCCTCACGGTGGGCTACGGCAACCTCTCGACCTCCCGCACCTGCCCCGGGGACCAGGTCAGGCGGACCACCAACACCGACGTGAGCTACGGCGCCCTCACCGCCCGGAAACTGAACGCCGACTACCAGATCAACGGCTACTCGGGCCTCGGCATGGTGCGCAACTACAACGGAGGCTCGCCGGACGTCACGTACCGGACCTTCTACGACCGTGCCCTGCTGAACGTGTCCGGCGACGTCTGGCAGAACCCGGGCACCTGGCGCCCCCAGGTCGTCGTGGTCAACCTCGGCACCAACGACTTCTCGACCGCCATCAACCCCGGTGAGCCGTGGACGCCCGACAGTCTCGCGGCCGGCTACCGCAGCGCCTACGGCGACTTCATCCAGAAGCTGCGGACGCGCTACGGGGCCGACACGACCATCGTGGCGGTGGGCGCCGGCCAGTACGCCGGACATGTCCAGCAGGTCGTGAAGGCGCGCAACGACGCAGGCGACAGCCGGGTCCGCTACTGGTTCCTCGACGACTCGGGCCTGGACTTCCTCGGCTGCGACTGGCACTACTCGGCCCACGACGACCGACTCATCGCCGACCGGCTGACCTCGTTCCTCGCCGGTCTGCCGACAGGTTGGTGACTGCACCGACCGGCCACGAGCAGCCCACCAGGAGCATCCGACGCGGATCTCAGTGCGGCCCGGTCTCGGGGAGTGTCTGCGCGCACCAGATGGTCTTGCCGTTGGTGGTGTGCCGGGTGCCCCACCCCTGGGTGAGCTGGGCGACGAGCAGCAGGCCCCGGCCGCCCTCGTCGAAGGCGCGGGCCCGGCGCAGGTGCGGGGCGGTGTTGCTGGCGTCGGAGACCTCGCAGATCAGGGAGGTGTCGCGGATCAGCCGCAGCTTGATCGGCGGCTCGCCGTATCGGATGGCGTTGGTGACCAGCTCGCTGACGACCAGCTCGGTGACGAACGACGCCTCCTCCAGGCCCCAGGCGTCCACCTGGTCGACGGCGAACTTCCTGGCGCGCGGCACCTGCGCGTGGTCGGGCTCGACGTCCCAGTCCGCGACGTGGTGGGGATCCAGCGCGTGCGTGCGGGCGAGCAGCAGGGCGGCGTCGTCGGTACGGCGATCGGGGAGCATGGCATCGATCACCGTGTCGCACAGGGCCTCCAGCGAGGGGGCTGTGTGGTTCAGGACCCGCTGCAGTGCCGCGATCCCTTCATCGACGTCGCGCTCGCGGCTTTCCAGCAGTCCGTCGGTGTAGAGGGCGAGCAGGCTGCCCTCGGGCAGTTCGAGCTCGGTGGCCTCGAACGGCAGCCCGCCGATGCCGAGCGGCGGTCCCGGGTGGGCGGGTACCGGGGTCGTGGTGCCGTCGGGGGAGATGATCAGCGGCAGGGGATGGCCCGCACTCGCCAGCGTGAAGCGGCGGGAGACAGGGTCGTAGACGGTGTACAGGCAGGTGGCACCGGACTCGCCGGTCTGCTGGAAGTGGCCGGCGGGCTGGAGGTCGCTGGCGAGGTGGAGGACCAGGTCGTCCAGGTGGGTCAGCAGCTCGTCCGGCGGAAGGTCCACGTCGGCGAGGGTGCGGACCGCTGTACGCAGCCGGCCCATGCTGGCCGAGGCGTGCAGGCCGTGGCCGACGACATCGCCGACGACCAGGGCGACCCGGGCGCCGGACAGCGGAATGACATCGAACCAGTCACCGCCCACTTCGGCGCCCGTCCCGCCGGGCAGGTAGCGGGATGCCACCTCGACCGCGTCCTGGTTCGGCAGCCCCTGCGGCAGCAGGCTGCGTTGCAGGGTCAGCGCGGTGGACCGTTCGCGCGAGTACCGACGGGCGTTGTCGATGGCGACGGCTGCCTTGGCGGTGAGCTCTTCGGCCAGGATCAGGTCGTCGGCGGTGAAGGCCTCGGGCCGGTCGAGGCGGGAGAAGGTGACGACCCCGAGCAGCGCGCCGCGCGCCCGGAGCGGCACGGTGATCCGGCCGGTCAGCCCGTCCGCGGCGAGGGACTCGTCGATCACCGGGTTGCCCGGCGGCCAGTGGGCCGGGTCGGCGGCGAGCCCGGGCCCGAAGGCCCACTCGCCGCCCTGGCCGGGCTCGGCGGCGAGCTCGACCGTGGACCTGCCGGTGATCATGCAGCGGGCGGCGACGGAACCGGGAGCGTGACTGACCGGTGTCGTGGGGCCGGGAGCCGGGTCGGCCCCCTCTTTCGCGCTGTGCCGGGCGGCGCGGCTGAGCTCGATGGTCTCGCCGCGGGCGAGCGCGGACACGGAGGGCGGCTCCTCTCCGCGCAGTACCTCGTCGAAGAGATCCACGGTGACCAGGTCGGTGAATCCCGGCACCGGAGTGCCGGCCAGTTCATGGGCGGTGCCGATCACGTCGAGGGTGCGGCCGATGCCGCCGCTGGCCTTGTTGAGGATGAGCAGGCGTTGCCGAGCCCAGTACTCGGCGCTCATGTCGAATCCCCAGTTGGCGATCGCGCGGACCCTGCCCTCGGCATCCCGGACGGGCCAGATGCTGGTGGCCCAGGCGTTGGCGTAGTCGCTGCCGCGCGGTTGGAAGACGGTGATGAGGCGCGTGGGCTCGCCCGTCCTCGCCACTTGGGCTAGCGCGTCGGTGTAGGGCTTGTCGTCCCTTTCCGGAAACAGCGTGCGGTCGAACTCGGGAAGCACCTCGCGGTACTTCTTGCCGAGCACTTGCTCCTCGGAGTGCGCGATCACCCGGGCCGAGGAGGCGTTGATCCACAGGAACCGCAGCTCAGGGTCGTAGACACCCAGAGCGAAGGGGCTCTGCTCGAAGGCCCGGTCGGCGATCACCGGGCGGCGTCCCCAGCGCTGGACGGTCACCACATGACCCAGCGCCCGCCCGTCGGGTCCGGACAGCGGGTGAGCCGTCACCACGGCGTCCACCGTGGAACCGTCCCGGTGGCGCAGGAGGATGAAGCCCGTGGGATCGGGGCCTGCGCCGTAGCCCTCGGGGAAGCCGGGGGGCGGGGGATCGACCAGCAGCTCGGTCACGGCACGGCCGACGGTGTCCTCCGCCGTCCAGCCCAGCAGCAGTCGGCCCCCCTCGCTCCAGGCACTCACCCTGCCGTCCGGGTCCACGACCACAACGGCGGTGGGCGCGTCCTGCTTGCCGGCCATCTCCACGCACCACGCCTCCGTCCGGACAGCCGTACCCGTCAGGGCTCGTTTCCAGCGGCTGTTTCCAGCCTAGATCGCTCCCCGCTGCACGGCGCTCCGGCTGGTGCGTTCGGGGTGACGAGGGCCGGCCCGCCCGGCCACCTCCTGCAGGACCGCGAAGAAGATCACCGGGGAGCACAGTGCCTCGTGAGCAGCCGGTGAAGAAATCGGCACAGATAATCCTGGACTGTTCCTATGCCATTCAACCAGCGCTGAGCGCTGCACGTTTGCGTTCGGGTTGCTTCGGATGTGCGTGAACCCTGTGGAGATCGACCATCCGTCGGACGTTGGGGTCGCGCCAGGAGATTGATCTGCTCGCGACAAGTCGGCACTCTCCTGAGCACGCGCAGCGCTGCCGTTCGAACGCAAATCCCCCCACTTCACGAGGAGACCCCTCTTGACGGCGCATCACAAACGCTCAGGCAAGGCCAAGATCGTCACCGCGATCGCGGCCGTCGCAACCGTCGTCGGCACCGGCCTTTACCTGTCCCCCCTCGCCCAGGCGGGACAGCCCGCGGAGGGCAAGGTCTACGGGCTGAACGCCGAAGGAGCCGTGGGCGGCAGCTACATCGTCCTCCTGGACGAGAAGGCGTCCACTGCCGAGAAGCGGGATCTGGCCGCCGAGTACGGTGGCAAGATCAGCCGGACCTACGGCTCGGCGGTCAACGGCTTCTCCGCCGGCAGCCTGACCGAGACGGAGGCCAAGCGTCTCGCGGCCGACCCCGCGGTGGCCAAGGTGGTCCAGAACAAGAAGTTCCACATCAATGCCACCCAGGACAACCCGCCGTCCTGGGGCCTGGACCGGATAGACCAGAAGGACACGGCCGGCGACGGCAAGTACACCTACCCGGACAAGGCCGGGGAAGGCGTGACCGCGTACGTCATCGACACCGGCGTACGCATCAGCCACAAGGACTTCGAGGGCCGTGCCGCCTCCGGGTTCGACGCCGTCGACAACGACGACAATGCCGACGACGGCAACGGCCACGGCACCCATGTGGCGGGAACCATCGCCGGTGCCGCCCATGGTGTGGCCAAGAAGGCCAAGATCGTCGCGGTTCGCGTGCTCGACAACAACGGCTCGGGCACCACCGAGCAGGTCGTCGCCGGCATCGACTGGGTGACCCAGAACCACCAGGGCCCCTCGGTGGCCAACATGAGCCTCGGCGGCGGCGCGGACCCCGCGCTCGACGAGGCGGTCAAGAAGGCCATCTCCTCGGGCGTCACCTTCGCGGTCGCCGCCGGCAACGAGTCGGCGGACGCGGGGCAGGGTTCACCGGCCCGCGTCCCCGAGGCCATCACGGTCGCGTCCAGCACCAAGGACGACGCCCAGTCGGACTTCTCCAACTTCGGCTCGATCGTGGACCTGTACGCGCCGGGCTCGGACATCACCTCCGACTGGAACGACAGCGACCAGGGCACCAAGACGATCTCCGGCACCTCCATGGCCACCCCCCACGTCACGGGAGCCGCCGCCGTCTACCTGGCCGGTCACCCGGACGCCACCCCCGCTCAGGTCGCCACCGCCCTCACTGGCGCGGCAACCGCTGACAAGATCACGAACCCGAGCAGCGGAACGCCCAACAAGCTGCTGAAGGTCACCGAGTAGAGCCACACCGGACACCGGGCCCGGCGGTGCCGCCAGCGCGCGTGCGCAGCGGCATCGCCGGGCCGCGTCGTGCCCGAACCGCGCCCGCGCGGCCCCGCCTCAGTAGCCGTAGATCATCTTGTAGGCGACCTCCGGGAGGAACTGTCCGGCCGAAGTGCCGGTTCCCACCCCGCAGTTGCCGTCGGACTCTCCCGGGACCTTGATCCACAAGAGCATCTCGGCGCCTCCGCCCAGCTGGGTGGGGGTGCCGATACGGCGGCCCGAGGGGTTGCACCACTGGCCGTTGGAGCCGTTGCCGTTGCGGCTGGTGTCCACGACGAACGGCTTGGTGTAGCCGTACCGGGCGCCCAGTTCCCTGTTGATGGCGGCGCCGTACGCGGTGTTCTCGGACGTGGTCAGGTAGTTGGAGACGTTGAGCGAGAAACCGTGGGCCTGCCGCAGGCCCGCTTCGTGGAGGCGCCGGGCCATGGTCGCCGCGCTCGCCCAGGCCGGGTTGCCGGCGTCGAGGTAGACCCAGGTGTTGGGGGCCTGACGGTTGAACTCGGCGAGTGCTCCGGTCAGCATGTTCTCGCGCTCGTCGATCTGGGCCTGGGTCATGCAGCCGTAGTCACCGAGGGAGTCCGGTTCGAGGACGACGACGGCCGGGCGGCCCGCGATCCCGCCCGCGAACTGGGCGATCCAGTTCGCGTAGGCGGACGGCGAGGAGGCTCCGCCCGCGGAGTGCCCGCCGCAGTAGTCCCGGTTGTAGATGTTGTAGGCGACGAGGACGGGCAGCTTGTCGCGGGCGTCCGCGGCGCCGGCGTACGCGCCGGTGGCGGTGCCGATGGTGCCGCTCCAGGAGCCGAACCAGCGGGCCGTCGGTGTGTTGGCGATGGAGGCGTTGATCGCGGGTGTCCGGCCGTCACCGGGGTTGGCGGCGACCCACCGCTTCGCGCTGGAGTCGGGGTCCGCGTAGAACCCGTTGGTCATGGTCGTCGGGTCGGCCGCGTGGGCGGAGGGGGCGGCGGCTAGCGCCAGCGGAAGTGAGGAGAGCGCTGCCACCAGGGCGAGGAGTCTGCGGCGCATGACGGGTACCTCGGCTTTCTGACAGGGGGTGCGTCCGAAGGTCGGGGGCGGGTTGGGGGAGCGCTCCCACCGGAAGCGCTCCCCGCGGCACGGTCGGTCAGCAGGTCGAGTTGGTCTGGGTGAGCAGGCCGAGCCGCCACGGCAGGCTGTTGTAGTCGCCGCCCGCGTTGGGGTTCATGCCCTGGTAGAGGTACTGGAGCCGGCAGGCCGGGATGGTGAGGGTCTGGTCGTACCCGGCTCGGATCATCTCGCCGTGACTGATGTCCCGGGTCCAGGCGCCCGAGGGGAAGGCGACGTTGCCGGCCCGTGCGAACGGGTTGCTCTCGGACGCGGCCAGCGGTGTCCAGGAACCGGCGAGGCTGCCCGAGGTCCAGGAGCGGAAGTAGCGTCGGCCGTCCGATCCGATGGCCTCGACGAGCAGCAGATACTGGTTACTGCCCTGCACCTTGTACACGTTGCTCGCTTCGAACAGGGCGTACTTGTTGGAGTCCTGGGCCGCGATGACGGTGTCGGTGAAGCCGTTCGGGAACTGGCCGACGGTCGTCCGGGACCGGTACAGGTGGCCGTTGTCGTCGGAGGAGAACAGGTAGCAGTTGGCGCTGTCGCAGATCACCCACATGTCGACCCAGTAGCCGTTGCCGATGTTCTGCCGGATGATGTCGGGCATCGACGCGTAGAAGTTGCGCGGCGCGCTCCACCCGTTCGGGTTGCTGATGTCGGGGTTGGTGGAGTACGAGGCGTTGCCGGTCTGGTACACGAGGTACCACAGGCGTTGCGGCGCGTAGTAGAAGACCTGCGGTGCGGCCCGGTAGCCGGAGCCGATGGCGGTCCGGTCGAGGTAGTGGTGCGTGGCCGAGCCGGCCTGGGACCAGTCACTGAAGTTCAGGTAGACCAGGTTGTAGCCGGAGGAACTGGCGACGCTCGCGAACACGTGGTACTTGCCGTTGTACTGGACGACCGTCGGGTCCTTGATCCCGGCGATGTTGTGGGTCGAGTCCGGCTTCGGCGAGATCAGCGGGCCGCTGGAGCTCCACGAGTAACGGCCGGGCAGAGCGGCGGCGTTGGTGGCGCTGCGCGCAGCGGCGGGCGTGCCGCCAGTGGCAGCGGGCATGCCGCGGGTGGCGGTGGGCGTGCTGCGGGTGGCGGCGGGTGTGCCGCCCAGCGTCGTCAGCACCGCGTTGTACGCGGGCTTCTTGTTGCCGCCCCGGTCGAACAGCAGCGGGTTCTCCGAAGCCCGCCAGGAGTCGCTGTCGCGGATGCCCCAGACCGTGATGCCGTTGCAGCGCGCGACGTTCATGCAGGCCCTGACGGTGTTCGCGTACGCGGTCGGCGACGCCTGTGCGATGTCCAGTTCGGTGATCTGGACGTCCACGCCGAGGGCGGCGAAGTTCGACAGCGTGCTCTGGAAACTGGCGGGCGGGCCGCCGGTGCCGAAGTGGGCCTGGAAGCCGACGCAGTCGATGGGCACGCCGCGCGCCTTGAAGTCGCGCACCATGCGGTAGACGCCCTGTGTCTTGGCGTCGCTCCAGTTCTCGATGTTGTAGTCGTTGTAGCAGAGCTTGGCCGCCGGGTCGGCCGACCGCGCGGTGCGGAAGGCCTGCTCGATGAAGCCGTCGCCCAGCAGGTTCTGGAACACCGAGGGGCGGTGCTGGCCGCTGCCGCCGTCCGCGAAGGCCTCGTTGACCACGTCCCAGGCGAAGACCTTGCCCTTGTAGTGGTTCATCACGGTGGTGATGTGGTTGTTCATCACGCCGCGCAGGGTGTTCGCGTCCCTGATGGAGTTGACCCAGCCGGGCAGTTGGGAGTGCCAGACCAGGGTGTGGCCGCGCAGCCGCTGACCGCGGGCCTGCGCGCGGTTCGCGATCTGGTCGCCGGGGCCGAAGTTGAACGCGCCGCGGGACGGCTCGGTCGTGTCCCACTTCATCTCGTTCTCGGGTGTGACCGAGTTGAACTCGCGGTTCAGGATCGTGCTGTACGTGCCGTCGCCGAGCCTGCCGGCGGCCACTGCGGTTCCGAAGTACCGTCCGGACTGGGCGGCTTGGGCGCCCAGTGTGGAGGCCTTGACGGCGTCCGGTGCGCCGGTCGCGGTACCGGGCGTCACCAGGGTGGCCGCGGCCAGGAGGGACAGCACCGTGGCCCGGCGACGGCCGAGTCGTTTCAGCGGGTTCATGGTTCTCCTCGTACGGTCGGGTGGGGGGTTGGGTGGGCGAACCTCCGATCGTTCGGGGCGTGTCGTTCAGGGCGTGGACAGCTCGAACCGCGTGACGCGGACCGCGCCGCCGAGCGCCTGTGTGGCGTGGTTGAAGAGGGCGAACCGGTAGCCCATGAAGAACCGCCAGTCGTTGCCCATGGAGAAGGCGGGTCCGAGGCGGGTGAAGGTGGTGCCGTCGGTGCTGTAGGAGAAGGTGCCGGGGCGTGCCGTGCCGGGGCGGATGTCCGCGGTGGCGCGCAGCCAGATGCGGCCGCCCGAAGCGGGCGCGCTCGCCACCTCGGTGCCCGTGCCGGTGGTGTTCCAGTTGCCGTCCATGGTCAGCCCGTTGACCATCACCACTCGCGTCCTGCCGCCGTCGCGCTTGAGGCCGATCCAGGCGGAGGAGTCACGCAGCAGCGCGAGTCCGGCCCGGTCGCCGTCCCGCATCGCGGAGTGGTCGAGCTGAACCGTGGCGGTGGAGGTGGGGCCCTGGATGCGATGCGTGAGGGTGTTGCGGGCCCAGTAGAGGTCGTTGGTGACGGTCGCGGTCCGCAGGGTCAGGCCGTTGCCGACCGACCACTTGGTGTTGTCCGGGTTGTGGTTCCACTCCCATCTCGGTTTGAGGGTCGTGCCGTCGAAGGTGTCCACCCCGGTCATGGGGGTGACCTCGCGGGGCGGCGTGGGCACGACCGGGCTGGGATACGAGGTGCCCCATGCGCCGTTTACGAGTTGCACGACGGGCCAGCCGTCCGAGGTCCAGGTGACGGGCGCCAGGGCGGGCATCCGGCCGCCGGGGTATGCGTCGACGAAGGCCATGTAGTACCAGGCACCGCTCTGCGTCTGCACCAGCCCGCCCTGGTGCGGGACGCCACCGCCGGGGATCGGCCCGCGCAGGTCGAGGAGGACCTGCCGCATCGTGTACGGACCGAAGGGGCCGCTCGACGACTTCAGGATGTACTGGCCGTTCGCGGGGCGGGTCAGGAAGATGTAGTACTGCCCGTTGATCTTGTAGAAGCGGGATCCCTCGAGGGTGCCGACACTGGACGGAGTGGTGAACACCTGCTGAGTGCGCACCTGGGTGCGGCCGTCGGGCGAGAGCTGGGCCACGCTGATGGTGGTGTTCCCGTAGGCCACGTACAGGGTGTCGTCGGTGTCGACGAGCAGCCCCGCGTCGTAGTACGGGGTGCTGATCGTCGTCAGCCTGCTCCACGGTCCCTCGACGGCGGTCGCGGTGTAGACGTACGTCCGGGCGAAGTCGATCTGGCCCAGCCAGTAGAACGTCCTGTTGCTCGGACGGTAGGCCAGCGACGACGCCCAGATCCCTCTGACGTAGCCACGGGCGCCGTTCAGGTCGTACTTGGCGCCGAAGTCGAGGACCGGCACGGAGTGACCGGCGATCTCCCAGTGCACCAGGTCGTACGAACGCAGGACGGGTGCGCCCGGCGAGTAGTGCATGGTCGAGGCCGAGGCATAGAAGGTGTCGCCGACGCGGATGACGTCGATGTCCGCGAAGTCCTGCCAAATCACCGGGTTCGCGTACGACGTGGCGGTCGCGCGGGCCGATCCCTGGGAGGGAGCGGAGTCGGCGGCGCGGGAGGTTCCGGTCAGAGGGAGCAAGGAACCGGCGGCGAGGCCGGTGGCGGCCGCCAGCGCGCGGCGACGAGGCCAGTATTGATCAGAACATGACAGATTCATAGGTGGCGCTCTCCGATGATGTTCGCGATGTCGAACGCAGATCGGTTTGTCGAGCATTCTGGATGATAGGAGGCCGGTTGAACGCGTCAATACCTTTCGCATGATTCGCGAGTGACATCGAAAGATTCGAAGGCTTCCCTATCGGGTTGTCGTGGGCCGACTGACCGAATGTCCCAGATCGGGAACGGTTCTCGCCATTGCGAGTAGGTGGCGGAGTTCGATGGCCGGATGGTGTTGACATGTCCGGGCGTCTCTCTAGTATCCCTGAGGCCACAATTTTCCGAATGGCGTTCGAAATTTCGCAACGGTTAGAAGCCTCCCGCGTCCATGTCATGGACCTGACCTACAGGGGCCCTCAGTGCTCAGACGATCAGGCAGACGACTGCTCCACCTCCTCGCGGCCGCCGCGCTGACGGTCACCGCCTCCGTGACGGCCTCCGCCGGCACGACCGCCGAGGCCGCACCGGGCAGCCCGGCGTTGACGCCGCCGCTGGGCTGGAACAGCTGGAACAGTTTCGGGTGCGGGATCACCGAGGCGCAGGTCCGTCAGGCCGCCGACGCGATGGTGAACTCGGGTATGCGCGATGCCGGCTACCGGTACGTCGTCGTCGACGACTGCTGGTTCGACCCGCAGCGTGACAGCGCGGGCAACCTGCGGGCCAACCCGACCAAGTTCCCGAGCGGGATGAAGGCGCTCGGGGACTACATCCACAGCAAGGGCCTGAAGTTCGGCATCTACCAAGTGCCGGGCGACCGCACCTGCGCGCAGACAACGGGCGCCTACCCGGGGTCCACGGGCAGCCGAGGGCACGAGGTGCAGGACGCCAAGACGTTCGCCTCGTGGGGTGTGGACTACCTCAAGTACGACTGGTGTTCCTCCAGCGGCACCCGGGACGAGCAGATCGCACAGTTCACCATCATGCGTGATGCCCTGCGCGCCACCGGGCGGCCGATCGTCTACAGCATCAACCCGAACAGCTTCCACGCGATCACGGGCGCCACGTACAACTGGGGTGAGGTCGCCGACCTGTGGCGCACGACCGAGGACCTGCTCGACATCTGGCAGAACAACAACACCAACAGCTACCCCATGGGTGTGGGCAACGTCCTCGACGTCACCGCCCCCCTGGCCGCTCAGTCGGGTCCGGGCCACTGGAACGACCCGGACATGCTGGTCGTCGGCCGCCCCGGCCTGTCCCTGACCGAGTCCCGTTCCCACTTCGCCCTGTGGTCGCTGATGAGTGCCCCGCTCATGGCCGGCAACGACATCCGCACCATGTCCGCCGACGTGAGCGCCATCCTGCGCAACCCACGCCTCCTCGCGGTCAACCAGGACACCCTCGGCGCGGGCGGACGCCGGGTCCGCGACGACGGCAGCACCGAGGTGTTCGCCAAACCCCTGTCCGACGGCTCCGTCGCCGTCGGCCTGTTCAACCGCGGAAGCGGAACCGCGACCATCACCACCACGGCCGCGCAAGTCGGCCTGTCCGGCGGCTCGTTCACCCTCACCGACCTGTGGACCGGCGGCACATCGAGCACCTCCGGCCAGATATCGGCCAGCGTCCCCGCACACGGTGTCGCCGTGTTCAAGGTGACCGGCGGCAGCCCGCTGGCCTCCACCACCTCGCGGTTGCGGGGCAGCGCCTCCGGCCGCTGCGTGGACGTGGACAACGCTTCCACCGCAGCCGGGGTCACGGTTCTGCTCTGGGACTGCCACACGGCCGCCAACCAGTTGTGGACCACGTGGGCGGGCGGCGAGATCCGCGTCTTCGGAGACAAGTGCCTGGACGCCTACAACCAGGGCACCACCAACGGCACCCGGGTCATCACCTGGCCCTGCAACGGCCAGGACAACCAGAAGTGGACCGTCGGCTCCGACGGGTCGATCCGCAACGTCCGCGCCGGACTGTGCCTCGACGTCAACGGCGCCGGCACCGCCAACGGCACCGCGCTGGTCCTGTGGACCTGCAACGGCCAGGCCGGCCAGAAGTGGACCCGCGCATGAGAGACGTCGCGCACCCCGTCACCAGCTCACCCGCCGGCCGACGTCCTGGGGAGGCCATGATGATCCCGGCTCCGTCATTGCCCGCCACCCGCACCAGGCTCACCCGGGCAGTCGCCTGGACCGTGGGCCTCCTGCTGGCCTTCGCCGTCGTCCCCGCCGCGGTGCAGCCCACGCCGGCCAGGGCCGACAACCCCATCGTCCAGCACATCTACACCGCCGACCCGGCCCCGCTGGTCCACAACGGACGGGTCTACCTCTACACCGGGCACGACGAGGACGGCTCCACCTACTTCACCATGAAGGACTGGCGGGTGTGGTCCTCCGCCGACATGGTCAACTGGACCGACCACGGCTCCCCGCTCAGCCTGGTCACCTTCAGCTGGGCGTCCGCCGACGCTTGGGCGGGACAGGCCGTGGAGCGAGGCGGCCGGTTCTACTGGTACGTGCCCGTGAAGAACCGGGCGACCGGCCGCATGGCCATCGGCGTGGCGGTGTCGGACAGCCCCACCGGACCGTTCCGGGACGCACTCGGCCATCCGCTGGTGGAGAACGGCGAGATCGACCCGACCGTCTTCCTCGACGACGACGGCCAGGCCTACCTGTACTGGGGCAACCCGAATCTGTCGTACGTCAGGCTGAACGCCGACATGACCTCCTACTCGGGCGGCGTCAACAGAATCCCGCTCACCACCGCGGGGTTCGGCACCCGCACCGGTGACCCCAACCGTCCCACGCTGTACGAGGAGGGTCCCTGGGTCTACAAGCGGAACGGCCTGTACTACATGGTGTTCGCGGCCAAGTGCTGCTCGGAGTTCATCGCGTACTCCACCGCACCCGGCCCGACCGGGCCCTGGACCTACCGCGGGACGGTGATGCCCACCCAGGGCAGCAGCTTCACCAACCACCCCGGGATCGTGGACTTCAAGGGCAATTCCTACTTCTTCTACCACAACGGCGCCCTCCCGGGCGGCGGCGGCTTCACCCGCTCGGTCGCGGTGGAGCGGTTCTCCTACAACGCCGACGGCACCATCCCGGTGATCAACATGTCGAGCGGCGGGGCACCCCAGGTCGGCACACTCAACCCGTACGTTCGCCAGGAGGCCGAGACGATCGCCTGGGGGTCCGGGATCGAGACCGAACCGGCCGGCGAAGGCGGAAGGAACGTCGGCTGGATCGACAACGGCGACTACCTCAAGGTCAAGGGAGTGGCCTTCGGGTCGGGGGCGTCCTCCTTCACCGCGCGCGTGGCCTCGGGCAGCGGGGGCGGCACCGTCGAACTGCGCCTGGGTTCGCCGAGCGGGACGGTCGTCGGCCGGTGCGGTGTGCCGAACACCGGGGGCTGGCAGAGCTGGACGACGGTGACCTGCCCGGTCACCGGCGGGACCGGAACCCAGGACCTGTACCTGCGGTTCAGCGGCGGCAGCGGCTACCTGCTCAACATCAACTGGTGGCAGTTCAACCCCGCCACCACCGTGACGGCACCGCGGTAACCACAGAAGGGCAGTTGCATGCTGACAAGGGCAAGATCCCTCTTATGGCCCGCCATGGTCGCGGTGCTGCTCGTCCTGAGCATGGGCGGCACGGCACTGGGCCGCGGCCAGGGCGAGGACACCCGGCTCGCCGGCTCCGGCACGGCCGCCGCACCCGTCGGCCCCGCCGCCGCGAGCCCCGGATGCGGCAAGGCCCCCACCCTGACGAGCGGTACGCACACGATCTCCAGCGGCGGCAAGAACCGGAGCTTCATCCTGCGGATCCCGGACGGCTACGACCGCAACCGCGCCCACCGGCTGGTCTTCGGGTTCCACTGGCTGGGCGGCACCTCCACCGACGTCGCCACCGGCCGCACCGTGGAAACGGGCACCTGGGCCTACTACGGGCTCCAGCGACTGGCGAACAACAGCACCATCTTCGTCGCCCCCCAAGGCCTCAACAACGGCTGGGCCAACAACGGCGGGGAGGACGTCACCTTCGTCGACGACATGCTCAGGCGCATCGAGTCCGACCTGTGCGTCGACACGACACAGCGCTTCGCCCTGGGATTCAGCTACGGCGCCGCCATGTCGTACGCCCTCGCATGTTCCCGCGCGACGGTCTTCCGCGCGGTCGCGGTGCAGAGCGGCGGGCAGCTCAGCGGATGCAGCGGCGGCACCCAGCCGATCGCCTACCTCGGCGTGCACGGCCTCAGGGACAACGTCCTCGGCATCTCCGGCGGACGGGCACTGCGGGACAGGTTCGTCAGGAACAACGGCTGCACCCCTCAGAACCCGCCGGAACCGGCGCAGGGCAGCCTGACGCACCGGGTCACCACCTACGCGGGGTGCTCGGCCGGGCATCCGGTCGCCTGGGCGGCGTTCGACGAAGGGCACATCGCCGCCCCGCAGGACGGGGCCCCCGGTGACAGCGGCAGGACCTGGGTGCCTCAGGAGGTGTGGAAGTTCTTCACCCAGTTCCAGACCTCCGACCCGCCGCCGGACACGGCGACCTGCCGGGTCACCAGCACCGTCAACGCGTGGAACACCGGCCTGACGTCGAACATCACCATCGCCAACACCGGCACCACCGCGATCGACGGCTGGTCCCTTGCTTTCACCCTGCCCGACGGCCAGACCATCACCTCCGGCTGGAACGCGGATTATTTGGCCGCCGCAGGCCGGGTGACGGCCAGGAACGTCTCCCACAACGCCACCATTGCTCCGGGCACTTCGGTCGACATCGGCTTCCAGGCAACCCACACGGGCAATCCCGCCCCGCCGACGGCCTACAGCCTCAACGGCACCGCCTGCGCCGTCACAGCGAGTGCACCGCAGTGACCAGGTGGCCCGGCCCCTGGACAGCGACGTCACGTCCAGGGGCCGGCGATCCGAACGCTTTCTTCGGCCGGTTCAGCCTTCGAGGGGTTCGTACTGGAACCAGTCGAAGTGGACGGTGCCTTCGGCGGCGTACATGCCGATGACGCGGCCGGTGAAGCCGCCGGCGACCTCGGTGGACAGGTAGCGGCCGTCAAGGGCGGCGAGTTCGGTGAAGGTGCCGTCGGGTTGTTCGATGCCGAGGGAGACGATGTCGGGTCCGGTGCACGGTCCGTGCGGAGGCGGCGGGTCCGTGATGGTGAGGGCGAGGACCAGGGGCCCGGCGGGTACGGGGCGTTCGGCCACGACCGTGCGCAGGGAGCCGACGCGCGCGATCACCCGTACGTCCGTCCCGGACGCCTCGATCGCGTAGTGGTGCCGCTCGTCGAGCCGGACGGCGAGGCCGCCGCGACCCGCTGCCGGGTCGACCAGGGTGCGGGCCCGGCAGGTGAGGTGTTGCTGGCGGCGGCCGGTGAACACCACGTCGGGCTCGTCCAGGGAGGCGCCCCGCGCGTGGAGCGTCAGCCATCCGGGGCGCTCCTTGGTGGTGCAGAGCTCGGCTGGGCGGTCCCGCACGGAGATCCAGGACGCCCCGAGTTCGCTGAGCTCGAAGTCGTCGCGTCCTTCCTCGACGGGGGCGGGGGAGAGCGGCCACGGGAGCGTGGAGAGTTCCGTGGTGACCTCGCCGACGACGGGCCAGCCGTCCTCCCAGGTCACGGGTGCCAGGAAGGTCTCCCGGCCGAGTACGTGCCAGCCGGGGGTGCCGCCGCGCGGGCGTACGCCGAGGAAGACCATCCACCAGGAGTCGTCGGGAGCCTGGACGAGGTCGGCGTGGCCGGTGTTCTGGACGGGGTGGTCGGTGCCGCGGTGGGTGAGGACGGGGTTGGCCGGGCACGGCTCGAAGGGGCCGGTCGGCGTGCGGCCGCGGGCGATGGACACGCCGTGGCCGCGTTCGGTGCCGCCCTCGGCGATGAGCAGGTACCAGTAATCGCCGATGCGGTACAGGTGGGGTGCTTCCGGGGCCTTGGCGCCGGGACCGCCGGACCAGAGCTTGTGCGGTGTGCCGTAGGTCTGTCCGGTGGACGGGTCGAGGCGGACCTGTGCGACCCCGGCGACGGTGCACCAGCAGGTGCCGTCCTCGTCCCAGGCGAGGTCGGGGTCGATGCCGGGGACGCCGGGTGCCCAGATGGGGTCCGACCACGGTCCGGCGGGGTCGGTGGCGGTGACGATGAGGTTGCCGCCGCCCTCGCTGCAGTTGGTGACGATCAGCCAGAAGCGGCCGTCGTGGTGGCGCAGGGTGGGGGCGTAGATGCCGCCCGAGGACGGCATGGACGCCGGCAGGCGCAGTTGCTCCGGCCGGTCGAGGGCGTTGCCGATCTGTCGCCAGTGCACGAGGTCGCGGCTGTGGAAGAGGGGTACGCCGGGGAAGTACTCGAAGCTGGAGCAGGCGAGGTAGTAGTCGTCGCCGACCCGGCAGACGCTGGGGTCGGGGTGGAAGCCGGGGAGCACCGGGTTGGTGGCGGGGGCGGGCTGGTTCTGGGCGGGCACCCTTGGTCGTCCTTTCGTCGGGTGGGCGGCGGGGACGGCGCTCAGCGAGCGTCCGGCTCCGTGCGGGTGATGCGGAGCAGCGCCGCGGAGGGCGCGCTGGGCAGGGTCACGGTGAGGTCGGCGGTGTCCGGGTTCCAGACGGCGACGGCCTGACCTGCGGCGGGGTACAGCACCTCGGCACGGGCCGCGCCGTCCGCCCGTTCGGGCAGCCGGAGGGTGGTGGTGGCCGCTCCGCCCGGGCGGCGCCAGACGGTGAGGTAGGTGGTGGCGGGGGTGTGCAGGGCCAGGGCGATCCAGGGGTCGTCCCAGCCGGGAAGGCCGAGTGGCCAGGTCGGCACGGCCTCCGCCAGGTCGGCGCGGACGGCCTTGTATGCGGCAACCGCCTCGTGGACCAGGGCGCGGGCCTCGGGCCCCAGCTCCGGCAGGAGGCCGGAGAGGTGGATGCGGCCGAGGAGGGCGCTGGCCATGGTGAAGGCGACCTCGTCGAGGGAGTCCTCCGGCTGCGGATAGGCCCACACGGCGCCCTGCTCGGGGGTGACGGCGGTGGGCGCGGAGGCCGCGATGGGCGCGTAGAGGAGCAGGTTCTGCTGGTCGCTGGTGGACTGCAGTTGCAGCCGGGACAGCAGGGCGTGGTCCCAGCGCATACCGCCCGAGGCGCAGTTCTCCACGACCAGGAGCGGATGGCGGTCCAGGATGCCGTCGAGCCAGTCCAGGTGCGCCCGGTTGTGGCCGAGCAGACCGGCGCCCGGGGTCTCGCCGGGGTGGGCGCTGGTGCCGGAGCCGGGGTCGATGTTGTGGTCGAGTTTGAGGTAGCCGACGCCCCACTCGCCGACCAGGCGGTCCACGACCTGGTCCAGGTGGGCGCGGGCGGCCGGGTGACGCAGGTCCAGGTGGTGCCGGCCGGTCTCCGTGAGGCGGACGCCGTCGCGACGGAAGAACGCCTCGTCGGGCAGGGACTTGGCCATGGGGCTGTCGACACCGATGACTTCCGGCTCCAGCCACAGGCCGGGCACCATGCCGCGTTCGCGGATGCGGTCCAGCACCTCGTGGATCCCCTTCTCACCGGGGAAGCGGGAGGCGGCCGGTTCCCAGGCGCCGACGGTGGTCCACCAGCCGCCGTTGTCGCCGTCGTACCAGCCCGCGTCAATGACGAAGTACTCGGCGCCGGCCTCGGCCGCCGCGTCGATCAGCGGCAGCAGCTTGTCGGTGGTGGGGTCGCCCATCAGGCAGTTCATGTAGTCGTTGAAGATGACGGGCAGTCGCCGGTGGTCGGGATGCGGGCGGCGATGGGCGCGGCGGTAGCGGGTCAGCGCGGCGAACGCGGCGTCGGGGCCGCCGTCGGCGCTGAAGGACAGGGCCACGGGTACGGTGCGGAAGGCGGCGCCGGGTTCCAGGGGGTGGCGCCAGCCGTGGTGGGCGTCGGTGGGCCCGAACAGTGCCGCGTAGGCCGCCTGGTCGTGCTCTTGGCACTCCCAGCGCCAGCCGCCGCCGTTGTGCTCGATCTGCCACACCCACGTGCGGCCGGTACGCCGGTCCGTCAGGCCGCCCATGGGCAGGTGTCCGCAACTGGACCAGGTGCCCTGGCCGTTCAGGGCGAAGCCGGCCTTGCCATGCCCGTACTGCACGCGTCCGCTGACGCCGGGTGTGGTCCGGCGCATCGGCTGTCGCTGCCAGCGGCACTCGGCGAGCCAGTCGTTGTCCGCCCACAGCAGGTCGGCGGCGTCGACGGCCGCCGGGTCCCGCGGGGTGAGGCAGCCCACCACGAGCGAGCTGACCGACTCCAGGTGCAGTGTGGTCCGCCCTTCGTTGCGCAGGGTCACTTCGCTGCGGAGCACGGGGATGCCGTCAGGCGACCGGTAGGTCACCTCCGCGGCCAGTCCGGTTTCCGGGTCGTGGAGATGCACGGTCAGCGTGTGCCAGTCGCCGTCGCGGGCCGCGCTGTGGGCCCGGTGGCGCAGCCGCCCGCCGAGAGCTGTCCCGATCAGACGGCTGCCCGACCAGCCGCGGCCCTGACCTGCGGCCGTCACTTCCACCAGAGGCAGGGACGCGCCGGGGTCGCCGCCCCCTTCGCCGGGCAGTCCGAGATGCGTCAGGCGGGCGCTGTCGTCGTCGCCGAGGACGAACTCGAGATGCAGGGCGTCGTGACCCCAGCGGAAGCTCCGCTGTCCGTTCTCCATGGTGTCCTTTCCAGGTCAGTGGCCGGGCTGTGGGCCGGTGTCTCGGTACAGGCCGTGCTCGCCGTCGAACTCGACGGCGAGCACGGTGGTGTGCGGCGCGGTGATGCGCGAGGGCAGCGCGGCGTCAGAAGCCCACGGCGCCCCAGGAGTGAGCCGTGTAGTCGCCCGGCCCGAATTCCCATCCGGCCATGACGCTGTTCAGGTAGTGGTCGCCGGTGTAGAAGCCCCTGTTCAGGCCGTAGTTGAAGAACGGGGTGAGGCTGCCGGACCACCAGCCGGACTTGCTCCTGTCCAGGAAGCTGAGGGTGTGGCCGCCGTTGCTCCAGGTGTACTCGTAGATGTCCCAGGTGCGGCCGCCCAGGCTGACGTTGGTCGCGGCCGGGATCGCGTTGCCGTTCGCGTCGTAGCGGTCGGCCAGCGGCTTGGTGTTGTACCAGTTGAGCCAGATCATGATCTCGGTCTTGGAGTTGCGGTCGGTCGGAGCGGGGTAGGGGTCGATGAAGATGTCGTACGCGGCGTCGTAGTACGAGCCGGACTTCGGCCACGCCGACTGGCTGAACCACGTGTTGTTGTTGGGGCTGACGTCGCGGATCTTCTTGGGGAGTGTGGTCACCGGGGACGACCAGCCCCAGTCCTTGCCGTTGACCATGGCGACGAAGCCGGTGCCGGTCGAGGAGTTCACACCCCACGAGTTGTCGTTGCTGTACCACGTCGAGGCGTTGCCGCCGGTCGAGTAGTGCTTGAACCAGTACGTCTGTGAGGCTGCCACTGCCGAGTTCGGCAGGGTGAAGACGAGAGCCAGCGCCGCGAGCAGCGCGGCCCAGCCGATACGGAATCTCATCAGCCCTCCGGAATGTGTGCTGAGTGGGGGGATCACACAGGAGAGGAGAAGTCGGTCGTCCTGCCGTGGCGGCAGGGCCACGTCGGTCTCCCCTTCGGGACGGCGGGTGCGGAGCGGGGTGGCCGGGAGGCGAACCTCACTCGGGGTCGCCGTAGATGACTCCGCGTCCGTTCGTCCCGAAGTAGACGCGACCGTAGATCCGGGGGTCTCCGGTCATGGTGTTGCCGGTCCAGGCGTACTGGTGCAGGTCGTCGTTGATGCGGATCCAGGTCCGGCCCGCGTCGTCGGACCGGAAGATGCCGCGCACGCCGTGGATCTTGGAGCTGGTGTAGACGGCGGGGTACGAGGCGCCGGGGGCGGCCTTGCCGAATCCGACGACGTCGCCCTGGTCCACCGCTTCGAACCTGGTGAACGACGTTCCGGAGTCGGTCGACCGCCACAGCCCGTAGGGCGTGGGGGTGGTGGGCTTGGTGGTGCCGCCGGCCAGCCAGATGTCGCCCTCGTGGCCCGGTACCGGCTTGAACCGGACGTTCCCGGCGGTGGGCAGACCGGTTGCCGCCGTGGCCTTGAAACTCTTTCCGCCGTCCGTGCTGAGGTAGAAGACGCCGGAGCCGTAGGCGTAGAACTTCGCGGGGTTCACCCGGTCGGAGCGCACCGAAACCCCGGCCGGCAGCCCCTCCGACACGGTCCAGGTGGCTCCGTGGTCGTCGGACCAGCCGGCCCGGGCTCCCGCCGGCGACCAGACGATCCGCCTGCCGTCGGCGCTGATGGCGACCGCCTGGTCGTCGATTCCGGGCCCGGTGACGCCGGACGGCTCACTGCCCGACGGCTTCCAGGTGTCGCCGCTGTCGGTGGAGATGGCGAAGTGCTGGGTCCAGCCACTGGTGGGGTTGCCGACCCGCACGATGGTGTGGGGTGCCAACTCCGCGTAGTCCAGGGCAGGCGTGGCGCCGAAGGTCGGGCTGTCGTACATCTTCGGCGCCTTGTGGAAGTCCGTGTGCCGGAAGCCGCCGACGTCGCCCACGCCGGAGAAGAGGTGTGCGCGACCGGCGGGTGGGCTGATCACGCAGCCGACCGAGCACTCCTCCAGGCCCTGGGCCCGCACGGAGAGGTGCACCGTGCCGCCGCTGTCCCAGTCGGTCAGGTTGTCGGCGCCGTAGATCGTCGCGCCGGTGCCGTACATGAAGTGGTCGGAGTCGAAGGGGTCGATCTGGACGGACTCCATCATCCAGCCCAGCTTCGGTGCGATCTCGGGCAGCGACGGCGAGGCGTTCCAGGTCAGCCAGGGGGCGGCGGAGATGTCGATGTCGTAGCGCAGGGTGCGCTCGGAATTCGGGCCCAGGTCCCACGCGGGGGTCCAGCTCGCGCCGCCGTCGGTGGAGCGGAAGAGGATGCAGTCGGGGTACCACTTGACCTGGGTGGACACCATCAGGGTGTCCGGGTTCTGCCGGTCGATGGTCAGGCCGCTGTAACCGTACTTGTTGTCGTCGCTGGTGGACGGGACCGGGCTGATCCGGGTCCAGGTGTCGGTGGCGGTGTCCAGCTTCCACACGTCGCCCTTGTTCCCGTCGTAAGGGCCGGCGGTGTCGCTGGTCGCCAGGTACAGGTAGCCGCCGACGTGGTCGAAGACCGCGTGGTGCGGGATGAATCCGGTGGGCTGGCCGGGGACGCGTTCCCAGGTCGCTCCCGCGTCGGTCGACCGGTACAGGATGTTGTCCTTGTCGGCGACGGTGACGTAGAGGGTCCGGGTGGCCTTCCCAGGTCTGCCTGTGCGCTTGTCGAAGACGACCTGCAGCACGCCCAGGTTGTCGCCGTTGTAGCCGTCGGGGTCGGTGGGGTCGATGACGAAGTTGCCCGGGTTGGGGAAGCCGGCCACCTTCGCGAAGGTCTTGCCGTGGTCGGTGCTGCGCCACAGCCCGTGGCCTCCGCGCACGCCCAGGTAGAGGATCTTGTTGCGGTTGGGGTCGATCACCAGCCGCTCGCCGATGCCCCGGCCGGGCATGTTGCCGCCGAGCCGGAACGGCAGGGGAGTGGTCTTCCAGGTGCGGCCGCGGTCGGTCGAGCGCAGGATCGCCGCCATGCTCGGGTCCCACTCGGGCATGGTGTAGGTGCCCGCCGCCAGGTAGACGCGGTCGGGGTCGACCTCGTCGGTGGCGATGCTGATGATGCCGGTGTGTCCGTACTCGTCCCAGCCGATCCAGTCGGTGAGGGGGATCCACCGTCTGGACTTCGTGTCGAGGCGGTAGGCGCCGCCGATGTCGGTGCGGGCGTACACCAGTCCGGGCTCGCTCTGGTTGAAGACGATGCCGGTGACGAAGCCGCCGCCGACTATCTCGGCGTTGCGGAAGGTGTAGGGCGTGTGCCGGACCTTCCCGGCCGCGTGGGCTGATGCGGCGGAGGCGGCGGAGGCGGCGGAGGGGGCGAGCAGGGGGAGTGCGGCCGTGGCCGCGCCGGCGGTCAGCAGGCCTCGGCGGGAGAGGTGCGGGGCATGGGTCATGACGGGTTCTCGCCTTTCGGGTGCGGGTCCGTACGGGGCCGGCGCGCAAGCAGCGGTCCGGTCGGCCGGCTCCGGAAGGCGATACCGCAGGCCTTGTCCAGATGAGGAGGTCCGCAGGACGGCTCGGCGGTTCAGCTCAAGGCTCATGTCGTTGCGGCCCTTCTTGTGCGTGGAGCCGACCGGCGGGCGGGCCGACGCTGCGTCGTCCGGTGGTCTGATGTCGGCAGGGCGGGAGCAATCCGACCCGAGTCGACGCGCTTCGACGTTTCGATGACACTAAGGCCGTGTTTCCGGGGGCGACAACGGTCCGGTAAGGTCACTTTTCGGTAACAGGCACGGCCGGGGGTGAGGGCGCACCTCGCCCTCCATACGGCTTCGCCCCAGGTGAGCTGGCTTTCTGGGTGAGGCTTCAGCGGGCACGTCAATGCCGGAAGAGCTGCACGCGACAGCCGAGCCAGCTGTGATTGATGCGCGACTTGGCGCCACGCCAACGTCGAAGCGCTTCGACAAGGTGCGACTGGCACACGGTCAGCGCACCGATGCCGGCGGAGGTGACCGGGGTGCAGGATCTGCGTCTCGTTCTGCGGGGCGGTGTCCACCTGGCCGCGATCGCCGGCGGGACGCGATAAGGAGCGGTAGGGCGCGGTAAGGAGCGGCAGGGCGGGGGGCAAGAAGGCGGTTCGCCGCCGCGTTCCACACTTTCCGACCATTGACGCACGTGGCCCGCGTGGATCTATCCTCTGCCTGAACGTCGTCCGTACCGGAGGAGGGCCGGGGCGGGTATGCGACACACCGCACGCCATGACGTCGTCTTCGTCGCCGGCACCGCCGGAGAGCATGAACTGACCTGGTCGCAGAAGACCCATGAGCGCGAAGGGTGCCGCCCCCATCTCCACGGACCCCGCAACAGGAACGTACGGATGGGGCGGGCACTGGACGGCCGACCCGACATGGCCGCGGTGCTGCATGCCTTCGCCGCGGTCATGGCTCACTTCGAGGCGCTGCGCACGCTGTATCCACGTGACGCGGACAGGCACCCGCGCGCGGTCGTCGTGGCTTCCGGTGTGCTCCAGGTCGACGAGTACGCCTCCGACGCCCCGCCGACCTACGACGAGCTGAGCGCCTTCACCCTCCGCCTGGCCGAGCCCGGATTCGCCCCGGACGACCTGCCGTTGCGGGCCGCCGTCATCACCGTGGACGGCAGGCCCGTCCACATCGCGCTGTCCTTGCACCACTTCTCGGCGGACACGACGGGCGCCCGGATCGCCGCCGAGCACATAGCCCGGCTGGCCGCCGATCCGGGCGCCGACCTCGGCTCGGGGTGGCAGCCGCGGCAGATCGCGAGCTTCGAAGCCAGTCCCTCGGGGCTGCGGCACGCCCATCGTGTCGACACCCATGACCGGGCCATGCTGCGTCGGTCCGCCATGCCCGAACTCCAGGCGCCCCCGGGCCACGCCGCCGCCGTCTACAACTTCGTATGCCTCGACTCCACGGCGGTCGCCCTCGCGGCCGCCGGTCTGGCGAAGCAGTACCGGACATCCGCGGCCGCCGTTCTGCAAGCCGCCTACGCGTGCACGCTCGCCGAGCACCTCGGCATCGGCACCTGTGTGTTCAACACCGTGATGCCCAACCGGCAGACCGTCTTCGCCCGCGACGCGGTGGCCCATATCGCCGGCAGGGCCCTCGTCCCGGTCGACACGTCCCTGGGCAGCGACCGGTTCCCGGCGCTGTGCCGAGCCGTCGACGCGGCACTCGTCAGATCCTCTGCCGTCAGCCTGCGAGAGCCCGACCGCTACGCCAGATCCCTGGACGAGGTCTCCGCCGAACTGGGCCGCTCCGCACACAACCCGTATGTCGTCAACATCCGCCCCATAGCGCCCCGCACACTGATTCGGGCTCGCGCGGACAGCGCACCGCAGAACCTCGACCGAGCCATGGCATCCAGCCGTTACCGACGATTCCCCAAACCTGTCGACGCGTACTCCGGAAACCTCTCCTTCGATGTGTGGGGCATGTCCGAGACGGCCGGAATCAGTCTCGGGACGGATGCGACGTCGTTCGACGCGACGGATCTCGAACAGATCCTGCGGTCCTTCGAGAGACGGCTGGTCGGGACCGCGATCGGCGGTCACGCCGCACGGAGCGGCTCCTTCGCCGGCGCCTAGAGATGCGGCGGAGCGCGGATGGCCGACGTCGCGATCACTCACGACGCCGGGTGTGCTGCTTGATGCGAGCGGTTGCCTCTCTGACCGGAGCGGCCGGTGAGCCGATGAGCCCGTCGTGCGGTGTCGCCGTCGGCTGCCTTGCCGCTCTCCGTGCCGCGATCGATCGTGAGCCGCCCGGCACAGCAGGTGTCCCGCGTCCCACTTTCGGATGGTCGGAGTCCGGCCTGTCGGCGGGGGTGGTCCCGCTGGTCGGGGGAGTGAGCGGCTATGGACGCCGCGATGGGATGGAGGTGCGGGTCAAGACCGGGAGGAGCAGGTGAATGAGTACAGTCGGGCCCAAGTCGCGGGACAGCGCGGTCGTTGTCTCCGGGGACTCCGATGTCGCTGGCAAGACGACGTGGAACAGCGGGCGAGGTGCGATCTTCCTGCCCAACCTCGGTGACACGCACCGGCGTTGCCAGACCGGGACGCCGGACGGCCGCCGGCTGTCCAATGCCCGGCTCCAGGCGTGCAACGACGCCCAGGGCAACGCCGTACGGGCGCCGGAGTACCTGGCACCCCCGCGCACGGTCCCGGTCTGCGGCGTCTCGGATGCCGCCACCGGCACCCTCCAACTGGTCGGCTCCGGCAAGTCCGAGGCGCGGCTGTTCCTCAGGCGCGGCGACACCTGGACCTACGTCACCGACACCACCCGCGCCACCGCCGCCGCACTGCGCGCCGCCCCCGTCCTGACGCAGCACCATCTTCAGCGCACCGAGCAGGCGCTGATCGTGGACGGAAGCCGCCAGGACATGTCCATCCCCCGCTCCTCCGCCTGCGGATTCGGTGGCTCCCCCGGAGCGCAGGACCGTCCGGTCATCGCCTGCAACCCCGGTGCCGTCAACGGCGTCGGGCTGACCCCCACCACCTACCTCGCCCCCAAGCAGTGGAGCCCGGTCGTGGGCGGCAAGGACATCCTCGCCGAGGCGGTGACCAAGGCGTACGCCAAGGTCGGCTCCCCCGGCTCCGCAGGCTCCCCCGGCAAGTGACGAGACCCGTGAAGATCACCTTTCTGCTGCACAACGCCTACGCCGTCGGTGGCACCGTCCGAGCCACCGCCAACGTCGCCGCCGCACTCGCGGCACATCACGAGGTGGAGATCGTCTCCTACTACCGGACCGCCGACCGGATGCCGCTCGGAGTGGCGGAGGGGGTGAGGACGCGGGCGCTGGTGGACCTGCGTCCCGCCGCCAGGCGGACGGCCGTCGAGGCGGCGGATCTGCGATCGCCGGGCATCGTGTGCCCGCACGATTCCGTACACGCCGGCTGGACACCGCCCAGCCGGCTCGGCGAGACGCGCCTTGCCGCGTACCTGCGCAGCACCGACGCGGACGTGGTGATCGCGACGCGCCCGTACCTCGTCTGCTTCCTGGCCGAGCACGGCCGTACCGACCACCTGCGCGTCGGCCAGGAGTACGCGGGTCGTGACGCGCACGGGCCCGCGCTGCTGAGCGACCTGGACACGGCCGTCGCCCGCCTCGATGGCTACATCACCCTGTCCCAGGCCGACGAGCGCGCCCACCGTACGGCGCTCGCCGACGTGCGGACGCGGGTGACGAGCATCCCGGTCTGCTGCCCCGAGCCGGATGCCGAGCCCTCCAGTGGCGAGTCGAGGATCGTACTCGCCGCCGGGCGGCTGACACCGGCGAAGCGCTACGACCGTCTCGTGGACGCGTTCGCCAAGGTGGCGGCCGTGCACCCGGACTGGAGTCTGCGGATCTACGGACGCGGCCGGGAGCACCACCGGCTGCGTCACCGCATCGAGGAACTCGGCCTGTACAACAACGTCCTCCTCATGGGCGCTCGCACTCCCCTGCACCCCGAGTGGGCCAAGGGCGCTCTCGCCGTGGTGCCGAGCAGCGGCGAACCGTCCGGCATGTCCGTCGTGGAGGCCATGAGCTGCGGGCTCCCGGTGGTGAGCACCGACTGCGACCACGCGCCCCGCGAGATCATCACGCACGGCCAGGACGGTCTCCTGGTCCCGGACGACGGCCCGGTCGAGGACGCGCTCGCCGACGCGCTGTGCCGTCTGATCGAGAACGACGCCGAGCGCGGACGGATGGCCGCGGCGGCCCGGCGGAACGCCGAGCGCTTCCGGCCGGAGCACATCGCCGCCCAGTACGAGGCCCTGTTCACCGCCCTTCGGCCCGGGCACGGCAGCCGGTCGTCGTCGAAGCCCACGGCCGGTACGGGGCGGCGAAGTCGGCTGCTGCGCCTGGCGGTTGCCCGACTCGGTCAGCCGGTCACCGTCGGCTGCCGGGTGCTGCCGGGAGGCTCGCTCGCCTTTCAGCTGCCCGCCGACCAACCCGCGGCCGCCGGCTGGAAGCTGGTCCTGCACCCCCGTACCCACACCGTCGCCGAGACTCCGCACCTGCCGCTCGAACAACCCGGCACGGGCGGCGACGGCCGCGTGCGGGCCGTCCTCGACACACGTCACTGGGAACTCGCCGAGGGCGACTTCGACGTACTCCTCCAACGCGGCGGCGGCAGCCGGTCACGGCCGGTCCGGGCAGGGCTCATCGAGACCGCGCGCCTCCTGGATCCCGCGGCCCTCCGGCCGGCGGACGGGGGAGTGCGGACATGGATCCCGTACGCGACCGAGGACGGGCATCTCGCTGTGCGCGCCTGGCTCCGGCCCGCGCATGCCGAGGTCACGTCCGTCCGAGTCGACGACGAGGCGATCCGGTTGAGGGGCTCGCTCCATGGAAGGACGGCACGGGCGCACCACTATCGCTTCGTGGCCCGGCTCCGGGCGGACGGCGGCCACCTCATCGACGCCCCATGTCCTGTCGATCCGTACGGCGACTTCGACATCACCCTGCCGGTCGACGTGGTCGCGGACCTCCACCCCGGAGGAGAGGTGCTGTGGGACCTGCGCCTGAGCGCGTACGGCGGCCCGGAGATCCGCCCGGCGATGGTGACCGGGGACCTCGTCGACCGCCAGGACGTGAGCGTGTTCCCCGTCGTCCGGAGCGTGGGCCGCGGCGGCGAGGTGTCGCTGCGGCCCCGGCTGACACGTGATCACGACTTGGTGCTGCGGACCGCCGATGGGCGGGGAGGCGCTGCGGAGGCGTAGGGGACCACGCCGCCGCAGCGCTCGCACGGCCCCAGGGTCAGAGGGCCGTGAAGGTCCACAGCAGGTTGGTGCTGCTGCCGTCGGTCCACTGCTTGGTGACGGAGCCCGAGGAGACGTTGCCGCCGCCGTCGAGGACCAGGCCGGTGGTGCGGTTGGCGATCGAGTAGCTGTCGCCGCCCCGGTGGGTGATCTTCCACTGCTGGTTGGTGCCGCCGTTCCAGGGGGCCTGTCGGGCCGGCGAGCCGTTGTCGGTGGCGCCCCAGCCGTCGGCGACCATGCCGTTCGTGCGGTTGACCAGCCGGTAGTAGCCGCCGGAGACCGCCTCGGCGTGCCACTGCAGGTTGTTGCTGCCGTCCCAGGTCCACTGCTTGAGGTTGGACCCGGAGGCGACGTTTCCGCCGCTGTCCAGGGCGAGGCCGTTGGTGACGTTGCTGATCCGGAAGTACGTCGCCGGGTTGAACTGGACCCTCAGCGAGGTGATCTGGTCGTTGTTGCCGGTGACCCTGAGGTCGGGGTTGTCGGCGGTGAAGGTCCAGGCGGTGCCGGTGAAGTTGTCTCCGGAGTAGCCGATCACCTGGTAGCCGGGGGCCGGCCGGAGGGAGGAGAGGGTGGCCGCTCCGAGCCCGATCGCGGTCAGGCCGGCCGCGGTGTGGTCGCCGACGGGGAGCAGGGCGTAGTCGCCGGTGTAGTTGACGTCCTTGAAACCGATGGCGCCGACGAGCGGCCGCAGGCCCGGGATCGTGCCGGAGAACGAGAGCTTCAGGACGTAGGCGTTCGCGCTGTACGGCGCGGACGACGGCAGGGTGACGGTGAGGCCGGAGGAGCTCTGTGTCGGCGTGGGCAGGTCGATGTAGGTGCCGGCGGTGGAGCCGAGGAGCTTGACCGAGGTCAGCGACGAGAGGTTGATCCGGTCCGAGGTGAGGGTCTTGATCGTCAGCGAACTGCCGGGCCAGCCCAGGACGGTGGCGTACAGGACGTTGCCCGCCTTGTTGCGGGTGAAGCGGATGTCCTGTGCCGTGCCGGCGTGCGGGGTGGTGAAGGAGCCGCCGCCCATCTTCGTCGGGCCCTCGCCGTACGCCGTCCAGGCGCGGGTCGCGTACAGCGACTCGCCGAAGCGCTTCAGGTGGTCCCCGATGCCCAGCAGGATGTCCTTCTGCGCCTGCGGGATGGTGCCGTCGGCCATCGGCGCGATGTTCAGCAGCATGTTGCCGTTCTTGCTGACCCGGTCGATGAGCGAGTGCAGCATCTGCTGGATCGTGTAGTAGCCGATGCCCTGGGTGTAGCACCAGCTGGAGCTGGAGATGCTGTCGTCGGTCAGCCAGTACGGGCTGGTGATGTCGGCCGGGCCGCCGCGCTCGTAGTCGAAGACCTCGCCCTTGCCGTTCATGCCGTCCTTGTACGTGGCGACGACCTCACGGCCCCAGCCGTTGGCCTGGTTGTAGTAGTACGCCAGGAAATTGAGGCGCTGCTGCTCGTCGACGGCGCGCAGATTGAAGTCCTGCCACAGGATGTCGGGCTGGGCCCGGTCGACGACCTCCTTGAGCTTGTCGAACCAGAGCTGGTTCTCCGCGGCCGACCCCAACTGCCCGTACAGCTTCTTCAGGCTGGGGTCCGTCTGGGCGGGGGCGAACTCGTAGAAGCCGGTGAAGTTGTACGCGTGGTGCATGGCAACCAGCAGCTTGAGGCCCTTGGCGCGGATGGCCGTGGAGAAGAGCTTCAGCAGGTCGAGGCCCGGGCCCTTCTTCACCGAGTTCCACTCGTTGGCCTGGCTGTCCCACATGGAGAAGCCGTCGTGGTGCTCGGCGACCGGACCCGCGAACCTGGCACCGGCGTCGACGAACAGCTGCACCCACTCGTCGGGGTCGAACTTCCCGCCGGCCGACTTCAGCTTCGGCGCGAACTTCAC
The DNA here is from genome assembly GCF_044465645.1 of Streptomyces sp. NPDC049627. Classification (NCBI taxonomy): domain Bacteria; kingdom Bacillati; phylum Actinomycetota; class Actinomycetes; order Kitasatosporales; family Streptomycetaceae; genus Streptomyces; species Streptomyces sp. NPDC049627. The sequence continues at coordinate 479,620 of NZ_JBITLW010000001.1, read as the reverse complement.
GAAGTTGCCCGCCAGGTCCTGGGCGCCGTTGATGAAGTTGTGGTACGGCCACGCCGACGGCTGGCCGTAGGTCGCGATGTGGTGCTGGTTGGCGCCGTCCCCGGCGCGGTACATGTTGCGCGGGTACCACTCGTTGCCGAAGGCGGGAACGCTGAAGACGCCCCAGTGGAAGTAGATCCCGAACTTCGCGTCCTGGAACCACTCCGGGGCCGGCGGGTGCTGGTCGACCGAGTTCCAGTCGGGCGTGTACGTGCTGGGCGCCGCCTGGGCGACGTTCGCGCCGAAGAGACCTCCGGCAACGGCGGCCGCGGCAACGAAGGTTGCACCGGCGAGGAAGTGGCGTCTGTTGATCGAACTCGACATGGAGACATCCCTGAGGCAGGAGGGGACAGGGGGGTGCAGGGCGCCGCTTGTTACGCATGAAGGTCCGCCATGTCTCCGTGGGATGTCAACTGGCGTGCAGGGATGAAAAGCGCTCTGCAGCTTGGTAGTTGACTCCAGTTGCCGATGGTCTGGTGCGATTTGTGACCAGCGAAACATGGAATGTCTGTTGAGGTCTCGTGGCCGATTGGAACTGTCCGTCGGCGGTGATTGATGGGATGGATCTCGCGCCCTCGCGGTGTTCTGCCTCCATCCCGGACCGGCTGTGACCTGGGTTTTCAGCTTGAATGAAGCAAGAGGCTGGACAGCGCGCCGGTGACGCGCCTATAAACATCCCATCTCTACAGTCTCGGCGATGCGCAGATGTCGTCGAGGCGAAACATCTCCCGCTACGGGACCGGCGCGAGGAAGCACCGATGAGACTCAGAACCGCCCTCTGTTCAGCCGTCTCCACCCTGTCCGCACTGGCGCTGCTCAGCGCGTGCGGCAGCGGCTCCACCACTGCGGCGTCGAGCGACACGCCTCTGGTCGGCGTCGACTACCCGCGCTCCGACACCGACTTCTGGAACTCGTACATCAAGTACACGCCCCAGTACGCCAAGGAGCTGGGGCTGGAGCTGAAGACCACCAACTCGCAGAACGACGTCGCCAAGCTCACCGCCAACGCACAGACGTTCATCAGCCAGGGCGTGAAGGGCCTCGCCATGGCGCCGCAGGACACCGCCGCCATCGCCCCGACCCTCGCGCAGCTGGAGGCGAAGAAGATCCCCGTCGTCACCGTGGACACCCGCCCCGACACGGGCAAGGTGTTCATGGTCGTACGCGCCGACAACCGCGCCTACGGCGAGAAGGCCTGCCAGTACCTGGGCACCAAGCTCGGCGGCAAGGGCAAGGTCGTCATGCTCCAGGGCGGCCTGGACTCCATCAACGGCCGTGACCGCACCGAGGCGTTCAACGACTGCATGAAGAAGAACTACCCGGGCATCAAGGTGTTCGGCGAGGCCACCAACTGGGACGGCGCCGTCGCCGCCCAGAAGCTGCAGACCGACCTGACCGCCCACCCGGACATCAAGGGCATCTACATGCAGTCCAGCTTCGCCCTGTCCGGCACGCTCCAGGTCCTCAAGCAGAAGGGCCTGTTGGTCGGCCCGCAGGACAAGAAGCACGTCTTCGTCGTGTCCAACGACGGCATCCCCGAGGAGCTCAAGGACATCGCCGCCGGGAAGATCGACGCCACCGTGTCCCAGCCGGCCGACCTCTACGCCAAGTACGCCCTGTACTACCTCAAGGCCGCGATCGCCGGAAAGACGTTCAAGCCCGGCAAGACCGACCACGACAGCACGATCATCCAGGTCCGCGACGGCCTGCTGGAGGACCAGCTCTCCGCCCCCCTCGTCACCGCCGACGGCGGCACCTACGGCGGTGTGCCCAGTGTCAAGAGCGACGACAAGTCCCTGTGGGGCAACAACCTCGGCTGACCCCTCACCCGGAATCCGACGGCTCACGAGAACAAGGCGGTTGAGATGAGCGACGGGGAGCGAGCAGCAGTCACCCCCGCGCCCGCCCCGGCGGACGACGGACGGGTCCCCTCGGATCCGCCCGTCGTCGAGGCGACGGGCATAGTCAAACGATTCGGTCCGACGGTGGCCCTGAACGGCGCCCGGATCACCATCAGGCCCGGTGAGACCCACGCGCTCGTCGGCCGCAACGGAGCCGGCAAGTCGACCCTGGTGTCGGTCCTCACCGGCCTGCAGGCCCCCGACGAGGGAACGGTGACCTTCGGCGGCGAGCCGGCCCCCCGGCTCAGCGACCGCGACGCCTGGCGCCGGCGCGTGGCCTGCGTCTACCAGAAGTCGACGATCATCCCCACGCTGACCGTCGCCGAGAACCTCTTCCTGAACCGGCACGACCACGGACGAGGGCGGCTCATCAGCTGGCAGGCCACCCGCCGCCGCGCACAGGAGCTGCTGTCGACCTGGTCGGTGGACGTCGACCCGCAGACCCCGGCCGGCGATCTGAGCGTCGAACAGCGGCAGTTCGTCGAGATCGCCCGCGCACTGTCCTTCGGGGCGCGGTTCATCATCCTCGACGAGCCGACCGCCCAACTCGACGGGGCGGCCATCAACCGCCTCTTCGACCGCATCCGCGACCTGCAACGCCAGGGCGTCACCTTCCTGTTCATCAGCCACCACCTCCAGGAGATCTACGAGATCTGCGACATGGTGACGGTGTTCCGCGACGCCCGGCACATCGTGACCGCGCCGGTCGCGGAACTGGGCCGCGCCGACCTGGTCGCCGCCATGACCGGCGAGGCGGCGGCCGACCGGCGCGAGGACCGGGCGAGCACCGTCGACCACGGCGCCACGGCCGCACTCAGCATCCGCGCGCTGCGGGGCGACGAGTACGACGACGTGACCTTCCAGGTCGGAGCCGGCGAGATCGTCGGCCTCGCGGGCGCCGCCGGCAGCGGGCGCACCGAGGTCGCCGAGACCGTCGTGGGGCTGCGGGCGGCAGTGGCGGGTGACGTGGAGATCGCCGGGACGCGGCCCCGGCCGGGCAGCGTGCCCGCCGCGCTCGCCGCCGGCGCCGGGTTCGTCCCCCAGGACCGGCACCACCAGGGCTTCGTTCCCGACATGTCGATCGCGGACAACGCCACCCTGTCCGTACCCAAGCGGCTCGGCGCCAACGGATTCCTCAGCCGGGGCCGCCGGGACCGGCTCGCCGAGGGCATGATCGAGAAACTCGCGATCAAGACTCCCGGCCCCGAACTGCCCGTCTCCGCACTGTCCGGAGGCAACCAGCAGAAGGTCGTCATGGCCCGCGCCCTGGCCGACGACCCGAAGCTGCTGGTCCTGATCAACCCGACCGCGGGCGTGGACGTGCGCTCCAAGGAGTTCCTCCTCGGCAAGGTCGAGGAGACCGCGCGGACCGGCGCCGGAGTGCTCATCGCCTCCGACGAACTCGACGACCTGCGCATGTGCGACCGGGTCCTGGTGATGTTCCAGGGCCGTGTGACCTCTCAGATCGCCCGCGGCTGGCACGACCACGACCTCGTGGCCGCGATGGAAGGAGTGGACCTGCATGCCTGAAGTGATGCCTGAAACCGTCCTCGCGGACACCGCCGCGGCCAAGGGCACGGAGCCGCAGCCCAAGCGGACCGCGCTGCTCGGCGGCCGCATCCCCCTGGCCCGGCTGCGCGACCTCGCGCTCGTCCCGGCCATCGTGGTCATCGCGATCGTCGGACAGATCGTCAACCCGGTCTTCCTGCAGGCCGACAACCTCATCAACGTCCTGCAGACCATGTCCGAGATGGCCCTGCTGGTCCTCGCCCAGACGCTGGTCCTGATCGTCAAGAAGATGGACCTGTCCCTGGAGTCCACCATGGGCCTCGCGCCCGGCGTGGCGGCCTGGCTGGTGGTGCCGGCGGGCGCGGGCCACGGACTCGGACTGCTCCCCGGCGCCTGGGCCATCCCGGTGACCCTCGCTGTGGGCGCCCTCGTCGGCGTGATCAACGCCCTGCTGATCATCCGCTTCGGCCTCAACGGCTTCATCGTCACGCTCGGCATGCTGATCGTGCTGCGCGGTGTCCTCACCGGTATCTCCGGCGGCCAGACCTTCTTCCAGCTGCCCGAGTCGATGCTCTACCTCGGCACCACCGAATGGTTCGGGATGCCGGCCTCCATCTGGATCTGCCTGGTGCTGTTCGCCGCCGCGATCGTGGTGCTCGGCTGGACCAGCTTCGGCCGCTCGCTGTACGCCATCGGCGGCAACGTCGACGCCGCGAAGGCGGCCGGCATCCGCACCGACCGGGTGCTGTGGATCGTCATCGTCACCGGCAGCGTGCTCGCCGCCCTCGCCGGACTGATGCTCTCCGGACGCCTGGCCTCCGTCGCCTCGGCCCAGGGCAACGGCTACATCTTCACCGTCTTCGCCGCGGCCGTCATCGGCGGGATCAGCCTGAACGGCGGCAAGGGCACCATGTTCGGCGCGTTCTGCGGCATCCTGCTGCTCTTCATGATCCAGAACGTGCTCACGCTCGCGGGCGTGCCCGCTCAGTGGATCGGCGCCCTCAACGGCCTGATCATCCTGGTCGCCCTCGCCATCTCCCGCATCACGGGCGGCAAGGTCCAGGAGTGACCCGGGCGGCCCCACCGGCCGCCCGACCTCCGCCGCGTTCACGTCTCGTCGCCAGGGGCCCTACCGCCCCTGCCCTCACAGGAGTTGCCGCCATGTCCTCCACCGTGCCCTCATCCGCCCGCATCACCGCCCTGGACGTCCTGGACGTGCGGTTTCCCACCTCCGAACACCTCGACGGCTCGGACGCCATGAACCCCGAGCCCGACTACTCCGCCGCCTACGTGGTCCTGCGCACCGACGCCGGCGACGGACTGGAGGGCCACGCGCTCGCCTTCACCACCGGACGCGGCAACGACGTACAGGCCGCCGCCATCGCGGCCCTCGCCCCGTACGTGGTGGGCCTCTCGGTCGACGAAGTCTGCGCCGACCTCGGCGCGTTCTCCCGCTCCCTCGTCCACGACCCCCAACTGCGCTGGCTCGGACCCGAGAAGGGCGCCATCCACATGGCCACGGGGGCGGTCGTCAACGCCGCCTGGGACCTGGCGGCCAAGCGTGCGGGCAAGCCCGTATGGCGCTTCCTCGGCGAGATGTCCCCGGAGGACCTGGTCGCACAGGTCGACTTCCGCTGGCTGTCCGACGCCCTCACCCCCGAGGAGGCCCTTCAGATCCTGCGCCGCGCCGAGCCCGGCCGCAACGAGCGCATCTCCCGCCTGCTGGAGAGTGGTTACCCCGCCTACACCACCACCCCCGGCTGGCTGGGCTACTCCGACGAGAAGCTGGCCCGCCTCGCCCGCGAGGCCGTCGCCGACGGCTTCACCCAGATCAAGCTGAAGGTCGGCGCGTCCCTGGAGGACGACGTACGGCGCATGCGCACCGCCCGTGAGACGGTCGGCGACGGCATCCGCATCGCGGTGGACGCCAACCAGAGATGGGACGTCCAGGACGCGATCGACTGGATGCGCGCCCTCGCCCCGTACCAGCCGTACTGGATCGAGGAGCCCACCTCACCCGACGACATCCTCGGCCACGCCGCCGTGCGCAAGGCCGTCGGCCCCATCAAGGTGGCCACCGGCGAGCACGTCGCCAACCGGGTCGTCTTCAAGCAGCTGCTGCAGGCGGGCGCGGTGGACATCGTGCAGATCGACTCCGCCCGGGTCGGCGGCGTGGGCGAGAACATCGCGATCCTGCTGCTCGCCGCGAAGTTCGGCGTGCCGGTCTGCCCGCACGCGGGCGGCGTCGGCCTGTGCGAGATGGTGCAGCACCTGTCGATGTTCGACTACATCGCCGTCTCCGGCACGACCGAGGACCGCGTCATCGAATACGTCGACCACCTGCACGAGCACTTCGTCGACCCGGTGCGCATCACCGACGGCCACTACCAGGCGCCGGCGCTGCCCGGACTGAGCGCGCAGATGCACACCGAGTCCCTCAAGGAGTACGCCTACCCCGACGGCCCCGTCTGGACCGCTCGTGTCTGACGCCCAGGCCCTCGTCGACGCCCACCACCACGTGTGGGACCTGGACGTCCGGCCGCAGCCCTGGCTGGACGACCCGGGCCACGAGCCGATCCGCCGCAGCTTCGGCACGCACGCCCTGCGATCGGCGGCGACCCGGCCGATCGCAGGACGGCGGCTGACCAGCACGGTGGTCGTCCAGTGCATCGCCTCCGTGCCCGAGACCCGGGACCTCCTGGCCCTGGCGGACGGCGACCCGCTGATCGGCGCCGTCGTCGGCTGGGCGGATCTGACGTCCCCCGCGATCGGCGACGTACTCGACGACCTGCGGACCGGGACGGGAGGCCGGTACCTGCGGGCCGTACGGCATGTCGTGCAGGGCGAGCCCGATCCGCAGTGGCTTCAACAGCCGGACGTCGAGCGGGGGTTGCGAGCGGTGGGGGAGCGCGGACTCGGATACGACGTACTGGTCCGCAGCCACCAGCTCCCACAGGCGATCCGCCTCGCGGAACGGCTGCCGGAGCTGCCCCTCGTCCTGGACCACGCCGGCAAACCCCCCATCGCGCGGCGCGAACTGACCGACTGGGCACAGCAGCTGCGGACGCTGGCCCGGCATCCCCAGGTCCACTGCAAGGTGTCGGGTCTGGTCACCGAGGCCGACCACGAGAAGTGGACCGTCGACGACATCCGCCCGGTGTGGGACGTCCTGCTGGCCGCCTTCGGTCCCGACCGCCTGATGTTCGGCTCCGACTGGCCCGTCTGCGTCCTCGCCGGCGGCTGGAACCGCTGGGCCGCCACCGTCGAGGAACTCCTGGACGGCGGCTCCGCGACCGAGATCCACGCGCTGCTCGCCGGCACCGCGACCGCCTTCTACCACCTGACCCCTGCTCCCACTCCGACGAAGGAAGGGACGCCGTGCTCCTGACCGAACTGCTCCATCCCGGCATCCTCGAATCCCTGGCCGGAGCCGGCCACGGCGCCCGCGTACTGCTGGCCGACGGCCACTATCCGGCGAGCACCGCCACCGGCGAGCGCGCCAGAACCGTCCACCTCAACCTGGCGCCCGGCCTGCTGGACGTCACCACCGTGCTCGACGTCCTGCTGCGTGCCCTGCCCGTCGAGGCGGCCCACGTCATGGTGCCGCCCGAGGGCGAACCGGAGCCGCCCGCCATCGCCGAGTACCGCTCGATGCTGGCGCCCACCCCGGTCGACACGCTGGGCCGCTTCGAGTTCTACGACGCCGCCCGCTCGCCGGACCTGGCCCTGGCGATCGTCACCGCCGACACCCGTACGTACGCCAACCTGCTGCTGACCATCGGCGTCCGCGCTGAAGGGACCCTGACGACACGATGACACTCGCCGTCCGTTACACCTCCGCCCGCACCCTGGACACAGCCCCCGCACTCAGCGCGCCACCCGGTCCCGGCGAGGTGGAGCTGGCCCCCGCCTATGTCGGCATCTGCGGCACCGACCTGCACATCTTCCACGGAGACATGGACGCCCGGGTGTCCGCGCCCGCCGTCCTGGGGCATGAGATGTCCGGCCGCGTCGTACGCGTCGGCCCGGGCGTCGAGGGCTGGCAGCCGGGCGACGCGGTCACCGTGATGCCGCTGCGCTGGGACGACACCTGCCCGGCCTGCCGCGCCGGCCACCAGCACATCTGCCAGCACCTGGACTTCATCGGCATCGACTCCCCGGGCGCGATGCAGCAGCGCTGGGTCGTGCCCGCCCCGACGCTCATCCGGCTCCCCGACTCCCTTCCCCTCGACCGTGCCGCGCTCGTCGAGCCGACGGCGGTCGCCGTGCACGACGTGGGCCGGGCCCAGGTCGCCGAGGGCGAGAAGGTGGTCGTGGTCGGCGGCGGCCCCGTCGGCATCCTCATCGCGCTGGTCGCGCGAGCCGCGGGCGCCGAGGTCCGGGTGGCCGAGCTGAGCGCCCACCGTCGGCTGCTCGCCGAGGAGTTGGGACTCACGGCGTGGAACCCGGCCGACGTCGACGTGCCGGAGCTGGTGCGGCAGTGGACCGCGGACGCGGGCGCGGACGTCGCCTTCGAGGTGTCCGGCGCCGCGGGCGGCGTGAACACGGCGGTCGACGTGCTGGGTGTGCGCGGCCGTCTGTGCCTCGTCGCCATCCACCCCCGCCCCCGCGAGGTCAACCTGCACCGCTTCTTCTGGCGCGAACTCACCCTCGTCGGCGCCCGGTTGTACGACCGCTCCGACTTCGAGAAGGCGGTGACCCTGGTCGCCGACGGCACCATCCCGGCCGAGCGGCTCATCAGCAAGGTCGTACCGCTGACGCAGGCACCCGCCGCCTTCGAGGCCCTGGAGGGCGGCGGCGACGTGATGAAGATCCTCGTGGACTGCACCGACGACGCCGAGGGAGCCGCCGTATGAACGCCTTCGACCTCACGGGAAAGCTCGCCGTCGTCACCGGAGCCCGGCGCGGCATCGGACGGGCCATGGCCCGCGCGCTCGCCGAGGCCGGCGCGGACGTCATCGGCGTCAGCGCCTCGCTGGAGGAGTCCGGCAGCGCGGTGGAGAAGGACGTCCTCGCGGCGGGCCGCACCTTCGAGGCGATCCGGACCGACTTCGCCGATCCCGAGGCCGTACGGGCCCTGGGCGCGGACCTCGCCGGACGCGAGCGGCCGGTGGACATCCTGGTCAACAACGCGGGCACGATCCGCCGCAGTCCGGCCGCCGAACACGCCGACACGGATTGGGAGTTGGTCCTCCAGGTCAACCTCAACGCGCAGTTCGCGCTGACCCGGGCCGTAGGCGCGTCGATGGTGGCCCGCGGCCAGGGCAAGGTCATCTTCACGGCGTCGCTGCTCAGTTTCCAGGGCGGCATCACCGTCCCCGGCTACACCGCCGCCAAGCACGGCATCGCCGGGCTCACGAAGGCGCTGGCCAACGAATGGGCGCCGCGCGGCGTCAACGTCAACGCCCTCGCACCCGGCTACATCGCCACCGACAACACCCAGGCACTGCGGGACGACCCGGTGCGCAGCAAGGCGATCCTGGACCGCATACCGGCCGGCCGCTGGGGCGACGCCGACGACCTGGCGGGCGCCACGGTCTTCCTCGCCTCCGACGCCGCCGCCTACGTCCACGGGGTCGTCCTGCCCGTCGACGGCGGATGGCTCGGCCGATGACGAGGACCGACCTGGCCTCCGTGCTGGACGGCGCCCGCGTGCTGCCGGTGCTGACCGTGCGGCACGTCTCGACCGCCGGCCCGCTGGCGGACGCGCTCGCGGCGGGCGGCGCCCGGTGCGCCGAGGTCACCTACCGCACCCCGGATGCCGAGCCGGTGCTCAAGGAGATGGCCGCCCACGGTGGCCTGGTCGTCGGCGCCGGCACGGTCGTCACGCCCCGGCAGGCGGAGCGGGCCGTGGCGGCCGGGGCCCGCTTCGTGGTCTCGCCCGGCTTCGACGAGGAGGTCGTCGCGAAGTGCCGCGAGCTGGGAGTGCCCGTGGTGCCCGGCATCGCCACCGCCACCGAGTTGATGCGCGCCCTGAAGGCGGACCTCGACACCGTCAAGCTCTTCCCCGCCGAACCGCTCGGCGGCCTGCGGACGCTGCGCGCGCTCGCGGCGCCCTTCCCCCGGACGCGCTTCGTACCGACCGGCGGGATCGACGCCTCCGGCTTGGCCGCCTACCTCGCCGACCCGGCGGTCCTCGCCGTCGGCGGCAGCTGGATGGCCACCGCGGCCCACCTGGAGCGGGGCGACTACGAGGAGATCCGCCGACTGACCGCCGAGGCGGTGGAGAGGAGCGTGACGTGATCGACGTGGTGGCCCTCGGCGAGGTGATGCTGCGCTTCGACCCGGGGGAGGGACGCATCCGCACCGCCCGGACCTTCCAGGTGTGGGAAGGCGGCGGCGAGTACAACGTCGTACGCGGCCTGCGCCGCTGCTTCGGCCTGCGCACAGCCGTCGTGACCGCGCTCGCCGACAACGCGGTGGGCCGGCTCGTCGAGGACCTGATCCTCCAGGGCGGCGTCGACACCTCGCTGATCCGCTGGGTGCACGACGACGGCATCGGCCGCACCGCCCGCAACGGCCTCAACTTCGTCGAACGCGGCTACGGCATCCGCGGCGCGCTCGGCGTCAGCGACCGCGCGCACACCGCCGTCTCCCAGCTGCGCAAAGGGGACGTCGACTGGGACGTGGTGTTCTCGGCCGGGGTGCGCTGGTTCCACACGGGCGGCATCTTCGCCGGCCTGTCCGACACCACGGTGGACGCCGCGGACGAGGCCATGGCCGCGGCCCGCCGCCACGGTGTCACCGTCTCCTACGACCCCAACTACCGTCCGAGCCTGTGGGCCGGGCGGGGCGGCGCCGAGGCGGCCCGCGAGGTCGACCTACGGCTCGCCCGGCACGCCGACGTCGTGGTGGGCGCCCTGGGCCTGGCCGGGACGTACCCGGGGCAGACGCGCATCGGGGACGACGAGGTGGCGGACGCGCTCGCCGAGGTGGCCGGCCTGCTGCCCGAGGTGAAGGTACTGGCGACGACCCTGCGCGACGTGCCGTCGGCCGGCGTCAACGACTGGTCCTCGGCCGCCTGGTCCAGCGAAACCGGCTTCGTCACCGGCCCGCGGATGCCCGGCCTTCAGGTCCTGGACCGCATCGGCTCCGGCGACGGATTCGCCGCCGGACTGATCCACGGACTGCTGGACGGCGCCGGCCTCGAGCGCGCCCTGGCCTACGGCACCGCCCACGGCGCGCTCACCATGACCACGCCCGGAGACGTCTCCATGGCCTCGCTCGCCGAGGTCGAGGCGCTCATCGCGGGCGGCTCGGCCCACGTCAGACGCTGACCGGCGCCCCCGTCGCCCGTATCCCAGGAGCACGTCTTGCACCAGCGGAAGATCCAGAACACGTCCGTCTCCCTCACCGAGCTGGGCTTCGGGGCGTCCGTGATCGGCAACCTGTACCGCGTCACCCCGGTCGATGAGGCGACAGCCGCCGTCGATGCGGCCTGGGAAGCCGGCCTGCGGTACTTCGACACCGCACCGCACTACGGCCTCGGCCTGTCCGAACGCCGTCTGGGCGCCGCCCTGCGAGGCCGCCCGCGTGACGAGTACGTCATCTCCTCCAAGGTGGGCAGGCTGCTCGTACCCAACGAGGAGCCGCGCGGCGTCGACACCGAGGGCTTCGTCGTACGGGACGACCTGCGCCGGCAGTGGGACTTCAGCCGGGACGGCGTGCTCCGCTCCATCGAGGACACGCTGGAGCGCACCGGCCTGGACCGCCTCGACATCGTCTACCTGCACGATCCGGACGACCACTGGCGGCAGGCCGCCGAGCAGGCCATGCCCACCCTCGCCGAGCTGCGCGACCAGGGCGTGATCGGCGCGATCGGCGCCGGTATGAACCAGTCGGCGATGCTCGCCCGCTTCCTGCGCGAGACGCCCGCCGACGTGGTGATGCTCGCCGGGCGCTACACACTCCTGGACCAGTCGGCGCTGGACGACGTGCTGCCCGCCGCACGGGAACTGGGCAAGGGCGTGGTGGCGGTGGGGGTCTTCAACTCGGGACTGCTCTCCCGGGACCGGCCCGCAGAGGGCATGAAGTACGACTACCGTGACGCCCCGTCGGCCCTGGTCGAGCGCGCCCGGGCGATCGCCGGGGTCTGCGAGGCGCACGGGACCACCCTGCCCGCCGCCGCGATCGCCTTCCCGTACACGCATCCCAGTATCATCAACGTCACCCTCGGCATGCGAAATCTCGAACAGGTCGTACGAAACGTGGAGCTCCATGGTCAGCACGTCCCCGACGGCCTCTGGGACGATCTTCGCGCTCAGGGGCTGATCAGGTCGGACGTGCTCACGGGGCACGGTGGGGGGAGGGATGCGCGGTGTCACTGACGGACAAGGCCATCGAACAGATCCGTGAGCTGATCCGGACCGGTGCGCTGCCGCCGGGCTCGAAGCTCCCGCCGGAGCCGGACCTGGCCGCCCAGCTGGGACTGTCCCGCAACCTCGCCCGCGAAGCGGTCAAGGCGCTGGCCGTCGCCCGCGTCCTGGAGGTGAGGCGGGGCGACGGCACGTACGTGACCAGCCTCCAGCCGAGCCTGCTCCTGGAGGGGCTCGGCGGCGCGGTGGAGCTGCTGCAGGGCGACTCGGTCGCCCTGCAGGACCTCATGGAGGTACGCCGGCTCCTCGAACCGATGGCCACGGCCCTCGCCGCCACCCGGATCTCCGACGCCCAACTGGCCGAAGTGAAGCGGCACTTGGACGCCATGCGCGAGGCCCGCGACGACGTCGAACAGCTCAACGCCCACGACGCCGCCTTCCACCGCGCCGTCGTCTCGGCCACGGGCAACGAAACCCTCCTCACCCTCCTGGAAGGGATCTCCGGCCGCACCCTGCGCGCCCGTATCTGGCGCGGTCTGGTCGACGACAAGGCCGCGGGCCGCACCCTCGCCGAACACGAGGCGATCTTCAACGCGCTGTCCACCCGTGACGCCGCCCTCAGCCAGGCCGCCGCACTGCTGCACGTGAGCAACACCGAGCAGTGGCTGAGGGAACACCTGCGCTCGGCCGAGCCCCTCGCCGTCCGGACGACAGAGCGGAAGTGACAGGCGAGGGCCGCCGGCTCACTGGGTGTAGAAGGTGGCGTCCGCCCGGTCGGTCGTCGTACTGAGGGCCTGGACGTACAGCAGGTAGTTGTAGTGGCGGATGTAGCGGCCCGGGAGGTTGTACGACTCGTACGAGACCCCGGCGGAGTCCGCGAGGCCGGCCCGGGCCGTGTAGGAGGCGTCACCGGCGAACAGCGCCGTCCCGTCGTTCTTCTCCACCCACACCTCGTTGTTCTTGTGGCGCAGGAAGTAGCCGGGGAAGTTGGCCGACTCCAGGGAGACGGTGCCGGTGCCGGCCAGACCGGCGACGACGCGGAACTGCGAGTCGGCCAGCGGGGAGACGTTCGGCTCGATCTTGGCGCGGTACTCCCAGTGCCGGATGAACCGGTCGGGGAAGTTGTACGAGGAGAGCCGTATCGGGGTCAGACCGTCGGCGACCGGGATGCCGAAGTCGGGGGTGCCGTCGGCCTTCCAGTAGATCTTCTGGACACGGGTGCGGCGGTTGGGGTCGTTGAGCGGGGAACCGCTGATGTCCTTGTAGCTGCGGTCGTGGTAGACGAGGATGTCCGACTTGCCGTCCTCGGAGACCGTGAACTGGTTGTGCCCGGGGCCGTACTGGCTGGTGGCGGCGAAGCTGGCGAAGACCGGTCCGGCGCTCTTGGCCCACGACGAGGCGCTGAGCAGGTCGGCCGAGGCGGACGCGGTCAGCATGCCCATGCAGTAGTTGGCGTCGGTGGCGCTGGCCGAGAAGGTCAGGAAGACCTTGCCGTTCCGCTGGATCACGGCCGGGCCCTCGTTGACCGTCTCCCCTCCGGCGGTCTCCCATGAGGCGGTCGGCCGGCTGATCATGACCGGGGAGCCGGTGATGGTCCACGGACTGGACATCCGCGCTATGTAGATGTTGGTGCCGCGGCCGACGGCCGGGTCGTTCTGCGCCCAGGCGAGGTAGCGGGTGCCGTTGACGGCGAAGGTCGTCGCGTCCAGGGAGAAGGTGTCCAGCGGCAGGGCGATACGGCCCTTCTCCGTCCAGGTGCCCGTGATCGGGTTCGCGGCCGTGCACTCCAGGACGTAGGGCCGGATCCTCCAGATGTCGTTGGCGGCCCCGGCGGCGAAGTAGATGTACCACTTGCCGTCGATGAAGTGGATCTCCGGAGCCCAGATGTGGGCGCCCATCTCACCGGTGGAGTGCTTCGTCCAGATGGTCGTCTCGGCGGCCGACGTGAGCCCCTGGATCGTGGTGGCCCGGCGCAGCACGATCCGGTCGTACGCCGGAACCGTGGCGGTGAAGTAGTAGAAGCCGTCGGTGTGCTTGAAGATGTGCGGGTCGGCCCGCTGCTCGGCGATGGTGTTCGTGTACGTCACACCGGGGGAGGCGGGCACGGCGGCGTGGGCGGTACCGGCCGAGACGCCGGTGACGGTGGCGGCGGCCGAGCCGGCGATCATGCCGAGGACCGTTCGACGGGTGAGCGCAGGTCTCACGGAGTGCTCCCTCTGGTGGTGCCGATATATCGAACATCGTTCGTAAGCTCGGCCAGAAGATAGGGTCTGCACCTGCACCCGTCAACACTTGTCACACAAGTATCCGGAGCATGTCCGATACGTTGACGCTTCCTGTTTCCCCCCCTTAGTCTCTGCCCGATCATGCGAACGCGGTTCGATATCTCGCACAACTCGGTCGGCTGGACAGCGCGTTGACCACGGAGGCGTCCCCCGGACTCGCTTCAGCCGAACCGTCAAGGGGCCCGGTTCCAGTCGGCCCCTTTCCTTTTCACCCGTGGTGGCATCCGCAGAACGACAGGAGAGGTACATGCGCACGCTTGTCTCCCGGCTGGCGGCGATACTGGTCGCCGCCTGCCTGCTCCTCACAGGCCAAGTCCTGACCGCACCGGACCGGGCCGCCGCCGCCGACCCCGGCTACCTGATGGTGCACTTCACCGGTGAGGGGGCGACCAACCAGCAGATGTACCTCTCGCACAGCACCGACGGTCTGCACTGGAACGACCTCAACGGCGGAGGCATGGTCCTTCGCTCCACGGTCGGCACGAAGGGGGTGCGTGACCCCGCACTGGTGAGATCCCCCGACGGCAGCAAGTACTGGATCATCGCGACCGACCTGTGCATCAGCTGCGGGCAGACGTGGAGTCAGTCCATCAACGACGGCAGCCGCAATCTGGTGGTGTGGGAGTCGACGGACCTGATCAACTGGTCCGAGCCGTGGCTGCTCAACGTCGCCGGCGCGATCCCCGACGGACGCAACGCCTGGGCGCCCGAGGCGATCTGGAACCCGGCCACCAACGACTACGTCCTGTACTGGGCGACGAACGTGCCCCTCGACGGCAAGACGAAGCACCGCATCTTCTACGCCCGCACCAGCGACTTCCGTACCATCACCACTCCGCAGATCTACATCGACCGCCCGGGGACGCAGGAGATCATCGACACCCAGATCATCGAGGTGCCGGCCGGCGTCGGCACCTACCGCTACGTGCGGGCCTCCGGCGACGGCCAGATCACCCTCGAAGGCAGCAACTCGATCCTCGGCACCTGGACCAGGCTCGGTGACCTCTCCGGCATCGGCCTGACGGGCTCGCAGGTCGAGGGCCCGATGTGGATGAAGTTCAACGGCACCAACAAGTGGGCCCTCTACCTCGACCAGTACGCCACGAGCGGCGGCTACATGCCGGTCGTGACGACCGACCCGTCCAACCCCGCCGCGTACCAGAAACTGGCGTCGACCAGCTACAACATGGGCGGCACCAAGAAGCGCCACGGCTGGATCATGAACCTGACGGCCGCCGAGGAGAGCCGTGTGCTCGCCCGCTGGCCCAACACCCCGGCCCAGCGGCTGCAGTCCTTCAACTTCCAGGACCGCTACGTGCGCCACACCAACTTCGACGTACGCATCGACCAGAACATCACCGACGACGACGCCAAGTTCCGGCTGCGGCCCGGCCTGGCCGGCACCGGCACCGTCTCCTTCGAGTCGGTCAACTACCCCGGCTACTTCCTGCGCCACGCCAACTACGACTTCCAGCTCGCCTACAACGACGGCAGCAGCCAGTTCGCCGCCGACGCCACCTTCCGCCAGGTCGCCGGCCTCGCCGACTCCACCTGGTCCTCGTTCCAGTCCTACAACCACCCGGACCACTACATCCGCCACTACGCCTACCAACTCCGCCTCGACCCCATCACCACCGCGACGGGACGCAGCGACGCCACCTTCCGCGTGACGAACTGACCCGCACCGAAAGGGATGCCGGCGCCTCCGGGAGAGCGCCGGCATCCCCATACTCCGTCCCGAACCGGTGAGCGGCCGGCCCTCAGGCGCCCACGGGTTCGGTCCTCGTCAGCTCCACGGAGATGCGGTGAGCCAACTGGTGTCCTGGGCCCACGACCTCGTGGCGTCCCAGGCGTTGGTACCGCCGTTGCTCGCGATGTAGCCGGTGAAGTTGTAGTGGCGGATGTACTTCGTCGGGAAGTTCACGGACTGGAAGGAGGTGCCGACCCCGCTGTTGCCCGCGGTGGGGCAGAAGGTGGCGTCCTTCGCGAACGAACTGCCGCCGGTGTCGAAGTTCAGATGGAGCTGGTAGTTGGCGTGGCGCAGGAACTGGCCGGGATGGTTGGCGGATTCGAAGGTCAGGCAGGACGTGTTGGCCAGGCCGGCGCGGACGATCCAGGTGGCGTCGGCCTTGTCGGTGGCCGGGCTGGAGGAGTTGATGCTGGAGATGACGACCTTGGTGTCCGCGTCGTTGTGGCGCAGATAGTGCGAGGTGCAGCAGGGCGAGGTGGTGGCCCGCAGCGAGATCCGGGAGCCGGGTGTCAGTGAACCGGTGCTGGTCGAGCCGCTGTTGTAGCCGGCGGCGGTGATGTTGGCCTGTACGGCGTTCTCGGTGGCGTCCGAGGGGTAGCCCTGGGTCATGACGCCTTCGTAGAAGGTGCCCTGGCCGGTGTTGCTGTTGTCGCCGCCGATGCCGAGGATGATCGCGCCTTGCTTCTTCATCGGGTTGTAGCCGTCGGCGTTGGGACGTACGCCGTTGTAGAAGGTGGACAGGCCGCCCGACTGGGCGTTGCCGCCGCGGATGGCCCACTTGTTCGGGCCGCCCTTGAGCATGGCGGTCAGGAACCGGTGGTTGACGGTCGGGTCGCCCGCGTTGAATCCGCGGTTGACCCCGGAGAACAGACCGTTCTCCAGGTCGGCCATGACCCAGGGGCCGGGACCGCTGCCCCAGCCCCAGCCCTTGCTGTTGCCGAAGTAGAGGGCCTCCATGGTGCCGTTGCCGTCGTCGTTGCCGGTCGTCTCGGCGTTGCCGTAGTCGAAGCAGCAGCCGCCGTTGAAGTGGGTGCCGTCGAAGATCGCGTACATGCCCTCGGGCTGGTCGCCCGTCGCGATGCCGTTGGTGTTGTTGTTCCGGTAGCCGGTGCCCGGGGCGACGTAGACGCCGTACGCCTTGTGCCCGCCGACGGTGACCGGTGCCTCGAAGGCGTTGGCCAGGTTGTCGTTCCCACCCTCGGCCGGCCCTGGCCAGTGGCCCCTGAGCGCCTGGGTGAGCTTGTTGCCCTTGCCGGACTGGTCGTAGATGACGGTGATGACGCAGCTGGTGCCCGCGCAGAAGGAGTCCTGCGCGGCGGCGTCGGCGTATCCGCCGGCGCTCAGCAGCCCGATGTCCTTGGTCGTGTTGTCGGAGGCGCGCTTGACCTGGTACAGCGGGCCGTTGTACGCCCCGTACAGGGCGCGAGTGGTGCTGTGCGCGGCGACGCAGGGGGTGCCGCCCGCGGCGTAGATGTCGCACGGCCCCTGGGTGGCGGCCTGCGAGGTGGTGGCCGTGGCGGTGAGCAGTCCGGCGGCGAGCGCGGCGGTGGCACCGACCGCCAGCAGCGCGCGTCTGACGCTGCGTATCCATGGTGGCTTGATCATGACAACTCCTTCGCGGGATGGGTGTGACGTGCGTGTCGACGAGCCCCAGGTGTCGGGTCAGTTCGTCACGCGGAAGGTGGCGTCGCTGCGTCCTGTCGCGGTGGTGATCGGGTCGAGGCGGAGTTGGTAGGCGTAGTGGCGGATGTAGTGGTCGGGGTGGTTGTAGGACTGGAACGAGGACCAGGTGGAGTCGGCGAGTCCGGCGACCTTCCGGAAGGTGGCGTCCGCGGCGAACTGGCTGCTGCCGTCGTTGTGGACGAGTTGGAAGTCGTAGTTGGCGTGGCGCAGGAAGTAGCCGGGCATGTTCACCGACTCGAAGGAGACGGTGCCGGTGCCGGCCAGTCCGGGCCGCAGCCGGAACTGGGCGTCCTCGGCTGGGCTGACGTCGGGATCGATGCGTACGTCGAAGTTGGTGTGGCGCACGTAGCGGTCCTGGAAGTTGAAGGACTGCAGCCGCTGGGCGGGGGTGTTGGGCCAGCGGGCGAGCACGCGGCTCTCCTCGGCGGCCGTGAGGGTCGTGATCGCGCCGTGGCGCTTCGGGGTGCCGCCCATGTCGTAGCTTGCCGCGTCCTGAAGCCGGTAGGTGCCGACGTCGAACGGGTCGGTCGTCAGGACCGGCCGGTATTCGCGCACGCCCTGCGGGTTGTTGTAGTCGATGTAGAGGGCCCACTCGTCGCGGTCCCTGAACTTCATCCAGACCGGGCCTTCGACCACATTGCCGGTGAGGCCGATGCTGGAGAGGTCGCCGAGCTTGGTCCACGTCCCCAGGATCGAGTTGCTGCCCTCGACCGTGTTCTGGTTGTCGCCGGAGACCCGTACGTAGCGGTAGGGGCCGGTGCCGGCGGGCACCTCGGTCATCTGGGTGTCGACGACCGGCGTGCTGCCGGGGGGGTCGATCCAGATCCGCGGGGTGGTGATGGTGCGGAAGTCCTTGGTGCGGGCGTAGTAGATGCGGTACTTGAACACGCCGTTCACGGTGGCGTTCGTCGCCCAGTACAGGACGTAATCGTTGGTCTCGGGGTTCCAGACGGCCTCGGGCGCCCAGGCGTTGCGGCCGCCGGGGATCAGTCCGGCGGCGTTGAGCAGCCACGGCTTGGACCAGGTCACCAGGTCGGTCGACTCCCACACCACGAAGCTGGGGCTGCCGTTGGTGTACGTGGAGCCGCAGCGGATGCACAGGTCGGTCGCGATGATCCAGTACTTGGTGCCGTCGGGGGAGCGCACCAGTGCGGGGTCGCGTACGCCCTTCGTGCCGATCTTGGAGTTGAGGACCGGCGCTCCGCCGTTGAGGTCGTTCCAGCGCAGTCCGTCCGTGCTGTGCGCGAGGTACAACATCTGGCCGGTCGCGGAGTCGCCGGTGAAGTGCACCATCAGGTAGCCGGGGTCGGCGGCGGCCGCCCGCTCGGGTGTGGTCAGGGCGTGGCCTGTGAAGAGGAGGCTGACGGCGAGCAATATCACCGTCAGCCGGGCGCGAAGCGCGGACATGTGGATCTCCCGTCGTTGTGCGGGTGCCACCGTCGGGCCAGGGGGAAAGCGAGGTGGCGGGCGAAGGGATCCGGGCAACGGCGGGTCCGCCGTGTGCGGCTGAGCCACGGCTGTCGCCCGGGTGGGGCCCCGCGTCGGGCCGGGAAGCGCCGTACCCGACTCGTTGCAGCACAAGCTGTGCGATATATCGAACAATGTTCGTAGGGTCGGCTGACAGTAAGTGGGGGAAGCGGGCGGCGTCAATACATCCGGCACGCCAGACATCCCATAAAAGGTCGGACCGTAAGTCCTAACTGCCCGGTAACTCCGATCAATTGCGGACTGGTCCCTTGACAGTGATGGGATGTAACGGCAATCTCCCTGCGACTCCCGGCGCGAGTGATCCGCGGCGGACCCCCCCTGTAACCACCCGGAAGGCCACCGCATGAAACTCCTCCACCGAAGCGGGATTCGAGTCGCCGGTGCGGCCGCCGCCGTCCTCGCCGGCCTGGGCTCGGTCACTGCGGTGCCCGCGTCCGCCGCCACGCCGGGAAGCTGGACCTTGGTCCAGCCCGGTGTCGCGCAGACCGGCTGCGACGGCGTGCGCGCCACCGTGGCCCTGGACGCGAACGGCGCCCTCTCGCTCGGCGCGACCTGGAACTGCCGCCAAGCCCTGATACCCGCTCCGATCGGGCTGGTGACCAGCCAGGCCGACTTCACCACCGGACTGGAGTTCGTCAGACGCACGGACACGCCCATCTCCTACAACTACGAGGTCATGGCGGGGAAGTCCCGCGTCCGGACGCGGTCCGCGACCGAGACGAGGCTGGTGTTCGCGAAGGGCTCCGCGCAGATGACCGTGCATGTCCGCACGTCCGCGGACGGTATGGCGCTGCGCTACGAGCTGCCGTCGGGTGCGACGGTGCTGAGAGAGGCGACGTCGTTCGAACTGCCCACGGACGCCCAGCTGTCCCGGCAGGTGTTCAGTCCCGATCACGAGCGGGGTTATGCGACCTCTGCGGTCGCCGACGTCCCGACGGGCTCCTACGACATGGGCATGTTCGCCCAGCAGACCAACGGCGCCCGGGTGTTGCTCGCCGAGTCCGGTGTGGACGGCGACTACTCGGGTGGCCAGTTCACCCACACCCAGGGCACCGGCCGGTTCACCGTCGCCCTGGCCGACTCGCAGGTCGTGCGGTCCGGCGCGTTCACCACGGCGTGGCGCACCGCCGCCATCGGCAGCACGGCGACGGTCGTGGAGTCCACGCTGGTCGACGACGTCGCGCCCGCGTCGAAGATCTCCGACACCTCGTGGATCAAGCCGGGTGTCGCCGCGTGGCCGTGGCTGGACGGCATGTGGGACACCCAGCGCGACCTGACCAAGCTCAAGCAGTGGGCCGACTACGCCTCCTCGCAGGGCTGGCCCTATCTCCTGGTGGACGACGGGTGGAAGGACAACCAGGCGATCATTCCCGAGCTCGTGGCCTATGCCCGGGACCGCGGCGTGCGGATCATGCTCTGGTACCACTGGCAGGACCTGGACACCGCCGCCGAGCGGGACGCCCAGTTCACCAAGATCACCGGGTGGGGTGTCGTCGGCGTCAAGATGGACTTCATGGGTTCGGAGACCCGGGCCCGTCAGCAGTGGTACGACGCGGCCCTGGCCGACACCGCCCGGTACAAGCTGATGGTCGACCTGCACGGCTCGCGCCTGTCCGTCGGTGTCCACCGCACCTGGCCGCACGTGCTGACCAACGAGGCCGTCCGGGGCGAGGAATACCCCGGCGGCCGGGACATCGGGCACGTGGCCGCGCTGCCGTTCACTCGCGGCGTACTGGGCCCGGCCGACTACTCGCCGATGAGCTTCCAACAGCGCAACCCGAACAGCGACGCCGCCGAACTCGCCCTCGGCGTACTCCTGGACAGCGGCATCATGCTGCCCGGCAGCCGCATCTCGGACTACGAGGCCCGGCCCGAGGCACAGCGGTGGCTGCGCATGCTGCCCACCGTGTGGGACGAGACGAAGTACGTCTCCGGCGACCCGCTCGCCGGAGGGGTCATCGCGCGCCGCAACGGCGACCGGTGGTTCGTCGGGGCTTTCCGGCGCGGCGGCGCCACCACCATCAGCTACCCGACCACGTTCCTCGGCTCCGGTACCTGGCACGCGGAGATCATCACCGACGGCTCCAACGGTCTGACCCGTACCAGCAAGGTCATCCAGGCCGGCGACACGCTGAGCATCCCGGCGGTGGCCAACGGCGGCCATGTGGTCAGGCTGACCAAGGTTCCGGCCATCCCGACCGGGAACCGCACGGTCACCGTCGCCGGCAGCAGCCACGTACTCGACGTGAAGGGCGCGAGCCTCGCGAACGACGCCGCGATCATCCGCTGGACCAGCACCGGCGGCACCAACCAGCGCTTCGCGTTCGTGCCCCTGGGCGACGGATACACGCGGATCGTCAACCAGGCGAGTGGCAAGGACGTCGTCATCCGGTGGGCCTCCCGCGACGCGGGCGCGAAGGCCGTCCAGTACACGTACGAAGCCAACGCGAACACCAACGACGAATGGCTGGCGGAAGACGCGGGCAACGGCCGTATCCGGCTGCTCAACCGCCACAGCGGTCTTTACCTCACCGCGGGCAGCGCCCAGGGCGACCAGTTGGAGCAACGCCCCTTCGACGGCGCCGACCACCAGCTGTTCACCGTCTCCTGACGCCGCTGAATTCCTCGACACATCAAATCCACCCGCAACCGGGAGTACGCCCATGTCGTCAGACAGAAGACTGTCCCGTCGCACGTTGCTGGGCGCCGCGGGTGCCGCGGTGGCCGCGACCGCGGTGCCCGTGATCCCCGGGTTGTCCCCTCTGGTCGCGGAGGCGGCCGCCGCGGACCCCCAGACCAACCTGGAAAAGCTGGTGAACATGCGGTTCGGCATGTTCAACCACTTCAGCCTGGGCACGTTCACCAACCAGGAGTGGGCCGCCCCGAACCAGGACCCCGCCCTGTTCGCGCCCACGGCCGTGGACTGTGCCCAGTGGGCGGCCGCCGCCGCGGCGGCGAAGATGAGCTATGGCATCCTGACGACCAAGCACCATGACGGCTTCGCCCTGTGGCCGAGCGCCTACGGCACCCAGAACGTCGCGAACAGCTCCTACAAGCAGGACGTGGTGAAGGCGTATTGTGACGCCTTCCGGGCGAAGGGGCTGAGGGTCGGGTTCTACTACTCGATCTGGGACCGCACCTTCGGCGTCGAGGCGTGGGAGAGCCGGCACAAGGTGTCCGGGCTCGAGATCACCGATGCCATCCAGCCCAGCGACATGACCTTCATCCTCGGTCAGATCACCGAGTTGCTCACCAACTACGGCACCATCGACATGTTCGTCACCGACGGTTACGCGTGGCAGATGGGCCAGCAGGCCGTCTCCTACCAGCGGATCCGTGAGCACGTGAAGTCGCTCCAGCCGGACATCGTCATGATCGACCACGGTGCGCTGTCGGTGCCGTGGCTCGGCGACGCGATCTACTTCGAGGAGCCGCTGGGCGTCTCGTCGCCGGCCGGGAACACCTACGCCGCCACGCAGGGGCAGACGATCAGCAATGGCTGGTTCTGGCATCCGCACACGCCGATCGAGGACCCGATGAGCAAGGACGCCATCCTGGCCCACCTGGCGGACCTGGAACCGAAGTACACCTCGTTCATCCTCAACTGCCCGCCCAACCGCAACGGCAGGCTGGACACCAACATCGTCAACCGGCTCGCCGAAGTCGGGGCGGCCTGGAGCCCCGACACCTCCAGGCCACCACTGCCGACCCAGATACTCCGCGCCGAGCACCCCGTGACGCCCGTCAGCGCCTACGCGACCGGATTCCGCGACCGCGAGGGACCGCTCAACGCCATCGACGGGTTGAGTGACAGGGGCTACGAGACCTGCTGGTCGACGTGGGGACTGCCCTCGCCCCTGCCTCACTCGATCACGATCGATCTGGGCGGGGTGTGGAGCAATGTCTCCACCCTGGAATACCTGCCCAAGCAGTGGGGCCGCACCGACACCACCGACGGGGACATCACCTCGTACACCATCTCCACCAGCACCGACGGCACGAACTTCACCCAGGTCGCCACCGGCACCTGGGCCGCCAACCGCGCCACCAAGGTGGTCGAGTGGCCCGCCCGGAACGTGGGCTTCGTACGGATCCGGGCCAACGCGGCCACCGGCGGATACGCCAACATGGGCGGCGTCAGGATCGGCGGCCGGACGGCCAAGCCGGCCCTGGTCTCCACCACACTGCCCGGCGACGGCACCGTCTACCGGCTGGTCGCCCGGCACAGCGGCAAGGTCGCCGACGTGGAGGGCGGGGGCACCGCGAACAACACCAACGTCCTCCAGTGGCCGTGGCTCAACAAGGCGAACCAGAAGTGGACCTTCACCAACACCGGCGACGGCTACTACAAGATCAAGGGTGTGAACAGCGGCAAGCTCATGGAGGTCGCGGGTCTCTCCCGCGCCGACGGCGGCAACGTCGGCATCTGGTCGGACGCGAGCGCCCCCCAGCAGCACTGGGCCGTCACGCCCACCGGTGACGGCTACTACTTCCTCATCAACCGCTACAGCGGGCTCTGCCTCGCCGTCGACGAGGGCAGCACCGCCGACGGAGCCAACATCGAGCAGCAGCCGTACGCGTCACTGACGCGGCAGCAGTGGCAGATCATCGCCGTCTGACGATCCCGACGACGGTCGACGCCTGCACCGACGCCGGCGCAGAAGGGGCAGTCCCCGCAGCTTGGTTTGCTGCGGGGACTGCCCTCTTCCGATCGGACATCTGCTTGTGCGGCGGGGTGGCGGTTTACGGGAGCGTGGTCCACTTCTGGTTGTTCTGGCCGTTGCAGGTCCACAGGACCAGCGGGGTGCCGTTGGCGGTGGCGGCGCCGTTGACGTCGAGGCACAGTCCTGCGTGGACGTTGCGGATCGATCCGTCGGCCTGCGTGGTCCACTTCTGGTTGTCCTGGCCGTTGCAGGGCCAGATGATGACCGGTGTGCCGTTGGTGGTGCCTTGGTTGGAGGCGTCCAGGCACTTGTCGCCGTAGACGCGGATCTCGCCGCCGGCCCAGGTGGTCCACATCTGGTTGGCGGCCGTGTGGCAGTCCCAGATCAGCGTCTTGGTCCCGGCCGCGGTGGAGGCGTTGTCGACGTCCAGGCAGCGGCCGGAGCCGGTGCCGCG
The DNA here is from genome assembly GCF_044465645.1 of Streptomyces sp. NPDC049627. Lineage (NCBI taxonomy): Bacteria > Bacillati > Actinomycetota > Actinomycetes > Kitasatosporales > Streptomycetaceae > Streptomyces > Streptomyces sp. NPDC049627. The sequence continues at coordinate 455,532 of NZ_JBITLW010000001.1, read as the reverse complement.
CAGGCGGGCGGTGGTGGAGGCCAGCGGGCTGCCGCCGCTCACCTTGAACACGGCGACGCCGTGTGCGGGGACGCTGGCCGATATCTGGCCGGAGGTGGTCGATGTGCCGCCGGTCCACAGGTCGGTGAGGGTGAACGAGCCGCCGGACAGGCCGACTTGCGCGGCCGTGGTGGTGATGGTCGCGGTTCCGCTTCCGCGGTTGAACAGGCCGACGGCGACGGAGCCGTCGGACAGGGGTTTGGCGAATATTTCGGTGCTGCCGTCGTCGCGGACCCGGCGTCCGCCCGCGCCGAGGGTGTCCTGGTTGACCGCGAGGAGGCGTGGGTTGCGCAGGATGGCGCTCACGTCGGGGGACATGGTGCGGATGTCGTTGCCGGCCATGAGCGGGGCACTCATCAGCGACCACAGGGCGAAGTGGGAACGGGACTCGGTCAGGGACAGGCCGGGGCGGCCGACGACCAGCATGTCCGGGTCGTTCCAGTGTCCCGGACCCGACTGAGCCGCCAGGGGGGCGGTGACGTCGAGGACGTTGCCCACACCCATGGGGTAGCTGTTGGTGTTGTTGTTCTGCCAGATGTCGAGCAGGTCCTCGGTCGTCCGCCACAGGTCGGCGACCTCACCCCAGTTGTACTTGTCGCCCGTGATCGCGTGGAAGCTGTTCGGGTTGATGCTGTAGACGATCGGCCGCCCGGTGGCGCGCAGGGCATCACGCATGATGGTGAACTGTGCGATCTGCTCGTCACGGGTGCCGCTGCCGGAGCACCAGTCGTACTTGAGGTAGTCCACGCCCCATGAGGCGAACATCTTGGCGTCCTGGGCCTCGTGGCCCTTGCTGCCCGTGGACCCGGGGTAAGTGCCCACGCCCTGCGCGCACGTCTTCTCGTTGGGCGCCTGGTAGATGCCGAACTTCAGGCCCTTGCTGTGGATGTAGTCGCCGAGCGCCTTCATCCCGCTCGGGAACTTGGTCGGGTTGGCCCGCAGGTTGCCCGCGCTGTCACGCTGCGGGTCGAACCAGCAGTCGTCGACGACGACGTACCGGTAGCCGGCATCGCGCATACCCGAGTTCACCATGGCGTCGGCGGCCTCGCGGACCTGCGCCTCGGTGATGCCGCACCCGAAACTGTTCCAGCTGTTCCAGCCCAGCGGCGGGGTCAGCGCCGGGCTGCCCGGTGCGGCCTCGGCGGTCGTGCCGGCGGAGGCCGTGACGCAGGTGGTGAGCGTCAGTGCGGTGGCTGCGAGGAGACGCAGCAGTTGTCTGTGCCTGGGAGCCATGCAGGATTCCTTCCTGGGAGACAGAGCGAGAGCCGCCTGTGACCGTGCCGGGCAGGCACGGTCACAGGCTTCTGGTCGGGTGCGCGCGGGTCAGCGCTGCAGGGTGAGGACGCCCGGCCGCCAGGGCAGCTCGTTGTAGGGCATGCCCGGCGTGACGGAGGCGGGGGACAGCCCCTGGTACAGGAACTGCAGGTTGCAGGGGTCGATGGTCTTGGTCTGGTCGGGGTTGTTGCGGACCAGGTCACCGTGGCTGATGTCGTTGGTCCAGGTGGCGCCGCTGTTGGCCTTGCCCGCGAAGGGGTTGGACTCGGTGGCGGCCTGTGGGGTCCACGGACCGTTCAGGCTGGAGGCGGTGAACGAGCGGAAGTAGCGCCCGTTCGCGCCGATCGCCTCGACGATCATGAGGTACTGGTCCTGGCCCTGGACCTTGTAGACCTCCGGTGCCTCGAACAGCTTCTCCCTCGTGTCGCTCATGACCGTCGTGTACGACGAGCCGAAGCTGCCCGGGAAGTTCTCGATCGGCATGGTCGCCTGGTAGATGTTGCCGTTGTCACCGGCGAAGAACATGTACATGGTCTTGTCGTCGGCGATCAGGGTCTGGTCGAGCGGGCCGCCGTTGGGGATGCTGCCGGTGAACAGCGGCTGGGGCGCGGACCAGCTGTTGGGGTTGGTGGGGTCGCTGGAGGTGCGGTAGATGAAGGGCGAGGCACCCCACTGGGAGGCCAGCACCCAGATGTTCTTCGGCGCGAAGTAGAACAGCGTGGGCGCAACCGCGGACTGGCTCATCCCGGTCTGGCCGGCCGACGCCATGTCCGACCAGTTGGTGAAGGGACTGAACGCCATCGAGCCGTACGACGTCCCTCCCGACACGTTCGAGCCGTAGACCAGGTGCTTGCCGTTGTACGTCACGTTGGTGAAGTCCTTCACCGAGTTCCACCCGTTCGCCGGCTGCGCCAGCGCACCCGTCGACGTCCACCGGTACGTCGACGGAAGTGCACATGTGCCGCCCCCACCGGACAGGCCGGTCCACTTCTGGTTGCTGCCGCCGTTGCAGTCCCAGAGCTGCACCGCCGTGCCGTTGGCCGTAGCGGCGCCCGACACATCCAGGCACAGCCCGGACTCCACGGCGACGACCGTGCCGTCGGAATTCACCCGCCACTGCTGGTTGGTACCGCCGTTGCAGGACCAGATCACCGGCCGGGTACCGGCGGTGTTGGCGTGGCCCGGGACGTCCAGACACTTGTTGCCGTACACCGTCAGCTGGTTGCTGTCCGTCAGCGTCCACTGCTGGTTGGTCCCGCCATTGCAGTCCCAGATCTGCAGGTTCGTGCCGTCGGTCTGGCCGGCGCCCGGCACATCGAGACACCGGCCGGAGCCGACACCGCGCAAGGCGCCACTGGTGGCCGCCTGAGCCGGGTTGGCGACGAGCATCGCCGCCAACGCGACCAGGGCCGCGACTGCGGCGGCGAGCACCACGGACAGACGTCTGCGACTGAAACCTAAGCTGCGCATGGGGATCTCGCAATCCTGTGTGTTCGGTGGACCGATGGATGATCGAAGTGCCGAGCGAACGGGAGGGCGGAGAACGGCCAAGTTCAGCGACAGACCGACCTAGTTCACCAAGATGCGCCAACGGTTGTCGGCGGTGCCGTTGTCCGAGTCCTGGACCGCGAACGCGCCGACGGCGGTGGAGTTGTTCGCGATGGCGAGCAACTTGCCGCTGTTCTCGTTGCGGATCTTGTAGGTGCCGTCTCCCTGGTCGAGCAGTGTCCATCGGTGGTCGGCGGTGCCGTTGTCCGACCACTGCAGGACGGTCGCGCCGTCCGTCGTGGCCATGTCCAGGACGCCGAGGACCTTGCCGCTGTTGGCGTTGCGGAAGCGGACCTTGTTTCCGTCGGTGATCATTTGCCAGTTGTGGTCGGCGGTGCCCGAGTCGTTCCACTGCAGGGCGCGGCCACCGTCGGCCGTGGACATGTTCTGGATGCCCAGCACGAGACCGCTGCCCACGTTGGCGAGGCGGACGGTGTTGCCGGTGGTGTTCCAGTAGACGGTGTAGTTGTGGCCGTGCGCGTCGTGGAACGGGCCCAGGTTGACGGTGGAGCCGTTGGCGGTGGCGGTGAAGGCGAGCGAAGTGTTGCTGGTCCGTTTGATGGAGGACGTGTTCAGCGTCGGGAGGGAACTGAGCGTCGTGTCGCCGTAGTTGCCGGACAGGACCACGGGGCCGTAGGTGATCGCGGCGACGTTCGCGTTGTCGTTGGCCGGTCGTATGCCGATCCGCATGGGCAGGCGGACGGTGACGGTGTCGCCGGAGGTCCACGAGCGGCTCAGGGTGGCGTAGCTGCCGGGGGTGGTGGTGATGTTCTGCGGCGTGCCGTTGACGCTGATCGTGGCCCCGGTGGTCCAGCTCGGGATACGGATGCGCATCGCCCAGGTTCCGCCGACGCTGCCGGTGACCTGCAGGGTCGTGGTGTCGCTGACGGGGTATGTCGTCGTCTGGGTGACGGTGATGCCGCGCTCCGACCAGTTGAGCACCGAGGGCACAAACATGTTCACGATCAGCGTGTTGTCACTGTGGAAGTAGACGGAGTCCATCAGCCTGGTGTGCATCTCCAGGCCCGTGCCCTGGCAGCACCAGAAGGTGCCGTAGTCGGTGCTCCAGGTGCCGCCGCCCCAGGCCGGGCCCACACCTCGTCGGCCTCCCGGGTTGAGTGAGGTGAAGTAGGTGACGTGGCCGTGGTTGTCGGCCGGGTTCTGCTGGCCGATCATCTGGTTCAGCCACGCCCGCTCGTAGTAGTCGAACAGCGCGGCCCGGTTCGGATCCAGCGCGAACAACTCCCGCGTGAGAGAGAGCATGTTGAAGGTGTTGCAGCTTTCGCACGTGTCCTTGTTCAGGTAGGCGGCGATGGCGTTCGGGGCGCGGAAGTGCTCCGCCTGGCTGTTGCCGCCGATGGCGTAGGTGTGCGCGTTGACGGTGATGTTCCAGGCGTTGGTGGCGATGTCCCGGTAGCGGGTGGTGCCGGTGGCCTTGTACTCCCGGGCCGCCCCGATCCACTTGGGCACCTGGGTGTTGGCGTGGATTCCGTTGAGCTGGTCCTGGTTGGCCGCCAGCGGGTCGAACACCGCGGCGTGGTCGAACCGCTGGGCGGCGGTGAGCCACCGCGCGTCGCCTGTCTGCTGGTAGAGATCGGTGAGCACGGTGTTCATGCCGCCGAACTCCGTTCCCAGCATGGTCTGCATCTGCTGGCTGGTCAGCCGGCCGGTGCGCCAGTCCACCCATCCCGCCAGGGCGAGCAGCACGTCCCGGGCTTGTGTGCTGCCGATGTGGCGCCATACGTCCAGCAGGCCGGCGAGGGTCTTGTGGATGGTGTAGTACGGCACGTTGCCGTTGGTCAGGGTCCGCTGTTCGAGAGCGGTGAAGTCGGACTCGGGATAGCCGGAGAGGTACCCGGCGCTGAAACCGGCGGCGCTGTTGTTGGCCTGGCATTTGGCCAGCTCCGCGACCATGTAGGTGGCCTTGTCCCGGCAGGTGGTGTCCCCGGTGACGGCGTACAGCTGTGCCCATGCCGTGAGGACGTGCCCTTGGACGTGGGTGCGGAAGGGGAAGTCTGGTGCGTCCCAGCCGCCGGTGGCGGCCGCGCCGTTGGTGGACAGCTTGTGGTTGGCGCGGAAGTTGTACAGCAGCCGGTCGACATCGACGAACCGCAGGTAGTTCTGCGTACGGTTCTGGTTGTCCAGCCACCGGCTTGCGGTGAGCCGTACCTGGCCGAGCTCGAAGGGATGCGCCAAGACCCCGATGTCGGCCCTCGCGGGAGGAACGGCCGCCGCGTGAGCGGGAGATGCCCCGACGAAGGATCCGGTGGCAGAGGCGACGACGGTGGCCCCGGCTGCCTGCAGGAGACGCCGTCTGCTGACGAAGGAAGACATCTTGCACCTTTCGGTGACGAGAGAGCGATTGCTTGGTCGGTGGTGTGTCGGCTCACACGTTCTGCGGTCGGGTGCAGCCGTCACGGGGCTTGTGCGGCCCTAGTTGGTGACGCGGTGGAAGGTCCAGCGCTGGTTGGAGCTGCCCACGTCGCGGTACTGGATCAGCGCGACACCGTCGGCCGTGCTGCCTCCCTTGACGTCGAGCACCTTGCCGCTGTTGCGATTGACCAGGACGAACTCGCCGCCGGTCTGCGGGCGAAGCTGCCACTGCTGGCTCGTGCGGCCGTCGGCGGTCATCTGCACGACCGCCGCGCCGTCCGCCGTGGAGGACCCCGCCACGTCGAGCACCTTGCCGCTGCGGACGCAGGTGATGGTGTGGTAGCCGTCCCCGGTGGACTGGAAGGCCCAGTGCTGGTTCGACGCGTCGGTGTCGGGCCACTGGATCACGGCGGCGCCGTCCGCGCTCGACGCACGGTAGACGTCGGCGACCTTGCCGCTGCGCACGCTGACGCACTTGTAGGCCTTGGCGGACGCGATGGTGTACTGCACCGAGTCGACGTCGACGTGGCCGGTGCCGTTCGGGTTGTAGGTGTAGAGGCCGATCCGGTCGCCGCGGTATCCGCCCCAGGTGAGCTGGTAGGTGCCGCCGACCTGGGTGAACGTGCTCCCGTCGAGGCTGTAGGAGAACCGGCTGACTCCGTTGACGTCCCAAGTGGTGCGCAGCCACACGGCGTTCTGTGTGATCGCCGGACCGTAGGTCAGAGTGCCGCCCGTGTTGTGCGCGATCGTGGTGGTGGTCCCCGAGCGCCGGACACCCAACCCCGCGTAGGTGGCGGCGTAGTGGCACAGTCCGGCGTGCTGGCCGTCGGCGAGGCCGGCGAGTTCGAGGCGGACGGTCACCGTCGCGTCGCCGGCCGTGCGCAGCACCCGTTGGGTGAGGGTGTTCCCCACCTTGGTCAGGTTGTTCGCCACCAGCGGGGCGAACGCCTTCAGCCGCAGGTAGCCGGGGCGTTCGGTCAGCGACCAGCGGTCGGCGCGCGGCTGGTAGTACCACTCCCACTGCGGCTTGAGGCGGGTGTCGGTGAACAGGTCGCCGGTCACCACGGCGGGCAGCGCGTCGACCGGCATACCGGGCGTGCCGCCGGCGGGCACCCGGCCGGTCCACACCATGCCGCCTATGCCGTCCGTGCCCACCGCGCCCAGGATCGGCCAGCCGTCCACCCAGGTCACCGGCAGCAGGGACAGCACGCGCCCCTCCCAGTCGCCGTGGCCGTGGTGGGTCACGAAGTACCAGGTGCCGTCCGGAGTCTGCACCAGCCCGCCCTGGTTGGGCTCGCGGTCCGCCGAGGTGTTGACGTGCATCAACTGCTTGTTCTCGAACGGGCCGTAGAGGCTGGAGCCGCGGTTCATCATCAGCACTCGGCCCTCGGACTTCACCTCGCTGTACAGGTAGTAGTAGAGACCGTTGATCTTGTACAGCTTGTTGGCCTCGCTGCCCGGCGACTGGTGGATGACCGTGGGCGAGCCGACCAGCGACTTCCCGTCCTCGGACAGCTTGAACAGGTTGATCTTGTAGCCGTCCGAGTAGTGCGTGGTGACCAGGTAGCCCTGGCCGTCGTCGTCCCAGAAGGGGCACGGGTCGTCCCAGCCGGAGGTCCGCCACACCGCGGTCAGCGGGTCCCAGGGCCCGGCCGGCGACGGGGCCGACGTCATGAAGAAGCCTTCGTCGGGGGTGTTGAAGTACACCCAGTACCGCCCCGCGTGGTAGCGGATGGCGCCGGCCCACACGCCGCGGCCGTAGCGGTTCATACGGTCCCAGTTCAGCTCCGGTCCGATCCGGGTGACATCGCCGACCGCGCCGCCCAGCGTGCGCCAGTTGACCAGGTCCTTGGAGTGCAGGACGGCCATGCCGGGCGAGTATCCGAACGTGCTGGTGATGCCGTAATAGTCGGAACCGACCCGGATGCAGTCCCAGTCGCTGAAGTCGCCCGGGACGATCGGGTTGACGTAGGTCCCGTCACCCTGATCGCCCCACGTGCCGGCCGGAGGTACGGCCGCCGCCGCCCTGCTCGTCGGCAGCAGGCCCGGCAACACGAGCGCCCCAGCGCCGACCGCGGCGAGCCGGCCGAGCTGTCGTCTGGTGATGTCCAAGGACCGTCCTTTGTCAGAAGTCATCGCATCGAGGGGCGGTTTTCCGACGGGAAATACCGCCTCGCACAGATACCGGGACGGCCCGGAAAGCGCCCTCCACGGCCAAGCGGGGCCGGCGCCTTCCTCCGTGACCCATCGGTAACGTCGGTAATGGTGTTGTTGCTGATGCCGAGACAGCGGTTCGACTGCGGTGAAAGCGCGCGGTTCGGGGCATGGGGGGGCTCCTTCCGGAGGCGGTACCGCTCCGCGAATGACCGATATTCCGAACGTGGGTCGAATTGCCGGACGGGTCGGCGCTGAACGTAAAGGGTGCCCCGTGCGGAAGTCAACGTGTGTGACGGTAGGGCTTCTGTGCTACCCGGGCGGCGCGAAATGTGCCGGAACGGAACTTGCCGGAAACGTTGACGGAACCACGGCTCAAACTTATCTTCTGCTCGAAGTTCCGCACACTGGTCGCTATTTCGAACAATCGCATCACGGCGATCGGCCAAGCGGACTGGCCGAGCCCGGAGGAAGAGTTGAACAGAACCGTAAGAACCCTGCTCGCCTTGCTGGGCCCAGTGCTGCTGGCTCTGTTGGGCGTCCCCGCCCTTCTGGGCACCGCCTCCGCCGCCGCCCCGCCGGCCGGGCAGGCCACGCGCTACACGATGACGGCGTTCACCAACAGCAGTGAGTCCAACCTGTACGTGTACGACTCGCCGGACGCCACCGGATTCACCCTGCAGAAGGGCCCCGCCTACACCCCGCCGTCCGGACTGATCCGGGACCCCAGCATCTTCAAGCACACCGACGGCTTCTACTACCTCACCTACACCACCAACTGGACCGGGAACACGATCGGTTTCGCCCGGAGCGCCGACCGGGTGAACTGGACGTTCCTGTACAACTACACGATCCCGATCAGCGGGCTGACCCGTACCTGGGCGCCCGAGTGGTTCATCGACACCGACGGCAGCGTCAACATCGTCGTCTCCCTGACGACGGCGAGCACCGCCACCAACTTCACCCCCTACAAGCTCACGGCGACCAACTCCGCTCTGACCACCTGGTCCGCGCCCACCCAGCTGTCCGGCATCGGTCCGAACAACATCGACACCTTCATCGTCAAGGTCGGCTCCACCTACCACGCGTTCACCAAGAACGAGACGACGAAGTACATCGAGTACGCCACCGCCTCCAGCCTCACCGGCCCCTACACCATCCGGAAGACGGGCGACTGGGCCGGATTCGGCAGCTGGGTCGAGGGCCCGGCCCTGGTCCAGCTCGACAACGGCGGCTGGCGCATCTACTACGACGGCTACCGCGCCGGGAAGTACTGGTACAGCGACAGCTACGACAACTTCGCCACCTGGTCCACGCCCACCGAGGTGCCCGGCCTTTCCGGCTTCATCCGCCACGCCACCGTGCTGAAGGAGACGGTCTCCGGCGGTGTCACCCTGCCCACCAACACCACCAGGTCGCTGCGGTCGGTCAACTACCCCGACCGGTACGCCTTGGTGCGCTCCGACAGCCTCGGCTACATCGACCCGGTGAGCACCTCCAGCAGCACCGCCGTCAAGCAGAGCGCCACCTTCACCGTCGTACCCGGCCTCGCCGACGCCAACTGCTACTCCTTCCGTGACTCCTCCGGCCGCTATATGCGCCACTGGGACTTCCGGATCCGCTTCGACAGCAGCAACGGCACCGACACCTTCAAGAAGGACGCCACCTACTGCGCCCGCCCGGGCACGGCCTCCGGTTCCGTCCGCCTGGAGTCGTACAACTACCCCGGCCGCTATGTCCGCCACTACAACTACGCACTGCGCGTGGACCCCTACCAGGACACCGACACGTTCCGCGCCGACAGCTCCTTCACGGTGGTCAGCCCCTGGGCCTGACCTGTCCGACCCAGCCGCTTGCACGTTCTCCCGGGATCCGAGCCAGGAGAGGCCCAGATCCCGGGAGCCGGTGTCATCCGGCGGTCAGAGTGGTCCACTTCTGGTTGGAGCCGCCGTTGCAGTCCCACAGCACGAGCTGGGTGCCGTCGGTCGTGGAGGAGCCCGGAACGTCGAGGCAGCGGCCGGAGGCGGGGTTGCGGTAGCCGCCGTTGTAGGGCTGCCAGACCTGGTTGGCGCCGCCGTGGCAGGCCCAGGTCTGCACCTTGGTGCCGTTGGCGGTGGCCCCGCCGGCGGCGTCGAGGCACTTGCCCATGGAACGCAGGGTGCCGTCGGTGTAGGCGGACCAGTACTGGTTGGCACTGTCTCCGCAGCTCCAGGTCTGGACGGCGGTCCCGTCGGCGGTGCCGGCGCCGTTGACGTCCATGCACTTGCCGGCGATGCCGGACTGCACGCGGGCGGGGGCGGGGGCGGGGTTCTTCAGCCACCCGGCGCTGTCCGCGGACTGGACACCACGGCGGAAGGCGTCGGCCATCTTCTGGTAGCCCGAGTCGTTGGGATGCAGGGGGTCGGCCAGGTCGGCCGTGGTCAGACTGCTCATGTCGACGAATGCGACGTGCTTGCCCGCGGCCTGTGCGTCGCTGACGATTTGCCGGGTGGCCTGGTTGTACGTGCCCCGGAACCGCTCCTCCGAGCTGCTGGTGGACACGACCAGGGAGGCGACGAGGACGGTTGCGTCAGGGACGTCGGCGGTGATCTGGTTGACCAGCGACCTCAGCCGGGCGATGGCGCTGTCGACCTCGGAGGCTCCTTGGAGGTCGTTGGTGCCGATGTGCAGCGTCACGACGTTGGGCCGGTAGCGGGTCAGCGAGGCGTCGGCGAGAGCGGCGATCTGGTCGATGCGGTACCCGGAGTGGCCTTCGTTGTCGGGATCGGCCATCGAACCGTTCCGCACCGTGCCCACGAAGTCCAGCGGATGGCCGTCCGCCGCGAGCTGGTTCCACAGCGGCCCGCGGTAGCCGTTGCCCGTACTGCTTCCGACGCCCCAGGTTATCGAGTCGCCCAACGGCATGACCCGCAAGGGCGTGGTGGGGGCGGCGGAGGCAGGGGTCACACCTGCCGCCGTCACCCCGAGTGCGACAGCGGCGAGCGTGATCAGGGGCTGAGCCCAAGGCTTTCTCATGCAGCGTCCTCTTCTGCGAGTGAGTGCTGAATCAGGGGGGATCGCCGTTCGTGCCAGCAGCTCGGCCGCAACGCCTTCCCTTCGGCGTCGGCGGCCGCCTGACGTACTGGCAGAACGGGTTGGGGGGTGGGGGGAGCGCATACCGAGCGGGTCGGCCCTAACCCGCCTCGCAAGCGCATCCGTATAGATACCACGATCCCGCCGGTAACATCCCATGAATGTAGAGGAATTTGAGACCGGTGGCGCAGGGGCGAATGCTGCGAGGGTTGCTGCCAAGTGCCCCTGGATGGTCGCCTGTTCGCCGCAGCGCCTCTGGCCGGCGTTGGCTCTTGAACATCCCATGTCTGGTTGCTGGTGTGCAGTCCGTCGATCACACCCCACCGAGCCGGGCCCCACGAAGAACGATCACGGCATGTGTGCCTCAACAGCCCCGTGACGGCTTGTGGTTAACGCCTTAATCACTCAACCTACCGACCGACGGCCGCCGGATGAGGTACTGATACCGCTCGACCAGCGGGCCGTATCAGGTGAAGACGCCGGGGTCATCGCGACCTCGCGGGTACCGGGCGCGACTGCGTCACATGAACAAGAGGGGAAGCGGTGGAGGCGACGATTTCACAGGTGCGGCAAAGCACCATACCTCCGGTCGTTGCGGCGCGGTGGGCGCTGTGGACGTTTGTCATCGTCAACTTGGTGATCGTCGAGGTCTTGTTCCTCGACGCCGGGACCGGCCAGAACGGAGTGCTCACGGTCGCCAAGTTCTTCGGCCTGCACGCCGCCGTGCTGATCCTGTTCCAGCTGCTGTTGGTGGCCCGGCTGCCGTGGCTCGACCGCCGTATCGGCATGGACCGGTTGACGCTGTGGCACAGATGGGTCGGCTTCACCCTGCTGTGGACCATCCTCACCCATGCCGTGCTGGTGGTGCTGGGCTTCGCGAGGCTCGATGACGCGTCGATGACGAAGACTTTCTTCGCGCTGGCCGGAGTGCCGGCCTCCCTGCTCGGGATGCTGGCCGCGGCGATCGTCGTCGTGGTCGCCGCGGTCTCCGCCCGGTATGTGAGACAGCGGCTGCGGTACGAGACCTGGCACGGCCTGCACCTGCTGCTGTACCTGGCGTTGGGGCTGGCGTTCGTCCACCAACTGCAGGAGACCACGACCTTCAGCTCTTCCGCGTTCGCGAAGATCTACTGGTGGGCCCTGTGGCTGTTCGCGTTCGGCGCCCTGATCACGGGCCGGATCGTCGTGCCTCTGTGGCGCAACGCCTATCACCGATTCCGGGTCGCGGAGGTGGTGGCGGAGTCGGACGACGTGGTGTCGGTGCGCGTCACCGGCCGCCACCTCGACAGGCTGCCCGCCAGGGCCGGCCAGTTCTGCATCTGGCGGTTCCCCGGACACAACCACTGGTGGCTGGCGAATCCGTTCTCGCTGTCGGCGGCACCCGACGGCCGTACGTTGCGTCTGACCGCCAAGGCGGTCGGCAGCACCAGCGCCGGCCTGCGGCATGTCCCGGTCGGGAGCCGCGCGTTCGTCGAGGGGCCGTACGGGGCGTTCACCTCGGTGCATCGAACGCGGCCCGGCGCACTGCTGATCGCCGGAGGAGTGGGGATCACGCCGGTTCGGGCCCTGCTGGAGGAGGAACCGGACGGTGACGTCGTCGTGCTCTACCGGGTGCGCAGCGAGAAGGACGCCGTGCTGATCGACGAGGTGCGGGACCTGGTCGCGGACCGCGGTGGGCGGCTGCACCTGCTCACCGGCCGCACGGGGGAGGGGTGCACGCCGTTCGAGGCGGACGGTCTGCGTGCCCTGGTTCCCGACATCACCGAACGCGACGTGTACGTCTGCGGCCCGCCCGCGATGACCTCGGCCGTGCTCAGCTCCCTGCGCAGCCTGAAGGTTCCCCACCGGCAGGTGCACGCCGAGCGGTTCGGCCTGGCCTGAGCCCCGACCGCGGCGGTATCGGGTGGCACCCGGCGACCACGGCCGTCGGCCGTGGTCGCCGGCCCTGGGATCACGACGCTTCACGGATCATCCCCCGCGAGTTCCACTTGCGCGCCCCCGTGGCAGGCCGGGGGCGCACGCCATGATCGATCCGCATAGCCTTCTTCTGAGTACGCCTTGGGCGTGAGGGGCGTAGGTGATGCACGGCCTCACTCGAACCGAGGGCGTCCGCAGCGGCAGATGATTGGACAGGGAGACGACAATGAGCGTTCTTGACGGGATCCTCGCGGGAGTTCGCGAGGACTTGGAGGAGCGTAAGCGTGTGACGCCGTTGGCAGAGCTGCGCTCCCGGGCGGCGGACGCGGCACCCGCGATCGACCCGCTGCCCTCGTTCCGCGCGCCAGGGGTGTCCATCATCGCCGAGGTGAAGCGGAAGAGCCCCAGCAAGGGCGCACTGGCCGACATCCCCGACCCCGCATCCCTCGCGGCACAGTACGCGGCCGGCGGCGCCGCTGCGATCAGCGTGCTCACCGAGGGCAGGCGTTTCGGGGGCTCCCTCGCCGATCTGGACGCCGTGCGCGCCCAGGTCGACGTGCCCGTCCTGCGCAAGGACTTCATCGTCGACCCCTATCAGCTGTGGGAGGCCCGCGCGCACGGCGCCGATCTCGCGCTTCTCATGGTCGTGTCGCTGGACGACGGTCAGCTCGCCGACCTGATCGGGCTGTGCAAGGAGTTGGGGCTCACGCCGCTCGTGGAGGCCCACACGGCCGACGAAGTGCGGCGCGCCGCCGCCGCAGGAGCGGAGCTCCTCGGCATCAACGCGCGGGACCTGACCACGCTGGACGTGGATCGCAAGGTGTTCGCCGACCTCGTGACAGACATCCCCGACGGCACGGTCAGGGTCGCGGAATCAGGAGTGGCGGGCCCGGAGGATGTCGCGGAGTACCGCGGTTGGGGAGCCGACGTCGTACTGGTCGGCGAGGCACTGGTCCGCTCGGGGGACCCGCGCAGCGCCGTTCGACAGTTCATCGAGGCCGCCGGAGCATGACGGCGGACGACTCGGCGGACGGCATGCCCGGGCAGGCCAGGGAGAAGGTCCTGGCCCTCGGCCCGGCGCTGATCGTGCCGGGACACGGGGCGCCGTTCGTGCCGTCGGCGTCGACGCCTGTCTAGCCTGCCGCATACCTTCGTCGCTCAGCCATGGACCATCTGCCGACACCGCGCCGCCCTCCCCCTTCCCACACTGGTACCGGTGCAGCGGGACCAAGGGGGAGGAGAGCGCAGTGAGCATCAGCCTGGCTCGTTTCCTGGCCATGGCTTCGGCGGCGGCCGACGCCCTGATGCTGCCGACGACCAGGGCCGCGGCGATGATCCGGATCGCCCACGGGACACGGACGCCACCGCGCCGCGACCTGACCTGTCGCAGCGTCGTCCACGAAGGCGGCGAAGGCGACACCCCTGACACCGGCTGGAGCGCCGAGGCCGCTGAGCGCGGGCGCAACGCGTAGCTGGAGCCGACCCTCGGCGATGTACCGGAGCGGGGGATCCTCATCCTCGACCACCTCGCCGAGACCGGGCGCTTCGCCGAGCGGCTCCGACGCCGGGGCGCCGACGTGCACTTCAGCGGGGGCCGCGAGTTTCTGCTCTTCTGTCTCAGGCGCCTCCTGCGACCCCGAAAGCCGCTGTCCGTCCAGGAGTTCGGCAGCTGCACCTTCGAGAGCGCACCCCCACGGGCGGGATGGGCTGGAGCGTGGTGGACCGACGCCCTCGTGACACCCCGTGGTCTCAGCTCCGCACGGCGCCGGTGAGGGGGGCGAGTACGCGCCAATCCGCCGCCTCGTACAGAGCCTGTCCCTCCGGCGTCGCGGCCAGCACACCTGTCGTGGCGCCCGCTCCGGCGGCGACGGCGACGAGCGTCCGCATCACCAGGCGTCCCAGACCGCGGCGCTGATGAGCCGGGTCGGTCTCGACCTGGTCGACGACGGCGGTGGCACCGGTGACGACGATCTGACCACGCGCGGCGAAGGCTCCGTCGGGCGTGCGGACCAGGGCGCGGGTGATACCGGCCCGGGTCCAGGTGCGCAGCCGGTAGCCGTCGGCGGTTTCGGTCGGGGCCTCGGTGCGGGCAGTGCGCAGCGGGGCGGACATCAGGAAGCCGGGTCCTCCGGCGAGCGACCAACCGGGCGCGAGCCAGGACTCGAGCGTCTCCGGTGGCACCGGTGCCTTCAGCCACACGCCGGCTGCGGTCGTGGTCTCGGTGATCTTGCGGATGGCCGCTTCGTCCGTGGTGGGCAGGACGTGACGCACGACGTGCCCCGGCAGGCCGACGTCAACGGTGAAGCCCCAGGGCTGGGGCGCGGGTTCGGCTGCTCCGCGCGAGACGGTCCAGCCATGGATCCACGCTTCCACTGCCTCGGCCACGTTCGTGAACGACACAATGCCCCCCTCGCCGGTAATAGATCAATCGCGAGTGTATCTATTACTGCGTGTCCTGATGATGTCCCGGTCGAGGACCGGCATCTCGTGACTCCTCACCCGGCGACCGGTCCCGGCCACCGTCGCCCGCCGGTACGCTGCGTGATCAAGTTCTTGGCCACAAGCGGCCACGCGGCGGTTGGAGTGCGCATGGAGAGCTCACGCGCCTGGCGGCGTCCCACACTCGGCGCCGTGGCCGCACGAGCAGGCGTGTCCACCGCCACGGTGTCGAACGCGCTCAACGGCACCGGACGGCTCGCCGAGTCGACCAGGCAGCGCGTGCTGACCGCGGCACGCGAACTCGGTTACGCCCCGGCCAGCACGGCCCGTGCCCTGGCCCGGGGCGGCACCGGAGTGCTCGGCCTGACCATGACGACGTACGGCGACCTTCCCGTCCCGTACACCGAGATCCCGTACTACGCCGGCTTGACGCTGGGCGCCATGGCGGCGGCGCACGAACGCGGCTACCTGCTGCTGGCGATGCCCAGCTCGATGTCACCGTGGATGTGGCTCAACACGCCGATGGACGGCGTCATCCACGTCGCACCGCGCGCCGACGACCCGGTGCGGGCCATCCTGCGGGACCGTGGCATACCGATGATCAGCGAAGGCAGGCCGCCCGACCCGCATCCGTGCGACGCATGGGTGGACGCCGACCACGAAGCAGGCCTGTGCCTGCTGCTCGACCACCTGACGGAGCGCGGCGCCCGGCGCATCGGGCTCTCCCTGCCTCTGCACGACGACGCGTATCCGCACCTCATCGAGCGCGCCTACCGGTCCTGGTGCGACGAACACCGCGTGCCCGCCCTCATGGAGGAGTACGCCACGCTGCCCGACTACTTCACGGCCGAACAGGACGCGGTCAGCCGGCTGCTCGACCGCGACCCGGGCCCGGACGCCGTCATCGGCGTCTACTCCGACTCCGGCCACAACATCCTCGCCGCCGCTCGGCACCACGGTCTTCGGGTACCGAGGGATCTGCTGGTGGCCTGTGTCAGCGACGATCCGGACTACGCGTCGACCACCCCGCCCGTCACCACCCTCAGCCTCCGCCCCGACCGGGTGGGCGCCGAAGCGGTCGACCTGCTGATCGCTGTCATCAACGCCTGCGGCGGAGTGGACCGGCGCCGGCTCGTGGAGCCGGTGCTGCTCCCTCGACGGTCCACACGGCGCGCGGTGCCGGGGAAGAACGGCACTCCATGACCGAGCGGCATCCGCGCCCAATCCTCGACCGCTCCGACCTGAAGGAGCGGATCATGGATCCTTCGCCGGCGAGGGCAGCCTCGCGGGCCTGGGTGAGGAAGGGCAGGACGCGGTGTATGCGACCGAGGGCCGGCTCGTGGCGCCGCGCCGCGGGGCAGCGAACCCCGCCCTGGTGCGTTCGCGCAGGGTGCGTATCCACGTCTCGCCGAAGCCGGCGGCGCCTGTGTCGTCGCCGGGTATCCGGAAGATGTACGGGTCGGCCGGAGCCGGCGTCCGCTGTCCGCATGCGCCGCCCGCGTGCGGGGTGCGGCCGCTTGAGGGGGGTGTGCGGTGGCGGGATGCTGGAGGCAGAGCCCGTGAGGGGCGACGCAGCCCCCGGCTGAGCGGCTGCCCGAACGAGGTCGGGGTGCCTCATGGACAACGAACCCGACACGACCACAGGAGAGCGGGACGCGGGAGCGCCCGAGGACTTCGCCGTCGTCATCGACGCCCGCGGAGCCGTCATGGCGTGGAGCGCGGGAGCGGGGCGCCTGCTCGGATACGGGTCCGAGGAGGTGGTCGGCCGGCCGGCCGCGTACCTGCTCGCCGCGAAGCTGCCCACCGCGCTGCGACGCCACCTGGCCGCCAGGGAGCCGTGGACGAGCGATGTGTCGCTGCGGAAACGGGACGGAGACCGTGTCAAGGTGCAGCTTCGGGGCACGCCGCTGGCGGACGCGGACGGCGGGACTCCATGGGTGGTCACCCCGGCGGCGACGACATACGCCGCCGCGCCGGCCGATACGGGGACGGCGCAGCTGTGGGACCTCACGCTCGCGCAGCTCCCGGTGCCCGTGGCCATATACGACCATGAGGCGCGGTTCGTGGCCTGCAACCAGGTGATGAGCCGTGCCATGGGGCTGACGCAGGAGGAGATGCGGGGCCTGACGCTGTGGGAGATCTATCCCGTCCCGCCTCTGGACGAGATCGACCGCCTCCAGCGGCAGGTGGTGCGCACGGGTGAGATGGTCTTCCGCGAGGAGCAGCCCTTCCGGGCCTCCGGTGAGGTCCGCGATCACGCGTGGTCGGTGTATCTGTCCCCGCTGAAGGACCGGGCGGGCACGGTGCTGGGACTGTCGGCGCTGGTGATCGACATCACCGAGCAGTACTGGGCCCGGCGCCGCCTGGCCGTGCTCAACGAGGCCGGCTCGCGCATCGGCGCCACCCTGGACGTGACCCGGACGACCGAGGAACTGGCCGAGGTGGCGGTGGACGGTTTCGCCGACTTCGTCACCGTGGACCTGCTGGAGTCGGTCGTCCAGGGCCACGAGCCGCAACCCGTACCGCCGGACACCCCGGTGCAGTGCCGTCGTACCGCGCAACGGTCGGTGCTCTCGGGCTGCCCGGAATCCGCGGTCCGGGCGGGCGATGTCGACGTCTACCCTCCCGGCTCACCCCCGGCACAGGCGCTGATCACCGGCCGGGGTGCCTACTACCGGGCGGGCGACCCGCGGCTGCGCGAGTGGTCGACGGCCTCTCCTGCCCGTGCCGAGAGCATGCGGCGGTTCAGGATCCATTCGGTGATGATGGTGCCGCTGCGCGCCCGGGGCGTCACCCTGGGCGTGATGCACCTGCTGCGGCACCGCACCGCCGACACGTTCGGCGAGGACGATCTCGTGCTCGCCGAGGAGATCGCCGCCAGGGCCGCGGTCAGCATCGACAACGCCCGCCGCTACACCCGCGAGCGCCACACCGCGCTCACCCTCCAGCGCAGCCTGCTGCCCGAGCGGCTGCCACGAGCCCAGGCGGTGGACCTGGCCCACCGGTACTTGCCCGCCGGTCCGGGGGACGAGATAGGCGGCGACTGGTTCGACGTCATCGCGCTGTCCGGGGGCCGGGTCGCGCTGGTGGTGGGCGATGTCGTGGGCCACGGCGTGCACGCCTCGGCCACGATGGGCCGCCTGCGCACCGCGGTACGGACCCTCGCCGACGCCGACTTCGCGCCCGACGAGCTGCTCACCCGGCTGGACGACCTGGTCATCCGCCTGGACCGGGAGGAAGGCCCCGACACCCGAGGTCAGGCGGAGGAGGCCTCGGGAGAGGTCGGTGCCACCTGCCTCTACGCCGTCTACGACCCCGTCGCCGGCCGGTGCGACATGGCCCGGGCCGGGCACCCGCCGCCCGTGCTGGTGAACCCCGACGGCACCGTCCATGTCCTGGACCTGCCTGCCGGACCACCGCTCGGCCTGGGCGGACTGCCCTTCGAGGCCGCCCGGATCGACGTGGTCGAGGGCAGCCTGCTCGCCCTCTACACCGACGGCCTGATCGAGGCCCCGGGCCGGGACATCGACGTCGGACTGGAGCTGCTGACCGAAGCGCTGCGGCGCCCGTCCGCCGGCCTGGAGGAAGCCTGCGACGAGGTGATGCGCAAGGTACGGCCCGACCCGCCGGCCGACGACATCGTCCTGCTGCTGGCCCGCACCGCCGGTCTCGGCGCGGACCAGGTCCGCACGTGGCAGCTGCCCGTCGATCCGGCGGCCGTCGCCGGGGCCCGCCGCATGGCGAGCGAACAGCTGGCCGCCTGGGGGCTGGCCGAGCTGGAGTTCCCCACCGAGCTGATCGTCAGCGAACTGGTCACCAACGCCATCCGGTACGGCAACGCCCCGATCGAGCTGCGCCTCATCCGCTCCGACGTCCTCAGCTGCGAGGTCTCCGACGGCAGCAGCACGGCCCCGCACCTTCGGCGGGCCCGCGTCTTCGACGAGGGCGGACGCGGACTGCTGCTCGTCGCCCAGATCGCCGACCGCTGGGGCAGCCGCCACACCGCCGTCGGCAAGACGATCTGGGCCGAGCAATCACTGCCTCACTGAGCGTCCCGGCCGCTCACGGCGCCAGGATCTGCCAGTCCTGGTCGGAGCCGCCGGAGGCGGGCCACTGGATGACCGGGGTGCCGTCCGTGGTGGCGGCGTCCTTGACGTCGGCGCACCAGCCGGTGCGGACGTTGACGAGCTGGTAGTAGCCGCTGGTCGGCGAGGGCACCAGCTTCCACGACTGGTTGTCGCCGCCGCCGTCGGTCCACTGGTCCAGCCCGTCGCCCTGGGCGGAGCCGCCCGGGCTCTGCAAAACTTCGCCGCTGCGGACGTTGGACAGCCGGTAGGAGCCGTCGGTGTTGGGCAGGAGCTTCCACTGCTGGTTGGTACCACCGCTCCACGGCCACTGGATGACGGCGCCCCCGTCGGCGGTCGAGGCGCCGCCGACGTCCAGCACCTTGCCGCTCCTGCGGTTCACCAGCCGGACGGTCCCGGCGTCCGCGCTGAAGGGACGGTCGTAGACCTCGAAGCTGCGGATCGAGGCCCAGCCCCCGGAGGGCAGCCCGGTGACCGTCACCCGTACATACCGTGCCTGGGCGCGGAAGACGGAGACCTGCACCTGACTGGTGCCGGTGGTGGCGGTCAGGTCGGCCAGCGTGGTCCAGCCTGCGTTGTCGGTGGAACCCTCGATCCGGTAGCGGTAGTTGGTGGCCGGGGACTGCCAGACGACACGGGTTCCGGTCAGCGACCGCTCCGAGCCCAGGTCCACCTTCAGCCACTGACCCGTGGTGCCGTCGCTCGCGCACCAGCGGGTGGCGGTGGAGCCGTCGACGGCCTTGGCCGCTGTGTTGCCCTTGGCGGATTCCTCGCTGCCGGCCGTCAATTGCTCCGCGCCGCGCCGGCGGTGGCGCACTGGCGTCGACGTTCCGGTGGTCCTCCAGTGGCGTCCCGGCCGGGCCGAAGCCGGTCGCGCAGCGCCCCGACCATGGGTCCCGGTCACCGGGCGGCGCCCCAGGTGCTCTGCTTCGCGCCGCGCAGACCTGCTCACCCAGGCCGACCCCTCTGCTGACCTTCCTGCCGGCTGCGCGGCGACCTCAGGCCATGGCCAGGACCGCGGAGATCAGCGCCCGCAGGCAGACGCCTTCGGCCTCCTCGTCCGGCAGTGAGAGGCGCTGCATCGTCAGGCCGTCGAAGCCCGCGAGGAAGAACCTCGCGATCGTCTCGGCGGGCTGGGCGAGCTGGTGACCGGTGCGTTCGGCGGCTTCGCTGATCAGGGTCGCCGTCACCGTCAAGATGCCGCTGTAGTGGCTGTGCAAAGCCTCCTGGAGATGGGGCGTGCGCAGAGCGAACAGGGAGAGCTCCGTGAGGAGCTGGTAGGACGCGGGCTGTTCGAGCACGGTGCGCCAGAGTGCCTCGGCGAGCGCGACGATCGTGTCCTCGAAGCCCGCTGCCGTGGGCGCGGCCTGCTCCACCTGGGCGACCAGGTCCTGGGTGAGCTGCTCCATCACGGCCCGGTAGAGCTCTTCCTTCGTGCCGAAGGTGTAGTGCACGGTCGCCTGGGCGACACCGAGCTCCGCCGCGATGGCGCGGGTGCTGCCGGCGGCGACGCCCTCCCTGGCCATCAGCTCGATGGCCGCCTTGATCAGCTGGGGGCGGCGCTCCGCCGCGGATACATGAGCCATGACGGCATCTTATGCGACTCAGTCCCTCGATCAGGTCGCTCGACTAAATCTGCCCCGGCCCCGGCGCGGCTGGACGTTTGAAGGCCCTCGAAGGTTCCGTCGATCGACTGTGTCGCCCAACACGATCGCTCGACATTGTCGAGTGACAAAGTCGCTTGTATGGTTCTGGCCAGCGACAGCCTGTGCCGAACGAAAGGCAAGCTCATGACTCACGAGACCGTGCGCGGAACCGAGCCGATCCCCCAGCGTCCCGCCCTGCCCCTGGTCGGCCACGCGTTCGACATCCCCAGTGGCGCCGACGGCCTGCTCTACGTGATGAAGGAGGCCAGGGAGCTGGGGCCGCTGTTCAAGCTCCGCGTCTTCGGCAACGAGATCAACTTCGCCTCCGGCCTCGACCTGGTCACCGAGCTGGCCGACGAGAGCCGGTTCCGCAAGAACGTGCACCCCGACCTCGTGATCCTCCGGGAGATCGGTGGCGACGGGCTCTTCACCGCGTTCAACGACGAGCCCAACTGGCGCAAGGCGCACGACATCCTGATGCCGGCCTTCTCACTCGGTGCGATGCGCGGCTACCACGCGACGATGCTCAAAGTGGCCCGGGAGCTGATCGGCAAGTGGGACCGGGCGGTCGGCACGGAGCCCGTGGACGTGTCCGGCGACATGACGCGGCTGACCTTCGACACGATCGGACTGTGCGGCTTCGGCTACGACTTCGAGTCCTTCAGCCGCCAGGAGCCCCACCCCTTCGTCACCGCCCTCTCGCGAGCGCTCGGCTTCGCCCAGGCCAAGGGGGAGTCCATCCC
Source organism: Streptomyces sp. NPDC049627 (assembly GCF_044465645.1). NCBI lineage: Bacteria > Bacillati > Actinomycetota > Actinomycetes > Kitasatosporales > Streptomycetaceae > Streptomyces > Streptomyces sp. NPDC049627. Next base: position 434,241 of record NZ_JBITLW010000001.1, on the reverse strand, counting down.
CGGCACGGAACTGTTCAAGTGGAAGCAGGCCGAGCAGTTCCGCGCCGACGTGACCCTGATGAAGGATCTGGTCGACGACGTGATCCGTGAGCGCCGGGCCTCCGGAGACCCGAGCACCGACGATCTGCTCGGGCGCATGCTGCACACCCGTGACGCGGTCACGGGCGAGCCCCTGGACGACATCAACATCCGCTACCAGGCGATCACGTTCCTCATCGCCGGTCACGAGACCACCAGCGGGGCCCTGTCCTTCGCCCTCTACTACCTGACCAAGCACCCCGAGGTCCTCGCCCGCGCCCAGGCGGAGGTCGACGCGCTGTGGGGCGACTCGGACGCTCCCGAGCCGGACTACGGGGACATCGGCAAGCTGACGTACGTCCGCCAGGTGCTCAACGAGGGTCTGCGGCTGTGGCCGACGGCCCCCGCGTACGCCGTGGAGCCGCTGGAGGACACCGTCATCGGCGGGAAGTACGCGGTGCGCAAGGGCGAGTCGATCCAGGTGCTCATCCCGCAGCTGCACCGGGACCCCGCCTGGGGTGACAACGTCGAGCTGTTCGACCCGGACCGGTTCCTGCCCGAGCGCGAGGAGGAGCGGCCGGTCCACCTGTTCAAGCCGTTCGGCAGCGGCGAACGCGCCTGCATCGGCCGCCAGTTCGCGCTGCACGAGGCGACGCTGGTCCTCGCGCTGGTGATCCACCGCTACCGCCTGATCGACCACACCGACTATCAACTGAAGATCAAGCAGTCCCTCACCCTCAAGCCCGACGCGTTCACGCTGAACCTGGCCCGGCGCACCGGCGGGGAGCGCCGCCTGCCCACCGCCGCGGCCGTCGCCGCGAGCAGCGCTCCCGCCGGCCAGGACCGCCCCGCCGTCCGACGCGCCACCGGCACCGCGCTGACCGTCCTGCACGGCTCCAACCTCGGCACCTGCGCGGGCATCGCCCGCGACCTGGCGGCGGACGGCGACGAGCGCGGCTTCGTCCCGTCCGTCGCTGCCCTCAACGACGCCGTGGGCAAACTCTCCGCGGGTGACGGACCGGTGGTGATCGTGGCCGCCTCCTACAACGGCAGGCCCACCGACGACGCCACGGAATTCGTCGCATGGCTGGAGGGCCTGCAGCCCGGCGCGCTCGACGGCCTGCAGTACGCCGTCCTCGGCGTCGGCGACCGCAACTGGGCCGCCACCTACCAGCGCGTCCCCACCCTCATCGACGAGCGGCTCGGCGCCGCGGGCGCCACCGCACTGCTGGGGCGCGGCGCCGCGGACGCCGCCGGAGACTTCGCCGGCACGGTGGACCGGTGGACCGGTGACCTGTGGACCGCGCTGCTGGAGCGGTACGGAGCCGCAGCAGAAGCGCAGGAGGACGGGCCGGCTGCCGACCAGGAGACGGGACTGTACGAACTGGAAGACGCGACCGACTCGGTCATCGGCGGCCTCGCGGCACGGCACGGCGTGCAGCCGATGGAGGTGCTCGACGCGCACGAACTGGTCGACATGAGCCACGGGTTGGGCCGCTCCAAGCGCTTCCTGAGGCTGCGGCTGCCCGAGGGCGTCACCTACCGCACCGGCGACCACCTGGCCGTGCTCCCGAGCAACCCGGAACGCCTCGTGCAGCGGGTGGCCGACCGCTTCGGCCTCGATCTGGACCGCACCGTGCGCCTGCGCGCCCGTCGCCGCAGCCGGGGCGCCCTGCCCGTCGACCGGCCGCTGACGCTGCGCCGCCTGCTCACCGACTTCGTGGAACTGCAGGATGCCGCCACCCAGGAGCAGGTCGCCGTGCTCGCCGAGCACACCGCCTGCCCGCCCGAGAAGCGGCCCCTGGCCGAACTCGCGGCGCTGGACCCGGAGGCCTTCCGCGAGCAGGTGACCGCCGCCGGACGCAGCGTCCTGGACCTGCTGGAGCGCTACCGCGCCTGCGAGCTGCCCTTCGAACGCTTCCTGGAGCTGCTGCCCGTCCTGCGCCCGCGCCACTACTCCATCTCCTCGTCCGCCGAAGCGGCACCCGGCGAGGTGGACCTGATGGTGTCGCTGCTCGCCGCGCCCCACCGCGGCGGCGAGGGCACGTTCCACGGCATTGCCTCGCACTACCTCCAGACCGTGCACGCCGGCGACACCGTCCAGGCCCGCGTGCTGCCCTGCAGTGAGGCCTTCCGCCTGCCGCAGGACGAGTCGGTGCCGGTGATTCTGGTCAGCGCGGGCACGGGTCTGGCGCCGTTCCGCGGCGCGGTCCTCGACCGCCACCACACCCGGTCCACCGGAACGCTGCTGTGCTACTTCGGCTGCGACCACCCCGACGTCGACTACCTCCACCGCGCGGAGTTCGAAGCGGCCGAGGCGGCCGGAGCCGTCAGCATGCGGCCCACCTTCTCCTGCGCGCCCGAGGACGGGGCCCGCTTCGTCCAGGACCGCATCGCCAAGGAGAGCGACGAGGTCTGGGCGGTACTGGAGGCCGGCGGACGCGTCCACGTCTGCGGAGACGGCCGCCGCATGGCCCCGGCGGTACGGGAGGCGTTCATGGCGATCTACCGCAAGAACACCGGCGCCGGCGACGAGGAGGCCACCGCCTGGCTGGCCGCCCTCACCGAATCCGGCCACTACGTGGAAGACGTCTGGGCCGGCTGACCGCCCCCCCGCCTTCCGCTTCTTCGAAACTTCTTCGAATCCGGCTCGCGCCCCCTGACTCGTGAGGCTCTCATGCTTGTTGCACACTCGGCGCTCCGCCGAGGAACGGTGGTCGTCCCCAACTCCCCGCAGAGGAGCGGCCGGTGAACGCGCGGGGCGGCTCCGCCCTGACCTTCGGTGTGGCGGTGGCGCTCATCGCCGGAGTCACCCTCGGCAACGGCGGCGCGAACGTGATGCCCGTGTTCGTCGACGACTTCGCGTCACGCTTCGCGCTGTCGGACTCCGGCGCCGGGCTCGTGGCCGCGAGCCAGCTGATGGCGACGGCGGTGGTGACGCTGCTGCTGGCCAAGCGGGCCGCGCGGCCGGGGCGGGTCCTGATGACGCGCTTCGGTCTGGCCCTCGCGGGAGCCGGCTTCCTGGGAGCCACGGCGGCCACCGGACCGGTCACCCTGGTCCTGGCCAACCTGGTCCTCGGTGCGGGGCTCGGCGCGGTCTACGCGGCGGCCACGGCGGCACTCGCCGCCACCGACGACGCCGACAAGGCGTCCGCCGTCACGATCTGCGGTGTGGTCGGCGTGACGGCCCTGCTGATCATGGGCGTCCCCGCGGCCAACCACGACCTCGGGGAGGGCACCGGCTTCCTGCTCATGGCGCTGTGCTGTCTCGCCGCCTGGCCACTGATACGCCGACTGCCGGAAGGCCCCGCCGGTCCCGCGACACCGGACGCCGCCTCCGCCGGTGGGGGAGGGACATCCACCGCCGAGCCGACGGTGGTTCTGCTCCTCGGGACCGCGCTCCTGTGGACCGTCACCCAGGGCGCGTGGTCGTACGCCTCGGTCCTGGGCCGTCAGCACACCGGGATGTCCCACTCGGCCGTATCGGCCGTGCTCGCGATCTCCAGCATCGTGGCGCTCGCCGGCGCGGCGGTGGGGCCGATGGCGGCGCGGCGCTTCGGGCGCATGCGGTCGATGGCCGTCTTCGTCACGGCGCAGGCCCTCGCGATGGCGGCCCTCGTCCTCACCCACGACCCCGTGCTCTTCACCGTCGCGGCCGTCCTCTGGCAGGCCTCCCAACTGGCCGTCCTGGTGCAGATGCTCGCCGCCGCGGCGCTCATCGACCCGACCGGACGCCTGGTCGCCTCCCTCAGCGGCGCGGGCGCCCTGGGCACCGGCATCGGACCGCTGGCCGTGGGAGCCGTCCTCGACGCCGCCGGGGCCGATGTGCTCGGCCTCGTCCTGGCACTCGGCACCGTCCTTGCCTCGCTGCCCCTGCTCAGGATGACGGTGGCCGGCGCGAAGGCATCCGCCGAGCGCGAGCTCGCGTCCACCTCCGCCGCCGAGACCGGGTGAGCCCTTCGGTCGGGTAGTCCGACGGCTCGACGCCGTGAGAGTCCGTGCGGGCTCTTCCCGGCTGGACGTCAGCTGTCCGCGGGGCGTTCGAGCGCCACCTCGGGCAGCCGCCGGGCGAGGGGGGCGGGCAGCCACCAGGCCCAGGTGCCGAGCAGCTGCATGGCGGCCGGGACGATCAGGCAACGGATGACCAGCGCGTCCATCAGGATCGCCACGGCGAGGCCGAGGCCGAACTGCTGGAGCATCCGGTCCGAGCTCAGCATGAAGGCACCGAACACCACGATCATGATCGCCCCGGCCGCCGTGATCACCTTGCCGGTGGCGGCCAGTCCTTCCCGGACCGCGAGGGAGTGGTCCCGCGTACGCTCCCACTCCTCATGGATCCGCCCGACCAGGAAGACCTCGTAGTCCATGGAAAGGCCGAAGACGATCGCGAAGATCAGCACAGGGAGGAAGGCTTCGATCGGCCCGGGCTGCACTCCGAACCAGCCGTGCTGGAACACCAGGGTCATCGCGCCGAGCGCGGCGGTGATCGAGAGAAGGTTCAACAGGGCCGCCTTGACGGGGATCAGCAGCGACCGGAAGACCAGCATCAGCAGCAGTGAGGACAGCCCTACGACGACGGCGACGAACAACGGCAGCCTCCTCGAGACCGTGTCCGCGAAGTCCTGGGAGGCGGCGGTGGCACCGCCGACCAGGATCTCGGCGCCGGTGTCGCGCTCGAGATCCGGGGCCACGTCGGCACGCAGGCGATGGACGAGATCAGTGGTGCCCTCGTCCTGCGGCGCCGTCTTCGGATAGACGATCACGGTGGACAGAGCGCCGTCCTCGGAGGGCAGTGCGGGGCTGACCGCGGCCACGCCCCCGGCTTCGGCCAACTTCGCCCGGACGATCCTGCCTGCGGCCTCGTCACCCTGTACCAGGACGACCAGGGGTCCGTTGAAGCCCGGCCCGAAGCCCTCGGCGAGCAGGTCGTACGCCTTCCTGGAGGTGGCGGTCCTCGGGTCGTTGCCGGCGTCGGCGAAGCCGAGACGCATGCCCAGTGCCGGTGCGGACAGGGCCAGCAGGGCAAGTACGGCGACCATGAGCGACGGCAGCGGACGGCGCTGTACGACCGCGGCCAGGGCCCGCCAGCGGCGGCCTTCGGTCCGGCCCGTGGCCGCGGTCCTGGCCCGGTGCTCGAGCACGTGGCGCTGGATGCGTTTGCCGAAGAGTGCAAGGAGTGCGGGCAGCAGGACGAGTGAGGCGGCCATCGTGGTCAGCACGGTCAGTGCCAGAGCGAGGGCCACGCCCTGGAGCGAGCCGAGGCCGAGCGCGACCAGACCGAGCAGGGCGATGATCACGGTGCAGCCGGCGAAGAAGACGGTGCGGCCGGCGGCGTCCAGGGCTTTGCGGGTGGCGTCGGCCGGGTCGGCTCCGGCGGTGAGCTCGTGCCGGTAGCGGTAGAAGATGAGCAGGGCGTAGTCGACGCCGACGCCGAGGCCGACGAGCATCGTGATGGGTGGCGTGAAGTCGGCGATGGTGAAGAGGTGCGAGGCGAGGACGATCAGGCCGAGAGCCGAACCGACCGCGAAGAGAGCGGTGATCAGCGGTACGGCGGCCGCCACCAGGGAGCCGAACAGCACCCCGAGGATGACCACGGCGGCCACGATGCCCGCCAGCTCCGCGGTGGGACTTCCCTTGTCCTCCGCGCCCCGTACGGCATCACCGCCGAGCTCGACCTGGAGCCCGTCCTGCTCGGCGCCCTTGGCGGTGTCGATGATCGCGGTCACTTCCTCCTTGGGTACGGCCTCGGCCTTGCCGTCGAGCGTCACGGTGGCGTAGCCGATCGTCCCGTCCTCGGACACGGCGGAGGCGTCGGCGTACGGGCTGCGGACCTCGGCGACCCCCGGCAGCCGCTTCACCTCGGCCAGCATCTCCTCGACCGCGGCCTTGCGGCCGTCGAGGCCCTGACCGTCCTTCAGCACGATGTCGACGCTGTCACCGGCCTGGGCGGACCCGTGCTTGCTGAACAGGTCGGTGGCGCTCTGGGAGTCCGTGCCCGGCAGGGAGAAGTCGTTCCTGTACGCGGAGCCGGCGGCCGCGGCACCCGAAGTGACGGCCGCCAGGACGGCCACCCAGATCAGCAGGGCGACCCAGCGGTGACGCTGCGCCCAGCCGGCCAGGGCTCCGAACCGGCCGACGGGCGGCTTGTCCGGCCCGTCCGGTGCGAGCGGGGGAACTGGCGGTGCGACGGGCGCGCCTGCGCCGCGGTTGGGAGACATAGGGGTGGCTACCTCGGATTCGATCGGGAGTTGCCCGGCTTGAGAACCACGCCCACCACCGCGCCGCACAGCGCGGGCACGCCCACCGCCAGGGCGATCAGAACGCCCCCGATGCCGATGGCCAGTGCCCGCGCCGCCGTGACCAGCAGGATTCCGGCGGCAGCCCCGACCAGCGCGCCGACGTGGGCGGCAGCGGCCCGGGCGAGGAAGGTGGGCGAATTCATGCCCCTGAGCGTGCCCGCGCAGTGGGATCGAGGGCGTCCGCCCCCGGCCGACACTTGGGCGTACCCCAGGGGATGCAGCTGCTGCCGCGTCGTACCCCAGGAGTTGTCGCGGAGGGCCATGCGGCCGGCTCTCCGAGGAGCCTGCCGCCTCCCGAGCCCGACCGCTACCCCAGCCAGCCCGGGCTGACCATTCCTGACTCGTACGCCAACACCACGACCTGCGACCTGTCCCGCGCCCCCAGCTTGGTCATGATCCGGCTGACATGTGTCTTCGCCGTCGACGGCGCCAGCACCAGCCGCTCCGCGATCTCGTCGTTGGTGCATCCCGCGGCCACCAGCCGCATCACCTCGCGCTCCCGGTCGGTGAGGGCATCGAGCCGGGCGTCGTCCCGCTTCGGGCCCTGCACCCGCCCCGCGAACTCGGCGATGAGCCGCCGGGTGACCGACGGGCTGATCAGGGCATCGCCCCGGGCGGCCACCCGCACCGCCTGCGGCAGTTCCTCCGGCTCGGTGTCCTTCACCAGAAAGCCCGTCGCCCCGGCGCGCAGCGCCCCGTACACATACTCGTCCAGATCGAAGGTCGTCAGGATGACCACCCGCACCGACGCCAACCGCTCGTCCGCGGCGATCAGCCGGGCGGCTTCCAGACCGTCCGTGCCCGGCATCCGGATGTCCATCAGGACCACGTCGGGCCGCAGCTCGTGGCAGGCCTCGACCGCGGTCTGACCGTCCGCGGCCTCCCCGATCACCTCGATGTCGTCCTCGTCCTCCAGGATCGACCGGAACCCGGCCCTCACCAGCCGCTGGTCGTCCGCCAGCAGAACCCTGATCATCCGTCTCTCCGCTCCCTCGGCTCTGCTGTGACTGCGTATGGCAGCCGGGCCCGCACCACGAAGCCGCCCTCCGCCCGCGGGCCCGCGGTCAGCTCGCCACCCAGTGCCCGCGCCCGCTCCGCCATGCCGGCGATCCCGCTACCGCCGCCCGCCCCGGCCGGACGGACCGCCGCCGCACCCCGGCCGTCGTCCTCGATCGCCAAGGCCAGCCCCTCCTCCCCGTAGCCGAGCCGGACCGTGACGTCGCCGCCTCCACTGTGCCGGGCGGCGTTGGTCAGCGACTCCTGCACGATCCGGTACGCCGCCAGGTCGACCGGAGCGGACAGCGAACGCTCGGCCCCGGTCCGCTCGATGCGCACCCGGAGCCCCGACAGGCCCGCCGAAGCCGCCAGTTCCTCCACCCGGGCCAGCCCCGGCGCGGGTGCCGTGGGCGCCTCCTCGTCGACCTGGCGCAGCACACCGAGCGTGGCCCGAAGCTCCCGAAGCGTCTCCCGGCTGGCCGCCTTGATCGCGCCGAGCGCCTCCTCGGCCTGCGCGGGGTCCTTCTTCAGTCGGTGCAGTGCCGCCCCCGCCTGCACATTGATCATCGAGATGTTGTGCCCGACCACATCGTGCACTTCGCGCGCGATGCGCAGCCGCTCCTCGGCGGTCCGCAGCCGCGCCTGCTCCTCGGCATAGGCCACCCGGCCGTGCCGCGCGACGCCCAGGGCCACGACGGCGACCAGCCAGCCGGTGAGCATGAAGACCGCCGTACCGGTGACATCGCTCGTGGTCACGAGGGTGCCCGCACCCACGCCGATCACCATGGCCGCCGCCATGGCGACGGCCGCCTGCGTCCGGCCCCGGGCCGCGATGGCGTACAACGCCACGACCGGGACCAGGACCAACGGACCGTCCACGGCGCTCAGTACGTGGTAGGCGCCCGTGCCCGCCACCGTGAACCAGCCCACCGCCACCGGATACCGACGCCGGAGCAGCAACGCCCCGCACACCGCCGTCACCAGAAACCAGGACGCGGCCGGCGAGGACGTCGAGTTCCCGCCCCGGCCCAGTTGCTGCCCTTCCGCGAGGGCCACCAACACGAACACCCCGACGGCCAGCACGGCGTCGGCGCGGACGCCACGGGGCAACCGGAAGCGGGTGTGATCGAAAGGCGGCACCGCTTCATTCTGCCCGCGCCGCCGAATGCATCGAACAAGTCGGCCGGTCGGGTCCTGGCCCGGCGGCCGGGCAGCAGCGGCCTGCCGCTGGCCGCTGCGGTCCCCTCTGTGGCCGCAGGGGTCAGTTCCCGCCGACCGCCCGGTGCATAGGTTCCCCACAACACGTGAGACATCGGGAAGGAGGCCGGCTGGTGAGTGAGAACCAGTACGACACCTGTGTGATCGGGGCGGGCCCCGCAGGGCTGGCGGTGGCGAGGGCGTTGGCCGAGCGGGACCTGCCGTACACGCACATCGAGCGCCACACCGGGCCGGGCGGGCTGTGGGACATCGACAACCCGGGCAGCCCGATGTACGAGTCGGCCCACTTCATCTCCAGCAAGACGCTCTCCGGCTTCGGCGGCTATCCGATGCCGGACCACTTCGCCGACTACCCGCCGCACCGGCAGATCCTGTCCTATCTGACGTCGTTCGCGGAGGCGTACGGGCTCAGCGACCGGATCGAGTTCGGCACCGAGGTCCGCAGCGTGGAGAAGAACCCGGACGGCACCTGGACGGTCACCCGGGCGGACGGCCGGGCCGGCACACACCGGCAGGTCGTCGTGTGCACGGGGGCGCAGTGGCACCCCAACGTCCCTGACCTGCCCGGCGAGTTCACCGGGGAGATCCGCCACACCGTCACCTACCGCAGCAGCGCCGAACTGCGGGGCAAGCGGGTGCTGGTGGTGGGTGCGGGGAACTCCGGGCTGGACATCGCCTGCGACGCGGCGCGATCCGCCGACCACGCGGCGATCAGCATGCGCCGTGGGTACTGGTTCATCCCCAAGCACCTGTTCGGCCGGCCGGTGGACACGATCGCCGCGGGCGGACCCCACCTGCCGATGTGGCTGCAGCAGAAGGTGTTCGGCGGTCTGCTGCGGCTCGTCAACGGCGACCCGCGCAGGCTCGGTCTGCAAAAGCCCGACCACAAACTGTTCGAGACCCACCCGGCCATCAACTCGCTGCTGATCCACCACCTCCAGCACGGAGACATCACGGCCAAGCCGGGCATCGCGCGCACCGAAGGCCGCACGGTGCACTTCACCGACGGCACCAGCGACGACTTCGACCTGATCCTCCTCGCCACGGGATACGTCCACAAAGTCCCCGTCGTGCAGAAGTACTTCGGCGACGAGCAGCACCCCGACCTCTACCTGTGCTCCTTCTCCCGCGAGCACGAGGGCCTGTTCGGCGTCGGTTTCGTGGAGACCAACTCCGGTGCCTACCAACTCTTCGACAGCCAAGCTCAGTTGATCGCCTCGTTCATCCGGGACGCGAGGGCCGGGCTGCCGACCGCCGAGCGGTTCGCCGGCATGATCCGCAGCGACCGGCCGGACCTGTCCGGCGGACTGAGGTTCGTCGACTCGCCCCGCCACACCGGCTACGTGCACAGCGACGCCTTCGTGAAGTACCTCGGCAAGGTCGCCGAAGGGATGGGCTGGCGCACCGCGGGCCTGCCGCCCCGGGCCACGTCCGCGCGACAGGAGGCGGTGGCGTCATGACGTACGACTTCCTTGACAAGGTCATCCTGGTGACCGGCGGCGCCGGAGGCATCGGCAGCGCCCTGTGTCACCGTTTCGCCGCGGGCGGTGCCCGCCTCGTCGTGGTCGACATCAACGAGGCGCGGGCGAAGCGGACCGCTGGCGATCTGCCCGGGAGCGGGCATACCGGCCTGGGCTGCGACCTGCTGGACCGCGCCGCGACGGAGCAGATGCTCGACGGCATCGCCGCCACCCACGGCCGTATCGACGTCCTGGTGAACAACGTGGGCATGACCAGCGCCGAGCGGTTCGATGTGCGCAGCGTCGAGAGCATCGAGCGGGAGATCGACGTCAACCTGACCGCCCCGCTGGTCACGACCCGGCTCGCCGTCCCGCTGCTGCGGGCCTCCGGCGACCCCCGGGTGGTCACGACCGTGTCCCTCGGCGGCATCTTCCCGCTGGGGGAGACCCCGATCTACACCGCCGCGAAGTTCGGGCTGCGCGGCGCGATGCTCGCCATCGGGCTGGATCTGCGGGACAAGGGCATCAAGGCCGGTTCGGTGCTGCCGTCGGCGACCGACACGCGGATGCTGCGTCAGGAGGCCGTGGACGGCGGGAACTCCATGCAGTTCCAGGACACGCCGCAGCAGCCGTCCGATGTCGTCCGGGCCGTCGTGAGCCTGCTGGACAAACCGCGCCTTGAGTCCTACGTCCGGCCCGGCGAGTCGCGGCTGGTGCGGTGCGCGATGCTGGCGCCGAATCTGCTGCCCAGGCTCTTCCCGCTGTTCCGCAAGCGGGGTGAGCGGGGCATGGCCCGCTACCTGGAGGACCTGCGCCGCCGGGGACTGGCCCGCCAGGTCGGCGGCGGCCGGTGGGAACTGGTGGAGGAAGCGTGAGCCGCACGGACATCACGGATGTCGACGGGACGCTCGACGTCGTCAATCCCGCGACGGGTCAGCTGATCACGACCGTACAGGCGGCGAGCGAGCAGGACGTCGTCCTGGCGGCCGAGCGGGCGCACAAGGTCTTCGACAGCGGCGTCTGGGCCGGCCGGTCCCCGCGGGAGCGAGCCGCTGTCCTGCTGCGCCTGGCCGACCTCATGGAGCGCCACGCCGGGTTCCTGGCCCGCCTGGACTGCGAGGACGCGGGCAAACCGATCACGGAGTGCCGTACCGGCGACGTGCCTTCGGCGATCGAGTCGATCCGCTGGTTCGCCGAGGCGGCCGACAAGGTCTTCGGCCGCGTCGCCCCCACCGGTCACGACAGCCTGGGCCTGGTGAGCCGGGAACCGGTCGGGGTGGCCGCCGCGATCCTGCCCTGGAACTACCCGCTGGCCATGGCCGCCTGGAAGGTCGGCCCCGCGCTGGCCGCGGGCAACTCCCTGCTGCTCAAACCCGCCGAGGCCACCCCGCGCTCCACCCTGCACCTGGCCGCTCTGGCGGCCGAGGCGGGCCTGCCGGACGGCGTGCTCACCGTGCTGCCCGGCCACGGCGCCGTCACCGGTACGGCGCTCGCCCGCAACCCCCTGGTACGCGCCCTGTCGTTCACCGGATCCACCGCCACCGGACGCCGCGTCCTGGCCGACGCGGCGGAGACCAACTTCAAGCGGGTCTCCCTGGAGATGGGCGGCAAGAGCCCCCAGGTGCTGATGGCGGACGCGCTGGAGTACGGCGACGAACTGATCGACAACATGATCGAGGCGGCGTTCCTGACCATGGGTCAGAACTGCACCGCCGGCTCCCGGGTCCTGGTCCACCACAGCATCGCCGAGGAGGTGCTGTACCGGTTCACCACCGCCGCGAAGAACCTCGTCATCGGTGATCCCGCCGACGCACGCACCCAGGTGGGGCCGCTCATCAGCCGTGCCGCCTTCGACCGGGTCGCGGCGGCGGTGGACGCCGCCCGCAGCGCCGGAGCCCAGATCCACACCGGCGGGCTGCCGCACGGTCTGCCGCCACGTGGTGCCTACTACCCGCCCACCGTGGTCAGCCGGGCCCCGGCGGGCAGTGACGTGCTCACCAAGGAACTGTTCGGTCCCGTCGTCACCGTCCAGACCTTCACCTCGCAGGACGAGGCGGTGCGGATGGCGAACGCCACCGAATACGGGCTCGCCGCCTCGGTGTGGACCCGCGACCTCGACGCCGCGCTCCGGCTCGCGCGGGGCATCGAGGCCGGGGTGGTCTCCGTCAACGCGTACAGCGAAGGCGATATCAGCACCCCCTTCGGCGGGTGGAAGCAGTCGGGGTTCGGCGGCGCGGAGAAGTCCACCGACGCGTTCGCGCAGTGGACGAGGGAGAAAACCGTCTGGATCCGCACGCGTTGACCGGTTGGCCCGGCGGCCTGGTGGCCCGCTGGCCGGTGAGCGGTAGCGCGTGGGGCGCTCGTCTCGTCCTGCTGCGCCGCCTACTGTGCCGCGGGCTCCCCGCGCAGCCGGGCCGGGGTCGTCCCGTGCCAGCGGTGCACCGCGCGCCGCAGTGCGCGTACGTCGGAGAAGCCCGCCTGCCGGGCGATGTCACGCAGGGTCAGCTCGGGTCGGCGCAGCAGCTGCTCCACCCGCTCGCGGCGCACCCCGTCGACGACCGCCTCGTACGTGGTGCCGCACTCGGCCAGCCGACGGCGCAGCGTGCGCTCGCTGGAAGCGTGCCGTCGGGCCTGCTCGACGAAGGACGGCACGTCGGGCAGGCTCTGCGCGATGGAGATCTCCAGCACCTCCAGCAGGTCCTGCTGGTCGCGCGTGGACGCCACCTGCTCCTCCAGGAGCTCCACGACGGCGGTGTAGGTGACCGGGTCGCGGCCCGGCATCGGCCGTCCGGCCCATGCCGTGGGGAACATCAAGCGGTTCCCCGCGGCGCGGAACCGTACCGGGCAGCGGAACAGCTCGGTGAACGGCCGGGTGTCGTGGGGGGCGGGGAAGGCGAACTCGACGCTCTGCGGGGCGAATTCCTCCCCGGAACTCAGCCGCGTGAGGGCCACGACGCTGGCGAACGCCTCCTCCGCCAGGAAGACCGCGACCGCCGGATCGAGGGCGGGATCGGGTAGTTCGGCCCGTAGCGCGTAGCCGGCCTCCTCCGACCCGGCCGACCAGACCACCATCGCCCCGGACAGGTTCTGGAAGCGCACGCCCGTCTCGATGGCCTCCCGCAGCGTCTCGGCGGCCATCTGGGCGAACCCCAGGAGACCCCAGGAGGTCAGATGCTGCGCGGCACCCACCCGCAGGCCCAGATGAGCGTCACCGGTGAGCTCCAGCGCACGCCGGATGACGGCACTGCCCTGGCGGTAGGAGACCCGCAGCGCCGCCGAGCCCATCATCGCCTCGTCCAGCCCGACCCGGCCGAGCTCCGGCCGGAGGTCGACGCCGTACCCGTCGGTGACCGGGGTGAGGCAGCGCAGGATGTTCGGCGGGATGGTCGCCGACGTGCTGCGGCTGGTTCCCGGCGGCTGCGCCGGGGCGGGGCTGTCGGGCATGGCGTTCCTTCGGGCAGGGCGTTGTTCGCTGCGCCATACAGTAAAAGGGTCGTGTCCCGCAGACCTGGGGCCGCAGGCTGGCGGCGGTCGTCCGCAGGCAGGTGTGCTGACAGACTGCCCGTCCATGAGCGGGCATGAGAGCGGGCGGAGTGGCGTCGGTGCAGGCGTGACCTTGGGGTTGTTGGCCGCGTGGGCAGCACATGATGCGGAGGAAGTGCTGTTGGTACCGCGATGGGCACGTTCTCGGGTGCCCGAACTGCGGGGACGATTTCCGCGGGTACCGGATCGGATATGGCGGCACCTGGAGTCCGTCGACGAGCGCGAGTTCGCGACCGCCGTCGCCGGAATGGCCGTCATCGTGGCCGCAGCGGCGGCCGACGGGTACCGCACCGGCGGGCGCTCTGCCTTCTACCAGCGGGCCCTCGACGGATTTGGGCTGCACGGCCTGGTGCACCTCGCGCAGGCCGCCCTGGTCCGCGGATACACGCCGGGCTCGGCCACCTCGCCTTCGGTGGTCATTCCCTTCACGCTCTGGGCCCGCGGCCGGCTGCGGCGGGCTGGGGTGCTGCGCCCGGCCGGTCCACGCGACGTCGTGCAGGGCCTCACCTTGGCCGCAGCTGCCACGGTCGGGGCGCACGTGATGGCGCGACGGGCCGCCAGCTGGAATCGAACGCCGTCCCGAATTTGATCACCGGGGGCGCTCGCACCGAGGCCGAGGCCGGCCGAGTTCCGTCAGGAGTCGGTCAGGCGGGCTTCCCCAGGTCCAGGGAGCGCTGGAGTTCCACCGGCTCGGCGGCGGTCGGGCCTCGGCCTCCTCGCGCGCGTCCCTCTTCGACGTGGTCGAGAAGATCACCGGAGTGTCGCAGTACGAGGCGGCGTCCGACGAGGTCGTGCGGAGCGACCCCCAGGCCGAGCGCTTGCGGCTGTCCTGATGCCGTGAGGTGCCCGCCGGCCTGTGGTCCTTGCCACAGGTGGGCTCAGGGGCCGTAAGAGGTTCGTCAAAGGCGAGCGGACCGCCGTAAGGGACCCGTCAACGGCGCTCGAAACCGGCCAGGAACAGGGTTTGCTCAGTGCGTCCGATCCGCTTGCGGATTCCCGCACCTCATCCAGGAGTTCACGATGGCCGACTTGGCCTTCGTCCTCACCACGATCGCGGTCTTCGCGCTGGTGGCCCTCGTCGCCAAGGGGGTGACGAAGCTGTGACCGCCGAGAACATAGTCGGCCTGGTCGTGGCCGTCGCCCTGCTGGGCTATCTCGTCCTCGCCCTGATCTTCCCGGAGAGGTTCTGAGCCACGACATGGGTCCCGTACTCGCCGGTGTGCTCCAGCTGCTCGCCCTGATCGGCGCGCTGGCGCTCGCCTACATTCCCCTCGGCACCTACATGGCCAAGGTCTACTCCTCCGACAAGCACTGGCGCGTCGAGAAGTGGATCTACAAGGGCATCGGTGCCAACCCGGACGCCGAGATGCGCTGGTCGGCGTATCTGCGCGGGGTGCTCGCCTTCTCGGCGGTCAGCGTCCTCTTCCTGTATCTGCTGCAGCGGCTCCAGGGTGTCCTGCCCGGCTCGCTCGGCTTCTCCTCGATCGAGCCCGCGCAGGCGTTCAACACCGCCGCGTCCTTCGTGACCAACACCAACTGGCAGGCGTACTACGGCGAGCAGGCCATGGGCCATGTCGTGCAGACCGCCGGGCTGGCCGTGCAGAACTTCGTCTCCGCGGCCGTCGGTATGGCCGTCGCGGTCGCTCTGGTGCGCGGCTTCGCGCGCTCGCGTGCGGGTGAACTCGGCAACTTCTGGGCCGACCTGGTGCGGGGTGTCGTTCGCGTTCTCGTGCCGCTGGCGGCCGTCGCCGCGGTCGTGCTGGTCGCCTGCGGGACGATCCAGAACTTCTCCGGCATCCATGAGGTCGGGCAGTTCATGGGCGGCTCGCAGCAGTGGAACGGCGGCGCGGTCGCCTCGCAGGAGGCCATCAAGGAGCTCGGCACCAATGGCGGCGGCTACTTCAACGCCAACAGCGCCCACCCCTTCGAGAACCCCACCCCCTTCTCGAACCTCTTCGAGATCTTCCTGATCCTCGTCATCCCGTTCGCGCTGACCCGCACCTTCGGCCTCATGGTCGGCTCCGTGAAGCAGGGGTACGCGATCCTCGCGACCATGGGCACCATCTGGGTCGGCTTCGTCGCCCTGATGATGTGGACCGAGTTCGCCCACCACGGCCCGGCGTTCGACATCGCCGGCGGGGCGTACGAGGGCAAGGAGGTCCGCTTCGGCGTCGGCGCCTCGTCGATCTTCGCGACCTCGACGACCCTGACCTCGACCGGTGCGGTGGACTCCTTCCACTCGTCCTTCACCGGGCTGGGCGGCGGCATCACCATGCTCGGCATGATGCTGGGCGAGATCGCGCCCGGCGGCACCGGCTCCGGCCTCTACGGCATGCTGATCATGGCGGTCATCGCGGTGTTCATCGCCGGCCTGATGGTCGGCCGTACGCCCGAGTACCTGGGCAAGAAGATCGGCACCCGCGAGATCAAGCTGGCGGCCTGCTACATCCTCGTCACCCCGGCGCTGGTGCTGATCTTCACGGCGGCCTCCATGGCCCTGCCGACCCCGCCGCACTCGATGCTCAACTCCGGTGCGCACGGGTTCTCCGAGGTCCTGTACGCCTTCACGTCCGCCTCGAACAACAACGGCTCGGCCTTCGCCGGCCTCAACGCGAACACCGACTGGTTCAACACGACGACCGGTCTGGCGATGATCCTCGGCCGCTTCGTTCCGATGGTGTTCGTGCTGGCCCTGGCCGGCTCGCTCGCCGGGCAGACACCCGTGCCGGTGACCGCGGGCACCCTGCGCACCGAGAAGCCGCTGTTCACCGGGCTGCTGGTGGGCGCGATCCTGATCATCACCGGTCTGACGTACTTCCCGGCCCTGGCACTGGGCCCGCTGGCCGAAGGGCTGGCGTGATGACCACTCGTACAGAGAACCAAGAGGACTCGATGTCCACAGCCACCCCGACCCGGGCGCCGCACAGCGACGTACCCACCGGGCACAAGCCCGCCGAAGGACGTGTCGGCACGGGCCTCTTCGACCCCAAGCAGCTGGTGAAGTCCCTGCCGGACGCCTTCCGCAAGCTCGACCCGCGAGTGATGGTCAAGTCGCCCGTGATGTTCGTGGTGTGGATCGGGTCCGTGCTCACCACCGTCTTCTCCTTCAAGGACCCGGGTGACTGGTTCGGCTGGGTGATCAGCGCCTGGCTCTGGCTGACCGTGGTCTTCGCCAACCTGGCTGAGGCCGTCGCCGAGGGCCGCGGCAAGGCCCAGGCCGACACGCTGCGCAAGGCCAAGACCGACACGGTGGCCCGGCGGCTCGTGGGCGACCGTGAGGAGCAGGTCCCGGGCACCGAGCTGAGGATCGGCGACCTGGTCGTCTGCGAGGCCGGCGACGTCATCCCCGGTGACGGCGACGTCGTGGAAGGCGTGGCCTCGGTCGACGAATCGGCGATCACCGGTGAGTCGGCACCCGTCATCCGCGAGTCCGGCGGCGACCGCAGTGCCGTCACCGGCGGTACGAAGGCGCTGTCCGACCGCATCGTCATCAAGATCACGACGAAGCCGGGCGAGACCTTCATCGACCGGATGATCAACCTGGTCGAGGGCGCGGCACGGCAGAAGACGCCGAACGAGATCGCGCTGAACATCCTGCTGGCGTCGCTGACGATCGTCTTCCTGCTGGCCGTGGCCACGCTGCCGCCGTTCGCGGACTACGCCGGTACGCACCTGACGATGGTCGTGCTGGTGGCGCTGCTGGTCTGCCTGATCCCGACCACGATCGGCGCGCTGCTGTCGGCGATCGGCATCGCGGGCATGGACCGGCTCGTGCAGCGCAACGTGCTCGCCATGTCCGGCAGGGCGGTTGAAGCCGCCGGGGACGTCTCGACGCTGCTGCTGGACAAGACGGGCACCATCACGCTCGGCAACCGGCAGGCCGCCGAGTTCGTGCCGGTGCGCGGGACGACCGAGGCCGAGGTGGCCGACGCCGCCCAGCTGTCGTCGCTGGCCGACGAGACACCCGAGGGCCGCTCCGTCGTCGTACTGGCGAAGGAGAGGTACGGGCTGCGCGAGCGGCATCAGGGCGAGCTGGTCGGCGCCGAGTGGATCGCCTTCACCGCCCAGACCCGGATGTCGGGTGTGGACGTCGACGGACGCAGGATCCGCAAGGGCGCGGCCGGTTCGGTCATCGCCTGGGTGCGCGAACAGGGCGGCGAGATCGCCGGGGACGCGGACGGCATCGCCAACCGGATCTCCGAGGCGGGCGGTACGCCGCTGCTGGTCGCCGTCGAGGACGAGCGGGATGCCCGGATCCTGGGGGTCATCCACCTCAAGGACGTCGTCAAGGACGGCATGCGGGAGCGGTTCGAGGAGCTGCGCCGCATGGGCATCAAGACCGTCATGATCACAGGTGACAACCCGCTGACCGCCAAGGCGATCGCCGAGGAGGCGGGCGTCGACGACTTCCTCGCGGAGGCCACGCCCGAGGACAAGATGGCCCTGATCAAGCGGGAGCAGGCCGGCGGCAAGCTGGTCGCGATGACCGGTGACGGTACGAACGACGCGCCCGCGCTGGCTCAGGCGGACGTCGGCGTCGCCATGAACACGGGTACGTCGGCCGCGAAGGAGGCCGGCAACATGGTCGACCTCGACTCCAACCCGACCAAGCTCATCGAGATCGTCGAGATCGGCAAGCAACTCCTCATCACCCGGGGCGCGTTGACGACGTTCTCCATCGCCAACGACGTCGCGAAATACTTCGCGATCATTCCGGCGCTGTTCGCGGCCGTCTACCCGGGCCTGGACAGGCTCAACATCATGGGCCTGTCCTCGCCGGACTCCGCGATCCTGTCCGCGGTCATCTTCAACGCGCTGATCATCATCGCGCTGGTGCCGCTGTCCCTGAAGGGCGTGCAGTACCGGCCGGTGAGCGCGGACAGGATGCTGCGGCGCAACCTCACCGTCTACGGCCTCGGCGGGCTGATCGCGCCCTTCATCGGCATCAAGCTCATCGACCTGCTCATCTCTGTGATCCCCGGGCTGTAATTTCCTGAAAGCGTGGTGAAGGACCATGAACAACTCCGTAGCCAATACCGCCCGGTTGCTCGGGGCGGGCCTGCGCGCCCTGGTCGTGCTGACCCTGGTGACGGGCGTCATCTATCCGCTGGTCGTCACCGGCATCGCCCAGGGGCTGTTCCACGACAAGGCGAACGGCTCCGAGATCAAGGCGGACGGAAAGGTCGTCGGCTCCTCCCTGATCGGGCAACAGGGCTACGGCCTGGACTACTTCCAGCCGCGCCCCGCGAACGGCCTCGGCACCAACAGCGTCAACACGCAGTACAAGCTGCTGCTGTCGGGCGCCACCAACCTCTCCGCCGACAACAAGGAGCTGATCAAGCAGGTCGAGGCGGCGAAGGCGAAGGTGGTCACGGACAACACCGTCCCCGGCTACAGCGTCCGCCCGTCCCAGGTGCCGGCCGACGCGGTGACGTCTTCCGCCTCCGGTCTCGACCCCGACATCTCCCCGGCGTACGCGGAGCTCCAGGTGCACCGGGTCGCCGCCCGCAACCACCTCCCGGTCGCCGAGGTGGAGAAGCTGGTCGAGGACCACACCGACGGACGCACGCTCGGCTTCATGGGTGAGCCCCGGGTGAACGTCCTGGAGCTCAACATCGCGCTCAAGGAACGTGCGACGAAGACGAGTTGATGGCGTTACCCAGGCAGGCGCACGCGTCCGCCCGTACGAGACGAAAGGCGCACACCCATGACCCGGGTGTTGGTGGTGGAGGACGACCCGCAGCTCGTACGGGCCCTCGTGATCAACATGCAGGCACGCAAGTACGGCGTCGACGCGGCGCCCGACGGTGCCACCGCCCTCCGGCTGGCGGCCGCCCGGCAGCCGGACGTGGTGATGCTCGACCTCGGCCTGCCCGACATGGACGGCGTCGACGTGATCCGGGCGCTGCGTGGCTGGACCCGGGTGCCGATCCTGGTGCTGTCGGCGCGTCAGGCGTCGGGGGAGAAGGTCGCCGCGCTCGACGCGGGCGCCGACGACTACATCACCAAGCCCTTCAGCATGGACGAGCTCCTGGCCCGGCTGCGGGCCGCCGTCCGGCGCACCGACGATGTGCCGCTCGCCCCCGAGGCGACGCTGGTGGAGACCGACGAGTTCAGCGTCGACCTGCTCGCGAAGAAGGTCGTACGGGGCGGGCGGGACGTACGGCTGACCCCGACCGAATGGCACCTGCTGGAGATACTGATCACGAACCCCGGCAAACTGGTCACCCAGAAGCACCTGCTCCAGGAGGTGTGGGGGGTCACCCAGAGCACCAAGACCAACTACCTGCGGGTCTACATGGCCCAGCTGCGCCGCAAGCTGGAGACGGACCCCTCCCACCCCCGCCATCTGATCACCGAGCCCGGCATGGGCTACCGCTTCGAAGCCTGACCGAGGGACGCCATGGCACGCGGAAAGCTCCGGATCTACCTCGGCGCGGCACCCGGCGTCGGCAAGACCTACGCCATGCTCTCCGAGGCGCACCGCCGGATCGAGCGGGGCACCGACTGCGTGGTCGCGTTCGTGGAACACCACCACCGGCCGCGTACCGAGGTGATGCTGCACGGCCTGGAACAGATCCCGCGCAAGGAGATCGAGTACCGGGGCGGCACGTTCACCGAGATGGACGTCGACGCGGTGCTGGCCCGCCGGCCGCGGGTGGCGCTGGTCGACGAGCTCGCCCACACCAACATCCCCGGCTCCCGCAACACCAAGCGCTGGCAGGACGTGGAGGAACTGCTCGCCGCCGGCGTCGACGTGGTCTCCACCGTCAACATCCAGCACCTGGAGTCGCTCGGCGACGTCGTCGAGTCCATCACCGGCATCCGCCAGCAGGAGACCGTGCCGGACGAGGTCGTACGGCGGGCGGACCAGATCGAGCTGGTCGACATGGCGCCGGAGGCACTGCGCCGCCGTATGGCGCACGGCAACATCTACAAACCGGACAAGGTCGACGCCGCCCTGTCGAACTACTTCCGGCCCGGCAATCTGACCGCGCTGCGGGAGCTGGCGCTGCTGTGGGTGGCCGACCGGGTCGACGCGTATCTGACCGAGTACCGCAGCGAGCACAACGTCTCGGCCATCTGGGGCTCGCGTGAGCGGATCGTCGTCGGGCTGACCGGCGGCCCCGAGGGGCGCACGCTGATCCGGCGGGCCGCCCGCCTCGCGGAGAAGGGCGCCGGCGGCGAGGTCCTGGCCGTCTACATCTCCCGCAGCGACGGCCTCACCGCCGCCTCACCGAAGGAACTGGAGGCACAGCGGACCCTCGTGGAGGACCTGGGCGGCACCTTCCACCAGGTGGTCGGCGACGACATACCGGCGGCCCTGCTGGACTTCGCACGCGGGGTCAACGCCACTCAGATCGTGCTGGGTGTCTCGCGGCGCAAGAGCTGGCAGTACGTCTTCGGGCCGGGCGTCGGCGCGACGGTCGCCCGTGACTCGGGCCCCGACCTCGACGTCCACCTCATCACCCACGACGAGGCGGGCAAGGGACGCGGACTGCCCGTCGCCAAGGGAGCGCGGCTCGGACGGTCCCGGCTCATCCGGGGCTGGCTCGTCGGCGTGCTCGGCCCCGTCCTGCTCACCATCCTGCTGACCAGCGCGATCCCGGAGGTCGGCCTCGCCAACGACATGCTGCTGTTCCTCACCCTGACGGTGGCGGCGGCCCTCCTCGGTGGGCTCTACCCGGCGCTGGCCTCGGCGGTCGTCGGCTCCCTGCTGCTCAACTGGTACTTCACACCACCCGTGCACACCCTGACGATCGCCGACCCCAAGAACATCGTCGCCATCGCGATCTTCGTCGGGGTCGCCGTATCCGTGGCCTCCGTGGTGGACCTCGCCGCCCGCCGCACCCACCAGGCCGCCCGGCTGCGCGCCGAGTCCGAGATCCTGTCCTTCCTCGCGGGCAACGTGCTGCGCGGCGAGACCGGCCTGGAGGCGCTGCTGGAGCGGGTGCGCGAGACCTTCGGCATGGAGTCGGCGGCTCTGCTGGAGCGGGCCGGCGAGACGGATCCATGGACCTGCGCGGGCAGCGTGGGACCCCGGCCCTGCCAGGACCCCGACGACGCGGACGTCGACGTGCCGGTCGGCGACCACATGTCCCTGGCGCTCACGGGCCGTGTGCTGCCGGCCGCCGACCGCCGTGTGCTGGCCGCGTTCGCCGCCCAGGCCGCCGTCGTCCTGGACCGCCGACGCCTGCAGCAGGAGGCCGGCCAGGCCAAGGAACTGGCCGAGGGCAACCGCATCCGCACCGCGCTGCTCGCCGCCGTCAGCCACGATCTGCGCACCCCGTTGGCCGGGATCAAGGCGGCCGTCACCTCCCTGCGCTCCGACGACGTCGAGTGGTCCGAGGAGGATCAGGCGGAACTGCTGGAGGCCATAGAGGAGGGGGCGGACCGCCTGGACCACCTGGTGGGCAATCTGCTGGACATGTCCCGCCTCCAGACCGGCACCGTCACCCCGATCGTCCGCGAGACCGACCTCGACGAGGTCGTCCCCATGGCGCTCGGCGGCGTGCCCGAGGACAGCGTGGAGCTCGACATCCCGGAGACGCTGCCCATGGTGCACGTGGACCGGGGGCTCCTGGAGCGGGCCGTCGCCAACGTCGTCGAGAACGCGGTCAAGTACAGCCCGCCGGGGGAGAACGTCCTCGTCTCGGCCAGCGCCATCGCGGAACGCGTCGAGGTCAGGGTCGTGGACCGCGGGCCGGGCGTCCCCGACGAGGCCAAGCACCGCATCTTCGAACCCTTCCAGCGCTACGGCGACTCCCCGCGCGGCAACGGCGTCGGCCTGGGCCTGGCGGTGGCGCGTGGCTTCGCCGAGGCCATGGGCGGCACACTGAGCGCCGAGGACACTCCCGGCGGCGGCCTCACGATGGTGCTCAGCGTGCCGACGGCACCGCAGCGCCGGCCCGAGCGGCCAGGACAACCGGATCTTCCGGCCGCGGCTGCCTCGTGACGGGCGGGACAGGGCACCTACAGGCGGATGACGACGAGGGCGATGTCGTCGGCCGCACCGGCAGCGACCCCCAGCCGGGCCAGCAGGGAGTCGGCCAGTTTCCCAGGGGCGAGGGTGTGGTCCTGGGCGAGGGCTGTGGTCAGGCGTGCCAGGCTGGCGTCGATGTCCTCGTCGCGACGTTCGATGAGGCCGTCGGTGTAGAGCACCAGGGTGTCCCCCTGGGCGTAGGGCAGCCCGGCCTGGGGGCGGGGGACATGGTGCGGGCGGGCGCCGAGCGGCGGATCGGTGGCCTGGTCCAGCAGCTCGCAGGTCCCGTCGGAGCGGAGGAGGACGGGGGGCGGGTGCCCGGCATTGCTGTAGATGATCAGCCTGCTGCGGGTGTCGATGAGAACCTTGACCGCAGTGGCAGCCGTGGCGCCGTCCACGGAGCGGGCGTACAGCCCCAGGACTTCCAGGGCCTGGGCAGGGCTGGGAATGGCGCGGATGACCGCGCTCAGGGCACTGCGGAGCATGCCCATGACGGCCGCGGCGTGCAAGCCGTGGCCGACGACGTCTCCCACCGCTGCGGCGTAGCGGTCGGGCGGCAGGTCGACGACGTCGTACCAGTCGCCGCACACGTTGAGTGATGTGGTCGCGGGCAAGTAGCGCACGGCGATGTTGTCGGCATGTCGGTCCAGGTCGGGCGCGGAGAGCATGGCTTCCTGCAGGGCGACGGCGACCTGCCGTTCACGGGCGTGGGCCTGGCGCAGTTCCTGGTTCAGCCGGTGCAGCTCGCGGGCGCGCGCGTACAGTTCGGCTGCCATGCCCTTCTCCCGCTCGGTGAACTCCTCGGTGAGCTCGCGGGCCCGGCGCGAGTGGACGAAGGCGGTGACGTCCTCGGCCCGCTGGACGATCCACTTCACCCTGCCGTCGGCTCCGGGGATCGGGGTGTGGATCTCCGACCACCATCGCTCCTCGAACCCTCCGGGCCGGGCGGGGGCGGGGATGTCGTACCGCTGCAGCACCAGCGTGTCCGGTTGCCCGGTGTCCAGGACCCGGCGCAGTGACGCCTTCAGGTTCCGCTGGGTGTCGTCAGGGGTGCCGGGGTTCTGCGGCAGGGCGTCGAAGAAGTACCTGCCGACCAGCTCGTCCCTGGTCCGGCCGGTGGTCTGCAGGCACGCCGGGTTGACGTAGCGGATCACCAAGTCCGCGTCCAGCACCAAGTACGGGCTCGGTGTGGCGTCGAAGAACGCCGTGAATTCGATGTCCGATGTCATCGCGCGCTCTCCGTAACCCTCGAGCGCGACTGCTGTTCTTCCAATCTACGGGCGATCCGGTGCCCGGGCTCGCCGGGTGCGGGTACGTAACTCGGTGGCGCTCGGAGCAGGGATCGGGAAGGCTCGCGTGCATGGTCTCGGTGGTGCAGAACGTGGCGATCGACTGTGCGGATGCCTATGAGCTGGCTCGGTTCTGGAGCGGAGTGACCGGACGTCCGCTGCATCCGGAGGACAGACCGGGAGCCCGAGAGACTCAGGTGCTGTCGGCGGAGGGCCCGGTGCTGTACTTCAACCAGGTGCCCGAGGCCAAGACGATCAAGAACCGGATCCATTTGTGTCTGCGCCCTGAGACCTCGCGCGATCAGGAGGTGGACCGGCTGCTGGGCCTCGGTGCCACCTTTGTCGCCGATCACCGGAACCCCGATGGTTCAGGCTGGGTGATCCTTGCTGATCCCGAAGGCAACGAGTTCTGTGTGCTGCGCAGTGAGTCCGAACGGGCTGCCGTGAATCCCTGACGCTCACGCGACCCCAAGCCGTCGAAGTCCAGGGTGAGGACCCCGACGGCAGGGGGGCGGAAGGAATCCCGCCCGGTGTGGTGCAGGCGCACCTTGTGCTTGGCCCAGGGGGTGCGCAACGAGTCGGGGCAGCGGTCCGCGGGCACGCTTGCGACGGGCAGGGCGCTTGGCGACGGCGCGGCGCCAAGTCTTGCGGAGGGGAGCGTTCGGCCCGAGGGACGCCGCCTGCTACGCCGGCCGGCCCGAAGCCATGGCGGCGATCACGACCGGGAAGCAGGTCTTCGTAACCTGAACACCGGGGGAGGAGCTGCGAGGCTCCCCGGAAGGAGGCGTTCCCATGCGCAAGGCGGTGCGATCGTGAGCCGGATCCTGGTGACCGGTTCCGCGGACGGCCTCGGACATGCCGCGGCCGATGCGCTGCTGTCCGCCGGACACGAGGTGGTCGCGCACGCCCGGAACCCGGAGCGCGCTGTCGCGCTCGACGCGCTCGTCGACCATGGGGCCCAGCTCGTGGTGGGCGACTTCACGGACCGTGACGCCGTACGGCGCATCGCAGCCGAACTGGCAGATGCCGAGCCCCTCGACGCGGTCATCCACAATGCCGGCGTGTGGAGCGGACGGGCGGTCATGCCCGTCAACATCATCGCCCCGTACCTGCTCACGGCCCTGCTCCGGACCCCCCGCCGGCTGGTGTACCTGAGCAGCGGCTCGCACTACGACGGGCGCCCCTCGCTCGCCGGGGTCGACTGGCGAGGTCGGAGCGCGGGCTCGTACGCCGACAGCAAGCTGTTCGTCACGACCCTCGCGGCCGCGGTGGCCCGCCTGCGCCCCGGGGTGCCGAGCAACGCCGTGGATCCGGGCTGGGTGCCGACCAAGATGGGCGGACCGGGTGCACCGGACGACCTGGAACTCGGCCACCGGACGCAGGAGTGGCTTGCCTCCAGCGACGACCCCGAGGCGCTGACGACCGGCGGCTACTGGTACCACGGCCAACGGCAGCAGCCCCATCGCGCGGTCCATGACGAGCCGTTCCAGGACCGCCTCCTGCAGGCACTGGCCGAGGAGACGGGCACCGTCCTCTGAACGATCGAACGGCAGGGGAGGGACAGCGGACCGAGGTCACAGCGCCCGCGTCGCGTACGCCCTGACGTCCGCGTCCGAGTCCGTCGTCGCCGTCGCGAGGGCCGCACGGGCCTCCTCCGTCGCGGCGTGACGCGTCAGCGCGAGGACCGCTGCCTTGCGGACATCGGCGTTCGGGTCGGCCAGGGTCTTGGCGAGCGCCGGCACCGCGGTGGCCGGGTCGGCGGCGGACAGGGCGGTGGCCGCACCGGCGCGTACCTGCCATGCCGGGTCGGACAGAGCGGCCACGGCACGGGCGGCGAGCGCCGACGGGCAGCCGACGGAGGCCAGCGCCCCGAACGCGGCACCGCGCACCAGGGGGTCCGTGTCCTCGCTGAGCCCGGCCAGGGCCCGCGGCGCGACGGACGAGGAGCCCACGCCGGCCAGGGCCTTGGCCACCGTGACGCGGACCTCGCGGGACGGATCGTGCGCCGCACGCGCCACCGCCTCGTCCGCGTCGACCGAGACGAGCGCACGGACGGCCTCGATACGCACCGGGATGTCGGGGTCGGCGAGGGCGGCTGCGAACAGGCCGGCATCGCCCAGGCGCAGGGCGCGCAGCACGTCGAGAGCCGCGGCACGGACCACGGGGTCGGCCTCCGCGAGAGCCGCGGCCAGGGCGTCGCGCAGCGCCGGCTCGGGCGGCAGCGTCTCGACCAGCTCGCGCAGGGAGGCCGCCGCGGCCGACCGCACCTCGGCGTCGGGGTCGGCGAGCGCCCCGGCCAGCGCCTGCCCGGTGCCGGGCGGCGCGGTCTCGGTGAGGACCGAGACGGCCGTCCGCCGCACGGCGGGGTCGGGGTCGGTCAAGTAGGGCTCGACGAGGGCGAGTTCGGGCTCCTCCTCGGCGAGCGACAGCAGCGTGAGCAGCCGGGGTGAGGCGACCTCACGAGGCGCGGAAGCCACGCCGGGCGCGGAGGGGGCGTCGGCCCTCGCCCCGGCGGCCACCGGCGCCACCTCCCGCGCGCCCGCCGTGGCCACGTGCTCGGCGTGGACCTCGCCGAGGTGCCGCGCAGGACCGCCGACCGGGCTGAACTCCTCGACCGGAACCAGATACGGAGCCACGGGACGGGCCGTGAACTCCATCGCACCCGAGGACGACTTGCGCAGATCGAGGTGGTGGAACCAGGACGTGTCGTCGCGCCGCGGGTGGTCGATGCGGTCGTGGTAGAGGCCCCAGCGCGACTCCGTGCGGGCCAACGAGGCGCGCGCGGCCATCTCCGCGCAGTCGCGGATGAAGGTGACCTCGGCGCAGCGCATCAGCTCGTGCGGGGTGCGGGCGCCCATGGCCGCGATGTCGTCGCGCATCCGCTCGAAGGCCTCCAGGGCCAACGACAGCCGCGCGCCGGACTTCGGCGGTGCCACGTAGTCGTTCACGAAGCGGCGCAGCTTGTACTCGACCTGGGGCTGCGGAGGGCCGTCCGGATTGCGCAGCGGGCGGTAGATCAGCTCGTGCGCCGCGCGGAGCTGCTCCTCGGGCAACTCGCCCTCGTAGGCGTGGTACTGGGACGCATCCGCCCCGGCCAGGTCCCCGAAGACGAACGCGCCGATCATGTAGTTGTGCGGCACACAGGCCAGGTCGCCGGCGGCGTACAGGCGGGGTACGGTCGTACGGGCGTGGTCGTCGACCCGTACACCCGAGGCCGAGTGACCGCCGCACAGGCCGATTTCCGAGATGTGCATCTCGACGTCATGGGTGCGGTAGTCATGACCCCGGCCGGCATGGAAGGTGCCTCGTGTCGGACGCTCGGTCGAGTGGAGGATCGACTCCAGAGCCGAGATCGACTCCTCCGGGAGGTGGCTCAGCTTCAGGTAGACCGGGCCCCGGTCGGAGGCGATCTCCGCCGCGAACTCCGCCATCATCTGGCCCGACCAGTAGTCGGAGTCGACGAAGCGCTCGCCGTGCCGGTTGACCTGGTAGCCGCCGAACGGATTGGCGACGTAGGCGCAGGCGGGCCCGTTGTAGTCCTTGATCAGCGGATTGATCTGGAAGCACTCGATGCCGGTGAGCTCGGCGCCCGCGTGGTAGGCCATGGCGTAGCCGTCGCCCGCGTTGGTGGGGTTCTCGTACGTGCCGTACAGGTAGCCGGAGGCGGGCAGGCCGAGGCGGCCGCAGGCGCCGGTCGCGAGGATCACCGCACCCGCGCGCACCACAACGAACGCGCCCGTGCGCGTGTTGAAGCCGACCGCCCCCACGGCCCGCCCTCCGGCGGTCAGCACGCGCACCGGCATCACCCGGTTCTCGATGCGGATCCTCTCCCGCATCTCGCGTCGCCGCAGCTGCCGGTACAGGACCTTCTTGACGTCCTTGCCCTCCGGCATCGGCAGCACATAGGAACCCGAGCGATGGACCTGGCGGACCGCGTACTCGCCGTGCTCGTCCTTCTCGAACTTCACGCCGTACGACTCCAGCCGCTGCACCATCGCGAAGCCGCGGGTGGCGGTCTGGCGGACGGTGGACTGGTCGACGATGCCGTCGTTGGCGCGGGTGATCTCGGCGACGTAGTCGTCGGGTTCGGCGCGGCCGGGGATGACCGCGTTGTTGACGCCGTCCATGCCCATCGCGAGGGCGCCGGAGTGACGGACGTGCGCCTTCTCCAGCAGCAGGACGTGCGCGCCGTGCTCGGCGGCGGTCAGGGCCGCCATCGTGCCGGCGGTGCCACCGCCGATGACGAGGACGTCGCAGGTCAGGACCTCGGCGTCGGCGAGTTCGGGGATCCGGAGGGGCTCCGGGGAGGGGGTGGCGCGGGTGTTCACCGGGGTGCCTTTCACGTGCCGAGCGAGGTGAGGACGTCGCGGCGCAGGGCCACGCGGGCCGGGTCGCCGAGGGCCGTACGGTCACGAGGACGCGGTACGTCCCGTACGGCGAGGAGGCGGCCGGCGCCGAGCAGGGCCACGCGGTCGCCCAGGAACAGGGCCTCGTCCACGTCGTGGGTGACGAAGACGACGGTCGCGCCCGTGCCCTGCAGCACCTCCACCAGCAGGTCCTGCATGCCGGCGCGGGTCTGGGCGTCGAGCGCGCCGAACGGTTCGTCCATGAGGACGGCGCGGGGAGCTCCCGCGAGGGCCCGGGCCAGCTGGGCGCGCTGGCGCTGCCCGCCGGAGACGCGGTACGGCAGGTGCCGGGAGTGGTCCGCGAGACCGACGCGGGTGAGCCAGGACCCGGCCTGGGTACGGCGTTCGGTGCGGGCCACCCCCTTGATGGCCAGCGGCAGTTCGACGTTCGCGCGCAGGGTGCGCCAGGGCAGCAGCGCGTCTTCCTGGAAGATCAGGGCGCGGTCGGCGGCGGGGCCCGTCAACGGGCTCCCGTCCTGGCTGACTTCTCCCACGAGAGGAGACAGCAGCCCGGCCAGCGTGCGCAGCAGGGTCGACTTTCCGCACCCGGAAGGGCCGACGACGGTCAGGATCTCGCCGGGGGCCACGTCGAGGTCCACGCCGTCGAGCACGGGCGCGCCCGGCCGCCCGAGGGCGGCTCCGCGCACCGCCAGCGCCGCGCCGGTGCGGGCGGACGAACCAAGGTCGGACGAGCGAATGTCGGACGAGCGAAGGTCGGACGAACGAAGGTCAGACGAGCTGGTCACGGGGCACCTCCTCCTTGTGCGTGCGGCTCATCGGTACGGCGGCCGCGGCACCGCGCACCTGACGCGGTGCCCGTCCCGCGGGGACGTACGAGGTGCGGGGCAGCCAGCGCGTGAGACGCCGGCCCAGGAGCTCCACCGCCGTGGAGGTGAGCCAGCCGAGGACGCCGATCGTGACCATGCCGACGAAGACACCGGGGTAGTCGACGATCGTGTAGTCCTGCCAGGTGCGGTAGCCGACGCCGTACTGGCCGGAGATCATCTCGGCGGAGATCACACAGATCCACGAGACGCCGATGCCGACCGACAGGCCGCCGAAGATGCCGGGCAGCGCGCCCGGCAGGACGACCGAACCGAGGATCCGCCACCGGCCGCCGCCCATCGTGAGCACGGCCTCCTCCCACACCGGGGTCAGCGCGCGGACGGCGTGCCGGGTGGAGACCAGGACCGGGAAGAAGGCGGCCGTGAAGGTGATGAAGACGATGCCCTGTTCGTTGGAGGGGAACAGAAGGATCGCGACGGGCACCAGCGCGATCGCCGGGATCGGGCGGACCACCTCCAGCAGCGGGCCCAGCAGGTCCTCGGCGAGCCGCGAGCGCGCCACGAGCACGCCCGTGGCCACGCCCAGCACCGCCGCCAGCAGGAAGCCGGTGACGATGCGGGTCAGGCTGTCGGTGAGGTCCGTCCAGTAGTCCGCCCCGGCGAGGCGGCCGGCGAAGGCGTGGGCCACGTCGGTGACCGTGGGGAACTGCGAGAAGCGCAGCCACAGGTCGACGTCCAGGCTGGTCAGGAGCTGCCACAGGCCGAGGGCGGCGGCGAGGGCGGCCACCCGCAGTGCGTACCGGGCGGCTCGTGGCGCTGGCCCGCTCACGCCGCACGCTCCAGGGCGTCGGCATACGTGACGACCCGTGCTCCGTCGTGTCCGTCCACGTAGGCCTGCGCGGTCGCGGGGGCGACGAACGGCAGCAGCTGCTCACCGTCGGCGACCCACACGGCCTTGTCGGCGAACCAGAGGGTGCCGGTGGTGGCGTCGGGGACGTAGGCGGCGCGGATGCCGTCGGAGTGGGCGGACACGTAACCGAGCAGCTGCGCCGGGGACTTGAAGGTCCTGGTCTCCTCGGTGCCCTTCGGCCACACCTCGCTCGCGGCGGCGGGCGGCGTGGCCGTGAGCCGCTTCCCGTACGACGCCCCGAGCGCCTTCTTCACGTACTGGTCGTCGACGAACGAGTCCACGTCCACGTCGCCGGTCAGCTTCGCCGCCTTCAGGACCGACACGTCCTGCTTCAGCGCGGAGACGAGCTGCGGCTTGACGGCCGGGTCGAAGGTGGAGATGCCGTGGGCGCCGTTGTAGAGGTAGACGACCTCGGCGGGCAGGCCGGTGGCCTTCGCGACCTTCTCGGCGGCGGCGACGGGATGGGCGTCGAGGTAGTCGGTGGCCTCGGCCTGGGCCTTGAGGAAGGCCTCCAGGACGGCCGGGCGGTCCTCGGCGAAGTCCTCGCGGGCCGTGACCCCGTGGAAGGTGGGCAGGTTCAGCTGGGCGCCGTCGTACAGGGCCTTCGCCTTGCCCTGGTAGGTGAGCAGACCCGGCCAGGCGACGAACTGCGAGAGGGCGTCCGCGCTGCCCGCGG
Source organism: Streptomyces sp. NPDC049627 (assembly GCF_044465645.1). Classification (NCBI taxonomy): domain Bacteria; kingdom Bacillati; phylum Actinomycetota; class Actinomycetes; order Kitasatosporales; family Streptomycetaceae; genus Streptomyces; species Streptomyces sp. NPDC049627. Next base: position 403,658 of record NZ_JBITLW010000001.1, on the reverse strand, counting down.
TCAGGGCCGAGGCGCCCACGGCGGGCTGCTGGTTGAGCTTCTCGATGCCGTCGTTCGGGTCGATGCCGGCGCGCTGCAGGGCCCGTACGAGGGTGCCGTCGGCGGCCGAACCGACGCTCGTGGAGACCTTCTTGCCCTTCAGGTCCTTCAGGGAGGTGAGCTTGGAACCGGGCGCGGTGACGATGGTGTTGAGGCCGCCGCGGAGGTTGTAGCCGGTGACGGAGACCAGGTGGGTGGGGCGGTTCAGCTGCTTGCCGCGGGCGGCGTTGATGAGCAGCGGGAAGTCGCCCATCGAGCCGATGTCGATCTTCCCGGCGGTCATCTGCGCCGTGATGGGGGCTCCGGTGGCGTAGTCCTGCCAGTCGACCTTGTAGGTGCGGCCGTCGTGGAGGGAGTTCAGCTGCTTCTCGAAGTAGCCGAGGGAGCGCAGGAGCGTCCCCGCGGTGACCGTGTTGATGGTCTTGGACTGGTAGCCGACGGTGACCGTGACGGTGGAGCCGTCACCGCCGGCCGCGGCGTTGCCCCCGCAGGCGGTGAGCGGGGCGAGGAGCAGGGCCGCGGATGCGGCAAGTGCGGTGCGTTTCACAGGAGTTCGGGACATGGGAGTTCGGCCTTTCACCGGAGCAGGTAGGGCATGTTGACCGTGACGGCTCCGGTGGGACAGCGGGCCGCGCACGGGCCGCAGTACCAGCACTCGTCGACGTGCATGTACGCCTTGCCGCTGCTGTCGTCGATGGCGAGCGAGTCCAGCGGGCACATGTCCACGCAGAGCGTGCAGCCGTCGATGCACTTCGACTCGTCGATGGTCACGGGCACGTCGGCCCGCTGGGGCGCCAAGGGCATGGCTGTCTCCAGGGAGGTCGAGCAAGGAGGTCGGGAAGGGAGAGGGGGTCAGACAGAGCGGCGCAGCAGGCCGCTCATCGTGATGCGGTCGCCGCGGAAGCGGATGAACTCCAGGTCGACGGGGCGGCCGTCGGCGAGGTGGGTGAGGCGTTCCAGCATCAGTACGGCGGCGCCCTGCGGGGCATCCAGTACGGCGGCGGAGTGGGCGTCGGCGTTCACCGCCTCCAGGCTGATCTCGGCGTGGCCGAGCGGCGTGCCGGTCAGCGTCTCCAGGAGCCGGAAGATGTCGGTGTTCTCCAGGTCCTCACCGAGCAGGGCGGTGCCGATGTCGAGGGGAATGTAGGTGAGGTCGAGGGAGAGCGGGAGGCCACCCAGCCGGCGCAGGCGTTCGATGTACAGCACGTCGGCACCGGGCGGGAGCCGGAGGCGGTCGGCCACCGGGGCCGGGGCGGGGACGGGGACCGTCGTGCGGACCTCGTTGGTGACGCGGCCGTGTTCGCGCAGGGTTTCCGCGAGGCCCATCAGTTTGTCGAGTCCGTGGGGGTACTTCTGGGCCACGACGACCGTGCCGACGCCGGGGAGCCGTTCCACGAGGCCTTCGGCGCGCAGCAGGTCGAGGGCTTGGCGGACGGTGTTGCGGGAGGCGCGGTAGTCGGTGGCGAGGGCGGACTCGTGGGGGAGGGCGCCGGCCGGGAAGTCGCCGGTGAGGATCTGGTGGCGGAGCAGGTCGGCGAGTTGACGTGCCCGGTCCGCGCGCAGCCGGCGCCGCGCACGGTGGGCGGCGACGGTGGTCGCGCCCTGGCCGGCGTGGTCGCGGATGCGGTCGGTCGGGGACATGGCCGGAACCATACTCATCCGGTAGGGATAGTGGTGTTGCGGAAGTGTTGCGCCACCTGACGCCTCGCCGGATACCTCGCTGACCTGGGCTTTTGTGAGGCGGGAAGGAAGATCTGCCAGGGTCCGCCGGTGCCGGGCGCGAGGTGCCTCGGCTACCGGCGCGTCCCTGACGCCGTTCGGTGCGTGCCTTCCGCGGGCTTCCGGCACCGGCCGGGCGACGCGTGATTCAACAGTTCACAGGGCCCATCCAGTTCACAGGGGCCATCCGGCCACGGGGCGAGTGTCCTGTCCGGTCCCGGAGGCGCCCATGCCCTCGATGTCCTGCTCGGCGGCGGCCACCAGCTGCTGGGCGAGGTCGTGCATGGCCCTGCCCGCCGCCAGTTCGTCACCGATCTCCGGAACATCCGTGTCCGCGGGATTGCGGTGCGCCACACCGTGGCCGGTGAGCGCCGGAGTACCGGCCGTGCCGGTGTCCAGCTCCGCACGCGCCTTCGTCGTTCCGTCGTCCTCGACGAGGGAGAGGCGGACCTTCCACTGCGCGGTGTGCGGCATGGTTCCTCCTCGTCTCGGCGCGCCGGTCGATGTGCCGGCCGTCGCGCATCACCGTCTTGTGCCACGGTATGCCCGCTCGGGCGGGCGTGGAGTGGCCGTCGTGAACCGGATGGAGGGAGGCTGGAGGAAGACGATCCGTGCGGGGCCCCTCGGCGGCAGGGAGGAAGCCATGAGGGTCGGAGTACTGACCGGCGGCGGCGACTGTCCCGGCCTCAACGCCGTGATCCGCAGCGTCGTCCGCAAGGGCGTCCAGGAGTACGCCTTCGAGTTCGTCGGGGTGCGGGACGGCTGGCGCGGCGCCCTGGAGGGCAAGATCGTACCGCTGGACATCGGCAGCGTGCGGGGGATCCTTCCCCGCGGCGGAACCATCCTCGGTTCCTCCCGGACCAACCCGCTGGGGCACGAGGACGGGGTGCGGCGCGTCCGGGACACCCTCGCCGCGCACGGCGTGGACGCGCTGGTCGTGATCGGCGGTGAGGACACCCTCGGGGTGGCCGCCGAGCTGAGCCGTCAGGGGGTGCGCCTGGTCGGCGTACCGAAGACCATCGACAACGACGTGTCCGCCACCGACTGCACCTTCGGCTTCGACACGGCCGTGGGCATCGCCACCGAGGCCATCGACCGCCTCCACACCACCGCCGAGTCGCACATGCGCACCCTCGTGGTGGAGGTGATGGGGCGGCACTCCGGGTGGATCGCGCTGCGCGCCGGGATCGCGGGCGGCGCCAACGTGATCCTCATCCCGGAGCGCCCGTTCGACATCGATCAGGTGTGTGAGCTGGTGATGAGCCGATTCAAGATCAACTACGCGCCGATCGTCGTGGCGGCCGAAGGGGCCGTTCCGAAGGAGGGGCAGATGTTCCTCAAGGACCGGACGCGGGACGAGTTCGGCCACGTACGGCTGTCCGGCATCGGTGAGTGGCTGGCCCAGGAGATCTCGCGGCGCACGGGCAAGGACGCCCGTACGACGGTCCTCGGCCACGTCCAGCGCGGCGGCACGCCCAGCGCCTTCGACCGGTGGCTGGCCACGCGCTTCGGCCTGCACGCCGTCGACGCGGTCAAGGACGGTGACTACGGCACGATGGTGGCCCTGCACGCCACCGAGGTCGTCCGTGTTCCCCTCGCCGATGCCACGGAGCGGACGAAGAAGGTCGATCCGTCGCTGTACGACGAGTTCGAGGTGTTCTTCGGCTGAACCGTCAGTCCCGGCCGAGACAGAACGGGTGACCTGGCCTGATCGAGGTCCGGGACCCCCAGGTCGAGGTGGAACTGCTGCGGCCGGGCAGGATCTGGCCACCGAGGCGGCCGCTGGTCCTCCGCACGCTGGAAGGCGAGCACGAGCCCGGTGCCGGTGTGGAGGGTCGCCCAACCGTCGCCGAGCGACCACCGTGCCGTATGCGCGAGGCCTCGGCCATGGTTCGCGCCGTCCCGATGCCCCCGGACACGCGATGCGGCTGCTGCTCGTCTGCCTCCGGCCCGAGCGGTCACGGCATGCGCGGCTGCCCTAGCCGGTGGCCGGCCCGGTGAGCGGGCCGTCGGTTCTCGGCCAGCTGTTGACGTACGGCTTCCGCTTCCGCGTGTGCGAGGGCGAGGTCGGCCGGCTGGGCGACCTCCCGCTCGGCGTCGGTGATGACGGTGCGGGCCTGTTCCCCGATCGCCGCGCACCGCTCGGCATCGTCGCCGACGACGGCCGCGCAATGGTGCAACAGCCGGAGCAGGGCATGCGCGACGGTCGGCTCACGAGCCCCGTAGCGCCGGACGAGCCCGCACATCACGGCCAGGTACTCCGGAAACCGCCGCCCGGGAATGATCACGACGGCCCCGCTGTCGTCCCGGACGACGTGGTTTCCCAGCGGCCGCTGCGCGAGCGCGCAGAAGATCACGGACAGGTGATCGATGGCCTGGACCGCCGTGTACGGATCGTTGACCGCCGGGGACAGCGCCTTGCAGGCCACGTCGACCAGTTGCCGGATGCCGAGCGCGGCGTCCTGTTCCAGGGTGCGCTCGAATCCGATCCGCACACCGGCGTCCAGCACCCGCACGAACCCCGCCGGGTCGGGACCCCGGTCGCGCGGTGTGGCGTACCAGATCCACGCCAGCGTCGTTCCGGCGACGACGTGTTCGCCGACCCGGGGCCGCAGCCGCAGACAGACCTCCTGCTCGGCCGCCGCCGACAGCAGCAGCCGCGGACGCACCACCTGCACGTACCCGGAGTGCCGGGCGGCGATGGGCACGGCTCCCTCCGGCACTCCACCGACGTCCTCGCCGCCGGCGAACACCCTGTCGCGGACCACCCGCACGGTGTTGCGCTCCACCACGGTCATGATCGCGTCGACCTGGATGGAGTGGACGAGATGGTCGGCGAAATACACCAGCAGACCGAGGCTGACGAAGAGCAGGACGATCGCACCGCTCACCGCGAACCGGGGAAAGCTCTCCGAGCGGCTCCCTCCCGACACGCCGACCGTGTACAGACCGGCCGCGCTGTAGGCGAAGGTCGCCACGAAGACGCTGAGCACGATCTGGTTGGGCCGGTCCCGCAGAAAGTTGCGCAGCAGCCGCGGCGAGAACTGGGTGGACGACAACTGCAGCGCGACCACGGTCAGGCCCAGCAGCACCGCGATGACCGTCACCATCGTCCCGGCGATCCCGATCAGCAGCGTCCGGGCATCGTCGGCGGTCCCCTGGAACGCCAGCGGCGACTCCGAGCCGGTCTCGACGAGGGACAGCAGCGTCCCGGCGACGAGCGCCCCCAGCACGGACAGCGTGGGAAGCACCCACAGCGACCCGCGAACGTACTCCGCCAGCGCATCACGTCGGATCATGTCCAGCCCCAGCACGTCGACACAGCCAGTATCCGATGAGTCGCCGAGCCGTCCAAGCGGTCCACTGCCCGCCCGGGACGGGCGAAGGACGGGGCCGCTCGGGGCATGCCGTGCGGTTCCGGATGCCGGACTGCCCCACCGGTCTGCCGACGAGGTCGGTTACTGTTCAGGGCCAAGTGGCACGAAGGGGGGCAGAGCAGGCGGAGGGCAGGGCTGTGTCGGACGAGGGACGGCTCGTAGCCGGGCGCTACCGGCTGGTCGAGCGCATCGGCCGCGGCGGCATGGGCACGGTATGGCGGGCCGAGGACGAGCTGCTCGCCCGCCAGGTCGCGGTCAAGCGGCTCCACACGCAGCCACACCTGTCCGACGCCGAGGTCGCCACGCTCTACGAGCGCACCCGCCGAGAGGCGCGCAGCGCCGCCCGCGTCGCCCACCCCAATGTGGTCGTGGTGCACGACGTCGTCGAGGACGACGGCCGGCCCTGCATCGTCATGGAGTACGTCCCCGCGCTCACCCTCGGCGACGTTCTCAAGGGCGGCCGGACCCTGGCACCCGAGGAGGCGGCCCGCATCGGCCTCGGCATGATCGCCGCCGTACGGGCCGCGCACGCGGCCGGTGTCCTGCACCGCGACATCAAACCCGGCAACGTCCTGCTGGCCGACGGTGACCGGGTCGTCCTGACCGATTTCGGCATCGCCCTGACCGCCGGGACCTCGACGCTCACCCAGACCGGGGAGATGGTCGGCTCCATCGACTACATGGCCCCCGAGCGGGTCCGCGGCCGGAAACCCGGCCCCTCCTCCGACCTGTGGTCGCTGGGCGCGACGCTGTACCAGATGGTCGAGGGACACCCGCCGTACCGCCGCGACACGGCCATGGAGACGGCGTACGCCATCGCGGTCGAGCCCCTGAAGGCGATGCGGCGGGCCGGTCCGCTGGAACCGCTCATCGAGACCCTGCTGTCGAAGAACCCCGAGGACCGGCCCACGGCCGAGCAGACGGAACGCGCTCTGCGGGCCACCTGGTCCGGCGGCCCGACCACCGTGTCATCAGCCGCCCTCGCCCACCACGACCCGGACGCCACACCGGACAGCACCCCAACGTCGCCGACGCGACACACCGCGCCGACGCCCTCGGACAAGAGCGAAGGGGACCGCCGCCGGGGCCGGAAGCGGAAGCGGCGCGTCCTGCTGCCGGCGGTGAGCGTCCTGGCCGCGTCCGCTGCCGCGGTGATCCTCTACGCCTCCTCGTACGACGGCGGAACCCCGGGACGTGCCGACAGGACCGGCACGACCCGCACCGCGTCCGCCGCGCCCTCGCCCGTCCCCGACGGCCACCACCTGGTCCGGGACCGGCAGCTCGGCGTCTCCTTCCCCGTGCCGGACGGCTGGAAGCCGAAGAAGGGGCCGAGCGACGAGGTCACCTACGCCGACCCGAGCGGGCTGGCCGGCATCACGATCGGCATGGTGGATCCGGCCGGTTCCCACCCGATCGAACACTTCAAGGACATCGAGACGAACACCGAGGGCAACTACCCCACGTACCGCAGGCTGCGCCTGCAGAAGACCACGTTCAAGGGGAAGCCGGCCGCGGTGTGGGAGTTCACCTTCCAGGGCCGTGCCCGCGCCTTCCGCGCCATCGACCTCGGATACGGCACGGCGGGCGGCCGGGAGTACGACATCTATCTCTCGGCGCCGGAAGCCCAGTGGGACACGTACCGTCCCGTCTTCGACGCCGTGCGGGACGGGTTCACGGACTGACCGGGCGGCGGACTCATCATCCGTCGGCCGCGCAGCGGAAGGTGCAAGGGCTGCCGACCATCTCCTTGCCTCCTCGCCGAGCAGCCTGCGCGGCCTGCGTATGCTCCCGGCCATGAGATTCTTCCGGTCGCGCGGCCGAAGCGACGCCCAACGAATGGCGGGAACGCCTGTGGCCGAGGCCAAAGCCCTTTACGAAGCCGGGCGTTACGCCGAGGCGGAGACCGAAGCCCGCGCCGTGGCCCGGTCGCGCCCACGCGACGACGAGTACGCAGCGGTGGCGCTGAACATCGCCGCGCTCGCGACGGGCGCCCAAGGCCGCCACGCCGAGGCACTCGCCACCTACGACGAAGCGCTGCCTGCCTTCAGCAGGATATTTGGAGGCGGTCACTGGCTGACCCTGAAGCTGCGCTCGGACCGCGCCCAGCAGATGATCTCGCTCGGCCGGCACGCCGAGTGCGAGGCGGAATGTGCGGCCGTCGCCGAGGCTGCGGGCCGCGGTGCAGGCCCCGAAATGTCACGCCTGGCAGCGGCCGCCCGCAATGGACTGGTCTTCGCCCTCAATGCGCAAGGGCGCCACCAGGAGGCCGAGACACTCGCCCGCGAGGCCCTGGCCGCCCATCACGCACGTGACCGGATGTCCCTGGTCCTGCGCCTCGGCCTGGCTCGCAGCCTCAACGGCCAAGCCCGCCACGAAGACGCCCTCACCGAGGCGCGGGCAGCCGACAAGCTGTACCGCGCTCTGCCCGACTACCAGCGCCATCCAGATACGGGTGCTGTCGAACTGGCCTTTGCCACTGCCCTGTTCGGGTTGCGCCGCGTTCCCGACGCCCGGCGCCAGGCTGCAGCCGCTCACGATGCCTGCCTGGCCTCCTTCGGCCCGGACCACCGCCGCACCGTCGAAGCCCGAACTCTGCTCGAGACCATCGACGGCACTCGACCGTAGGCGCAGCGCTCCCGCTCGGGGCGAGTCGCAGGCGCTCCCTGGGCAGCGCACCCAGCTATCGCGACTCGCCGGACCCAAAGCCGTCTGGCTGACCGGTGCCGATTCGGGCGCCGGTCGCCATGGCCTACTCCTCCTCGGAGGTCGTGGGGCGGGTGCGGCCCGGCTCCGGCGGGACAGCCTGCTGGGCGCGGATGTGCAGGATGTCCCCGATGAACAGGTCGTACACCAGCACGCCGATCACGCCACCGACAAGAGGACCCACGATCGGGATCCACCAATAGGAGCTGAACGCCCCGGACAAACTGCCGGGAAACGCCAGATCCTTCCATCCGGCCATCCAGGTGAACAGACGGGGACCGAAGTCGCGGGCCGGGTTGATGGCATAGCCCGCGTTGGCCCCGAACGACATGCCGATGGCGGCCACCACGAAGCCGATCACCAGGGGACCGAGGTTTGCCTGTACGGCCGTGTTGCGCAGGTCGATGACGGCCACCACCAGCATGACCAGGAAGGCGGTGCCTACGACCTGGTCGATCAGCGGTCCCCAGATGCCGCCGCCGAAGTACGGCGCGGGGAAGGTGGCGAAAATCGAGAACGAGGCGAGGGTGTGACCACCCGTCTTGGGTCCTTTCATGGCGTCGTCGAACGTGTTGATGGCGTCGTGGTACACGCCGTAGACCAGCGCGGCTCCGGCGAGGGCACCGGCCACCTGTGACACCCAGTACGGAAGGACCTTGACCCACGGGAATTTGCGGCGTACCGCGAACGCGAGCGTTACCGCCGGGTTGATATGCGCTCCGCTGACCCCGCCGGCCACGTAGATGGCGAAAACCACGGCCATGGCCCAGCCCCAGGTGATCAGCAGCCAGTCCCCGGCACCGAGGAAGAACGTGGTGGGCCCCGAGGTGCGGCCCGAGCCGGGCAGCGCAGCGACCGCCATGGCCACCACGCCGCAACCGAAGGAGATGAGGATGAACGTCCCCAGAAATTCAGCCAGGCATTCGCCCCACAGGCCCCCACGGCGTCTGAGTCGAGAGGGTTTAACCAGAGGCGGGATCTCCACGGCCATGTGATCCTCCCACGCATTCGTCCGGTCGTGTTCAAAACGCGCCTGCCCGCTCGTCAGGCGGTGCGCGGGAACGCTGGAAACGGTCAGCGTCTCCCTATGCGTACCGTCGCAGCCCGACCACAGCGAGCCGAGAGCGTCCATTCGGATAGGAAAAGGCGATCCCCGGAGGCACTGTGCTTCTACGCCGAGAAGGGCGTCCTTACGTCGCCGGCTCGCCCGCGGTCATACTTTCCTCGGCGAGCCGCTAGGATCACGGCATGGTTACGGCTTGGTCGCCCTGGCGTATCGTCAGGACCCGCTCCGGTGCGGGTCCGTTGGTGCGCATCCTGGCGCTGGCCGTGATCCTGTGCGGCGTCCTCGTCACGCACGGCGTGCACGGGGAGAGCGTCCAGGGACACCTCTCCACCAGCGCAACCGCCTCAGCCGCGCTGTCGGCCGAAGGCGGGGGGCATGCGCCGTCCCAGCCCGGCGAGCACTGCGTGGCAGGGCAGCCTCAGCAGAGTTCTCTGCCGGCACCGCCCTGTGGTGCGGCGTCGGTGCGCGCATCGACGACTGCCGACGACGCCTGGACCGTACGAGTGCCGGGTGCCGACGGGGCCGGCGACCGTGCGTCTCCGGCGGCTCTCAGAGCAGCGTCCGTGGTGCGGCAGGTCTAGAGGCCCGACGTCCTCCAACCGGCCGCCGGGTGTCACCGGTTCGGCTGGTACCGCGCGACGGGCGTGGTGCCCCGTGTTCATGATGGGTCGTCACATTCGTCGAAGCCGTCCTGCCACCATCCCATGGCTGCGTCCGACTCCGGCCTCGCCGGAGACGGGGCAGCAGCACGGAGGACCTGTGCCGACACATCCCCCCACGCCCACGCCCCTGTGGCGCCGACTCGGTCCGGCGCTCCGCGGCACCTTCGTGATGGCGCTCATCCTGTGCGCCGTCATGCACGGCCTGCCCGAGAAGGCGCACGCGTCGGTGCCCGTGCCGGCCGGAGTCTCGGCGACGGTCACGGACGAGGACCCTCACGGGCACCATGTCCCGCACGGGATCGAGGACTGTTCGGCGGACGCGATGGTCCGTACCGCGGCCCGTGCGGGGGAGGATCTTCCCCTCGGCGTACCGGCCGTCGTCGTACTCGTCGCCGTGTTCCTGTCGGTGGGGCGGCCCCTCGTACGGCACGCCTCCCGCAGACGTCGCAGCGCACGCACCGGCCGCGCGGCGCTCGTCCGAACGTCGCGGTGGCGGATCTAGACCACTCGCTCGCAGCCGGCCGATCGCGTCGGCTGCCGCGCATCCACGGCATGACCACGGACCCGCTGTCCGCCTGGCGCCGTGGGACGCGAGATGAACCCGCACGTGCAGTCATCTGCATTCATCGAGCGAGAGTGACAACACAGACATGCAGTCATTGACCAAGGCCGCAGTCGCCTCGGGCCGGTCCGCCCTGTCCGGCCTGGTGGGCAACACCCCGTTATTGCGGGTGTCGCAGCCGCTGGCCCCGGCCGGGCGTGGGTTCTGGGCGAAGCTCGAGGGGTTCAACCCCGGCGGCATCAAGGACCGTCCGGGATTGCACATGGTGGAGCGGGCCCGGGCCCGTGGCGACCTGCGCCCCGGCGGAAGGATCATCGAGTCCACGAGTGGGACCCTCGGGCTCGGACTCGCCCTGGCCGGGATGGTGTACGGCCACCCGGTCACCCTGGTCACCGATCCGGGCCTGGAGCTGTCCATGACCCGGCTGCTCACGGCGTACGGAGCCCAGGTCAACGTCGTCTCCGAGCCGCATCCCAGCGGCGGCTGGCAGCAGGCCCGCCGCGACCGTGTGCAGCGGCTGCTGGAGCAGTGCCCCGGTTCCTGGTGCCCGGACCAGTACAACAACCCCGACAACGTCGCCGCCTACACGCCGCTGGCCCTCGAACTGGCCTCCGAGATGGGCCACATCGACGTCCTGGTGTGCAGCGTCGGCACCGGCGGCCACTCCGCGGGCGTGTCCCGCGTCCTGCGCCAGCTCTACCCGGAGCTGACCGTCGTCGGTGTGGACACGACGGGTTCGACGATCTTCGGTCAGCCCGCCCGGCCCCGCCTGATGCGCGGACTCGGCTCCAGCATCCACCCCCGCAACGTCGCCTACGAGACCTTCTCCGAGGTCCACTGGGTCGCCCCGCACGAGGCGGTGTGGACGTGCCGCCAACTGGCCGCCTCCCATTACGCGACCGGCGGGTGGAGCGTCGGCGCGGTCGCGCTGGTGGCCGGCTGGCTGGCCCGGACGATGCCTGCGGACGCCCGGATCGTCGCCGTCTTCCCCGACGGCCCCCAGCGGTACCTGGGGACGGTCTACGACGACGACTACTGCGCCGCCCACGGCCTGCTCGACTCCCCGGCGGCGCCCGAACCCGAGCTGATCGCCCGCCTGGACGAGAAGGAGGTCACCCGCTGGAGCCGGTGCACCACCGTGGTCGACCCCCTCACCCTGCCGGGCGCACGGCAGGGTGGCGCCGAGGCCGCTCCGGGCGTCGAGCCCGGCTCCTCGCAGGAGGAGGGCCGGTGAAGGGGCTGCTCGCGCAGGTGCGGTCGTACGAACGCAGTGTCCAGCTGCTGATGGTGAATCAGTTCACCATCAACCTCGGCTTCTACATGCTGATGCCCTACCTGGCCGCCCACCTCTCCGGCACGCTCGGTCTGGCCGGCTGGGTCGTCGGACTCGTCCTCGGCGTACGCAACTTCAGCCAGCAGGGCATGTTCCTGGTCGGCGGCACGCTCGCCGACCGGCTCGGCTACAAGCCGATGATCGTCGCGGGATGTGTGCTGCGCACCCTCGGCTTCGCGACGCTCGGACTGGTGGACTCGCTGCCCGCGCTGGTGGCCGCGTCCGCGGCCACCGGGCTGGCCGGAGCGCTGTTCAATCCGGCCGTACGGGCGTATCTCGCGGCCGACGCGGGGGAGCGCAGGGTCGAGGCGTTCGCCCTGTTCAACGTCTTCTATCAGGCCGGGATCCTGCTGGGCCCGTTGGTGGGCATGGTGCTCACCGGAGTGGACTTCCGCGTCACCTGCCTGGTGGCGGCCGGGATCTTCGCCCTGCTGAGCGTCGTACAGATCCGCGCGCTGCCCGCCCGGCGGGCCGAGGACAGCGGCCGGAAGGAGCGCGACGGCGGTCGGAGCGTGCTCGCCCAGTGGCGCGGCATCCTCGCCAACCGGCCGTTCCTGTTGTTCTCCGTCGCCATGATCGGCTCGTACGTCCTGTCCTTCCAGGTCTACCTGGCGCTCCCGCTGGAGGTCCGCCGGCTCGGCGGGGACGGGGAGTTCGGCACGGTCGCGGTGGCGGTGCTGTTCGCGGCGTCCGGGCTGAGCACGATCCTGGGCCAGACCCGCGTGACGGCGTGGTGCAAGGCACGGTACGAGCCCGGGCAGGCGCTCGTGCGGGGGCTGACGGCGATGGGTCTGGCGTTCGTGCCCCTGCTGGTGGCCGGCGCCGTGCCCGTACCGGAGTCCGGGACCGGGCTGTGGCTGCTCGCGGCGGTGCCGCCGACGCTCGCCGCGCTGCTGCTGGCCGTCGGCACGATGATCGCCTACCCCTTCGAGATGGACACCATCGTCCGCCTCTGCGGTGACCGCCTCGTCGCCACCCACTACGGGCTGTACAACACGATCTGCGGCATCGGCATCACCATCGGGAACCTGGGCACGGGGGCCGCGCTCGACGCCGCCCGCACGGCCGGGATGCCCGCGCTGCCATGGGTCACGCTGTGCGCGCTCGGCCTGGCGTGCGCCGCCGCCCTGTACGGCCTGCACCGCACCGGCCGGCTGACGGCACCGCCCGCTTCCGAGCCGCTGCCCGCCACCGTCTGACCCACTGGCCCACCGGCCGTTCGGACCGGGGGCGGGTACCGCTCGGTGCCCGCCCCTGCCGGGCCCGGTCCGCCGCTATGCGCTGCCCGGCGGACCGTAGTGGGCGAGGAACATGTCGACACCGCTGGTGATGAGACGGTCCGTCAGGTCCTCGTCGATGTGTGTGCCGTAGGAGCCGAAGACCATGTGGGGGAAGACCAGCAGCCCGTAGAACTGGATGATCGCCACCTGCAGGTCGGGGATCTCCAGCCGCCCCTGCTCGGTGAGGGCGCGCAGGGCGGCGGCGACCGCCGGGTGGTGGCTTTCCGTGCCGCGCTGTCGCCAGGCCTCGCCCAGCTCGGGGAAGCGGTGGATCTCGGCGGCGACGAGGTTGCGCAGGGCGGTGACCTCGTGGTTGGTCCGGACGGCGTGGACCCAGGTGCGGGCCGCCTCGACGAGGGAGGCCCGCAGGTCCTCGGCCTCGGCCAGGCCTTCCAGCGCGGCCGACGACTCCCCGGCGAGCGGCTCGTCGAGCGCGCTCGTGATGACCGCCGTGAACAGGGCTTCCTTGCTGCCGAAGTGGTTGTAGACGGTCACCTTCGACACGCCTGCCTCGGCGGCGATGGCGTCCATTCCCACGCCGAAGCCCTCCCGCAGGAACAGCTCACGGGCGGCCCGCACGATGGCCTGCCGCTTGAGCTCCGCGCGGGGCCCGCTCGGCGGCCTTTTGACGCTGTCCACGCTCATGAAACGACCCTAGCACCCATCTGAACTGTACGGTTGAGTTCATGTGAACTGAACAGTATGGTTCAGATAGGGCCCGTCACCACCCCTGCTCATGAAGGACTCCTCATGACCCACTCCGCAGCCGATGCGCCGCACACGGCCGAACACGCTCCTCACCCGCCCGCCGACCCGCGCCGCTGGACGGCCCTCGCGCTGATCTGTCTCGCCCAGTTCATGCTGATCCTCGACGTCACCGTCGTGAACGTCGCCCTGCCCGACATGGCGGCCGACCTCGCCCTCGACCGGGAGACGCTGACCTGGGTGGTCACCGCCTACACCCTCTGCTTCGGCGGACTGATGCTGCTCGGCGGCCGGCTCGCCGACGCCCTCGGCGCCCGCCGCACCCTGCTCGCCGGGCTCGCGCTCTTCACCACCGCCTCACTGGTCACCGGGCTGGCCCAGGACGCCCCGACGCTGATCGGCGGCCGGATCGGCCAGGGCGTCGGCGCGGCGCTGCTGTCCCCGGCCGCGCTGTCCCTCGTCACCACGACCTTCCACGGCGCCGAACGCAACAAGGCGCTCGGCGTCTGGGCGGCCATCGGCGGCACCGGCTCCGCGGCCGGTGTGCTCCTCGGAGGCGCTCTGACCGACGGACCGGGCTGGCAGTGGGTCTTCTACGTCAACGTGCCGGTCGGGCTATTTCTGCTGGCCGCCCTGCCCGTCCTCGTCCCGGCCCGCGCTCCCCGGCCCGCACGGCTCGACGTCCCCGGCGCACTGCTCGTCACCGCGGGCACCGCGGCGCTGATCTACGGCCTGGTCGAGGCGGGCGACACCGGCTGGGCGGACACCTCGGCCCTGCTGCCGCTCTTCGGTGCGGCGGCGGCGTACGCGGCCTTCGCGGCGGTCGAGCGAGCCGCCCGTGCGCCGCTGATGGACCTGCGGATGTTCACGCGGCGGCCGGTGCTGGCCGGCGCCTTCCTGATGCTGATCGCCACGGCCCTGCTGATCGCGTACTTCTTCCTCGGATCCGTCTACCTGCAGCACATCCGCGGCTTCAGCCCGCTGCGGACCGGGGTGCTCTTCCTGCCCGTCGCCGTGGCCACCGGCATCGGCGCGCACCTGGGCTCCCGCCTCGTCGGCCGGATCGGCAGCCGCCCCACGGCCGTCACCGGCATGGCCGTCGCGGCCGCCGGCAGCGTCCCGCTGACGCGGCTCTCGGAGACCGGCAGTGTGTACGCCGGACTCCTGCCGGGCTTCGTGGTCGCCTCCCTAGGCCTCGGCGCGGTCTTCGTCACCGCCACGACCACCGCCCTGGCCATGGTGGACCACCGGGAGGCGGGGCTCGCCTCAGGAGTCGTCAACACCTTTCACGAGGTGGGCGGTTCGATCGGCGTCGCCGTCGTCTCCACCGTCGCGGCCTCCGGCTTCGAGCGGGGCACGGCGGGCGGCTTCGGTGACGCGTTCACGGTCTGCGCGGTGGCGGCCGCTGCCGGGACCGTCGTCGCCCTGGCGCTCGTACCGCGGGGCAAACCGCGGGTGACGGGCGGCCCGCACGTGCACTGAACGGCACGTGCACCGGCCCGACCACCCGTGACCGTGTCCGGCCGACAGGGGAGCGGCGGGCGCGGCGCGAGAGCGGCGGCGTGCTCAGTCGCCGTCGGCGGCCGTCGCGTCGGCGAGTGTTCCCATCCGCAGGTTCCAGCGCCCGCTCCGGCCGGTGAGCCGGACGACGGCCAGCGGCGGCACGTCGACGCGCCAGAAGGACCGCTCCGGGGCGGACAGGGCATGGATCACCGCGGCACGTGCCACGGCCTGATCGACCACCGCCTGCACACGCCCCGCGTCGGGCGCCAGCGCATCGGTCCAGGCGGCGACCCGCCGGCACAGCTCGGCCACGGACTCGCCTCCGTGCGGCGCGGCATGGGGATCCGTCGACCAGGCGGCGAGCGCGTCCATCTCGTCGGCCGCGACCTCGTCGAGGGTGCGGCCCCGCCAGCGGCCCATGTCGAGCTCACGCAGCCCCGGTTCGACCGGAACGGCGTCCCACCCCAGGGCCGTGGCCGTCAGGCGGCACCGCTGCGACGGCGCCGTGCACCGGAGTTGGGCCGAGGGCAGGGCATCGGCGAGGGCGCGCGCCTGCTTCAGCGCCCGCTCATCGGGGACGGCGTCGGCGAACCGCACCTCATGTCCCGTCGGCGCGGCGGCGCACACCAGCATCAACCGGACGGTCATGACATCCCCTTCGCGGCAGGTCCACGGCATCGGCCGCCCATCGTAGGTGGCGTACGCCATGTTGGCCGGATCGGATATTGCCCCTACCATCTGGTCGACAGGACGACGGCGCAACGGAAGCCCGGTGCAAGTCCGGCACGGTCGCGCCACTGTGTGCCACCCCTCGACGAGAGGTGGTGGCGAGTCAGACCCGAACGCCGTCGTCGAGTGCTCCACACGATGCGGGACGCGTGTTCCCGGAGGAGGTCTCGCCATGGCGCAGTCCACCGCTGCCCCCACCCCCACCACCCAGGCCGTCCAGCCGCTGCCGCTGCGGGCCATCGCCCCGTGGGCGGTGTTCTTCGGCGTTCTGATGCTTGTGCTGCTCTACTTCGTCGGCGCCGAGCAGGGCGCCACCGCCGTCCTCTCCGGTGAGGGCGTCCACGAGTGGGTGCACGACGCACGCCACCTGCTCGGCTTCCCCTGCCACTGAGGCGGGGCAAGCACCGATGAACTCCACTGTCGTGCGTGCCTTGTTGGTGCGCGGCATGCTCGCGGGGCTCGTCGCCGGGATACCGGCGCTGGTCTTCGCGTATCTGGTGGGTGAGGGACCGGTGGACGCGGCCATCGCCTTCGAATCCGGCCACTCGCACCACGAGGCGGGAGGCGAGGAACTGGTCAGCCGGACCCTCCAGTCCACGGCCGGCCTGGCCACGGGTGTCCTCGTGTACGGGGTCGCGGTGGGCGGCATCGCCGCTCTCGCGTTCTGCTTCGCGCTCGGCCGCATCGGCCGGTTCGGGGCGCGCGCCACCGCGGCGCTGACCGCGCTCACCGCGTTCGGGGCCGGGTATCTGGTGCCGATGCTGAAGTACCCGGCCAATCCGCCCGCGGTCGGCAACCCCGACACGCTCGACAAGCGGACCGCCCTGTTCTTCCTGATGATCGCGCTCAGCGTCCTGCTGGCGATCGCGGCGGTCCTGCTCGGCCGCCGACTCGCGGCAACGTTGGGCAACTGGAACGCGTCGGTCGTCGCCGGAGCCGCCTTCCTTGCGGCGCTGACCGTCGCGATGGTGTTCCTGCCCTCGGGCGAGAACGTGCCGCACGGCTTCCCGGCGACCACCCTGTGGGAGTTCCGTCTGGCCGCCATCGGCGTCCAGGCAGTGCTGTGGGCTGCGTTCGGCGTGTTCTTCGGGTACCTGGCGGAACGCGTCCTCGAACCCGAGCCGGCCGGACAGAGAGTCTCCACGCTGGCTGCTTGAGCCGGCCGCACCATGAACAGGACCCGCCGGGGGCGCGCCCGGCGGGTCCTGCGCTGTGCGGGGTCCTGAAGTGTGTGTACGTCAGGTCTTGGCGGCCACCGTCTCGCCCGGCACCTCGGCCGGCTGCCCGCCCGGTCCCCGCCCGGCGAACCGCATGGCGACGCATGCCCCCAGGTACAGCACGGCGACGACCAGCAGCAACGCTTGATAGCCCGTCACCAACGCGAGGTACTCCAGTGCGCCCCCGGTCAGCGCGCCCAGCAGATTCGCGCCGAACGCGGCCGTCGGGTCCGGGGCCTGCGCGAGGCGGTCCGAGAAGATCAGGTTGGCGCAGAAGATGGGGGCGAAGGCCAGCGCGATGGCGGCGGCGAGCCGTCCGGCGAAGGGCAGCGAGAGCACGGCCTGTGTCGGAACGAGCCAGGCCACCGCGAGAGAGCCGAAGAGCAGCAGTTGCAGCAGCAGCTGGTTGGCCCGCCGCATTCTGCGCCGGACCTCGACCGCCGCGAGGACGGAGAGCAGAACGCCGAAGAAGACGAGGGCGTTGACCAGCCACGTCGTACCGAAGTAGAGCGCGAAGCCGATCACGTTCTTCGTCTCCAGCAGCATGAAGGCCGCGCCCAGCAGGAACATGTCGACATAACGGACCGTGCTGCGGATACGGACCCCGGTCAGGCGCACCGACAGCAGCGTCACCAGCAGGATCGCGCCCAGGGCACCCAGATAGAGCGTGGGGATGGTCCGGTGGAGCAGATACGGGAAGGGGTGGTCGTCGCTCGCCGCCGCCGGGACCGGGCCGCCGGGCTGCCAGACCTGCTTGCAGGCCTGGTCGGCGGGCGTCATCCCGGCCACCAGCACGGCCGCGTTCCGTTTGAACGTCGTCATACAGGGGGCGTGACCGTAGAGAGCGTCGAGGTCGCCGGCGAAGCGGTCGACCAACCAGCTCTTGCGGTAGTAGTTGTACATGGCGAACGCGCCGTCCGGCGCCAGGTGATCGCGCGCGGCCTCGAACGCCTGCCGGGTGAACAGGTAGCTCTCCAGCCGCAGATTGCTCGCCCCCGACACCAGGGTCAGGGAGTCCGGGAGCGCCAGGACCACGAGGTCGTACTTGGCGTCGGTCCGCTCCAGGAACGCCCGTCCGTCGTCGATGTAGGCGTGCACCCTGGGATCGTCGTACGGCCTGGCGGGATGCAGCTGCTTGCCGATCTCCTGCAGACGGGGATCGATCTCGACCGCGTCCACGCGCTCCGCTCCGTGCGCCAGCGCGACCGCGACGTCGTTGCCGTTGCCCGCCCCGATGATCAGCACGCGCTTGTGCGGGTTGTCGGGTGTCTGGTCGTACGCCTGCCGGTACGGCGAGTTCTCCCGCATCAGCACCGGCAACGGCGCGGTGCTCTGGTGGGGGACGCCGTTGGCGGAGATGTAATAGGTCCGGCTGGCCGTCGGCGACGGCTTGAGCTGGATCTTGTAGTACGGCGACCAGGAGATGCCGGCCGTGGTCGACTCCAGGAACAGCGCGGCGACCATCGCCGTGAGGGGAACCGAGTACCACAGGGTGTTGCGGCGTCCGCCCAGGACCAGCAGGGCCGCGGCGGCCAGTACCCCCCACGCGACCGAGGGGGCGCGGAGCCAGGACAGGACGGCGAAGGAGACCGAGCCGGTGATGCTGCCGAGCAGGTCGTAGCGGTAGGCGTCGAGCGAGGGGAGTTGGCGGAAGAGATCGGCGGTGATCTTGCCGATGCCTGCCATGATCACCGCGGTCAGCAGGAAGATGGCCGGCAGGGTCACCCACTGGGGCAGGCCGGTGGTCTTCACCGCGGTGAAGTAGATGACCTCGCTGCTGCTCTGACGCACCTGCACCGGGTACGCGCGTACCAGGACGACGAGGAGCGCGAGCGGGACCGGCGTCCAGCGTTTGAGCCACTGCCCGCGCGCGGCGGGGATCAGGAAGCCGATGCCGATCCCGAGGAACGACCCCAGCAGGATGAAGTTCGAAAAGTAGCTGAGGTGGACGACGTTGGCGCCCGCCCATCTGATCAGTGCCAGCTCGACGAAGAGCATCGTGGTGCTGGCCAGCACGAGCCTCCAGCGCACCGAGCTTTCGGTTTGCCCGGATTTATACGACTTCATGCGCGTGTACGGTGCCAGCTCCGGGGCGATGAGTCGAGCAACGCCCCTGCGCCCTTCACTCTTCCGGGAACAACTGGACGGCCACCTGCGGGCGTTCATGTGCACGGCAAGCCGCATCCGCGCCTGCGCGGCGCGCCGGTCATGGGGTGGCGGCGAAGTCGGGATGTTGAATCCGTGACCTATGGGGGCTTGTGGGAAAAGATGCGCGCTTTGTGACTGTGTGGTGCTCTGGGTTGTGGAGGCTATGGCTGACCCCAGAGGAGATGGTGATATGCCTTCCATGGACAAGGCGATCGAGGACCTCACCGGCGTCCGGAGCGACCTCGACGCGGCACTTGACCCCGCCGAACCCGACGGTGTCTACCGTGACAGCCGGGAGTGCGCCGCCCTGGCGCTGCTCTCCGCGGACACCAAGCTGCTGCTGTCCCCGCCGACCCCTCGCCCCAAGAAGGGCTGACGGACCGACAGGAGCGGCTGAATGGAGCAGTCAGGCACTTCCGCCCTCTTGCAGGGCGCGGTGCAGGACCTTGCGTCCGACGTGGTCTCCGCCCTTCGGGGCGGAGACCACGTGCGCATGTCCGGTACCCAAGCGGTGGACGAGGCCGGGGGAAGCCTCGATCTCGCGGCCGTACGCGTAGTGGGAGCAGACCTGTTGCTGCCCCACGTACTCTTCCCCACTCCGCCCGACCCGGAGGCACTCGCGGTGTTCCGGAAGACGGTGGAGGCCTTCCCGCCCCGCGCCGACGCGGCCCCCACCGTCCGGTGGAGCCACTGGGCGATGAGCCGCACACTGCGGCGGCTCGACACGCCCGTGACCGGCGCACCCGGCGCACTCGACACCTCCGGCGCGGCCTTCGGAGACGAGGCCGCCGAACCCGACGCCGACTGGCTCGACCGGGCGACCTGGCAGGTGCTGACTCATCAACTCGCCGTCCTCGCCCCCCTCGCAGTGCCCGGCGACGACTGCGCGGTGACGCGCGCGGCCCGGCGCCGCCCGGTCGACGTGGCCCGGGGCTTCGTGCGGGCGGTGCGCCGCAGGGACTGGCAGCAGGCGGCCTCGGCGGGGCGCTGGCTCACCCTGCTCGACGGGGTACCGGACTCCCTCGGTCTCGAGGCGGGGCTGGACTTCGTGGAGCTGATGGGCGGCAGCGACCCCCGCGTGGCCCTCCAGGTACAGGCGGCACGCGTCATCCGGACGGCCGGAGCGCTCGTATGACCGCCCTGGGCACGACCGCCCTGGGCACCGATGAGATCCGGGAAGTGGGAGCCGCCGCGTTCGCGTGGCTGTCCGCGCACCGCGACGACTTCGCCCTGGGCGAGGACGCCCTCGCCCGGGACGGCCACGTGGACGCCACCTGGAAACCGCTCGGGGAACTGGCCCAGACGTGCGCGAGCGTACGGGCACACACCCCGGCCCACGACCCGCTGCACGCGTGCGCGTCCGACCTGCTGCGGTTCGCCTGGCAGGAGACCGGCCGGGGTGACCTCTTCCTGCGGCTCCAGCGGCTGGAGCCCTTCGCGACCTACCCCTTGGAGATCTACTCCGTCTTCGCCGCGGCCGGGTTCAGGCACGAGGGGTACGAGGCCGCCGCCGCGACGACGGCCCGCACCCGGAGCTGGCGGCTCACCGAGCACGAACCCACCCGTCGGCTGGGCGTCCTGAGAGCCGAGCGGCGCAGCGGCATCCACCGGCCCGAGCAGGCCGAACGGGCCGAGCAGGCACTGCGGCGCACCTGGTTGGGCGGACTTCCGGAACCATGGACGTTCGAGCGCTCCTCGGGGTACGCCCTCACCCATGTCGTCTTCCACCTCACCGACTGGGGCCGCACCCCCGCGGGCGTCCCCGCGGACCTCGCCGCCTACCTGGCCCACTGGCTGCCGCCCTGGCTCGACACCTGCCTGGACGCCGGCATGTGGGACCTGAGCTGCGAGCTGCTGGTGGTCGCCACGAGCCTTCCGGATCCGCCCGATCTCCCCACCCTCGAGCACGCCTGGACCCGGATCGCGGGGGAGCAGTGCCCCTCCGGAGCACTCCCGGAGCGGGCCGGCCAGGACGGTGCAGGAGCCGGTCCGGAGCCGGACTTCCGCCACTGCTACCACTCCACCCTGATGGCCGCCTTCGCGGCGGCACAGACCGTCACATGCCTCACCGGCGGACAAGGAGCGCCCCGATGACCGACACCCGTCTCATACACACCGTCGGCGTCCGCGCCCTGGAGTGGCTGTGGGCCCACCGCGACGGATTCCGCCTGGAGCCCGACGTCGACCCGGAAGTGGGCTTCCTCGAGCGGTTCAAACCGGTCGGCGAACTGGCCCTGATCTGCCGGGTCCTCTTCCGCGAAGGCGTGGCCGGCTCGCGCCAGGCCGACCTGGCCCGCAGGCTCCTCGACCACACGTGGCGGGAGACCCTGGACGGCGGGCGCATGCTGGTGCGCGGCCAGCGCATCGAACCGCTGTCGCCCATCCCGTTCGAGGTGTACCTCCCGTACAAGGAACTGGGGTACAGCGAGCCCGAGGTGGAGCGCGCCACCGCCTTCTACCACCGGCTCGACAGCTGGTCGGCCCTCGAACTGGACCCGACCCGGCGCCTCGGACTGGCCGCGTTCCAGCGCCGCTTCGGCCTCACGCCCCGCACGCCCGAAGCGGACATCGTCGGCTCCACCTGGCTCGGCCACACCCCCGAGCCCTGGACGGTCAGCGGACACATCGCCTACGACGTCACCCACACGGTGTTCCACCTCACCGACTGGGGAGCGCGCCCGGAGGGCCTGCCGCCGGACATCGCCGACTACCTCGCCATCTGGCTGCCGGTCTGGATCGACGACTGGCTGGACCTGGAGCGCTGGGACCTGCTCGGCGAACTCCTCGTCGTCGACGCCTGTCTGCCCCGCCCCACCCTGGACGAACGGGCCTGGCAGGGCTTCGCCGCCGCGCAGCAGCCCGACGGCGCCATGCCCGCCGTACGGACGATGCCCCAGGGCGAACCGGACGAGGTGTTCGACGTCGTCTACCACCCGACGCTGGTCGCCGCCTTCGCCTCCGTGCTGGCCACCTCCCGTGCCCTCACCGAGCTGACGCACACCCCGTCATGAGCGGTCGGCCCACGCCCTGGCCGGGCGTCGCGGACGCCATGGACCACGCCCGTGCGGGCGGCGCCGCCGGCACCGATGACGAGGCGGTGCGGGATCGGCTGGAGAGGGCCGTCGAAGCCGTCGACGCGCCCGACGTCGTCTTCGCGATGTCCCGGTCCGGCCGCCGCATCCTGCACTGCGGCGGCACCGGCCCGTCCCCTTCGGTCCCCCGGCAGGACCTGCGCTACGAGACAGGTTCGGCCTCGAAGGCGTTCACCGGACTCCTGCTGGCCCAGCTCATCCGGCGCGGGGTGCTGACCGGCGGCGAGCCGGCCGCCGCCTGCCTGGACCCGGCCCGGCACACCGGCCCGGACCCGGTGACGCTCGCCCACCTCGTCACGCACACCGCCGGGCTGCCCGCCCTGCCGGCCGACTTCTACCGGCGGGCGCTTCCCGCGTGGCGTACCAATCCTTACGGCCGCTATCCGGCCGAGTGCGTGACCGACGCCTTCCTGCGCCATCGCCCCCGGCACCGTCCCGGCACCCGGTGGCATTACTCCAACTTCGGCGTCGCCGTGCTCGGCCACGCCGTCGCCGCCGCGACCGGTACGGCGTGGGAGGAACTGCTCGGCGCCCATGTGCTGCGCCCGCTCGGCCTGAGCGGTACCGCCCTGGCGGCGGAGGACCCGAAGACGGACGCCGTCGGCCACGGCAAGGACGGCCGTACGCCCGCCCTCCCCTTCGACGCGGGCGGGTTCCAGGCCGCGGGCGCCGTCCGTGCCACCCCGCACGACCTGCTGACCTTTCTCGAAGCCCATCTCGACCCGGCCGGCTCCCCGTTGGCCGACGCGCTGCGGGCGGTGCGCACGCCCGTCCTGCGGCGCGGACGGGACCGACGGCACGTGCACACGATGGCGTGGTTCCGGCACCCCACGGACGGCGGCCCCATGTACTTCCACAGCGGGGCGACCCTCGGCCAGCAGGCCTTCCTGGGCTTCCGGCCCGACACGGACACGGCCCTGGCCGCGGTGTGCACCCGCCGCTTCCGCGCCCGCGACCCGTTCGTCACGACGGCGTACGGGCTCCTCGCGGAGGACTAGGAGCTCTCGGACCGTCCCACAGCCCCACGAACCCTGGCTGTTCTTCTGAGAGGGCGGACCAGAGGAAGACGGCCGCAGGAGGCCGGTGCGACAGAGAACACGCCACCGACCACCTCCGGCCAGTGATCCGATGATCAGGCGGAGCGCCCCGCGGGCCCGTGGGAGCGGGCGGTGCGGGAGCCAGCCGGCCCCCGCACCGCGAGAGCCGGCCCCCGCACCGCGAGAGTCGTACGACCGACTTCTACAAGCGCTGCCACAGTGCCGGCGTGGCGACCGGCGACCACGCTCCCTGGGCCTGGTGGGTCTGCAGGCACTGGTAGCGGACGCCCTCGTGGGTGACGGTGGTGCCGGCCTCGTAGACGCGGCCCGCGGCCCAGGTGTCCGCGGCGTTGTCCTGCGGGGCGGGGGCGCCGGACTGGGCGGCCGCGGTCTTCAGGACGAGGCCGAAGTCGCTGAGGATCGGGTTGATCGGCTGGTAGAAGGTGGTGCCGCCGCTCGTGCAGTTGCCCGAGCCACCGGAGGTCACGCCCTGTGCCTGCGAGCCGGAGATGTACGGGCCACCGGAGTCACCCGGTTCGGCGCACACCGTGGTCTGGGTGACGCCGTCGACGGTGCCCTCGGAGTAGCTGACACTCGTGTCGTGCTGCTGGATGGTGCCGCAGTGCCATCCCGTGGTGGAGCCGGAGCGGCAGATCGACGCCCCGACGAGCGCCTGGACCGACCCGGTGACCTGCGTGCGCTGGCCGCCCTCGCCCTTCACGTCGGCCGTGGCGGTCCAGCTGCTGTTGACGGCCACCCAGGACATGTCCTTGCCGGGGAAGTTGGACGACTGGAACGTGCCCTGGTCGGCCATGTTGAAGCCGGTGGTGGTGTCGCCCTGGTCGCCGCAGTGGCCCGCCGAGGCGAAGCCCTGCTGCTTGTCCTTGGTGACGGCGAACCCGACGGAACAGCGGGCGGAGTTCTCGATGTAGTAGGCCTCGCCGCCGACCACGTCGTCCAGCAGCCGCGGCCGCAGCTCCGACAGGCGCACGCCCACCCCCTTGCCCTCAAGGCCGGCGGCCTTGATGAAGGCGGTGGCCGCCGCCCGCTTGGTCGACTGGACGACGACCCGGTTGGCCGGCACGTCGACGTACCAGACCGGCGTGTCGCGGGTCTTGGTGCGGGTGGCGGCCGCGTCCAGCTTCTTCTTGACGGCCTGGAGTTCGGTCAGCGGCCGCTTGACCACGGCGGCCTTCGCGCCCTGGGCCCGGATGGCGGAGACGTCGGCGGCATGGGTGGTCGCGACGGTGAGCTCGGCCGACGTCGTCCCGCGCACCCAGGCCCCCGCGAAGTGCTTGCCCAGGGTGTTGCGGAGACGGCCGGCACGGGCGCCCGCCTCCGCCTCGTTGACCAGCCGCTCGGCCGCCTGACCCGGCTTCAGCTTGAGATCGCGCTCCATGGCACGCAGCACCGCTGCCGGCGGCCGGTCGGCGCCGACGGTGTGTGCGGCGTTGGACGCGGGCGGCGGCTCGGCCGCGGCGGCCGAGGGGACGCCGGTGAGGACGAGAGTGCCGAGGACGGTCAGGGCGGCGCGGCGGCCGGCCGCGGTATGTCTGCCGAGCATGCGATTACCTCCATCGAGTACGAGTGGGCTGTCGGCCACGTCAAGGCCTTGACGGAAAGGCATGCCGCAATGCCGGAAGAGACGTTTTTTCGCGCTTTGGGGGGCGCCGGGGGGTGCCATGTGCGCTAGCGGACGGAACCGGGGCCGGCGCGGCCCCCCAAACTTTCATCATTCGTTTTCTTGAATCATTCGTGTTTAGCGAGGTAGGTTGTCTGCCATGACCGCATCCCCGACTCCCACCCCCGCCGAGGAGCTGCGCGGTGCCGGCCTGCGGGTGACCGCCGCGCGTGTCGCGTTGCTCGAGACCGTCCGTGCCGGTGACCACCTCGGTGTCGAGGCCATCGCCTCCGGGGTGCGTGATCGCGTAGGTCATGTCTCGCTGCAAGCCGTGTACGAGGGCCTCCACGCACTCACCGCGGCGGGACTCGTCCGCCGTATCGAACCGGCCGGCAGTCCGGCCCGGTTCGAGGGGCGCATCGGCGACAACCACCACCACATCGTGTGCCGGTCGTGCGGTGCCGTCGCCGACGTCGACTGCGCAGTCGGTGAAGCGCCCTGCCTGACCGCGTCCGACCACCACGGCTTCGCCATCGACGAGGCCGAGGTCACCTACTGGGGCCTGTGCCCCGACTGTTCCACTGCCGGCAGTGCACCCCGAGCACTGTGATCCACCTAGTCCGGAAGGTTTCCCATGGCTGAGAACCCCGATGCGATCGTCACTGACGCGAAGACTGAGGGCACCGGTGGCTGCCCCGTCGCGCACGGTCGCGCCGCGCACCCCACGCAGGGCGGCGGCAACCGTCAGTGGTGGCCGGAGCGGCTCAACCTGAAGATCCTGGCCAAGGACCCGGTCGTAGCGAACCCGCTCGGTGCGGAGTTCGACTACGCCCAGGCGTTCGAGAACCTGGACCTCGCGGCCGTGAAACGGGACATCGCCGAGGTGCTGACCACCTCTCAGGACTGGTGGCCCGCCGACTTCGGCAACTACGGCCCGCTGATGGTCCGGATGGCCTGGCACAGCGCCGGCACCTACCGCATCAGCGACGGCCGCGGCGGTGGCGGCCGCGGGCAGCAGCGCTTCGCGCCGCTCAACAGCTGGCCGGACAACGGCAACCTCGACAAGGCCCGCCGTCTGCTGTGGCCGGTCAAGAAGAAGTACGGCCAGTCCATCTCCTGGGCCGACCTCATGATCCTCACCGGTAACGTCGCCCTGGAGCAGATGGGCTTCGAGACCTTCGGCTTCGGCGGCGGCCGCGCCGACGTCTGGGAGGCCGACGAGGACGTGTACTGGGGTCCCGAGACCACCTGGCTCGACGACCAGCGCTACAGCGGCGACCGTGAGCTGGAGAACCCGCTCGGCGCCGTCCAGATGGGCCTCATCTACGTCAACCCCGAGGGCCCGAACGGCAACCCGGACCCGATCGCCGCGGCCCGCGACATCCGCGAGACGTTCCGCCGCATGGCGATGAACGACGAGGAGACCGTCGCCCTGATCGCCGGTGGTCACACCTTCGGCAAGACCCACGGCGCCGGACCGGCCGACCACGTGGGCGCCGACCCCGAGGCCGCCACCATGGAGGAGCAGGGCCTGGGCTGGAAGTCCACCTTCGGCACCGGCAAGGGCGCCGACGCGATCACCAGTGGTCTGGAGGTCACCTGGACCACCAAGCCCACCCAGTGGAGCAACGACTTCTTCGAGATCCTCTTCGGCTACGAGTGGGAGCTGACCGAGTCCCCGGCCGGCGCCAAGCAGTGGGTCGCCAAGGACGCCGAGGCGGTCATCCCGGACGCGCACGACCCGTCGAAGAAGCGTCTGCCCACGATGCTCACCACCGACCTCTCGCTGCGCTTCGACCCGATCTACGGTGAGATCTCGCGCCGCTTCCTGGAGAACCCCGACCAGTTCGCGGACGCCTTCGCCCGCGCCTGGTACAAGCTGACCCACCGTGACCTGGGCCCGAAGTCGCTGTACCTCGGCCCGGAGGTCCCCGAGGAGACGCTGCTGTGGCAGGACCCGCTGCCGCAGGCCGAGGGTGAGGCCATCGACGCCGCGGACGTCGCGGCCCTCAAGGCCAAGCTCCTCGACTCGGGCCTGACCGTCTCGCAGCTGGTCAGCACCGCGTGGGCGTCGGCCTCGACGTTCCGTGCGAGCGACAAGCGCGGCGGTGCCAACGGCGCCCGTATCCGCCTGGAGCCGCAGCGCGGCTGGGAGGTCAACGACCCCGACCAGCTGGCCCTGGTGCTGCGCACCCTGGAGAACATCCAGCAGGAGTTCAACGCGAACTCCGGCGCCAAGAAGGTGTCCCTGGCCGACCTGATCGTGCTCGGCGGCTCCGCGGCCGTGGAGAAGGCCGCCAAGGACGCCGGCTTCGACGTCGAGGTGCCGTTCGCGGCGGGCCGTGTCGACGCGACCGAGGAGCACACCGACGTCGAGTCGTTCGCCGCGCTGGAGCCGACCGCCGACGGGTTCCGCAACTACCTCGGCAAGGGCAACCGCCTGCCGGCCGAGTACCTGCTGCTCGACAGGGCGAACCTGCTCGACCTGAGCGCCCCCGAGATGACGGTCCTCGTCGGTGGCCTGCGCGTCCTGGGCGCCAACCACCAGCAGTCGCAGCTCGGTGTCCTCACCAAGACCCCGGGCGCGCTGACCAACGACTTCTTCGTCAACCTGCTCGACCTGGGCACCACGTGGAAGTCGACGTCCTCCGACCAGACCACGTTCGAGGGCCGTGACGCCGCCACGGGCGAGCTGAAGTGGGCCGGCAGCCGTGCCGACCTCGTCTTCGGCTCGAACTCCGAACTGCGCGCGCTCGCCGAGGTCTACGCGAGCGACGACGCGAAGGAGAAGTTCGTGAACGACTTCGTCGCGGCGTGGGTCAAGGTCATGAACGCGGACCGGTTCGACCTCGTCTGATCGCCCCGCACCTGACGTCCAGGCGGGCCCGCACGGGCCGGCCTGGACGTCGGCGTTTGCGGGGCCACCTCGGCGGCCACGGCGGCCACGTCAGCGGCCGCCGCTCGGATCACAGTCTTCACGTAATGCACACGCCACCTCAGCGACCCCTTTAAGTTTCAAGGGCTACGCTCCCTGCGGGGAGTGGCCGACGGCGGCCGGCCCGCCGCTCCGCCCGCTCCTCCTTCCCCCCCACCCAGCACAGGAGACGCGGCGTGCTCGACGGCGACGTAGTGGTGATCGGCGGCGGCTATGCGGGCGTCCGTCTGGCCAAGCGACTGGACGCGACGGCACGCGTGACGCTGGTGGACCGCAAGGAGGTCTTCTTCCACCGCATCGCCTCCCTGCGTGCCGGAGTGCGGCGGGACTGGTCGTACACCCCCTTCATCCCGTACGACCGGCTGCTGACCAACGGCCGCGTGGCCGTCGGCAAAGCGGTCCGCATCGACACCACCGAGCGCCAGGTGGTACTGGCGACGGGGGAGCGGCTGCCGTACGACGTGCTGGTGATCGCCACCGGCGCCGACTACCCCGAACCTGCCCGCTTCACCGGCACCACCACCGAGGAGGCGGCGAAGTCCTTCGCCACGCACCAGCAGCACATCGCCGCCGCCGAACACATCCTGGTCGTCGGCGGCGGGCCCTCCGGCGTCGAGCTCAGCGCCGAGATCCGCCTCGCCCGGCCGGACGCCCGCGTCACGCTCGCCCACTCCGGGCCGGAACTGCTGCACTCCACGGGCAGCACCCGGGCCGGACGCAAGGCACGGACCTGGCTGGAGTCCCATGACGTGGAGGTGCGCCTCGACGCCTTCATGTCCCCCGGCAACGACTTCGGCACCTATCGCGATGCCCAAGGCACCGTCATGGAGGCCGACCGCTCCTTCTGGGCGACCGGCACCACACCCAACACGCTCTGGCTGCGTCTCGCCGGTCACGGGGACTGGCTGAACGCGTCGGGACACGTCAAGGTCGACCAGGCGCTGCGCGTCCAGGGGTGGCTGGACGTGTTCGCGGTCGGCGACGTGAACGACGCCACCGAACTCAAGATCACCCCGGCCGCACTCGCCCAGGCCGACCTGGCCGCCCACAACATCCGCTCCTACCTGAACAACGCCGGCAAGCACCGCAAGGAGCCCCGCTTCTACCGGCCGATCCACCGCACCCCGCTCATCGTCCCGTTCGGCCCGGCCGACGGAGTGACGCTGCTGCCCGTGCCCGGCGGCGAGACGGCGGTCCTCGGTGGCCTCACCACGACGCTGGCCAAGGCGAAGACGCTCATGACGCCGTTCATGCGGCGCCAGCTCGGTTACACCGCGGCGTGAGAGGGGCTTTGGGGTCCTGACCCGGCGTCACTTCACTCGCAACCGCTGCCGACGTGGTGCCGCGAGGAGCCGCTGGGACGTACGGCCGACGAGGCCAGGCCGCCCGCCCTCCACAACAGGACGGCCGACGCGGTGGGTTGGCCGCGGTGGCTGTGCGGGCCCGCCTTCGAAGGCGGCCAGGGGCATGGGCGTCCGCGCGGACGCGCCGAACGTCGCGGGCGGCGCCTCACGGGGGTCGTGCTGCACATGGCCGCTCGCACCGTGGGCGTACACCGCCACGCTGCCGCCCAGCGCGGT
Source organism: Streptomyces sp. NPDC049627 (assembly GCF_044465645.1). Classification (NCBI taxonomy): domain Bacteria; kingdom Bacillati; phylum Actinomycetota; class Actinomycetes; order Kitasatosporales; family Streptomycetaceae; genus Streptomyces; species Streptomyces sp. NPDC049627. The sequence goes on along the minus strand of NZ_JBITLW010000001.1, from coordinate 374,350 downwards.
CCGCACGTCGGTACCGGTGACCGCGGTGAGCGCGACCAATCGGGGGCGGGGAGCGGCCGACCGCGCGGTCGCTCCGAACGCTGCGGGCGGGCCTCACGACCGGCACGGTGGTCGGCCCGGTGTGCCCCAGAAGGCAGACGCCGCGATCTTGCGCCACTGGTGCGGCTACGGCGAGCTGATCCGCTCTCGGCACGGCCTTGGGCGAGCGGGCGGTGCGGTCGGCCCACGAAGAGCCGGCCCAAGACGTGCCGTATCGAAATCGGGAGCGCCGGGTACTCGGAGGCTTTCGAACCCGCACGGGGTCCCCGCGGGGACCTGCGCCGGACGGCCGGAGGGCGAACGGAGGCGTCATGACGCAGAACCGGGAGAGTGCGACGCCCGCTCCGCGCCCCGGGATTCCCCAGCTGCGCCCGGTCGGCGAGAACCCGGCCCAGCCGTCGCCGGGGGAGACGCACTCGCTGAGCGGCGAGGAACTTCCCCGCGACCGCAGCAAGGCGATCCTCGAGGCGGCGAAGCAGGTCGGCGCTCTGCTGAAACGGAAGGGGCACAGGTTCGCCCTGGCGGGCAGCGTGGCCGTGTACGCCCACGGCGGAAGCGGCCATCTGCAGCACGACGCCGACTTCTGTGTGCGGGGCGCGGACGCCGACGCGGTGGCGCAGACGCTGACCGAGGCCGGGCTCGTGGTCCGTATGCCGCCCGAGGACTGGCTGATGAAGACGGCGTGCTTCGGCCAGGACGTCGACATCCTCTTCGAGCTGGCACACCGCCCGGTCACCACGGAGATCCTCGACCGGGCACAGGCGCTCTCGGTCGACTCGGTGCACATGCCCGTCCTGGCGCCGACCGATCTGATGCGGGGCCTGATCGAGCCCTTCTCGGAGCACTACTGCGACTTCGGGCCGGCGCTCGCCGCGGCGCGCGCCCTGCGGGAGAAGGTCGACTGGGAGGACGTACGGCGCTCCTGCGGGGACGAGCCGATGCCCGCCGCCTTCTTCTACCTGCTGGAACGCCTGCATGTGATCGCCCCACGGGAGGAGCACCGATGAGCCCTCACGGCGCACAGCCCGCCGCCGACGCGGGCGCAGCGCAGAACCTGGACTACCTCGTGGCCCACCTCACCGACCACCTGGCCGCCGGACCCCTCGGCGAGCTGGGAGTGCGGATCGAGATCCGTGGCGAGGCGGTCCTGCTGACCGGCACCGTGCCGTCCGTCCAGTGCCGCGACGACGTCCTGCGCACCGCTCGCGCGGAGCTGCTGGGACACCCGGTGCACTGCGACATCGTGGTCGTGGACAACTCCGCGCCCGACCACGCCGAGGAGGTCGAATGATCCGGATCGCGGCCGTCGGGGACATCCACATGGGCCCCGAGAGCGAGGGCATGCTCCGCCCCTCGTTCGAGACCCTGCACGAGAGCGCCGACGTCCTGCTGCTCGCCGGGGACCTCACCCGCCACGGCACCCGCGAGGAGGCCCAGGTGGTGGCACGGGAGATCAAGGACCTGGCGGTCCCCGTGGTCGCGGTGCTGGGAAATCACGATCACCACGCCGACTGTGCGGAGGAGGTCACCGCCGTGCTGCAGGACGCGGGCGCGCGGGTGCTGGAAGGACAGGCGACGGTGGTGGACGACGGGGACGCGCGGATCGGCGTGGCCGGTACGAAGGGGTTCGGCGGCGGGTTCGTGGGCCGCTGCGCCGGAGAGTTCGGTGAGCCGATCATGAAGGAGTTCGTCAGGTACTCGCGCCGACGGGCCGACACGCTGCGGGCCTCACTGGAGCAGCTTCAGGAGCAGGACTGCGACGTACGCATCGCCCTCACCCACTTCTCGCCGGTTCCGGACACGCTGGCCGGTGAACCTCCCGAGATCTACCCCTTCCTCGGCAGCTATCTGCTGGCCGAGGCGATCGACACGGCAGGCGCCGACCTCGCGGTGCACGGGCATGCCCACCTCGGCACGGAGCACGGCATGACCAGTGGGGGTGTGAAGGTGCGCAACGTCGCCCAGCCGGTCATAGGCCGGGCGTTCCACGTCTACCACCTGGCGAGGCCCAGGCGGACTACGACCGGCGCCCCGGACGGCGGGGCGGACTGAGCGCGCCGTCCCGGTGTGGGCGAGACCACGCCGTTCACGAGGTCACAGGCATGTCGGCCGTCGCGGGTGGCGGGCTACCGTTTGATGGATCCCCGTTCATCCGATGGATTCCCGTCCATCTCCCGTACCTCGGACGGACCGGCAGTGCTCGCAGATCTCTCCCCGCTCATCGCCGCGACCACCCAATGGCTGACGCGCTCCTACCCGGCGTGCGGCGGCGCGCTCGCCGCTGCCCTGGGTGAGGTGCAGGCCCGGCAGGCCGTCACGGTCGCGGCGTGGCTGCGCTACCCGACGCCGACCGACGCCGCCCTGGTCGGCATGGCCGGCCCCGGCGGCTCGGCGGGCCTGGACTGGATCACCGGCGCGGACGCGACCGCGCACGACGACGCCGACGACGCGGCCTGGCGCACCTGGGTGGACGAGGTCGTGGCGAGCTGGGCGGCCTGCCTGCTCACCGACGCCGGGCTGGCGCGGCTGGCGGTCGCCGCGATCGCCGACGGCGGTCATGCGACCGGGGTGCCGATCGAGTTCCGGCGCCTGGTGTCCCCCGACACCCGGGACCGCCAGGCCGCGGCCCTCCTGCGCCACCCCGACCTCCTCGCCCCCGTGGCCGCCCTGCACGCCCCCGCCCTCCACGAACGCCTCGACCCGGGCCGGGCGCTCATCGCCTGAGCGGCGGCCCTGGGAGAACGGGCCGTACGACGCGGACCCGCCCCTGGGCCGCTCGGCAACGTCAGGCAGCCGCGCTGAGCTCTGTCTGCGTGGCGGGGGCTTTACGAGGCCGGCGTTCGGGGCCTGGGCGTGTGCTTTGTTTCGGGCTCGCCCGCGCTCAGGTGGCTCGGGCGCCTTCGCGCCGGCGCGGTGTGCGACGGCGCCGAGAGGATGCTTTTCCGTCACACGGAGGCGGGCGGTCCTGCGCCGCCCTGGATGTCTCGGGCAGCAGCCGTGCCGAGTGCCGCTGTGGGTCTCCCGCGCGTGCGCGGTGTGCGAAGCGCCGGGGGCTGCTGCTCATCGGACAGAGGTCAGGTGGCCCAGGCGCCGTGCCGCCCGCTCAGGTGGTTGTGCTCGGCGCCGCGCGGCCCGGGGCATTCCCCGTGGAGCCGCGCACTACGGCCCCCCTCCGGGCCGTCAGGCCGCCGTGTCCAGTGCCGCCCGCCCCGTGATGTCCCCGTCCTTCGTGGGGAGGACCACCGGGGCCGGGGTCCGGCGGGAGCGCAGGGCGAAGCCCGCTCCGATCGCGAGCGCGATGATCAGGCCGCCCGTCACCAGGGCGCCGCGGGCGCCGGCCAGTTCCATGAGGAGGCCGAGGGCCGGGGGGCCGCCGAGGCCCCAGATCGTGCCGATGCTGCTCCACACGCCGAGGACGCGTCCTCGGAGGTGAGCGGGCGGGTCGGTCTGGAGGACGGCGGTGCCGGCGGTGTCGGAGACGGACTCCACGACTGCCATCGGCAGGACCAGGACCAGCAGGACCGCCAGCGACGGGGACAGGCCGGCCGCGACCTGCAGCAGGGCGCCCGAGGCCGCCAGCATGCCCACGAGCCGGACGGAGGGGCGGCGCAGCCGGGCGCCGAGGACCGCGCCGAGGATGCCGCCGACGGCGAGGACCGTGGAGACCGTGCCGAAGGAGCCGGCGCCGCCCGCGAGCGGCCCGGTGACGAGCACGGCGAGGGTGAGGCCGTAGTTGCGGCCGAAGACCGCGCTGATCCCGGTGACCGCGGCGAGCGCGACCAGGCGGGGCCGGCGCGCGAAGAACTTCAGGCCCTGGCGCACGGTCATGTCGGGGCCCGAGGCGCCGCCGTCACCGCGGGGAGCGGCCTTCACCCGGGCGGCGTGGCGCACCGCGCCCGGCGCCGGGCGCAGGAACGGGATGACCGAGGCCACGAAGAGGAACGACAGGCCGTTCGCGGCGTAGGCGGAGGCCGTGCCGAGGAAGCCGACCGTCACACCGGCCAGGGCGGTGCCCACGAGCCGGCCCGCGTTGTGCACCAGCGCACCGACGCCGATGGCGGAGGGGACGTCCTCCACCGGGACGAGGTCGTTGCCCAGCAGGGCGCACGCCGGTCCGTCGACGGTGGCGATCACGCCGGTCACCGCGGCCAGCACCATCAGGGACGTCATGTCCAGCCGGTCCATCGCCACCAGCACGGCCGTGGTGAAGGCGACCGCGCCGAGCAGCGCCTGGCTGACGGCGGCCGTCATCTTCAGCGGCCAGCGGTCCACGGCGCTGCCGCCCAGCAGGCTCATGAACAGCGCGGGAGCGGCCTGGACGGACATCGACAGACCTGTCGCCGCGGCCGAGCCTGTGATCTGGAGCACCAGCAGGTTCTGGACCGTGAGCTGCATCCACGTACCGGCGTTCGACAGGAAGTTGGCGACGGACCACCAGCGCATGCTGCGGTACCGCAGCGACCGCCAGGGCGAACGGGACGCGTCCTTGGACGGGACTGAGGCGGTTTTCGGCGCAGGCGGGGGCAGGGCAGAGGTGGTGGAAGACACAGTGCGGTACTCGACAACCAGGAGGAGTCAGAGGAGGGACCGGGGAACCTGACATCACCGGCTGCGTTGCGCGGCGGTTCCACCGAGTCGGTCACGGCGCGGACCATCGTGACAGACGGGACCCCCGAGCCGACGCCGCGTGCTCCTCTCGCGCCGCCGTCTCGGGGGCCAACTGCCCGGGAAACTCCCGTATTTGGTTGATCGAGTGTGGTTGCTCACAGCCCTCGGGCGGCCGGACCGCACGACCGTCCGCCCGGGTGCGGTCAGCTCTCCTTTCCGCGTCCCGTCAGCGCGTCGCGCACCCGGTCGACGAGGCCCGCTCCCGGGGCCAGCAGCTTGTTGGCCGGCGGCTTGTCCGGGGCCGACGGGTGCGGGCGGGTCGGGGCCATCTTCTTCGCCTGACGCACCTTGTCGCCCAGCTCGTCGAGCGTCTCCGCGGAACACGCCGCGCGCAGCTTGGGGAAGAGGTTCTGCTCCTCGTCGGCGATGTGCGAGCGGACGTCGCTCATCAGCATTCCGATGAGCCGGTCGAACTCGGGGTCACCGGCTTCGCACCCTTCCAGGTCCTTCATGATCTGCTCGGCCGTGGAGTGGTCCTCGATCTCCTTGTCGGCCATGGCGTCCCCGCCCGCCACGTGCTCCCGCACGGCCGGGTACAGGTACTCCTCCTCGGCCACCGAGTGCCGGACCAGTTCCATCGTGGCCTGCTCGGCGTAGACCTTGCGGACCCTGTCCCCGGACGCGAGCCCCTCGATCCGGCCGAAGATCTGCTCGACCTCGCGGTGATCGGTCATCAGCTCGTCGATGACGTTCCCACCATGACCCATGTCCTTCACCTCCAGCCTGGAGCGGCGGTCCGGACGGAGCCGCCGCGGCTCCGAGTGCCCGCGGTCGGCGGACTCACACGGGGAGTCGCGAGTGTCTGCGAACCGACGCATAGTGGGAATCAACGTGTGAAAACAACTGGCCCGGGAACCCCGTGGCAGTGCGTCGCCGGGACTCGGCGACCCGCCGAAGCGGCTCCGCTGCTCAGCGCAATCCGCGACATGTTCTTTCACTCTCGCCCATAGCTCGGGAAAGCCCGCCGAGGCTTTCCGCGGCTCTCCGAATCCCCCTTGTGTCGCGCCGGACGGCGTGTGCCGGGCCAACCGCCCGGCGCCTTCGGGTGCGGACGAAGGAACTTCCATGAGCGCAAATACGACATGTACATGGCAACGAGCGCTGGTGACGGGCGGCGCCGGCTTCCTCGGCAGTCACCTGTGCGAACGGCTGCTGAATTCAGGCGTCGAAGTCGACTGCGCCGACAACCTGTCCTCCGGGTCGCCCGAGAACGTCGCGCACCTCGAAGGCCGCCGCGGCTTCCGGTTCGTCGAGTGCGACGTCTCGGCCCCCGACGCCCTCCAGCACCTGCCCGGGCCGTACGACCTGGTCCTGCACTTCGCGTGCCCCGCGTCACCCGCCGACTACCTGCGGTTGCCGCTGGAGACACTCGACGTCGGCAGTCTGGGCACGCGCCACATGCTGGCCGTCGCAGAGCGTGACGGAGCCCGCTTCCTGCTCGCGTCGACGTCCGAGGTGTACGGCGATCCGCTGCAGCATCCGCAGCGCGAGGACTATTGGGGCAACGTCAACCCGGTCGGTCCGCGCAGCGTGTACGACGAGTCCAAACGGTTCGCCGAGGCACTGGTCACCGCGCATGTGCGGGAGAGGGACGCCAACGCGGGCATCGTCCGCCTGTTCAACACGTACGGGCCGCGCATGCGCGCGCACGACGGGCGTGCCGTCCCGACCTTCGTCAGTCAGGCACTGGCCGGTGAACCGCTGACGGTGGCGGGGGACGGCCGGCAGACCCGGTCCCTGTGCTACGTGGACGACACCGTCGACGGTGTCCTGCTGGTCGCGGCGAGTCACTCGGTCCGTCCCGTCAACATCGGCGGCACCGACGAGGTCACGGTCGGCGAGATCGCCCACCGCGTGGTCGAACTGACCGGCTCCTCCTCCCGGATCGTCTACGTCGACCGCCCCACCGACGACCCGCAGCGCCGCCGCCCCGACACCGGCCTCGCGCGCGAACTGCTGGGCTGGACGCCCCACGTGCCCTGGGAGGAGGGCATCAAGCAGACCATCGCCTACTTCGCCACGGCGCAGTCCGCGGGCGAGCCGGCCCCGTAGGCGGACAGCTACGTCCCGTACGCCCCCTTCCCGTACGCCGCACGGAGGCAACGCATGCGAGTCCTGGGAATCAACGCCCTCTTCCACGACCCGGCCGCCGCTCTCGCCATGGACGGCAGGATCGTGGCAGCGGCGGAGGAGGAGCGCTTCAGCCGGCGCAAGCACGGCAAGCGGCCCGTCCCCTTCTCCGCCTGGGAACTGCCCGAACAGTCCGCCCGATGGTGCCTGGAGCGGGCCGGCCTCACCCCGTCCGACCTGGACGCGGTCGCCTACTCGTACGACCCGCAACTCGCCCGCCCCGCAGAACAGTTGGGCCTGTACGACCCCTGGGACCACCTGCGTCAGGAATACGCCCGCCGCGCCCCCGAGTTCCTCGCCGAGGCCCTGCCCGGACTCGACCCGGACAAGGTCCGCTTCGTCGCCCACCACGTCGCCCACGCCGCCTCCGCCGGACAGGCCGCCCCGTACCCCGACAGCGCCGTCCTGGTGCTGGACGGACGCGGCGAGTGCGGCTCCCACCTCGCCGGCCGCTACGCGAACCGCGAACTCACCGTGCTGGGCTCGCAGTCGCTGCCCGACTCGATGGGCCTGTTCTACGAGGACCTCACCCAGCACCTCGGGTTCCTGCGCAGCAGCGACGAGTTCAAGGTGATGGCACTGGCGTCCTACGGCAAGCCCCGCTTCCTCGACCGACTGCGCCCGTACGTCCACCTGGACGGCCACGGCGGATTCCGGGCCCGCCCCGTCCCCTGGGGGACGCTGGTCCAGCCGCGCCTGCCGGGCGGCGCCTGGACGCAGGACCACGCCGACATCGCCGCCAGCGCGCAGGCGTGCCTGGAGGAGGTCCTGCTCGGACTCGCCCGGTGGCTGCACGACCGTACCGGTGAGGACGTGCTCACGCTCGCGGGCGGCGTGGCCCTCAACTGCGTGGCCAACACCCGGCTCTACCGGGAGACCCCCTTCCGCCGTGTCTGGGTGCAGCCCGCCGCCGGAGACGCGGGCACCGCCCTGGGCGCCGCGCTCCATGTCGCGCACCAGAAGGAAGCCGTGGAGGCCATGCCGACCGCCGCCCTCGGCCGCGGCTGGAGCGACGACGACCTGCGCGCCTGGCTGGAACGCGCGGCCGTGCCCTACGAGGAACCCGACGACATCGCCGAGACCGTCGCCGCCGAACTCGCCGGGGACGGCATCGTGGCCTGGTTCCAGGGCCGCAGCGAGTACGGGCCCCGCGCACTCGGCCATCGCTCGCTGCTCGCCCACCCCGGCCGCGCGGCCAACCTGGAACGCCTCAACGCCGTGAAGGGCCGCGAGGAGTTCCGCCCCGTCGCGCCCATGGTCCTGGCCAAGCGGGCCCCGGAGTTGTTCGACGGGCCGCTGCCCAGCCCCTACATGCTGTTCGTGCACGAGGTCGCCGAGGAGTGGCGGGATCGCATCCCGGCCGTCGTCCACGTGGACGGCACGGCCCGCATCCAGACCGTCGACCGGCAGGACGAGCCCCTCGTCGCGCGCATGATCGACGGATTCGAGCGCCTCACCGGACTGCCCGTCGTGGTCAACACCAGCCTCAACACCGCCGGACGGCCCATGGTCGACGATCCGAGGGACGCGCTGGAGTGCTTCGGCTCCGCGCCCGTGGACCTGCTGGCCCTGGGACCGTTCGCGATCCGGCGGAAGAAGGTGTTCGCATGACGGACGCGCCCGCCTACTCCGTCGTCGTCCCGACGATCGGGCGCCCCTGCCTCGCCGACTGCCTGCGCGCGCTCGCCGCGGCCACCGGCCACCCGCCCGACGAGGTCGTCGTGGTCGACGACCGCCCCGACCTCACCGGCCCCCTGCCCCTGGACGCGGCCGACGGGCTGCGGGTGAGGACCCTGCGCACGGCAGGACGCGGCCCGGCGGCCGCCCGCAACGCCGGCTGGCGCACGGTCCGTACGCCCTGGACCGTCTTCCTCGACGACGACGTCCAGGTCCTGCCCGACTGGTCCCGCCTCCTCGCGGAGGACCTCGCCGCGGCCGGGGCCTCCACGGGCGGCATCCAGGGACGCCTGCGCGTGCCGCTGCCCGAGGACCGCAGGCCCACCGACTGGGAGCGCGGCACGGCCGGACTGGAGCACGCCGCCTGGGCCACGGCGGACATGGCCTACCGGACCGCGGCGCTGGTGGACGTCCAGGGCTTCGACGAGCGGTTCGGCCGGGCCTTCCGGGAAGACGCCGACCTGGCCCTGCGCGTGCACGAGGCCGGATGGTTGCTGCACCGGGGCGGGCGCACGACACGCCACCCGGTGCGGCCGGCCGACCGCTGGGTGTCGGTGCGGGCCCAGCGCGGCAACGCGGACGACGCCCTGATGACCCGGCTGCACGGCCCCGACTGGTGGGCGCGCGCCCAGGCGCCGCGCGGACGGCTGCCCCGGCACGTACTCGTGACGTCCATGGCGCTCACGGCACCCGCCCTGGCGCTGACCGGCCGGCGCCGCGCGGCCGGCCTGGCCGGAGCCCTGTGGGCGCTGGGCACGGCCGAGTTCGCCCTGGCCCGCATCAGGCCCGGGCCGCGCACCCCCCAGGAGATCACCACCATGGTCGCCACCAGCGTGGTCATCCCGCCGCTGGCGATCCGGCACTGGCTCGACGGCCTGATCCGCCACCGCCGGGTCACGCGCCTCACGAGCACGCCGCTCAGGAGCACACCATGAACCCGCGGACGAGGGACCGCACTCGGGTCGCCGCCGTCCTCTTCGACCGCGACGGCACCCTCGTCGAGGACGTCCCCTACAACGGGGACCCCGGCCGCGTACGCCCGCTGCCCGGCGCCCGGCAGGCACTGGACCTGCTGCGCGCCGCGGGCATCCCGACCGGTGTGGTCAGCAACCAGTCCGGCATCGGCCGCGGACTGCTCACGGACACCGACGTCCGCCTTGTCAACGACCGCGCGAACACCCTGCTCGGCGGCCTCGACACCTGGGTCTACTGCCCCCACCCGCCCGAGGCCGGCTGCGCCTGCCGCAAACCCCGCCCGGGCCTGGTCATCGAGGCCGCACGACGCCTGGGCGTGCCCCCCGCGCACTGCGTGGTCATCGGCGACATCGCGGCCGACGTCCAGGCCGCACGCGCCGCGGGCGCACGGGGCGTGCTGGTGCCCAACGCGGCGACCCTGCCGGGCGAGGTCGACACCGCACCCAGCACCGCCCCCGACCTGCTCACGGCGGTGCGGCGGCTCCTCGCCGAGACGGAGACGGACACCTGGGCGCGAGGTGATCGCCCGTGAAATCACTGGTCGTCCGTCTCGACAGCTTCGGCGACGTACTGCTCGCCGGACCCGCGGTCCGCGCCGTCGCCGCGCACTCCACCCACGTCACCCTGCTGTGCGGCCCGCGCGGCGAGCCTGCCGCCCAACTCCTGCCGGGTGTCGACGAGGTGATGGTGTGGGAGTCCCCCTGGGAGGGCTTCGACCCGCCCACCGTCCAGGAGGCCGATGTCGACGGTCTCGTACGGCGCCTGCGGGACGCGGCGTTCGACACCGCGCTCGTGCTCACCTCCTTCCACCAGAGCCCCCTGCCCACCGCCCTGTTGCTGCGTCTGGCCGGCGTCCCCCGCATCGGCGCCGACAGCGTCGACCATCCCGGGCGCCTCCTCGACGTACGGCACCGGCGGCTCCCCGGCCGTCACGAGGCCGAGGCCGCCCTGGACACCGCCGCGGCCATGGGCTTCCTGCCCCACCCCGGCGACGACGGCAGGCTGCGCGTGCTGCCGCCGCCCGACACCATCGCGCTGACCGGCAACGGCCCGTACGTCGTGCTGCACCCCGGCGCCACCGCGCCCGCCCGCGCCTGGAGCCCCGAACGCTGCGCCGAGGCCGTCGAGTTGCTCGCCGACGCCGGTCACCGGGTCGTCGTCACCGGAGGCCCCGACGAAGCGGGCCTCACCCGGAAGGTCAGCGGCGACACCGCCGTGGACCTCGGCGGCAGGACCTCCCCGCGCACGCTCGCCGGAGTCCTGCGCACCGCCGACGCCGTGGTCTGCGGCAACACCGGCCCCGCCCACCTGGCCGCGGCCGTCGGCACGCCGGTCGTGTCCCTGTTCTCCCCGGTGGTCCCGGCGGAGCGCTGGGCGCCGTACGGAGTGCCGAGCGTGCTCCTCGGCGACCAGAACGCACCGTGCGCGGACACCAGGGCGCTGCACTGTCCCGTGCCCGGCCATCCGTGCCTCGACGAGGTCACGGCCCACGACGTGGTGGCCGCGGTGCAGAAACTCATGGGGGAGACCGCATGAACATCCTTGTCTGGCATGTGCACGGCTCTTGGCTGACGTCGTTCGTCCAGGGCGCCTACACCTTCCTCGTCCCCGTGACCCCCGACCGGGGCCCCGACGGCCTGGGCCGCGCCAGAACATGGCAATGGCCGCCGACCGTACGGGAGTTGAGCTCCGACCGGCTGCGCGAGGCCGACATCGACCTGATGGTCCTGCAGCGGCCGCACGAACTCGAACTGGCCCGTCGGTGGACCGGCCGCCGCCCCGGCATCGACGTACCCGCCGTGTACGTCGAGCACAACAGCCCGCACGAGACACCCGTCGACACCCGGCACCCCTTGGCCGACCGGTCCGACATCCCCCTCGTGCACGTCACCCACTTCAACCGCCTGATGTGGGACAACGGCCGGGCACCCACCACGGTGATCGAGCACGGCATCATCGACCCCGGCCACCTGTGGACCGGCGAGGAGCCGCGCGCCGCGGTCGTCGTCAACGAGCCCGTACGGCGCGGCCGTACGACGGGAACCGACCTGCTGCCGGAGTTCGCCGCAGCGGTGCCGCTGGACGTCTTCGGCATGCGCAGCGAAGGCCTGGGCGGCCACCTCGGGCTGCCCCCCGACCGCTGCCGCAGCCGTGACCTGCCGCAGAGCCGCCTGCACCCGGCGATGGCCCGCTGTCGCATGTACCTCCACCCCATCCGGTGGACGTCCCTCGGGCTGTCCCTGCTGGAGGCGATGTTCCTCGGGATGCCCGTCGTGGCCCTCGACACCACCGAGGTCCGCGAGGCCGTCCCGGACGGGGCCGGGGTCGTCTCGAACCGGCTCGACGTACTCAAGGACGCCCTGCGCGGATTCCTCGCCGATCCCACGGACGCCCGGCTGACAGGGGAGGCCGCCAGGGCCGCGGCACAGGCCCGCTATGGAGAGCGGCGCTTCCGGGACGACTGGGAGCGCCTGATCAAGGAGGTCACCCGATGAGCACCAGCCACCCCTCGGCCGGCCGTGTCGCCATGGTCTCCGAGCACGCCAGTCCGCTGGCCGCGCTCGGCGGGCCGGACGCGGGCGGGCAGAACGTGTACGTGGCGCAACTCGCCGGGCGACTGGTCCGCCGGGGACACGAGGTCATCGTGTACACGCGGCGTGACGACCCCCGGTTGCCCGAGCGGGTCACCACCCCCGACGGGTTCCAGGTCGTCCATGTGCCCGCCGGACCGGCGGCTCCGATACCGAAGGACGAACTCCCGCCGTACATGCCGGAGTTCGGGGACTTCTTGGCACGTCAGTGGGCGACGGAGCCGCCCGACGTGGTGCACGCCCACTTCTGGATGTCCGGATGGGCGGCCCTGGCCGGGGCGCGCGGCCTCGGCATCCCCGTCGTGCAGACCTACCACGCGCTCGGCACCGTCAAGAGGCGCTACCAGGGCGCCGCCGACACCAGCCCGCCCGACCGCATCGCGATCGAGACCGCCGTCGGCCGCGAGTGCAGCCGCATCATCGCCACCTGCAAGGACGAGGTGGCCGAACTGGAGGCCATGGGACTGTCCCGGCAGCACATCTCCGTCGTCCCCTGCGGCGTGGATCCCGTGCGGTTCGCCCCGGTCGCGGCCCCGCCCCGGCCGGCGTCCGCGCCCCGGCGGCTGCTCTCGGTCGGCCGGCTCGTCCCGCGCAAGGGCTTCGACCGCGCGATCCGCGCGCTGGCCGACGTCCCCGACGCCGAACTCCTCATCGCCGGCGGGCCGGAAGCCGCCCTGCTCCTCGCCGAACCCGAGGCCGAGCGGCTGCGCGCCATCGCCGAGGAATGCGGCGTCGCCGACCGGGTGACCCTGCTCGGCGGGGTGGGCCGGGAGGAGATGCCGGGGCTGCTGTCCAGCGCCGACCTCGTGCTCTCCCTGCCCCGCTACGAGCCGTTCGGCATCGTCCCGGTCGAGGCCATGGCCTGCTGCGCACCCGTCCTCGCCACCGCCGTCGGCGGACAGCTCGACACCGTCGTCGACGGCATCACCGGCGTCCTCGTCCCACCCGACGACGACCACGACATCAGCGGAACCGTCCGCCGCCTCCTGGCCGACCCCGACCTGCTCGCCCGCTACGGCGCCGCCGGGCGCCGCCGGGTCCTCGCCCGCTACACCTGGGACCGGGTGGCCGACGGCGTGACCCGCGCCTACAGCGCCGTGTCCTCGGTCCCCTCACTCTCGGGAGCCGTCCGATGAAACTCGCCACCGACGTCACGCACTGCGACGACCTGATGAAGGCACTCGAAGGATTCCGCGGCTACGCCGCCCCCGTGGTCCGGCGCTGGGGCACCTTGCTCGCCTCCCGGCTCGGCGCGGGGTCCCGGCTCCTCGTCGCGGGCAACGGCGGCAGCGCCGCCCAGGCCCAACACCTGACGGCCGAGCTGGTCGGCCGCTACCGGGACGACCGCCCGCCGTTCTCCGCCCTCGCCCTGCACGCCGACACGTCGTCCACGACCGCGATCGCCAACGACTACGGCGTCCAGGAGATCTTCGCCCGGCAGGTCGCGGCGCACGGCCGCGCCGGGGACGTCCTGATGCTGCTGTCCACCAGCGGCGCCAGCGGCAATCTGCTCGTCGCGGCGAGCGAGGCCCGCCGCCTCGGCATGACGGTGTGGGCGCTGACCGGCCCGGCGCCGAACCCGCTGGCGGGGACGGCCGACGAGGCCCTGTGTGTCGAGGCGGCGACCGCCGCGACCGTGCAGGAGCTGCACCTGGTGGCCGTCCACATGCTCTGCGAGGCCTTCGACCAGGCGGTCGAACGACGGGAGGCGGCCCAGCGGCGGCGGCTGGCCGGCGCACGGGGCGAGACGGCGGAGGACCGGTACTGGGCCGTCGGAACCGGTGCGGCCCCCGAGGAGCGGCACCGGGCCGACGGACGGCAAAAGACCGCCGAGAGCCGACGGCCCGCCGAGCGCTGGGCGTTGCTCCTGGAGGAGGACGGCACATGAGCGCCCCGGCCGCGCTGCTGGTCGTCGGGGACGCCCTCCTCGACCACGACGTCGCCGGCCGGGTCGAACGCCTCGCCCCCGACGCGCCCGTACCGGTCGTCAGCGGACCCCGGCGCACCACCCGACCGGGCGGTGCGGCGCTGGCCGCCTGCCTAGCCGCGGCCGACGGCCGGCCGGTCACCCTGGTCACCGCACTCGGCGACGACTCGGACAGCGCGTCCCTGCGCGAGCTCCTGGCCGACCGGGTCCACCTGGTCGAACTCCCGCTCACGGGGGCGCTGTCCAGCAAGACCCGCGTCCTCGCGGACGGCAGGCCCCTGCTGCGCCTGGACGACGGCGAGGGAAGGGCCCGGGAAGCGACCGAGCAGGCATGCCGGGCGATCGCCGAGGCCCACGCCGTCCTCGTCGCCGACTACGGCCGGGGCACCGCCGACGTGCTGCGCGAGGCACTGGCGGATGCCGCGGCGCGGGTACCGGTCGCCTGGGATCCGCATCCGCGGGGACGTCCGCCCGTGCCGGGGGTGCGGCTGGCGACGCCGTCGGCCGCCGAGGCGCACGCCTTCGCGGGCCGGGGCGCCGACGCGGGGGAGGACCGGCACGGCAGCGAGCTGCACGCGGCGGCACAGGACGCCGCCCGGCTCGTCCGCGCCTGGCACGCGGCCTCCGTCGCCGTGACCCTCGGCGGGCGCGGGGCGCTGCTGTCGCACGGCGAAACGCCGCTGCTCGTGCCGTCGCCGGTCACGGCCGAGGGCGACGCCTGCGGCGCCGGGGACCGGTTCGCGGCGACCGCCGCCGGGCTCCTGGCCGACGGGGAGCTCGTCGAGACGGCGGTACGGGGAGCCGTGCACGCCGCCACCCGGTACGTCGCCGAGGGCGGCGTCCGTTCCGTCGCCGTGGACACGCCGCCGACCGAGCCCGCGGCCGCGCCGACCGACGCCGAGCCGACGGACGACGCGCTGCGCACGGCGGCCCGGGTGCGGGCGGCGGGCGGGACCGTCGTCGCCGCGGGCGGCTGCTTCGACCTGCTGCACGCCGGCCATGTCGCCCTGCTCCAGGCCGCCCGGCGCACCGGGGACTGCCTGGTGGTGTGCGTCAACTCCGACGCGTCCGTACGCCGCCGCAAGGGAGACGGCCGGCCGCTCGTCCCCGAGGCGGACCGCATCCGCGTCCTGCGCGCACTGGAGTGCGTCGACGCGGTCGCCGTGTTCGACGAGGACACCCCCGAACGCCTCCTCGCCGAACTGCGCCCGCACATCTGGGCCAAGGGCGGCGACTACGCCCTGACCCGCCTGCCGGAGGCGTCCCTCGTGGAGAGCTGGGGCGGCCAGGTCGTCCTGCTTCCCTACCTCGACGGCCGCTCCACCACGGGCATCGCCGAACGGGCGGCGCTGGCCCCGCGAACGGCGGGCGAGGCAGCGAAGGTCGCGGGAAGCGGGCGGAGGTCACGGTGATCGATCCGCCGGAGCGGCATCGCGCAGGGAGCGCAGCCGAACCGGGCGCCGAACAGCCTGGGGCGCCATCGCAGGAGCGGCGCGTGCTGGTGTTGCGGGCGCTGGGGCTGGGAGATCTGCTCGCCGGCGTACCCGCCCTGCGGGGCATCCGCCGCGCCTTCCCCCAGGATCACGTCGTGCTGGCGGTGCCGCCGGCCCTGGCCGAGGCCGCCTCGGCCACCGGAGCGGTCGACGGCATCCTGCCGGCCGAGGCTCCGGGACGGGGCGTGCCGTCGCTGGACCACTGGGCCGGGCCGCCCCCGGACATCGCCATCGACCTGCACGGCAACGGGCCCGAGAGCCGCGACGCCCTGGCCGCCCTGCGCCCCCGCCGACTGCTGGCCCACGCCGCCGAACCCGGGGACGCCCCCGTGCGCCCTCCCGTGTGGCGGCCGGACGAGCACGAGCGTGAACGCTGGTGCCGCTTCCTCGGGGCGTACGGCATCGCCGCGGACCCCGACGACGTACGGCTGCCCCCGCCCGCCACGCCGTCCCCGGCGCCCGGCGCCGTCGTCGTCCATCCCGGCGCCGAGTCCGCCGCCCGGCGCTGGCCGGCCGAGCGGTACGCCGCCGTCGTACGGCGACTGCGCACGCTCGGCCGACGGGTCGTCCTCACCGGCGGCCCCGCCGAGGACCCGCTCGTCCTGGACGTCGCCGCCCGCGCCGGCCTGCCGACGAGTGGCCTGCTGCGCGGCGGGCTGCCCTTCGGCGAGCTGTCGGCGCTCCTGGCCCACGCCGCGCTCGTGGTCAGCGGCGACACGGGCCTTGCGCATCTCGCGGTGGCCCACGGCACACCCTCCGTGACGCTCTTCGGACCGGTGTCGCCCCGACTGTGGGGCCCGCCACGCGCGGAATGCCACATCGCTCTGTGGAAACCCGGCCCGCCGGGCGATCCGCACGGTGACGTCCCCGACCCGCTGCTGCTGCGGATCGGCACCGACGAGGTCGTCACCGCCGCCCTGAGCCTGCTGCGGCCCGTTCCGACAACCGCGTAGCCCCGCAAGGGAGATGACGTTCGTGGCCTACCAGTCCGCCCCCCACGCGCCGCCCGGCCGAGCGGACGACCCCGACGGGCGGGTCACCGTCGCGGTGATCACCCGCGACCGCCCCACGAGCGTGCTGCGCACGCTGGACGCCCTGGCCGCCCTGCCCGAGCAGCCCCCGGTGATCGTGGTGGACAACGGTTCCGACGACGCGACCAGCGGCGCGGTGCGCCGGCACGCCGCGGCGGCCCGACTCCTCAGGCCCCGCGAGAACACCGGAGCCCTCGGCCGCAACCTCGCCGTACGACACACGCGGACGCCCTACGTCGCCTTCAGCGACGACGACTCCTGGTGGACGCCCGGCGCGCTGCGCCACGCGGCCGACCTGCTCGACACGCACCCCCGTCTCGGCCTGGTGGCCGCCCGCACCCTGGTCGGCGCCGACGGGGCCGAGGACCCGCTCAACGCCGTCCTCGCGGCCTCACCCCTGCCGGACCGGCCCGACCTGCCGGGCCGTCCGGTGCTCGGCTTCCTGGCCTGCGCCTGCGTGGTGCGCCGGGACGCCTTCCTCGCGGCAGGCGGCTATCACCCGCTCCTCTTCTTCGGCGGGGAGGAGACCCTGCTCGCCTACGACATGGCGGCCGCCGGCTGGGGCGTGACCTACGTACCGTCGCTGACGGCATGTCACCTCCCGGAGCCGGGCGGCCGCGACGGCCGCAGCCATCTGGTGCGCCGCAACGAAGTGCTGACCCTGTGGCTGCGCCGTCCGCTCCCGGTGGCCCTGCGGGCCAGCGCGCGGCTGGCGACCTCGGCCCTCACCGGCGAGCCGGGCGCCCGCCGGGCGTTGCGGGAGGTCCTCGTACGCTGGCCCGCCGCCGTCACCCGGCGCAGGCCGCTGCCGCCGCACATCGAGCAGGCGGCCCGGTTGCTGGACGGGAACGGCGCGTTCGCGGCGGCGGCTGGCGGGAACGGGCCGACATGAGCGCACGGAACGCGGCGCCCGGCGGGCCGGACGGGCGTACGACCGTGGTGGTGATCACCCACAACCGGCGTGCGGAGCTGCTGCACACCCTCGGCCGCCTCCGGGAGCTGCCCGAGCGACCGCAGGTCGTCGTCACCGACAACGGCTCCACCGACGGAACCGCCGAAGCGGTCCTGCGCGACTTCCCGGAGGTCGTGCTGCTGCGGCCCGGCCACAACCTGGGCGCGGTCGGCCGCAACCTGGCGTTGCGCCGGGTCCGCACGCCCTACGTCGCCTTCTGCGACGACGACACCTGGTGGGCCCCGGGCAGCCTGCGGCGGGCGGCGGACCTGCTCGACGAGCGGCCGCGCCTCGCGGCGGTCACCGCACGCATCCTCGTGGAGCCGTCCGGCACGGAGGATCCGGTCGTGCCGGAGCTCAGGGGGTCCCCGCTGACGGGACCCGACTGGCTGCCGGGGCCGGCCCTCGGGTCCTTCCTCGCGGCCGCCACCGTGATGCGCACCGAGGCCTTCCGGGCCGCGGGCGGCTTCCACCCGGGCCTGTGGCTCGGCGGCGAGGAGGAACTGATGGCCACCGATCTGCAGCGGCAGGGCTGGTGGCTCAGCTACGTAGAGGACCTGACGATTCATCACCGGGCTTCCGCGCTGAGGGACAGCACGGCACGCCGGATCCTCGGCCTGCGCAACACGCTCTGGTTCACCTGGCTGCGCCGCCCGCTCCTGCCCGCCCTGCGGCGGACGGCCCACCTGATGGCCACCGTCCCCCACGACCTGGCCTCGGCCCGCGCCTTCGGCCGCGCGGCGGCCGGTCTGCCCTGGGTACTGCGACAGCGCGACCCGGTGCCACCGGAGATCGAGGACCGGGTCATGGCACTGCAGCGCGCCCGGCGTTCGTCGTCGGCGCGCAAATACGTCGGATGAGTGGCCGTCGGGTAAGTGGTCGTCGGGTGAGCGGTGCGGCGGCGTCAGGAACCGGTGCCGGGGACTTCGGTGCCGGCCGCTTCGGCGTCCGGGCCGTCGGTGTCCTCGGTCGTCGCGGCGTCGTCGTCGCGCTCGCCCTCGGCCTGGGAGGGCGTCGTGTACTCCGTAGCCGGATGGTGGGCCCAGGGGGTTTCGTCTTCGTCCCGCTCGCCCTCGGCCTGCGACGGGGTGTGGTGGCTCACGCTCATCGTGGTCCTCCTGCGCACAGGAGACGGTCGGCCCTCCTCCGGGCGGGGGAGGGGCCCGGCACCGTCGAGCGCGGAACCGGGTACCCCCTCGCCGACGGGTGACACGGTGACCTCCGCCGGTGTCGCCCTCGCCCGGCGGGTTACCCGTCGCTGCAGCGCGGCCCGGCGACGGAAAGGACGAGTCGTGCAAGAGCACCCATACTGTCCCTAAAGGCCCGGGCGTCCGGGCCCGACGCCACGACGGCGTGTTGTCAGCCCCACCAGACCCCGGCTCGCAGTCTCTCGGCGAGCAGCCGTTCTCGTGTGTCCCGCCCGCCTCCTTCGAACGGGAGTCCCGGATGACGATCAACCAGTACCCGTCGCCCGTCTCGCCGGATCTTCGGATCGGCCTGCTCGGCTCGTACGGCGGGTGCAACATGGGCGACGAAGCGATTTTGATGTGTGTTCTGCGCTGCCTGCGCGCCCACCGGCCGCAGGCGCGACTCGTCGTCTTCAGCCGGAACGCCGAGCACACCCGCAGCCATCAGCCGGAGGCCGACGAGGTCATCGACTGGGAGAACGTCCCGCAGAAACCCGTCCTCGACGCACTCGGCGGACTGGACCTGCTGGTGCTGGGCGGCGGCGGAATCCTCTACGACGGCGAGGCGCGGCGCTATCTGCGGCTGGTGAAGGCGGCTCACGAACGAGGCGTGCGCACGTTCGCCTACGCGGTCGGCGCGGGCCCGCTGCGCGACGCGGACGACCGCGAGGCCGTGCGCACCGTGCTCCCGGAGATGACCGATGTCGTGGTACGCGACGAGGAGTCCCGCCTCGTCCTGGAGGAGGTCGGCGTCGAGTGCGACCTCACCGTCACCGCCGACCCGGCGCTGCTGCTCGCGCCGGAACCCTTCACCGAGCAGATGATGCGGCAGGAGGGCCTCCCCCTCGGCGCCCGGCTGGTCGGGATGTCCGTGCGCGAGCCCGGCCGCGCGGCGGAGAAACTCGACGAGGACGACTACCACGCGCTGCTCGCCGACGTCGCGGACTTCCTCGCCCGGCGCCTGGACGCCCACGTGGTGTTCGTGCCGATGGAACGCCAGGACGTCCGGCACGCCCACGGCGTCCTGTCCCGGATGAGCGCCCCCGACCTGGGCCGCATCCTGCACAACTCCTACAGCCCCGGCCAGGTCCTCGGCTTCATGAGCCACCTGGACATGGTGGTCGGCATGCGCCTGCACGTCGTGATCTTCGCCGCGCTGTCCGGCCTGCCCGTGCTGCCGCTGCCGTACTCCGGGAAGGTCTTCGACTTCGCCCGCCGTACGGGGGCGCCCGCCCTGGTCGGCGTGGCGCGGGAGCAGGCCGGACTCCTGCTCGCCGAGGTGGACCGGCTCTGGGACGAGTTCCCGCACCGGCAGGCCGACCTCAACACCCGGGTCCAGGGACTGCGGGCCCTGGCCCGGGAGACCTGCGCGCGCTGCGGAGCCCTGCTGGACTCCATCGACGGCGGCGCACACGAGGCCCGGCGGGCCGAGAGCGCCGACCTGATTCTCACGCCGGGCTCCGGGACGGCCGACCTGAGGGGCCACGGGGCGTGACGCCCGGACGCCGCGCGCCGTGGGACCGGGAGGGAGCGCGCCGTCCGCAACCGAACCCAGTCGACGGGAGAAGCGATGCCGATCCTGGAACCACCCCGCCCCGCCACGACCGTCACCCTGCCGCCGCGTGCGGCCCGCCACGGGGGCCGCACGGACGTCCTGGTCGTCGGCGGCGGGCCGGCCGGCACCGCCGCGGCCTATGCGGCGGCCGACGCCGGGGCGGACGTCGTGCTCGTGGAGCGCTACGGCTTCCTCGGCGGCAATGCCACCGCCGCGCTGGTGATGCCGCTGATGTCGTTCCACAACGAGCAGAAGCAGGCCGTCTTCAACGAGAGCGGGCACAACAGCCGGCTGCTGCCGACCGACCACGGCGAGGGCGAACCGGTGGTGGCCGGGTTCCTGTGGCTCCTGCTGGACCGGCTCACCGCACGCGGCGGCTGCATCCCGCCGTCCCCCGACACCGGCTACACCGTGCCGTTCGACCCGGAGATCTACAAACTCGTCCTCCTCGACCTGATGGACCAGGCGGGCGTGCGCATGCTGTTCCATTCCTTCGCCTCCGCCGCGCTGCCCCTCGACGACGGCTGGCGGGTGGTCTTCGAGACCAAGTCCGGGCCGGTGGTGATCGACGCCGGAGTCGTCGTGGACGGTACGGGGGACGGGGACATCGCCGCGGCCGCCGGGGCCCCGTACGAGATCGGGCGGCCGGAGGACGGACTGGTACAGCCGATGACCCTCATGTTCCGGGTCGTCGACTTCCTGGAGCCGGTCTTCTCCGAGTACGTCAGCGAGCATCCCGACCAGTGGCGGGGCGTGCACGGGCTGTGGGACCTCGTCCAGGAGGCCACCGAGGCGGGTGAGCTGCGCCTGCCCCGCGAGGACATCCTGTTCTTCGGCACCCCGCACCCCCGCGAGGTCAGCATCAACAGCACCCGCGTCACCCGCGCGCTCGGCACCGACGTGTGGGACCTCAGCCGCGCCGAGTACGCCGCGCGCCGCCAGATGGAACAGATCGACCGCTTCCTGCGGCGCAAGGTGCCCGGATTCAAGAAGTCGTACGTGGCCCAGAGCGGCGTCCAGATCGGGGTACGGGAGACCCGCCGCATCCTCGGCGACTACCACCTCACCGGCCACGACATCCTCGCGGCGCGCTCCTTCCCGGACGCGGTCGCCCACGGTGCCTACCCCGTCGACATCCACAACCCCAGGGGCAGCGGCACCGTCCTCAAACGCGTCCCGCGCGGCCACTTCTACGACATCCCCCTGCGCTGTCTGCTGCCCCGGGACACCGACCGCCTGCTCGTCGCCGGCCGCTGCATCTCCGGCTCCCACGTGGCGCACTCCTCCTACCGCGTCATGCCCATCTCCATGGCCACCGGCCAGGCGGCCGGAGTCTGCGCCGCACTGGCCGTCCGCCTCGGCCGCAGTCCCCGCGAGGTGCCCTACCACCTGGTCCAACGGGCACTACGCCGCCAGGGCGCCCACCTGCGCTTGGAACCCCGGGAACCCGTACCGCAGCGCCGCTGACTTGCGAAGGCGCGGTACGGCAACGCCCTCAAGGGGCGCGGGGAACTGCGCGACAAGCCACGATGGCGCCGCAGACGCACGACGACAAAGCGTGGCACCTACGTATCGCGGCACTCAGTCCACTGTCCGCCGTCCGTGATCAAGAAGCCCTGCGTCTGCGTCGCGGGCCGCTGATCGTCCCAGACCCGGTTGCCACTCACCTGCACCCCCGTGACCGCTGCGGCGACGGCGATCCCGGCACGCGGACCGGAAGAGCCGGGCAGCCGGTACGCGGCGCCAGACTCCGGCGTGCCGTCGGGCCAGGCCGTGCCCGCGCCCGGGCGCATGGGGGCCAGGGCCAGCCGGGTCGACGTGTTGAACGTGACGACCGCGCTCTGCCCGCCGACCGTCAGCCGCTTGCCGCGGTGCCCGTCCGGGGGCCAGTCGGCGTTCTCGTCGGTCAGGGAGAGGCTGGTGAAGTGCACGCCCGCGCCGCCGCCGCTCGCCGCGGGCGCGGCACGCCGGCCGTTGTTGCGGACGCGGTTGCCCATGATCGCGGGGTCGCGCAGGTCCGCGTCGATGCGGATGCCGTCGAGCGCGTTGTCCCGGATGTCGTTGGACTCCAGCACGAGGTCCGCGACCGGTTCCTGGTCGCCGCCGGCGAGGTTGTGCTCCCAGTAGCCGTAGCGGCCGTTGTGGCTGATGCGGTTGCCGCGGAAGGCGTAAGGCCCCGGTGTGTTGCCGAACCCGATGCCGTCGCGGACGTTGCCGTCGATCACACAGCCGGTGACGATGCCGCCGCGTCCGCCGACACCCGCGGTGCCCTGGGAGGACACATCGAACCCGGCCTCGTGGTTGGAGACCATCGTCGAGGAGGTGACGATCAGACCGTCGGCGCCCCAGTCGGAGATGCCGAACCGGTTGTCCTCGGCGTGGCAGGCGGTGATGCGGATGCCCCGCGGCGGCGGCCACTCCTCCTGCTGCAACTCCACGAAGATCCCGTTGGTGCCGTTGCCGAGCGCGGTGCAGGCCGTCAGGGTCAGCCGCTCGACCATGCCCCAGCCGCCGATCCCGATACCGAGCCCCGCGCCGCCCATCCTGTCGCCTGGGTCCTGCCGGCCGCAGCGGGCGGCAAGCACGCCCTCCACGACCGTGTCCTGCAGGAAGTCGCAGCCGAAGCCGGTGGCCGCGGTGTCGTGGATGTACAGGTCGCTGAAGCGGCCGCGCAGCACGTACTGCAGACCGAGCCCCTTGGCGAGAGGGTCGTACTCCTCCGTCACCACACCCGCGCCGTCGATCTCGAAGTGCGCGAAGGTGACGTCCTCGATGTGGTGGTCCGGGCCCGCTCCGTGCAGCTGGGAGGTGAACCAGGCCAGTGGGACCGGTGTCGTCGGGGCCTCTGGATTGCACAGCACGAAGCAGGTGGCGCCCCGCCCGGCACCGATGAGCGACACCCCGCTGCGCCATACGACGGCCTGGTCGCGGATCACATAACGGCCGGGCGGGACCTGGATGACACGAGGCCGGCCGTCCGCCTCGCACGCCGCCCCCAGCGCGTCCACCAGCTTCGCGAGCGCCGGCTGGTCATTGGTCGTACCGTCGCCGACCAGACCGTGCGCCTGGGCGTCAACGGTCAACGGCATGGACATCGTGCCGTTCCTCTCCAAGGAGCGCCGGGGCGAAGGGGGCGCTCCGTGATCGCCGAGTACCGGGCATGCGCACGACTATGCATGCAGGCACACCGGCACGGCGGGGACGCGATGACGACGCCCCGCGCGCCGCCCCTGTGCGCCGTCGCCCTAGGGTGCGGACATGACCTCGCAGGCATACCTCTCCGAACTGTTCTCCCTGGACGGCCGGGTCGCCCTGGTGACCGGTGGCAGTTCCGGCATCGGCCGGGCCATCGCCGAGGCCCTCGCCCGCGCGGGAGCGCGTGTGGCGATCGTGGCGCGCAAGGAGGCGGAGCTGGCCGCGACGGTCGGCGAGCTGGAGGCGCACGGCTGCCGGGCGGCCTGGGTGAGCGCCGACCTGGGCACGCGCGACGGCGTGCGGCGCGCCGCGGACGAGGCGGCCGAGCCGTTCGGGGAGCCCGACATCCTCGTCAACTCCGCCGGGATCAACCTGCGGCCCCCGATGGGCGAGCTGGGCGAGGATGTCTGGGACACGACGATGGCCGTGAACCTCGAGGCGCCCCATCTGCTGGGGCAGCGGTTCGGGCCCGGCATGGCCGAGCGGGGCTTCGGACGGATCATCCACATCACCTCCCAGCAGGCGCACCGGGCGTTCGTCCAGAGCGGCGCCTACGGTGTGTCCAAGGGGGCACTGGAGGCGCTGGCCCGTTCCCAGGCGGAGGCCTGGTCGCCGTACGGCGTCACCTGCAACACGCTCGTGCCGGGGTTCGTCATGACGCCCCTGAACGCCCGCCTGTCGTCCGACCCGGAGAAGGTGGCGGCGCTCGCCGCACGCACCATGGTCGGGCGAAACGGCCTGGCCGAGGACTTCGCCGGCGCGGCGGTGTTTCTCGCGAGCCGCGCCTCCGCCTATGTCACCGGGCAGGCGGTCTTCGTCGACGGCGGGTTCTCCGTGCACTGAGCCAACCGGTCGTTCGGCGATCCGTCAGCGCAGGTCGAGGCGCATCAGGATCCGGGGGTGCCCGGCCAGGACGGACGTCGTGTCGGCCGCGTGGACGAAGCCGGCCCGTTCGAAGTTCTTCCGCAGTCCGGCGTACGCCATCGTCAGGTCGACCCTGGCGTCCCCGTTGTCGAGCGGGTACGCCTCGATCACCGGCGCACCCCGGTCGCGGGCGAAGTCGACCGCCCCGGCGATGAGGGCGTGGGAGATCCCCTGTTTCCGGTGGCCGGGGCGGACGCGGATGCACCACAGCGACCAGACCGGCAGGTCGTCGACGTGCGGGATCTTGCGGTTGCGGGCGAACGACGTGGCCGCGCGAGGCGCCACCGCGGCCCAGCCGACCGGCTCGTCGCCGTCGTAGGCGAGCACCCGCGGCGGCGGATCGGCACGGCACAGCTCGGCGACATACGCGCCGCGGGCGGGCCCGCGCAGCTCGTTGTTGAGCCTGGACGGGATGCGGTGGCTCAGGCACCAACAGACGGTCGCGGTGGGCGACTTGGGGCCGATCACCGAACTGACGTGGTCGAACACCGTAGCTGGGCGAACGTCGATGGCCATGGCACCACGATGTCACGCGGGCGGGAGCGCCGCGCGGTTGTTCCAGCGGGCGCCCGGGTACCCGGCGCGCATGAAGTGGCAACAGGTGCAGGCCTCCCCGGCGTCGGTGTACGTCCTGGTCCTGGCTCCGGGCGAGGAGGCCCTCGCGGAGATCACCCGGTTCGCCCGGGAGCAGGCTCTCGGGGCGTCCCAGGTGACCGCCGTGGGCGCCTTCGCGCGGGCCGTGGTGGGGTGGTTCGACCGCGAGGCCAAGGACTACCGGCGCATCGGGGTCGACGAACAGTGCGAAGTCCTGTCCCTGCTGGGGGACATCGCCGTCGGCGAGGACGGACCGACCGCCCATCTGCATGCCGTCCTCGGCCTGTCGGACGGCACGACGCGCGGCGGTCATCTGCTGCAGGGGCAGGTGTGGCCGACCCTCGAGGTGATCGTGCGGGACAGCCCGGCGGCCCTGGCGAAGATCCACCGCCCCGACGTCGGCCTCGCGCTGATCGACCCGGAGTGACGAGCGGGCCGATCCCGCTGCCGGGCAAGGCGTGTTCGGGGTTCGCCGCGCACCCTCCGGGTACTCGTGAAGCTCTGTACGACGGGGGACACGCACGGGACGGAGGGCCCTGACGATGCCTCCCCTGACACGGACTCCCGCAGTGGATCCCCGGGTGAGCCGGCGTGCCTCCACCCGCACCGCACGCTCACGCGGCCGGGTACCCGAGCCCGACGAGGAGCCGGACCTACTCGGCCAGTACCTGGCGCAGATCGCGTCGACCCCGCTCCTCACCGCGGAGGACGAGGTACGGCTGGCCCGGCGCATCGAGGCCGGCGTGCGGGCCGCCGAGGAACTCGGGCAGGCCGATGTGGGCGAGCCCGCCCTGGAGCCGGAGCGACGCCACGCACTGGAGGCCCTCGCCCGGGACGGCCGGGCCGCCAAGGACCACATGATCCGGGCCAACCTCCGGCTGGTGGTGGCGATGGCCAAGCGGCACGCCCATCGCGGTGTGCCGCTGCTCGACGTCATCCAGGAGGGAAACCTCGGACTGATCCGGGCGGTGGAGAAGTTCGACCACACCAAGGGCTTCAAGTTCTCCACCTACGCCACCTGGTGGATCCGCCAGGCGATCGAGCGGGGCCTGGCCCAGCACGCCCGGGCCGTCCGGCTGCCCATGCACATCGTCGAGGAGCTGCGCAAGCTCGGCAAGATCGAGCGGCGTCTCCAGCACGACCTCGGACGCGAGCCCACCGTCGAGGAGGTCGCCGAGGGCAGCGGCTTCACCGAGGAGCGGGTCGGCTGGCTGCGCCGGGTCGGCCGGCAGGCGGTCAGCCTGGACACACCGGTCGACGAGACCGGGGAGACCGTGGTCGGCGACCTCATCCCCGACACCGAGGTGCTCCAGGCCGCGGACATCGCCGAGTACCAGGCGCTCGCGGCGGACCTGAGGAAGGCCATCGGCACGCTCGCGCCCCGCGAAGCCATGATCCTCAGCCTCCGCTACGGCCTGCACGACGGGCAGCAGCGCACGCTCGAACAGGTCGCCCGGCAGGTGGGCCTCACGCGCGAGCGCGTCCGCCAGCTGGAGAAGCAGTCACTGGCGAGGCTGCGGGCGCCGGAGACGGGGCAGCGGCTGATGGCGTGGGCGAGTTGAGCCATCCGCGTGACGCCGGGCGAGCTTGAGCCGTCCGCGTCACGCCGGGGCAGCGTCACGCCGGGGCGTGGAACGCATGCAGCGTGTTCGCGGCCTGCGTGTCGGAGACCGGGCCGAAGTCCTCGTACCACTCACCGACGACATGGAGGTGCGGCGGCTGCTCGAGGCAGACGACGTCGTCGCACTCGGCGCGGATCGACGCGAGCGTCCGCGGGCTGCCGACGGGTACCGCCAGGATCAGCCGGGCCGGACCATGGCGGCGCAGGAAGCGCAGTGCAGCGGTGGCGGTCAGGCCGGTGGCCAGGCCGTCGTCGACGAGGACGACCGTGCGGCCGTTGACGGCCGGCAGCGGGCGGCGGCCGCGATAGACGTACTCGCTGCGGTGCAGCTCGTTGCGTTCGCGGACGATGACATCGCCGAGCCGGTCCTCGGACAGATGCATCATGGCCAGGCTCCGGCGGTCGTACAGCGGCGGATCGTCGGCGACGATCGCGCCGATCGCGGTCTCGGGCCGGACCGGGGTGCTCACCTCTCGGGTGACCAGCACGTCCAACGGGGCGTGCAGCGCACCCGCCACCTGCGCGGCGACGGGCACACCGCCGGGCGGCAGGGCCAGCACGAGCACATGGAGCAGGTCGCCGGAGTCGGCCCACTCGACCAGCCGCAGGGCGAGTTCCTGGCCCGCGTGGGTGCGGTCGCGGAATGACACGGCACTTCTCCCTCCACGTCGGCGCAGCCGCCGAGTGCCCGGCGTGACCCGCGCGAAACGAGGACCTCCCCCGTCAGCGCATGAGGGGCTCGCGCACATGAGGGGCCGCGGATCGGGTACCCGAACCGTCCGGCGCACACCGGACGGAGCGGGGGGACACGACACGGCGACGGGACGAACCATGACCGACCACCACTCCGAGAGCGGTGCCCTGGCGGCCCAGCAGGCCTTGCGGACGGTCGTCGAGAAGGGCGCGGACCAGGCGGCGCTGAGCACGCTGGCCCACAGCGAGGTGCTGCTTCCCGCAGCGACGGACGCGGAGGGGCCGGCTCCCAAGGCGCTGACGCTTCCCGTGTTCGAGCAGGAGGACGGCACCGAACTGGTGCCGGTCTTCACCACGCAGGAACGCATGGAACATGCCCTGCCCCGGATCCGGCGGCACCGCAGTGTGCTGCTCGGCGTGCTCGCCCACGGCTGGCCCGGCGACCTGTCCCTGGTCATCGACGCCGGCACCCCCGAGCAGCTGGCTCTGACCGCCCAGGGCGTCAGGGCGCTGCTGGACCGGGAGGACACCTGACCCTGTGGCGGGGCGGCGCCCGGTGAGGCGTGGGTGACTGCTGCGGTTGGCTTTTCGGTCCGCGCCGGGCGGGAACCCGGTCACGGTCCGTGCCTGCTCAAGCGGTTCAGGAGGCCGTCGTGACCGACCCGCAGCACACCCAGCAGAACCCGGCCACCCAGCACCCGCGCCCCGAGTTTCCCGCGCAGGACCAGCCCCACCCCGGATGGACGGGTCCGATGGACCCGCCGCCCGACCACGGTGAGGAGAGCTACCGCGGCGCCGGGCGGCTGGAGGGCCGCAAGACCGTCATCACCGGAGGCGACTCCGGCATCGGGCGGGCGGTGGCCCTCGCCTTCGCGCGGGAGGGAGCCGACGTGCTGTTCACCCACCTCGATGAGGAGGCGGACGAGGCACGCGAGACGGCCCGGCTCGTCGAGGACGCCGGCCGCAAGGCGGTCGCCGTGTCCTGCGACATCCGCGACGAGGACAACTGCCGAGCGCTGATCGAGCGCGCGGTCGCGGAGTTCGGGCGCATCGACGTCCTGGTGAACAACGCCGCCTACCAGATGTCCCAGCCGGACGGCATCGAGGCGATCAGCACCGAGCAGTTCGACCGGGTCATGCGCACCAACCTCTACGGCATGTTCTGGCTGACGAAGTTCGCCCTGCCGCACATCCCCGAGGGCGGCAGCGTCATCAACTCCACGTCCGTGCAGGCCTACAAGCCCAGTCCGCATCTGCTGGACTACGCGACGACGAAGGGCGCGATCGTGACCTTCACGCAGGGGCTGGCCCAGATGCTTGTCGACCGCGGCATCCGCGTCAACGCGGTCGCGCCCGGGCCGGTGTGGACGCCGCTCATCCCGGCGACGCTGCCGGACACGGTCGAGTTCGGCAAGCAGAGCCCGCTGGGCCGCCCGGCACAGCCCGCCGAGCTGGCCCCGGCCTACGTCTACCTCGCCTCCCAGGAGGCCAGCTTCGTCACGGCGGAAATCCTCAACGCGACCGGAGGCACGCCGCTGCCGTGACGGCTGCCACCGAGCACCGCC
The DNA here is from genome assembly GCF_044465645.1 of Streptomyces sp. NPDC049627. Taxonomy (NCBI): domain Bacteria; kingdom Bacillati; phylum Actinomycetota; class Actinomycetes; order Kitasatosporales; family Streptomycetaceae; genus Streptomyces; species Streptomyces sp. NPDC049627. The sequence continues at coordinate 345,533 of NZ_JBITLW010000001.1, read as the reverse complement.
GGAAGTCTCAAGGTTCCTCAGGAAGGGGAACTCCCATGGCTCACACGAACGTTCAAGAGGTGCTGCGCGCGGCGCGGCAGGCCGGAGCCTCGGACCCGGACTCCGACCTCGATCTCAGCCCCGCCCAGCGGGCCGAGCAGGCGCGCCAGGGCGGCAAGCCGGGCCAGTCGCAGCATCTGCGCACCGTCGGAAAGCCTCCGGTGGAGGAGGAACTGGACCGGTGAACGACTGCAGACGAACCGCCGAAGGCGCGGGCCGGAGCGAAGGGCTTCCGGCCCGCGTCTTCGCCGTCCCGTCTCAGTCGAGGTTCTCGGGGCGTTCGCCCTTCGGGCCGCGGCCGCGTTCCGTGCGCGGGCCCCGGCTGCGCCAGGCCTCTTCCTCCTGCAAGGTCTCGTTGGCCTCTTCGCCCGCGTGCTGATCGGGCGTTCCGGCCCGCTCCGCGTCCTTGCGCAGCCGTGCGCGCCGCGTGTCGTACTTCTTGCTGCCGGGTTCGGGCACGACGATCACCTCCTTCGCCCGCGGGTGCCCCTCGCCCTCCTCGTGCAAACGCCGCCCCGCTCAACCCGCCCGTCACCGCGTGTGGACCGTGCCGGTGTGGGTACTGCGGCGCGCATGACCGGCATCGAACTCAAGAGCTCCGCGTTCAACGACCACGCGATGATCCCGCGCCGTTACGCCAAGGAGGGGGACAACGTCTCCCCGCCCCTGACCTGGTCCGGAGTCCCCGACGAGGCTTCGGAGCTGGCCCTGCTGTGCGAGGACCCGGACGCCCCGTCGGGGACCTTCGTCCACTGGCTGGTCACCGGGATCGACCCGCACACGGACGGGCTGCCGACGGGCGCGACGACCCCGGGCAGCCACCCGCACCGCAACGGCTACGGACAGTCGGGGTGGGGCGGTCCGCAGCCCCCGGCGGGCGACAACGCACACCGGTACTTCTTCCGCCTCTACGCCCTCCCGGGCCACGTCTCCATCCCGGAGGCGGCCACGGCCGACGAAGCCCACCGGGTACTGGACCGGCAACAGCTGGCGACCGGGACACTCGTCGGGCTCTACCAGCGCTGACGGCGCTCCTGCCACCGGACGGCGTGCAGCGCGATCACCGGACGGCGTGCAGCGCGTCGAGCAGCCCCTCCGCGCCGTCCCTGGGCGATCCCGCAAGGAACTCCCGCTGACGGCTCCGGGCCGCCGTACGGCCGTCGGTGAGACACCAGGTCCACCAGCGGTCCAGCTCTCCCACGTCCAGCACAAGGCCGTGCAGTGGGTCGGTGACGACACAGTCCAGCCGGGACAGCACGGACCGCAGCTGGTCGGCCGTCGTGCTCAGCCGCCAGTCACGCGAGTCGAGCCGCGTCTCCAGGTCGATCGTCGCGCAGCCGAGGCCGCCGAGCCACCGCGTCAGGGTGTCGGCGACCTCCTCGTGCCGACGCCGCCCGCCGTACTCCTGCTGGCCGTGCGTCAGGATCACCCCGACGACCTGGGCGGCGGCGACGGGAGGCGCGCTCATGGACAGGTCCGGGGGACCGCACTCAGGGCCAGCACGTCACCCGCCGTGACCTCCCCGTCGCGGAAGCTGAACCAGCCGGTGAGCAGGATCTTCGTCATCCGGTCACGCTCCGGTACCCGAGCACTCATCGGCGTGCCGCTACCCGGCCGGTCCGGGCGGCATGCGGAAGAACCGGCCACTGTGGCCGGTACGCCGGGCTGCGTACGCGCCGCGCAGAGCGCATGGTGGTGGCATGAGCACGCGTCCCCCCGTGGTGGTGCTGCCGCCCGCGCCGGACGGCGGACGTCAGGTGACGATCCACGGCGAACCGGTGGGCACCGCCTACAGCCTCTTCGACGTGCTGGACCTGGTGCACCGCGCGGACCTGCCCGCCGAGGACCGGGCCGTCGACGACCCCGAGCTGATCGAATGGCAGGGCGGCGGGCCGTACGACTGGAACAGCCCGGACCCACCCGACACGGCGAACGGGTGAACCGGCCCGCCCCCGACACCACCCTCGGAAGTCCGAGGTTCCCGTACGGGCGCCGCTGACCTTCACTGAAGGCGGCAAGACCCGAACGGGGACGACTACTTCACGGGGACACTCATGAACCGCAGCAAGAAGATCTTCGCGGCCGGACTGACCACCGCCGTCTCGGCCGTGGCGCTCACCGTCGGCGGCCTGGCCGGCCCGGCGCAGGCCGCGTCCGTGCAGCCCGCGGCCGTGGGCACCGTCGACTGCGACGGCTGGGTGCACAACAACAACCCGGACCACGGCATCGCGGGCTGCCAGAACAACACCGACCGCACCATCACCTTCCGCGCCGAGATCGTCTGCGGCTGGGCCCCGGACGTCTCGGGCCAGTGGGTGACGCTGGCGCCGGGGCAGTACGGCGAGTCGTCGGGCGTGTGCGCGATCTACAGCTCCGGGGTCGGCAGCGTCGGCTGGACCATCCAGTAGGAGCCCGGGTCGGCCGTTGAACACCGGTGGCAGCTCTCCGGCGGTGCCGGACACGCCGCGGCAGGCCGCCCGTGCCGATCACGATCTGCAACTCCAGCACCCGCGCCGCGAAGTCGGCGGTCATCGGGGCCGCCGTACCGGCACCGCCTTCGTGGCGCCGGTACGGGGGCCCAGCCCGCCAGGACAGCCCGTCCGGGAGGTCGGGACCCGTGCGGCGTGGAAGACGGTCGAACCCTGTGGGGTGTCCGGTGCCGGTGGGCGGGGTACGCGGCGACGGAACGGAAGGGGAAGCCATGCAGTTCCGTGACCGCAAGGAGGCCGGGCGGGAGCTGGCGGAGCAGCTGCGCATCCGGCAGGACAAGGGCAACCTTCCGCAGCCCGTGGTCCTCGCGCTGCCCCGGGGCGGGGTCGCGGTCGCCCGGGAGATCGCCCGGGAGCTGGACGCCCCGCTGGACGTTCTCGTCGTCCGCAAGATCGGCGCCCCGTTCCACGAGGAGTTCGGGGTCGGCGCAATCGCGGGCGACGACCCTCCGCTCTTCGACGAGGCGTCGCTGTACCGGCTGGGCCTGAGCGAGGCCGATCTGGCGCCGGTGGTGGAGCGGGAGCGCAAGGAGCTGCGGCGGCGCGAGGAGCGCTACCGGGAGGGCCGGCCGGCTCCGGAACTGCGCGGTCGTACCGCGATCGTCGTCGACGACGGGGTCGCGACCGGCTCCACGGCACGCGTCGCCCTGCGTGCCGTGCGCAACCGGAACCCCGAGCGCCTGCTGCTGGCCGTACCGGTGTGCGCGCCGGAGGCGGCGGAGGAACTGCGCCGGGAGGTCGACGAGTTCGTCTGCCTGCACGAGCCGAGGCTGTTCAGCGCGGTCGGGGAGTGGTACCAGGACTTCGGGCAGCTGACCGACGCCGATGTGCTGGAGGCACTGCGCGGCGCATGAGGCGCGGCTCGGCCCGCCCGTGCTCAGCTCGGCGCGCTCTGCGGCAGCCGCAGCGTGTAGGTCCGCCCCTCGACGCCCCACTCACCGGCCGGCGGCCTGAGCCCGGCGTCGATCGCCCGGATGCCGGGCCGCCCGATATGGGCCCAGACCAGGCGGCGCACACCGTGCCGTACGGCCTCCTCGGCGACGGTGTGCACATCGGCGTGGCCGCCGACGCCGCCCCGGAACCGTATCGGCCGGTTCCAGGCGGCGGCCTCCGCGAACATCAGGTCCGCCCCGGCCGGGAACTCCCAGAACTCCGGCGCCCACACCACGAGCAGGTCACCGGCCTCGACGCGATACCCGTACGCCGGATGCGAGGTGTGCACCACGGGACGGCAGCGCACGCGTACCTCGCCCACGTCCAGATCACCCGCGCGCAGGACGACGTCCCGCTCGGCCGCGCTCCTGCGCAGCAAGGACCGCAGCTCCGCCTGCTCGTCGGTGACCAGCCAGGCGGCCAGCGGCCCGGGTGGCGGTTCGGCCCCGGGACCGCCGTCGAAGGCCACGCGCTGTCCGGCGTGGCGCAGCAGCAGACCGGCCGGGGCGAAACGGGGCGAGTTCATCGCGCCGACGCCGAGCAGGGTCAGCCGGAGCCGGCGGGTCACGGTCCGGCCCGGGTGGCGGGACCGGCCAGGGCGAGCGTGCCGTCCGCGCCCAGGGTTACGTGGACGCCCTGGCTGATGCGGTCGAGGGTGGTGTGGAGCCAGCCGAGGTCCGCCGCCGACGGGTGCTCCAGCCGCATCCGGCGGGCGAGCAGTGGCACCATGCGCAGACCGGTGAGCGCACCGGTGTCCGCGGCCACCGTGACGACATGGGCGATGCGGAGATCGTCGCGGTACTCCTCGTACCCGGGGATGCCCTCGTAGTCGTCGATGAAGTCGCCGCAGCCGTGCAGGATCAGCCGGTCCCGGTAGACCTCGACGGGGCGGGGGTGATGCGAGGAGTGGCCGTGGACGAGGTCGGCGCCACCGTCCACCAGGGCGTGCGCGAAGCGGCGCTGGTCGCGGGAGACGAGATAGCCCCAGTTGGAGCCCCAGTGCACGGACACGACGACGATGTCGCCCGTCCGCTTCACCTGCCGTATGCGCCGCACCGCGGCGGCGGCCGTGACCGGCGACAGCTCCGGAACGTAGGCGACGCCCGGAAGGTCAGCCGTCGCCGCCCAGCCCGCCGGGACGCCACTGTTGGCCGCGCCGAGAGCGAAGACGAGCACCCGGCCGCCGTGGGGGAGCGGCAGAGCCACGGGCGCGTACGCCTCCTCAGCGCTCCGTCCCGCGCCCGCCGTCCGCAGACCCGCTCCGTGCAGCACGTCGAGCGTCTCCTCCAGGCCCGCGCGGCCGAAGTCCTGCACATGGTTGTTGGCCAGGACGCAGACATCGGGCCGGGCCACCGTGAGGGCCGGCAGGTTGGCCGGATGCATGCGGTAGTGGACAGCCTTGCCGGGCTCGAACGCGTCACTGCGCGTCACGGAGGTCTCCAGGTTGACGATCCGCACGTCCGGCGGGCTCGCCTCCAGCAGCCCCAGCGCCTCGCCCCACGGCCAGGAGGGATCGACCGGCGCCGGAATCGGGCCGTTCACCGCCTCCGCCATGCCCACGTACGACCGGGCGTCGGTGACGTACCCCTCCCGCAGCTCGGGGTCGCCCGGCCGGGCCAGGATCTGGTCGACGCCGCGTCCGAGCATCACGTCGCCACAGACGAACAGCGTCACGGTGCCGCCGCTCATGTCTCAACGGTACGAGCCCGCGGTGCCTCTCCACGGTACGAGGCCGGGGCACCCCCGATGCCGGCCGCGGCACCCGGAGCGATACGGACTCCCGCGCGCGGGTACCCCGCACCTGCGTGCCGGGCTCAGGGGACCGGGGTGTCGGCCGAGGCGCGGGAGGCTGTCATGGAACTGGTCGAGGAAGCTCCCCACCGCTTCCGTATCGACCCGCACGGCGCGATGCGCGTACCGGGCGTCGTGTTCGCGTCCCGGCGACTGCTGAGGGACGCCGAGAAGTCACTGGAGCAGGTGGTCAACGTGGCCACGCTGCCCGGGATCGTCGGTGCGTCGTACGCCATGCCCGACATCCACTGGGGCTACGGCTTTCCCATCGGCGGCGTCGCCGCGACCGACGTGGCCGAGGGCGGCGTCGTCTCGCCCGGCGGGGTCGGCTTCGACATCTCCTGCGGCGTACGGCTGCTGGCCGTCGACACCGACCGCACGGGGCTGGGATCCGCGCTGCAGGCGGTGATGGACGGCCTGGACCCGGCGATTCCGCGGGGCGCCGGACCGGGCGGGGTGTGGCACCTGACCGGCCCCGGGCAGCTGGAGCGGATCCTGTGCGGCGGCTCCCGGTACGCGGTGGAGCAGGGCCACGGCGAGGAACGCGACCTGACGCGCTGCGAGGACGGCGGGGCGGTCGCCGACGCCGACGTCGACCAGGTCAGCGCCCGGGCCCGCGAACGCGGCCTCGGCCAGGTCGGCAGCCTCGGGTCCGCCAACCACTTCCTGGAGGTGCAGCGCGTCGACGAGGTGTACGACGCGACGGCCGCCGCCGCGTTCGGGCTCGCCCCCGGCCAGGTGTGCGTGATGATCCACTGCGGTTCCCGCGGCCTCGGCCATCAGATCTGCACGGACCACGTCCGGCTGATGGACCGCGCGATGTCCCGGCACGGCATCGACGTCCCCGACCGCCAACTGGCCTGCACTCCGGTCGAGTCGCCCGAGGGGCAGCGGTACCTGGGCGCGATGGCCGCAGCGGCCAACTACGGCCGCGCCAACCGCCAGTTGCTGTCCGACGCCGCCCGCAAGGTCTTTCGCCGGGCCGCGGGCGCCCGGCTGTCGCTGGTGTACGACGTCTCCCACAACCTCGCCAAGATCGAGACCCACCCGGTGGCCGGCGCCCGTCGCACCCTGTGCGTCCACCGCAAGGGCGCGACCCGCGCCTTCCCGCCCGGCCATCCCGACCTGCCCACCGACCTGCGCGAGGTCGGCCAGCCGGTGCTGATTCCCGGGACGATGGGCACAGCCTCCTACGTCCTCGTCGGGGTGCCCGGTGGAGGCGCCTTCTCCTCCACCTGCCACGGTGCGGGCCGGGTCCTCAGCCGCCACAAGGCCGCCCGCGCGGTGGGCGGCCGGGAACTGCGGGCCCGGCTGGAGTCGGCGGGCATCGCGGTGCGCCCGCGGTCACTGCGCGGCCTGGCGGAGGAGACGCCCGAGGCGTACAAGGACGTGAGCGAGGTGGTGGCCGCGAGCGAGGGCGCGGGACTGTGCCGGACGGTGGCCCGGCTGGTGCCGCTGGGGGTGGTGAAGGGCTGAGGTCGCAGGGAGGGCCGTATGCCTCACAGGTCGTGCCTCACAGGTCGTGCCTCACAGGTCATGCCTTACAGGTCGTGCCTCATACGTCATGCCTCACACGTCCACGGTCACCGCACACGACCACCCGTACGGATCCGGCCCGATGTGCAGGCCGTGCCAGGAGACGCCCTTCGGGGTGGCGCCGGTGACCTCCACGTCCGCCAGGTCGGCCAGCGCGAGCCGTACGTCCAGGTCCCCGTCCGTGGTGTCGGCCTCCAGGTCGACCGGGACGCGGCCGTCCACGTCGAGGCGGAAGACGACCTCGTCGAGGAGTGCGGTCAGCAGATCCTCGTCGCTCTCCTCCGCGAACTGCACCCGCTCCACCGAGGTGGGCCGTACCGCCGCGACGTCCGCGAAGCACTCCACCATTCCCAGCGCGGCCTCCACCAGACAGCGCTCGCGGCTCACGCCCCACGCCTCGATCCGCACGTCGGCCGTGTGCGGCACCGCCCGATGGCCGCTTCCGCCGCGCCGCCGCGTCTCGATGTCGTCGTCGGTGTCGCCGACCATGTGCACCACCTCTCGGCTGTCGGGCCGCTCAGGCGCGGGCGTCGGGATCCGCCGTCCGGCGGGACGGGAAGCCACCGCTGGTCAGGTGCCGTCGCGGCTTGCGATGGCGGGAGTTACCCCTGCGGCTCGTCGCCAGGATCAGACCCAGGCAGAAGATGAGTGCCAGGGCGAGGCCCGAGCAGAAGACGGCCAGTGTGTTCATGGTGGCGATGTCCTGACCGAGCACCGACACCGTGTACTCGGGACCGCCGGACAGGTTGTCGGCGATGACCAGCCCGGTGAAGACACCGGTGGCCACGAGGAGGAGCAGGCCGAGGAACAGCATCCGAGTCATCTCCCCACGAGGCGTCCTGTGCCGAGCCGGGTACCCGCGACAGGGCATCGCCTATCGCGGAGAGCCGAAGGAGAGCCGACATGCCGGACATGGAGCAGGACGAGGCGCGCAGGCGGTTCGCCGAGGCGCCTGTCGCACGGCTGGCGACGGTCGATCCCGCGGGCCGGCCCCATCTGGTGCCGGTCGTGTTCGCGGTGCGCGGCGACGAGATCGTCACCGCCGTCGACCGGAAACCGAAACGGTCCGGGCAGCTCAGGCGGCTGCACAACATCGCCGTCCACCCGGCCGTCTGCGTCCTGGCGGACATGTACGACGACGACTGGGACCGCCTGTGGTGGGTCCGGGCGGACGGCGGCGCCCACGTCCTTCCGGCCGACATGCCCGACATGCCCGACGCGAGTGATGCGCGTGACGAGTACGCCGCCGCCATCGAGCTGTTGCGGCAGAAATACCCCCAGTACGTGCGGCAACCGCCGGACGGGCCGGTGATCGCGATCACCGTGCAGCGCTGGCGCGGCTGGCAGGCGGAGCCGTCTGCCGGACGCACCGGCGGGTGATTCCGCCGGTGCGGTCCCATTGACCTCGACCGTCCACGATCATAATCTCCGTCCTCATATACAAACGACGTCTTCATATGAGGACCCTGTTCATTTTGCTGAACCCCTCACGAGAACGGCACCCGCCATCCATGAGTCAGCCCGTCGTCACCCGCTTCTCCGTCTTCCCGGTCGCCGGCCGCGACTCGATGCTCCTCAACCTCTCCGGAGCCCACGCCCCCTGCTTCACACGCAACGTCGTGGTCCTGGAGGACTCCGAGGGCCGCACGGGCCTGGGTGAGGTGCCCGGCGGCGAGAAGATCACCCGGACCCTGCGTGACGCGGAACCCTTGATCGTCGGCGCCCGCCTCGGCGACTACAAGCGCGTCCTGCAGACGATCGGGGCGACCTTCGCCGACCGCGACTCGGGCGGTCGCGGAGCCCAGACCTTCGACCTGCGTACGACGGTGCACGCGGTCACCGCTGTCGAGTCGGCGCTCCTCGACCTGCTCGGGCAGCATCTGGAGGTTCCGGTCGCCGCCCTGCTGGGCGACGGCAAACAGCGCGACAGCGTACGGGTGCTGGGCTACCTCTTCTACGTCGGCGACCCGGACCGCACCGACCTGGACTACGTCCGCGCACCCCACGCGGACGTCGAGTGGTACCGCATCCGGCACGAGGAGGCGCTCACCTCCGAGGCGATCGTCCGGCAGGCCGAGGCCGCCTACGACCGCTACGGCTTTTGCGACTTCAAGCTCAAGGGCGGAGTCCTGCCCGGTGCGCAGGAGGTGAAGGCCGTTCAGGCCCTCAAGGAGCGCTTCCCCGAGGCGCGGATCACCCTCGACCCCAACGGCGCCTGGTCCCTGCGTGAGGCCGTCGAACTGTGCCGCCCCCTCGTCGGCACGCTCGCCTACGCCGAGGACCCCTGCGGGGCGGAGGGCGGCTACTCAGGCCGCGAGATCCTCGCGGAGTTCCGCCGGGCCACCGGGCTGCCCACGGCGACCAACATGATCGCCACGGACTGGCGCCAGCTCACCCATGCCCTGGCCCTGCAGTCGGTGTCCATCCCGCTCGCCGACCCGCACTTCTGGACCATGCAGGGCTCGGTGCGGGTCGCCCAGCTGTGCAATGCGATGGGGCTGACCTGGGGCTGCCACTCCAACAACCACTTCGACATCTCCCTGGCGATGATGGCCCACTGCGGAGCGGCCGCTCCGGGTGAGTACAACGCCCTCGACACCCACTGGATCTGGCAGGAGGGCCGGGAGCGGCTCACCGTCGACCCGCCCCGGATCACCGGCGGCGAGGTCGCCGTACCGGACACGCCCGGACTGGGAGTCCGCCTGGACCGGGACCGGCTCCTCGCCGCACACGAGCTGTACCGGGAGAAGGCATTGTCGGGCCGGGACGACGCCATCGGCATGCAGTACCTGATCGAGGGCTGGACCTTCGACGCGAAGCGGCCCTGTCTCGTGCGCTGAGTACTTGAGCGTGTCTCAGGGGGGTGAGGACCCGCGGCCGGTAGGGAAGCGGTCAGGGTGCGTCGCGTTCGGTGCCCCGCGTCGGTTCGGTGACCGCGATGGAGCCCTGGGCGACCGCGCACAGGGTCGGAACGCCGTCGCCGTCGACCGTCGTCAGGTCACAGCGGACCACCGCACGGGTACGTCCGGCCCGGACCACCCGGGCATGGGCGCGCAGGGTCTCGCCCTTGGCGGGGCGCAGGAAGTCGATGGTGAAACCGGCGCTCAGCACGCCGAGACCGACCTCGGCGCCGGCGGCGAAGGACAGCGCGTTGTCCGCCGCATAGCTGAGCAGACCGCCGTGGGCGAAGCCGTGCTGCTGCAGCAACTCCTCGCGAAGGTCCAGTTCGAGGATCGCCTCGCCGTCGCCGAAGGCCGTCAGCCTGGCGCCCAGCAGCACGCTGAAGGGCTGGGCCGCCAGCACCTTGCGGGCGAGGGCCAGGTCGGGGGTGTCGTTCACGTCGCGCACCTCACTTCACTAGTGAAGTGAGGATGGCGCCGTCCGGCGTCGTCTGTCAACATCGGTCCATGCCCGAGCCCGATCAGCGTCTGTTCTTCCTGCTCCAACGGGCGGCGCACCAGCTGCGGACCGCCACCGACCGGCGGTTGCTGGCCGCCGCCGGGATCACCACGGCCCAGCTCGGCGCGCTGTTCGCGGTCCGGGACGAGCCGGGCATCACCCAGCAGCGACTGGCCCGCATCCTCGGACTGCGCGAGTCCGCCGTCACCGGACTGGTCGGCCGGCTCACCGCGGCCGGTCTGCTCGTCAAGCGGGCCCATCCGCAGGAACACCGGGCGGTGGTACTGGAGTTGACCGGCGACGGCGCCGCCGCTCTCGACGCCGCGCAGCCGGAGGTCGACCGGTTCAACGACGAGGTGCGGGCGCTGCTCGGCGAGGAGGGGTTCACCCGGACCACGGCGGCGATGCGCGCACTGGCGCACTGGGAGTCCCCCTGACACGGGCGTGACCCCGGGGCCTCGCCCTCGCCGCGTCCGGCTGGCGCTGTGCACCCCCGCCGCTATCGTGAGGCCATGCACTCGACGCGCGTCTCCCGGCATGTGAACGCCTCCCGCGCGACCGTCTACCGAGCCCTGCTGGACGCGGACGCCGTCGCCCGGTGGCGGGTCCCGGACGGTATGACCGCGCGGGTGCACGAGTTCGACGGCAGGGAAGGCGGGGCGTTCCGGGTCTCGCTCACCTATGACCTGCCCACCGGCACCGGCAAGTCGGACCCGCACACCGACACCTACCACGGTCACTTCGTGCGCCTGGTGCCGGACGAACAGGTCGTCGAAGAGGTCGAGTTCGAGACCGACGACCCCGCCCTGCGCGGCACCATGACGATGACCACCACCCTCACCGACACCGGCGACGGCACCGACGTCCTCGTCGTGCACGAGGGGCTGCCCGACGCCGTTCCCGCGCAGGACAACGAGACCGGCACCCGGATGGCGCTGGCCAACCTCGCCCGGCTCGTCGAGGACGCGGCACGCTGATCTCGCCGGAACGATGACCGGCAACCTCTGAACCCTGAGGACGGCCACCGGGGGGACGGCGGCAGGGACGTCACCTATGACTGATCTTTGCCTGGGGTTCGCCGTGCGTACGAAAGCGCTCGCTTGCATCGGTGCCTGGACACCGAACTGCTGTCAGGGCTGCGCGTCGACTACACAGACCAGGACGACCCCGTGCTGATCCGGCCGGACGGCAGCCCGGTGGACACCTGGCGCGAGAACTACCCCTACGAACAGCGCATGGAGCGCCCGGAGTACGAGTGGCACAAGCGGCTCCAGCAGATCGAACTGCTGAAGCTGCAGAGCTGGATCAAGGAGAGCGGCCGGCGTCTCGTCATCGTCTTCGAGGGCCGGGACGCGGCCGGCAAGGGCGGCACGATCAAGCGCTTCACCGAGCACCTCAACCCGCGCGGCGCCCGCGTGGTGGCGCTGGAGAAGCCGACCGAGCGTGAGCGCGGACAGTGGTACTTCCAGCGGTACGTGCAGCACCTGCCCACCGCGGGCGAGATCGTGCTGTTCGACCGGTCCTGGTACAACCGGGCCGGCGTGGAACGCGTGATGGGCTTCTGCACCGACGACGAGTACCGGCGCTTCATGCGACAGGCCCCCGCCTTCGAGCGGATGCTGGTGGACGACGGGGTGGACCTGGTCAAGTTCTGGTTCTCGGTGTCCCGGGGCGAGCAGCGCACCCGGTTCACCATCCGCCAGGTCGATCCCGTACGGCAGTGGAAGCTGAGCCCCATGGACCTGGCCTCGCTGGACCGCTGGGACGACTACACCGCCGCCAAGGTCGCCATGTTCCGTGAGACGGACACCGAGCACGCGCCCTGGACCGTGGTGAAGAGCAACGACAAGAAGCGGGCCCGCGTCGAGGCCATGCGCAGCGTACTGGCCCGCTTCGACTACACCGACAAGGACGAGGAGATCGTCGGCACCCCGGACCCCCGGATCGTCGGCGCGGCGGCGGGCCTGCTGGAGGCGGGGGAGGACGACTCGGAGCCCCAGGACCTGTCTGACAATCCCCGGCACTGACGCCCGGCGCTAGCGGGGCATCACCGTGACGCGGCGGAAGTTGCACTCGGACCGGGCCCGGAGACCGGCGGGGGACGGCCCGGTCTGATGGGCCTTGAGCGCGACGCTGACCAGGCTCATCAGCAGATCGACATCGGTGTCGCAGTCGAGGTGGACGGTCACCCAGCGGGAGCCGGGAACCAGCCGGATCGCGGTCGACTCCTGCAGGTCGCCGCGAAAGCGCTCGATGGCCCCCTCGGTGAGATGCAGGTCCACGTCGTGGTCGGAGTGGAAGTGCACGATCTCGCTGTGGACGGAGCGCAGGGCCCGGCCTGTGCCGCAACTGGCCGGGCCCGAACTGAGGTCGGGCCAGACTTCCAGTCGTTCCATGGCGCGTTGGGCCAGTTTCATGACCCTATGGTCACCCGATCACCGTGCCGCAACCAGAGGTTGAGCAAAACGTAACCAGGGCGTGAGGTACCTCTCGGCCAGCCCCGCCTATTCCGGAGGCGTCGGGGTGTCGTGCGTGCGGTACATCGCCTGCACGTCCAGTTCCAGCTGGACCGCGGGCCCGACCACCGCGATGCCACGGGCGAGCATGCTGCGCCAGTTGAGCGTGTAGTCCTCCCGGTGCAGCTCCGCCCTGGCCAGCGCCGCGCACCGTAGCTCCTCGCCGTAACCGCCGTTGACCGACCCCAGATACGTCGTGTCCAGCTCGACGGAGCGGCTGATCCCATGCATGGTCAGGGAGCCGTGGAGCGTCCACTTGGCGCCGCCCCGGTACGCGAAACGCGTGCTGGTGAAGTCGATGTACGGGTAGCGCTCGACGTGCAGGAAGTCGGCCGAACGCAGGTGGTTGTCCCGGGTGTTGTTGCCCGTGGTGATGCTGGCGGCCTCGATGCGCACAGACACACGCGAGTCGGTCATGTCGGGGGCCACCTGTATCCCGCCCGTGAACCGCTCGAACCGGCCGTGCACATGGGCCATCCCGACGTGCTTGGCGATGAACCGGATCGCCGTGTGCGGCGGGTCGAAGAGCCAGGTGCCGGGGACCGGGAGGTCCAGCTGCCGCCCCGACATCAGTTGGACCCGCGCGGTGGGCGGCGTCGTACCGCCGATGACGTCCAGGGTCTCCTGGTGCGGCGTGAGGCCCTCGGCAGTGATCCGCAGGCCGTAGCGGCCCGGCGGAAGCGCGGCGAAGAACAGGCCGTACGGGTCCGTGGTGCCGCGCACCACCACCTCGTGGGAGTCCATCGCCGTCACCGTCACCTCGGCGCCCCGCATCGGCAGCCCCACCGGATCCACGACCTCACGCCCCACGCCACCCGCGCCGGACGGCACGGGAAACCCGGCACTTGGCACCCCTCGGGAGCGTCGACTCCTGAGCAGTCCGAGGGGCATCGCAATCACCTTTCTTCGGGGACGGGGGAGGGATGTGAGTGAGGAACGAGAGGCTTACCGGACGGCAGCCGTGGGCGGTGCGCCCTCGTAGGCCGCCCGGAGCAGAGCGAGCACGCCGTCGGCCGTGACCGGACGGGGGTTGGCGTACGCCTCGCCCGCGGTCCGGGCGGCGGCCGTCGCCAAGTCGGTCTCGGTGAGGCCGAGTTCGGCGAGGGAGCGGGGAGCGCCGAGGCGTCCGGCCAGCTCCCACAGAGCCGTCGGCGCGTCGTCCGCGTCCAGCGCGCGGGCCACGGCGGCGGCCGCGTCCGGTGCGGCGGGCGCGTTGTGGGCCAGGGCGTACGGCAGGACCACCGTGTGCGTCTCGGCGTGCGGCAGGCCGAAGGTGCCGCCCAGGACATGGCACAGCTTGTGGTGCAGGCCCATGGTGGTGGCGCCCAGGCAGGAGCCGCACAGCCAGGCGCCGTACAGCGCACGGCCGCGTGCCTTTAGGGACGCCGGCTCGGCGGCCACGTCCGGCAGGGCCCGCGCCATCGCCCGTACGCCCTCCTCGGCCATCAGCGCCACCATCGGCGAGGTGTCGGGGGCGTACAGCGCCTCCACGGCGTGCGCGATCGCGTTGACCCCGCTCGTCACGGAGAGCGGCACGGGCAGGGAGAGGGTGAGCTCGGGATCGTAGACCACACTGCGCGGCAGCACCTTCGGATCGCGGCCGGTGCGCTTGGCGCCGTGCTCCGTCAGGCCCCACACCGGGGTCATCTCCGAGCCGGAGTACGTGGACGGCACCGCGATCAGCGGCAGGCCGGTGCGCAGGGCGATCGCCTTGCCCAGCCCGACCGACGAGCCCCCGCCGACCGCCACGCACCCGTCGGCACCCGCCGCCCGGGCCACCTCGACGGCCCGGTCGGCGACCTCGGCGGGCACATGCATCCGCGCCCCGTCGTGCAGCCCCGCACAGGCCGGGCCGAGCGCGTCCGCGACCGCCCGGGCGGTGTCCGCCCCGCGCGCACCGCACACCACCAACAGCCGCCGCAGCCCGAGGCGTTCGGCCTCGTCGGGCGTCGCCGACACCGCGGCACCGGGCCGGAACACGACCCGCACCGGCCGGGTCTCGTACGCGAAGTCGAGGACGTCCTTCACGCCCGCTCCAGTACGAGGTCGAAACGCGCGTGCCGGAAGGGGTTGCCGACGCCGAACTCCCGCGCCAGTGCCGGATCGTCGGTCTCCGTGAAGTCCTGCACCAGGCTCGGCTTGACGGCGAACACCGCGTCGGAGTCCAGATACTCACTGCCCGCCACGAAGATGTGCGTCGTCACCGGCGTGTGGCCGGCGGCCGAGGCGATGAAGTGGATGTGGGCCGGGCGGTAAGGATGCCGTCCGGTGGCGCGGAGCAGGTCGCCGACAGGGCCGTCCGTCGGGATCGGGTACGGGCTCGGCACGCACGTACGGAACCAGAAGCGGCCCTCGGCGTCCGCCGTGAACAGGCCCCGACCGTTGCCCGGCGGCTGCACGTCAGGGCGCTGCACGTCGTAGAAACCGTGCCCGTCGGCCTGCCACACGTCGATCACCGCGCCGGACAGGGGATCGCCGTCCCGGGACAGCACCCGGCCGCTGACCACGCACGGCTCGCCGTCACCGACCAGGTCGATGGTCGCGCCGAGCTCGCGCACCGGGGACTCGGTCATGTGGAAGGGGCCCAGCACCGTCGACTCGGTGGCGCCCGGCCCCTGCCGTTCGTTGAGGGTCTCGACCAGCATCGACAGCCCGAGCACGTCCGACAGCAGGATGAACTCCTGACGGGTGTCGGTGCACGCCTGCCCGGTCGCCGTCAGGAACCCGATCGCCCGCTCCCACTCCTGCTGGGTCAGCCGGCTCTCGCGCGCGAAGGCGTGCAGATGCCGGATCAGGCCGGCCAGCAGCTCCCGCAGGCGCGGATCGGCGGTCCCGTCCAGACTGGCGACGGCCTCGTCGGTGACAGTCGGCTCGCCGCTCATGTCGGCTCCTTCCCCGCATCGTGATTCCCGGCTACCTGGGCGCACATCTCGACCGTGCCCTCTCAACCGTGCCCGAGAATCCGCCGCAGCGCGTCCGTGAGCAACCGTTCGGCGTCCTCGGCCGCGCCGGCGTGCCGGAACGCCACGTACCCGTCGGGGCGTACGAGGAGGGCGCCCGCGTCGGAGATCTCCCTGAGGTTCGCCCAGTCTCCGTACGGGTCCTCGTACTCCTGCCCCGGTCCGATCACCACCGTGGCGATGTCGAGGGGCTGGGCCGCGGCCGCCCGCACCCAGGCGTCGCCGCCGATGCCGGTGAGCAGCGTGAAGCGGCCCTTGCCGACGGTGTCGAGGGTGGACAGGGTCCGGGTCCCGGAGGTGATCCAGGCGTGCGGGAGCTTGGCGCCGGGGCGGGACGTGGGCTGGTGGTACAGCTCCGGGTCGCGGGTGAAGCCCGGGTCGGGCGTGCCGTCCGGGACGACCGCGGCGGAGCTTTCGGCGGAATAGCGCTGGTTGAGGTCGACGCCGTGCGCGTTGAACTCGTACACCTTGAACGCGATCGCCTCGCGCAGCGCGGCCCGCTGCTTCTCGGCCTCCTCGGTGGCGTCCTTGCGCGCGGCGATGTTGGCCCACAGCTGCTCGGGGGTCTGCGGCGACAGCCCGTCGAGCGCCTCGAAGACCGGGGCCGTCTCGGCGATGGACTTGTTGGCCCGGGTCACGATCTGCTTGCCGACCGGAGCCCGCTCGGCGTCGTAGGTGTCGAGGAGCTTCGGCGTGGCGACGCCGTCGAGGACGAGCTTCAGCTTCCAGGCCAGGTTGTAGGAGTCCTGGATCGAGGTGTTGGAGCCGAGCCCGTTGGACGGCGGATGGCGGTGCACCGCGTCACCTGCGCAGAAGACGCGGCCGTTGGCGTAGGTCTCCGCGTACATCTCGTTGACCGTCCACGCCGACGACGACTTGATCGTCACCGGTATCTCGTCGTCGCCCACCAACTGCCGCACGACCGACAGGGCGTACTCCTCGGTGAGGTCGGGGGCGCCCGCGGTGACGTCGTAACCCCACACGATCAGCCACTCGTTCCAGGGCCGCACGCAGCGCACCAGGCCCGCTCCGATGCCGCCGACGGTCGCGCCGGGCGCGAGCACCCAGTAGAGGGTGGAGGGCCGGTGCGCGGTGTACTTCGACAGATCCGCGTCGAAGACGATGTTGATGCTGCCCGCGACGCCCATCTGGCCGCCCATCGGCAGCCCGGCGTCCTCGGCGACCTTGGAACGGCCGCCGTCGGCGCCGATGAGGTACTGGGCGCGGATGGTGTACTCGTCGCCGCGCAGCCGGTCCTCGACGGTGACCGTGACACCGCCCTGGTCCTGGACGAAGGACTTGTAGACCGTGCTGAAGCGGAAGTCGGTGCCGCGCGCGATCGCCGCGTTCACCAGCACCGGTTCCATCAGGTGCTGCGGCATGTCGCACATGCGGGTCGGGCCGGCCAACTCGTGTGCCGCCTGCACGAGCGGATCGTTGCCCCAGGAGCGCACCCGGCCCAGCTCCTCGCCGGCCAGGCTGGTGCAGAAGGTCGTGTTGCCCATCAGATGCTGGGGCGTCGCCTGGGCGATCACGTCCTCCTCGACGCCCAGATCGCGCAGCACCTCCATGGTCCGCTGGTTGGTGATGTGCGCGCGGGGGGTGTCCGCGAGGTGCCCGTACCGGGTGACGACGATGTTGCGCACGCCGTAGGTGCTCAGCGCGAGCGCGGCCGAGGCGCCCGCCGGACCGCTGCCCACGATCAGTACGTCGGTCTCGACAACGGTGTGCACGACAGAACGCTCCAGAAGATGAGACGGCAGAGGAGACAGGAGAACAGGGGACGAGAACCGGCTCCGGCCTTTCAAGATCATGGAGCGGCGCGGTCGGCCGTGGGTGTCTCAATACGAGACAGTCCACCGTCGCCGCACAGGCACTGCCCCCGATACGGTGAGGGACGCCATGACCACCGCGGAACATCCCCCTGCCCTCGCCCCTCTCCGCCAGGCCCGTCAGCGGTTCCTGGCGGGGCGTCCGCTCCCGGACGGCGTGCCGGACGATGTCGTCGCCGCCTGGCGGCGCGCCCGGTTCTTCGGCGTACGCCCCGATCTCGACGGGCCGGTGGGGGAACCCGTGGCCGGGCCTGCCGACTCGCCGCTGGTGGAGGCGGCGCGTCCGGTACTCGCCCGCCTCGCCGCGGCCCTCGACAACGAACGGTCGGTACTGGTCCTCACCGACGAGCGGCTGAGGGTGCTGTGGTCGGCCGGCAGCGCGCCCGGCGACGACGCGTGCCGCGACCTGTCCGAGCGGGAGGTCGGCCACAACAGCGCCGCGCTCGCCCTGCGCACCCGCCGCCGGGCGGAGGTGCACGGCCCCGAGCACTTCCTCGACGTGTGGCAGGACGTGTCCGCGGTCAGCGTGCCGCTGCTCTCCCCGGACACGGGTCAGCCCCTGGGCACGCTGACGGTCGCCTCCACCCTGTGCGCCGGCTGCCGACCGCACCCCGGCGCGGCCCTCGCCGAGGCGGCCGCCATGGGAGTGGAGGCGGAACTACGGGCACGCGCGCGTACCGATGAGCGCCTCCTTCTGGACGCCTACGAGCGGGCGGCGCGGGGGCGGGAGCGGGCGGTCGTCGCGCTGGACGGCCGTAACCGCCTGGTCAGCGAGGCGGCGGTGCGCCTTGCCTCGCCGCAGGTGCTGGAGGCGTTGGAGCAGGGGGCGGCGCGGGCGTGGGGGAGGGGGACCGGCGAGCCGTACGACATCTCGCTGCCCGAAGACGCCGGGTGCACGGTCGAGATCACCCCGGTACGGCACGAAGGCCGCGCCCTCGGCCTGATCGCCGTACTCGCGCCACGTACCGAGGAGCCGGCGCCGTCGTCGCCGCCGCGTCCGGCGGGCTCGCTGGTGGGAAGCTCGGTGCCGTGGCGGCACGCGCTCGCACGGGCAGCGGGGCTGGCCCGCACGGCCGGTCCTCTCCTGGTGGCGGGCGAGCGGGGCACGGGCAAGACCACGCTCGCCCTCGAACTCCTCGGCCGCACGGACCCCTTGGTCGTGGACGCCGCCGAGTCGTCCGGACTCGGTCTCAAGGACGAGACGTGGACCGGTGTCCGCCCGCTGCTGCTGCGCCACGCCGAACGGCTGGCCCAGCCGGACATCGCCGCCCTCAACTCCGTCCTGGACGAGCGCCCGGACGTCCACCTGGTCGCCACCTACACCCCGGGAACCCCGCCCGGCCCCTGCCTCCAGCGCCTCCTCGACACCCTCGCGGCCCGCTCGGTGACCTTGCCCGCCCTGCGGGAACGCCCCGACGACATCCGGGAGCTGCTGACCGCTCTCGCGCCCAGGCCCGCCCCGGGCTGTCCGCCGCTGACCTGGACGCTGGACGCGCTGCGGGCGCTGGAACAGCATCCCTGGCCCGGAAACGTCACCGAACTCGCCCACCTCGTACGGGCGCTCGCGAGCGGACGGCGGGCCTGCGGACCGGTGCGGCGGAGCGAACTGCCGGATCCCGTCCGCGAGGGCCCCGCGGCGCGCAGCCTCAGCCCCATGGAGCTCGCCGAACGGTCGGCGATCCTGGAGGCGTTGCGCCGCCACGGCGGCAACAAGGCACGGGCCGCGGCGGCGTTGGGCATCGCCAGGGCCACCCTGTACCGGAAGCTGCGGGAGTACCAGGGCTCCGGGGCGAGTTGATCGTCCCGGAGCCCTGAAGGTCCTCCGTCCTGAGGGCTTTACCGCGCCCCGGTCCAGTTGTGCGCGACGTCGACCACGACCCGGTCGGTCGCCACCCACACCCGGAACGGCAGCCGTGCCCGGACGCCGAGCCCGATCTGCGTGTCTCCTTCGAAGCTGCCGGCGAACCGTGCGTCCCGGAAGGTGCGGTAACCCGTGAGGTCCACGCCGGTCAGGCGCTGACCCGCCCGCGCGGGGTAGGTGGGCTTCCCGGTGTCTACGTCGTAGGCGGGGGCGGCCACCCGCACTTCGAGGACGGCTCCGCCGGCGACGGGGATGTACTTGCCCGAACCGTCCTGGTAGAGGCGGCTGACATACCTGACGGAATAGCCGAGGTGACTGGTGCCCGCGCCGGGTACGTCGACGACCATGCGGTCGAAGCAGGCGTGCCGGCCGGTCCTGATGTTCGTCACCGACTCCGACGTGGCGGCGGAGCGGGTCTTGGCGAGACTGCCCCAGCCGGTGGGGCAGGCAGTGGTCTGGGTGGTGGTGGCCGTGGTGGCATCGGCCGGGACCGCCGCCACACCCAGCGTGGCGGCCATGAGCGCGACTGTCGTCGCCCATGCGGTTTTGTTTCGTCCCATTTCGTCCCCCGGAAGGGTGGTGTGTCTGATATTAGGGGAGACATTCGGGTTGGCGGAATGGTTGCACTCATTCCGGATCGGCGTTCGCGGGATGCCGATTCGGCCATCCGGACCGGTACGGCGGCTGCGCGGTCCGCCCGGGAACCCGGGCCCGGCCCGGGACGTTGCACGAAGGACAGCGGCGACTCGTCTCGCGGGAGCCGTGCGCGTACCCAGGGGGCGATGTGACGCGGTTGCGAGTGCTTGTCGTAGGGGGCGGGATCGCCGGTGCGGCAGCGGCTCTCGCTCTGCACAAGGCCGGGTTCGACGTCGCCGTGTACGAGGCACACCCCGACTCCGCCGAGGACATCGGCGCGTTCCTGACCCTCGCGAGCAACGGCATGCGCGCCCTCGCGGAGATCGACGCCTCGGCCGCGGTCACCGCGCTCGGCTTCCCGCTCACCTCGATGCGCGTCCTCGACGACACGGGCACCGAGGCGGCCCACGTGCCGCTCGGCGAGGCCGGTACCCCGCACCTTCGGTACCGGTGCCTGCGGCGCGGCGACCTCACCGCCGCCCTGCAGGACGAAGTCACGCGCCGGGGCATCGCCATCCGGCACGGTGCGCGGCTCATGGGGGTCGAGGAAGACGCGGACGGCGTCACCGCCCACTTCGCCGACGGCAGCACGGCCACCGGCGACGCGCTCATCGGGGCCGACGGTCTCCACTCCACGGTCCGCCGGCTCATCGCCCCCGACGTACGCCCGCGTTACGCCGGACAGTACGTCTTCTACGGCTACACCGGCGCCGCTCCCGAGTCCGCCGGGACCGAGACCATCACCATGGTGCGCGGCAGCACCGTCGCCTTCGGGTACGCGGTGTCGCCCACGGGTGAGACGTACTGGTTCGCACGCGTCTCCGACACGCCTCTGGCCGCCGACGACATCGCCCACGGCACGCCCGGCCGATGGCGCGACCTGCTGCTCCCGCTGCTGCGCAAGGACGCCACTCCAGCCGCGGACCTCGTCGCGGCCACCCCCGACCACCTCATGGTCACCAACGCCACCGAACTCCCCACCGGGACGCCCTGGCGCTCCGGCCGCGCCCTGGTCATCGGCGACGCGGCCCACGCGGCGTCCCCCGCCACCGGACAGGGCGCGTCGATGGCGCTGGAGGACGCCGTGGTCCTCGCCAAGTCCCTGCGGGACGCCCCGGACACCGACGGCGCGCTCTCCCTGTACGAGACGCTCCGGCGCCCGCGCACGGAACACAACATCACCGTCAGCGGCGGCATCTCGCGCGGCACTCACACCCCGTCAGGTCCCGTCCCCAGGGCCGCGGGCGGGAACCGGCCGGGCGACGACGAGCTCATACGCCACCTGGAGTGGGGCACCGACCTCCGGCCGCTCGTGCCGTAGATCGATGGAGTGGCCAACCGGCGCAACCCCGGCGTGCACCCGCCCCTCATACAGGTCGAACCATCCCGGGTTCTCGGAGAGGAGCGTCTGGTGGCCCGTCAGTTGTCCCGCCGACAGTTCGTGGTCTATTCGCTCGCGGCGACCACCCTGACCGTCGCGGCACCGCTCGGCTGCGACGGCTCGACCGCACAAGGCGCCGAGGAGACCGCGGACGACGCCCGCCGGCCGTCCGAGGTCGTGGTCACCGGCACCGACGAGGAGATGCTGGTCCTGGAGGTCACCCCGGCCAACAGGGTCGTCGTACGGCTGCCGCGCGTCGAGGTCGGCCAGGGCGTCACCACCGCCGTCGCGATGATGATCGCCGAGGAGCTGGACGCCCGGCTCGCCGACGTCGACATCCCGCTCGCGGACGCCCGCAGCAGGGGCAGCCAGTTCACCGGCGGTTCGAACTCGGTCAGTTCGCTGTACGGCCCGGCCCGGCACCTGGCCGCCACGGCCCGCGCCAAGCTCATCACCGCGGCCGCCCGGCGCTGGCACGTCCCCGCGCGGACCCTGCACACCCGGGGCACCCGCGTCTTCGCACCCGACGGGCGCTCGGCCACCTTCGGGTCGCTGAGCAGGAGCGCCGCCCGGATCACGCGGCCGGTCGTGCCGACCGCACCCAAGCCCGCATCCCAGCACCGGGTGATCGGACGGCCCACGACCCGCATCGACGCCCGCGACATCATCACCGGCAGGGCCAAGTACACCGGAGACCTCGCGGTGGCCGGAGCGAAGCCGACGGTGGTGGCCCGGCCGCCCACCATCGGCGGAAAGGTCGTCTCGGTCGATTCCGAGGCCGCCCGCGCCATGCCCGGCGTGCACGCGGTCGTCCGGATCGACGGCGGTGTCGCCGTGGTCGCGGAGACCTTCCACCACGCCTTCCAGGCCCGGGACGCACTCCGGATCAAGTGGGCGCCAGGGCCCCTGGCGAACCTCTCCGACAAGGAGATCCGCTCCCGGCTGCGCGCCGCGGTCCCGAGGCTCGCGGCCCCGCCGCGCGGATCGGCGCAGACCGAGGCCGAGTTCGAGTTCGCCTTCGTCAGCCATGCGCCGATGGAGGTGCTCACCGCGGTGGCGGACGTACGCGACCGGAGCGCCGAGATCTGGTTCTCCTCCCAGACACCGCAGTCGGCACGCGACGACATCGCCTCCACCATCGGCCTGCCGGCGTCGAAGGTCCGGGTCCATGTCCTGCGCGGCGGCGGCTCGTTCGGGCGCCGCCTGAACTACGACGCCGCGATCGAGGCCGCCCAGATCTCCAAGAAGGCGGGCCGGCCGGTGAAGCTGATGTGGAGCCGGGCCGACGACATCCGGCACGGCAGAATGCGCCCGGCCTCCCACCACCGGATCCGGGCCAGCCACGCCCAGGGCAGGGTCGTGGCCTTCGCCCACGCGACGGCCTCGGTCAACGAGTCCTTCGGCGAGCAGGGCGGTCCGTCCCCGCAGGGCGGCGTCCGCACCGCCGCCCTACGCGCCCCCGCGGCGGCCCCGCTCCCCAGCGACAGCGGCCTCTACAACTTCGGGCGCCTCTCCGGGGACTCGGGCTCGGTCGACCTGGCGATGCCGCTCGGCGCCTGGCGCTCGGTGGACTCCGGCACGGTGCGCACCGCCGAGGAGATCGTCGTCGACGAGGTCGCCCGCAGCCTCGGCAAGGACCCGGTCGCCTTCCGCCGCACGACCCTGCGGAGCAAGGCCGTCAAGGCCGTACTGGACAAGGTCGCGACCGCCGGGAAATGGGGCCGGACCATGCCGCAGGGCCACGCCCAGGGGGTCGCCGTCCACGAGGAGTACGGCTCCTGCGTGGCCTGCCTGGCCGAGATCGACGCCACCGATCCGAAAAACCCCCGGGTCACCAAGGTGGTGATGGCGGTCGACGTCGGAACGGCCGTCAACCCGCGCGGACTCGAGGCCCAGCTGATGGGCACCGCCGTCGACGGGATCTCCACCGTGCTGCGGGCCGGCCTGCACATCGACCGGGGTGCCGTCCGCGAGAGCAGCTTCGCCGACTTCCACTACGCCCGCCAGCGGCACGCCCCAGAGCACTTCGAGGCGCACATCATGCCCTCCCGGCGCGACCCCGGCGGAGCCGGCGAGCTCGGCGTCCCGGCCGCGGCCGGCGCCGTCGCCAACGCCTACGCCCGCGCGACCGGCACGAAGCCGCGCCGCTTCCCGATCGACTTCTGACCCCGATCAAGGCTTTCCGACCCCCGATCAAGCCCCGGAACGACCGACTTGATCGACGCCCGAGAAGGTACCGATGCCCTCTTACTCCTTCACCCTCAACGGGAAGCACGTCACCGTCGAGGCACCGGCCGACATGCCCCTGCTGTGGGTGCTGCGCGATCTGCTGAACGTCACCGGCCCCAAGTACGGCTGCGGCGTCGGCGCCTGCCGCGCCTGCACCAGCCACCTCGACGGCGACGAGATCCAGCCCTGCGTCGTCCCGGTCGCCGATTGCGCCGGCCGCGAGGTCACCACCATCGAGGGCCTGGCCGACGGCGACAGACTGCACCCCGTGCAACAGGCCTGGCTGGACTGCGACGTCGCCCAGTGCGGCTTCTGCCAGCCGGGCCAGATCATGGCCACGGCCGCCCTCCTGAAGAAGACGCCCCGGCCCACGGACGCCGACATCGACCGGATCGAGAACGTCTGCCGCTGCGGCACCTACACCCGGATCCGCGAGGCGATCAAGAAGGCCGCCGCCGGCAGCTGACTTCGGTACCGCCGAGCACGGCCCTACCCTGAGGGCCGTGCACAACTCCTTCGAGGGCCCGGGCGCGACGGCGGCGCGGTTCACCGGGCTGGCCGTGACGGGCGAGCGACGGCTCTCCGGGACGCTCTGCGAAGTCACCCTGGGCGGTGGCCGGGTGGTGATGGTCAAGCGCGCCGACGGGGAGGGCGCCGCCCGGGCCGAGGCGGCAGGACTGCGCTGGCTGGCCGACGCCGGCACCGTCCGTATCCCCGCCGTGCACGGCCACGACGAGCGGTGGCTGGTCACCGACCGGGTTGCGGCCGGCCGGCCGAGTGCCGGGGCGGCGCAGCGGCTGGGCCGCGAACTGGCCGCCCTGCACGCGGCCGGCGCACCCGCCTTCGGCGCCCCACCGCCCGGCGGTCCCGAGGACGCCTACATCGGGCTCGCCCCCATGCGCAATGTCACCGGCCCCGACTGGCCCGGCTGGTACGCCGAGCACCGCGTGCTGCCGTATCTGCGGCGCGCGGTCGACGACGGCACGCTCCGCGGCTCTGAGGCGCCGGTCATCGAGCAGGTGTGCGAGCGTCTGCCTGAACTGGCGGGCCCGGCCGAGCCGCCCGCCCGGCTGCACGGCGACCTCTGGAACGGCAACGTCCTGTGGGGCGCCGACGGACACGTCTGGCTGATCGACCCCGCCGCGCACGGCGGCCACCGCGAGACCGACCTGGCCATGCTCCACCTCTTCGGCTGCCCCCACCTGGACCGCATCCTCGACGGTTACCAGCAGGCCGCGCCCCTCGCCGACGGCTGGACCGACCGCATCGGCCTCCACCAGCTGTTCCCCCTCCTGGTACACGCCGTCCTGTTCGGCCGCAGCTACGCTGAACAGGCCCTTGCGGCGGCCAGCGCGGCCTCGACGAGGTGACCCGCCCGTTCCGACGAGGAGAAGCGACCAGCCATGAGACGGCACGGACGGACCGGGGCCGCCCCCACGCGCCGGCGGCTCTGGCTCTCGGAGAGCAGCCGCGGCCGGGTGACACCCGCGGAGCTCTTCTTCGACCTCGTGTTCGTCTTCGTCGTCACGCAGGTGACGCACGCGGTCGAGACGCACCCCGGCTGGGAGGGCCTCCTCAAGGCGCTGTTCCCGCTGGTCGTCGTGTGGTGGATGTTCAGCGGGTTCGGGTGGCTGACCAACGCCGTGCGCCCGGACGCCGTACCGGTGCGGCTGCTGCTGACGCTCGCCATGATGTGCTTCTTCATCATGGGCCTCGACGTGCCGTACGCCTTCGAGCCCGACGGCTGGGCCTTCCCGCTCGCCTATCTGGCCGTCGTCGCCATCCACGGCCTCGTCTATCTCACGGCCGACGCCCCCTCGGCCCGACAGGCCATCCTCCGCAACATGCCGTTCAACGCGGCGGCCGGTGTCCTCGTCCTCGTGGCCCCGCATGTGCCGGACGCGTGGGGCTGGGTGTGCTGGGCCGCCGCCGTGCCCCTCCTCTACCTCTCGCCCTTCCTGGGCCGCATCCGCGGCTTCGTCATCGAACCCCACCACTTCGTGGAGCGCCACGCGCTGCTCCTCATCGTCGCACTGGGCGAGTCGGTGGTGGCCATCGGGATCGGCGCCGAGAGTTCGGAGAGCCACGCGGTGGACGCCTCCTTGGCGTTCGGTGTCGTGCTGGGCATCGCCGTGGCGACGGGACTGTGGTGGGTGTACTTCGACGGCGACGAGTCGCGGGCCGAGGCGGAGTTCGAGAAGGCGACCGAACGGCGGCGTCAGATGCTCGCCTACTACGCGTTCACCGGCGCCCATCTCGTGATGATCACGGGCGTCGTCCTGGTCGCCGCCGGCATCACCGACGCCATCCACCACCTCGGCGGCCACACGAACCGGTGGTGGCTGGGCTGCGGCACCGCCGTCTTCCTGCTCGGGCACGCGCTGTACCGGGGACTGCTGAACAGCGGGCGGACCGGGGATCGGCTGGTCGGCGCGGGGTGCGCGGTGCCGCTGGGGGTCGCGGCGGCGTTCGCCGGCTGGTTCGCCATGGTCGCGGTCGTGGCGGTCCTGGCGACCGTGGCGGCCGTCGACCACCGGCGGGCACTGCGCACTTGACGGCCCTTCAGCTTCTGCGACTCACTCGGCGCCGTGCACAGGGCGACCGGTGAACGCATCCAGCAGGATCCGGTCGCCGAGCGGGCGGTCCAGTTCGACCGTCACTTTCTCGGCGAGCAGGTTGGCCGTGCAGGGACCGTCGTTCGAGCCGCGGATGTAGCCGGACAGCACCACGCTGCCGTCCGTCTCCAGCACGTCCACGCCGGGACCGTCGTCGCAGGCGCCGTGGTGGGCCTGCAGGGTGACCGACCGGCCGTCGTCGGCCACGTCGACCAGCGGGCCGAGGTCCCACAGATCGTCGGTGGGGGTGTCCCGGGCCGGGCCGATCGGAGACTTGGGGGCTTTCGACGGGATGAGGGCGACGCGTTTGAGCGGCGTGTCGTATCCCTTCAGGGTGAACAGCCAGGCCGGGACGGTGGCCGGGCCGCGGCTGGTGGCCAGCGTCGTCTCGCCCAGCTTCGCCCCGGTCACGGTGAGATGCGGCCCGTGGCCGCCGTCGTGCCCCAGCCCGTCGTACGCCTCCTTCGCCCCCATGAGCGGCAGGGTGAGTGAGCCGCCGTCCCGCCAGGTCACCTTCCCGTCCTTCCGCGGGGTGTCGGGGAGGTCGCCGCGCAGCACGAAGTTCTCGGTCAGATAGGCCTCCTTGTCCGCCTCGTTGTGGAAGGCGTCCTCGGGCAGCTGGACGGCGTCCGCCATCGGGTAGTAGCCCGTGCGCCAGATCTCGGCGGCCCGTGAACCGTCCCAGGCCTTGGCCACCTTCAGGGCGCGGGGCCTGGTGTCGGGCGCCGGTTCGGTTCCGCCCGAGTCGGCGGCGCCGGCGCCGCATCCGGCGGCGAGCAGGCCCAGGGCGGTGAGCAACTGGACGGTACGTGAGGTGGTGGTACGCATGGATCCCCCGAACGGACGGCGATGGGCGTGGCAGGGACGGTGCCGGACCGTCCCGGACTGTGACGCACGCAGGGCCCGCCGCGTTCGGTCAGACCAGTGACTGGGCGCCGAGGACCGCGAGAAGCTCGAGTTTCTCGGCGGCCTCGGTGCCGGGCTCGGCCGAGTACACGAGGATGTGCAGGTCGTTTCCCTCGACGCGCAGCAGGTCGCAGTCCAGGGTCAGCAGACCCACCTGCGGATGCTCGATCGTCTTGCGGGAGGCCTCCAGTCGGCCCACGACGCCTGCGTCCCACAGCTCCGCGAACCGCTCACTGCCCGCGCGCAACTCACCGATCAGACGGCGCAGTTGACGGTCGGCGGGATACCTGGCGGCGGTCGCCCGCAGCTCGGAGACCATGCCGATCTCGAAAGCGCGCCGTTCTTCGGGTGTGTGCCGGACACGGGTCGGCGCGCCGAGGAAGGTGCGCCAAGCCCCGTTGCGCTCGAAGCCACGCAGGCCGTGGGGGTCACCCATCAGCGCCGCGTACATCGGGTTGACCAGCAGCACGGTGAGCGCCGCGTCGGTGACGGCGACGGGTGTGTCCACCAGCCGGTCCAGCAGCCGCTGGACACTGGGGGTGATGTACGCGGGGACGGTCTGAGGGCCGGGCGGCGCAAGCCCGGCGAGCCGGAACAGATAGGCCCGCTCGTCCTCCGACAGCCGCAGCGCCCGGGCCAGGGCCTCGACGACCTGCCCGGAGGGGCCGGTCGCCCGGCCCTGTTCGAGGCGGGTGACGTAGTCGGCCGATATCCCCGCCAGCAGGGCCAGCTCCTCGCGCCGGAGCCCGGCCGCACGCCGCTGTCCGCCGACGGGCAGCCCGACGGTCTGCGGGGTGACCCGGTCGCGCCAGCGGCGCAGCGCGCGTCCCAGTTCCGTCGCCGTCATGCCCTCCAGTGAACACCGCCTTCGCCGACTGTGCCTGGTACTGCGAGTCCCAGGAAGAAGGGACTCCTGGCTGCCCGGCCCGCCGCGCAGCACGGTGGAGGGCATGACGACAACACTGATCACCGGAGCCAACAAGGGGCTGGGCTTCGAGTCCGCCCGCCGGCTCGTCGCGGCGGGCCACACCGTCTACATCGGTGCCCGGGACGCCGAGCGCGGTCGCCGCGCCGCCGAACAGATCGGAGCCCGGTCCGTGCAACTCGACGTCACCGACGACGCCTCCGTCCAGGCCGCCGCGAAGACCATCGGGGCCGACGGCGGGCTCGACGTACTGGTCAACAACGCGGGCATCGAAGTGCGGGCCGAGGACAACAGCATCCCCACCGCCGGGGACACCACCGCTGACGAGATGCGAACGGTGTTCGATACCAATGTGTTCGGCGTCGTCCGTGTCACCCACGCCTTCCTGCCGCTGCTCCAGCGGTCCGCGGCCCCCGTCGTGGTGAACGTGAGCAGCGGCCTGGCCTCGCTGACCGGGCTGTCCTCCCCGGACTCGCCGGCGCACTTCTACCAGGCCGTCGCATACCCGAGCTCCAAGACCGCGGTCAACATGATCACGGTGCAGTACGCGAAGGCGTTCCCGGACATGCGGATCAACGCGGTCGAACCGGGCTTCACCGCCACCGACCTGAACGGGCGCACCGGCACGCAGACCGTCGAGGAGGGCGCCGAGATCATCGTGCGCATGGCGCAGCTCGGTCCCGACGGCCCGACCGGAGGCTACTTCGACGTCAACGGGCCGCTGCCCTGGTGACGCTGATGCACGCCCGCCCCCTCAGATGACGGCGTCCGCGCGCAGGGCCTCGATCTCCTCGCCCGTGCGCCCGAGTTCGGCGAGGATCGCCTCGGTGTGCTCGCCCACCTCCGGCACCGGGTCCATGCGCGCGGGCAGTCCCGCGAGGTCGGTCGGCGGGAGCAGGGCCTGCACCGTGGTGCCGCCGGGGATCGCGACGTCCTGCCAGCGGCCGCGGGCGGCCAGCACGGGGTGGTCCAGGAACGCGGCGACGTCGTTGACCCCGGCGCAGGCGATCTTGATGGACTCCAGGTCCTTGAGGACCTCCTCGGCGTCGGAGCGGGCGCAGCGCTCGGCGACGACGGCGTTCACCTCGTCGCGGTGGGCCACGCGGGCCGAGCTCGTGGCGAAGCGCGGGTCGTCGGTCAGTTCCGGCCGGCCCAGGAACTCGGCGCACAGCACGGCCCACTCGCGCTCGTTCTGGATGGAGAACAGCACCTGGCGGCCGTCGGCGGCGGTGTAGGCGCCGTACGGAGCGAGGGTGGGGTGCTGGGTGCCCAGGCGGGCGGGCTGGGCGCCGCCGTACTGCGTGTAGTAGGCGGGCTGGCCCATCCACTCCGCCAGTGCCTCGAACAGGGAGATCTCCACCGGGTGGGCCGTTCCGGTGGTGGCGCGGGTGTACAGGGCGGTGAGGATGCCGCTGTACGCGTACATC
Organism: Streptomyces sp. NPDC049627; assembly: GCF_044465645.1. Taxonomy (NCBI): domain Bacteria; kingdom Bacillati; phylum Actinomycetota; class Actinomycetes; order Kitasatosporales; family Streptomycetaceae; genus Streptomyces; species Streptomyces sp. NPDC049627. The sequence goes on along the minus strand of NZ_JBITLW010000001.1, from coordinate 316,058 downwards.
CCGGCCGCGATGTCGGCGACGGAGATGCCGACCCGTGCGCTCTCCTCGGGGGTCCCGGTCAGCGACACGAGGCCTGTCTGGCACTGCACCAGCAGGTCGTACGACTTCCGGTCGGCCCATGGCCCGGACGTGCCGTACCCGGAGATCGTGCACGGGATCAGCCGCGGCCACCGCTCGCGGAGCGCCTCGGCACCGAGGCCGAGGCGGTCGGCGGCGCCGGGCGCCAGGTTCTGGACGAACACATCCGCGCCGTCGAGGAGTTGGTGCAGGATCGCACGGCCTTCAGGGGCCTTGAGATCCAGGGTGAGGGATTCCTTGGACCGGTTGAGCCAGACGAAATAGCTGGACTGCCCGTGCACGGTCGTGTCGTACCGGCGCGCGAAGTCTCCGTCCCCGGGCCGCTCGACCTTGATCACCCGCGCGCCGAGGTCGGCGAGCTGCCGGGTGGCATAGGGGGCGGCCACGGCCTGTTCCAGGCTGACCACGGTGATGCCGGACAAGGGGAGATGCGGCGCGCTCATGCGGGCCATTAGTACGTGCCTGTTCGAGGGTCCGTCAACGGGCGGTCTCAGGCGGGGACGCGGAGCGTCTCCACCGCCCGGACCAGCGGGGCCAGTTCCGGATTCTTCGCGGCCTCGTCGAGGGCCTCGCGCAACGCCGCCTGGTTGGTGGGGCGGGCTTCCTCGAGGAGTTCGAGGCCGGCGTCGGTGACGTCGGTGTAGATGCCGCGGCGGTCGGTGGGGCAGAGGTAGCGGGAGAGCAGGCCGCGGTCCTCCAGGCGGGTGACGAGGCGGGTGGTGGCGCTCTGGCTGAGGACGACCGCGTCGGCGACCTGCTTCATCTGCAGATGGCCGCCTTCGCCGCTGTGCTGGCGGCTGAGCACGTCGAGCAGGGAGTACTCGCGCACGCTGAGGTCGTGCCCGGCCTGCAGCGCGCGCTCGATGTGCGCCTCGATCCTCCCGTGCAGCAGGGAAAGGGCGCACCAGCCCTGGGCGAGAGCGGTGAGCGCGGGGTCCGTGGCGGTCATGGCGCCGATGTCCTCCGATCACGAGGTGAAGAACATCAAGGATATGGCATCAGCGAAATTGCCAGCGAGAGCATGTAGACCGCGCCTGCAAGCAGTGTGATCAGAAAACTTCAGGGTGGCCGGCAACGGTGCCGGTATCGTCAGGTCCATGATCAACCAGCCCCCGACCACCACCCTGTGGCGACCCACCGGCCCCAAGGAGCTGGACCTCGTCCGCGAGCTCGACTGGCACGCCTGGCCGCCGAGGCTGCCCGAGCAGCCGATCTTCTACCCGGTGCTCAACGAGGACTACGCGGTGAAGATCGCCCGGGACTGGAACGTCAAGCACGACGGCGCCGGGTTCGTGACCCGGTTCGAGGTCGACTCGGAGTTCCTGAGCCGCTATCCCGTGCAGCAGGCGGGCGGCGAGACGATTCTCGAGCTCTGGGTACCCGCCGAGGAGCTCGACGAGTTCAACGCCCACATCGTCGGCACCATCGAGGTCGTACACGAGTTCCGCTGACCGCGGCGGCCCCCATCTCCGGGGTCGTCTTCAGGGTCGCGCCAGGTGCCGCATCGTCAGCGCCACGCCCAGCCTGAACCTCCCCTGCGGAGTCCGCAGCGGCCAGCCCAGCAGGTGCTCGGCGTGCGTCAGCCGTTCCTGGAGCGTGGAGTGGTGGACGTTGATCTCGGCCGCCGCCGACCGCAGGCTCACCGTCGAGGCGACGGCGTGCAACGTGGCGAGCAGCCAGGGCGCTGCCGCCGCTGCCGCCTCCAGCGCCTGGACGTCGGGCGGCGGGTCGGCGCCGGGTACGACGAGGTCGGCGAGGAGGGCGATGCCGCCGAGGTCGTCGGCGTGGACGACGCCGGGACCGGGGTCCTGAGCGGTCCCCTCGGCCGTGAACCGGAGCGCGGTGCGGGCCAGCGACCAGGAGCGCGGCAGGTCGAGCACCGGGACGGCGGGGCCCACGCCCACGCGGCCCGCGGGCGGCTCGGCGTCCGGATGCGCGGGGACCACGCGGGGCCGGCCGTCCAGCGGGGCGAGGACGCGGGCCGGTGCGGCGGGGTCGAGGCCCAGCCGGCGGGCCGCGTGCAGCCGCGCCGCCTCCGGCGCCGTGCCGTCGAGGACGGTCTCGACCAGCGCCGGATCATCGGCCGGCGCCCGCCCACGCGTCCGGTCGAGCACGAGCCGTACGGCACCGGCGGCCCGCTCCAGAATCACCGCGTCGACGACACTGGGCTCCGCCGCCCCGGCCCGCTCCAGCCACAGCGCCGGAGCGCCGCCCGGCGTCAGCGCGGCGGACGGCCAGGCGGCATCCGGCGGCCCCTCGCTGTCCCGGCGCGTCCCGTCCGCCTCGACCCGCACCTGCACCCGCCGGTCCACGTCCACCAGCCGGGCCGGCACCCCGGCCAGCACGGCGGCCCCGCGCACGAGCGCCTCCAGCCCGGCCCGCGACTCGGCGAGCCGATCGAAGTAGGCGATGACGCGAACGGCGGCCCCGGCGTCCGGATCCACCGCGGTCAGACGTCCAGCCAGCTCTTTCATGGGCCCATGGTGCGGTATCAGGTCAAGAGATGGGGAGCTCTCGTATGGCCGGTGCCATCGACGCACACGCGCTTTGGAACGGCGGCGGACTCGGCAGACCCAAGGGGCGCGGGGCTGTATGAATGTGCGGCTCCGCCGCGTGGGCGCGACCAGCCCCCCACAACCCGCATCCGCACAGTCACAGACCCCGGCAGACGAATAGGCGGATTTCACTCACTCAACAGCCTCTTCAGCCAAGCCAGCTGCGCACCCCGGCACGCCTGCGACAACGCCGCCTGAGGCGCGAACCCGTCGAACCCGTGGAACCCACCGGGCCACACATGCAGCTCGGCCACCCCACCGGCCTGCCAGATCCGCGACGCATAGGCGACGACCTCGTCGCGGAAGCTCTCCGCGGAACCGACGTCCAGGAAAGCGGGAGGCAGCCCCGACAGATCCTCGGCACGGGCAGGCGCCGCATACGCGGGCACGTCCGGACCGCCCCGGCGCTCACCGAGCAGCGCCGTCCACCCGGTCTCGTTGGCCGTACGGTCCCAGACACCGAGCCCCGCCATCTGATGCACGGACGGCGTGTCATTGCGGTCGTCCAGCATCGGACACATCAACAGCTGCCCGACCAGCTCCGGCCCGCTGCGGTCCCGCGCGAGCAGAGCCAGCGCCGCCGACAGCCCGCCGCCGGCGCTCGCACCGGCGACAACGATCCGCTGCGGGTCACCACCCAGCTCGGCGGCGTGCTTCGCGGTCCACTCCAGGCCGGCGTACACGTCCTCGATCTGTGCCGGGTACGGGTGCTCGGGCGCGAGACGGTACTCCACGGAGACCACCACCGAGTCCAGCTCCTTCGCCCAGGCCAGGGCGGCGTCGACGCCGACGCGGTTGTTGCCGAGGACCATGCCGCCGCCGTGCACGTGGTAGATCACGGGTCGTGGACCCGCCTCGGACGGGGCGGCCGGCCGGCAGATCAGCAGGGAGATCTCGGGCGCGCCCTCGGGGCCCGGCACTGCCCGGTCCTCGACCTCGAAGAAGCCGCCCATGGTCAGGTCCAGTTCGGCGAGCATCTGGATTCCGGCACCCTCACGGATCCCGGGTATCTCGTCCATCGTCATGCCGGGCGAGACCACCTCCTTGATGAGCTCCAGGGCGGCGGCGAGCTCGGGGTCGAACGGGGGCGGGACCTGGGTCATGGCTGCTCCTCACACGGGGGCACCAGCGTGCCCGGCGGCTCTGAGGTCATGATCCGTGACCCGGACCGTCCCGCAGGGCCGCCGATCGGCGGAACCTGCCCGCCGTACGGCGGGTGGCACCCCCGTGGCCCGCAGCTTGCCAGGACATGACCGGTTGTTCACCTGTCGGGGGTGGAAGTCGCCACCAGCGCCGACAACGCTGTCAAGGCCCCACATGCACCAGGAGTCATCCCGTGAACGTCTCCCTCTCCGTCTGGCTGCTGACCGTCGTGGCCCTGTGCGCACTCGTCGCCGTGGACTTCTTCATCGGTCGCAAACCCCACGACGTGTCCCTCAGAGAAGCGGCAACGTGGACGGTCGTCTGGATCGTCCTGGCCTGTCTGTTCGGACTCGGCCTGTTCTGTTTCGGCGGCGGCCGGCCCACCGGGGAGTTCTTCGCCGGGTACGTCACCGAGAAGTCGCTCAGTGTCGACAACCTCTTCGTCTTCGTCCTGATCATGGCGAAGTTCGCGGTGCCCTCGCAGTACCAGCAGCGCGTCCTGATGGTCGGCGTGATCACGGCCCTGGTGCTGCGCGGGGGCTTCATCGCGGCCGGTGCGGCGATCATCTCCGCGTTCTCCTGGGTGTTCTACCTCTTCGGCGCCTTTCTGATCTGGACCGCCTGGAAGCTGGTCGAGGACGCCCGCAAGGAGGAGCACGAGGAGGAGTACCAGGAGAACAAGCTGCTGAAGCTGGCGGAGGACCGCTTCGGCGTGGCCGACCGCTACCACGGCACCAGGCTGTTCGTCACCGAGCACGGCAAGCGGATCATGACGCCGATGCTGGTCGTGATGCTGGCGATCGGCTCCACGGACGTCCTGTTCGCGCTCGACTCCATCCCCGCCATCTACGGGCTGACGCAGGACCCGTACATCGTCTTCACCGCGAACGCCTTCGCGCTGATGGGCCTCAGGCAGCTGTACTTCCTGATCGGCGGCCTGCTGAAGAAGCTGGTCCACCTCAGCTACGGCCTGTCGGTCATCCTCGGCTTCATCGGCGTGAAGCTCATGCTGCACGCGCTGCACGAGTCCGGCGTCCACGTCCCCGAGATCGGCATCCCCTTCTCGCTCGGCTTCATCGTGCTCGTGCTGGCGGTGACGACGGTGACCAGCCTGCGGGCCTCGAAGAAGCAGGAGCGGGCAGCGGCGCGGCGCGTCGCAACAGATGCCGGGTCAGCGGGGCGGCGGTGAGAGCCGCGACCAGTACGCACACGCCGGTCCAGCCGAAGCGGCCGTAGGCGCGGGCGCCCAGCCAGGAGCCGGCCGTGCCGCCGAGGTAGACGCAGGTCATGTACGCGGTGTTCAGGCGGCTGCGGACGTCCGTGCCCAGGCCGTAGATCCGCACCTGGTTGGCGACCATCCCGGACTGCATGCCGACGTCGAGCAGCGCCGTGCCGACGACCAGCGCGGCCAGCCCGGGTGCGCCGCCCAGGCCACCGAACGCCAGCACCGCCGCCGAGACGCCGACCACGAGGAAGCAGACGAGGTTGACCGGGTCCGGACCCCGGCGGTCCACCAGCCGCCCGGCGAGCGGCGTGCACACCATCGTCGCCGCGTTGACCAGGGCCAGCAGCCCGGCCGCCCTCGCGCTCATGCCGTACGCCGGCCCCGTCAGCAGCAGCGCCACGGCGGTCCACACCGCACAGAACCCGGCGAACGCCGTGGCCTGGTACAGACACGAGCGGCGCAGCTCCGGCTCGGTGCGCAGCAACCGCAGGGGCGCGGCGAGCAGCGCCGGGTAGGGCGGGCAGGGCGGCACGGCGGCCGGCGGCAGCGGGGGCAGCATGCGGGCCAGCAGGGCGGCGACCGCGAGGGACAGCGCGCCGGCGACGACGTACGGCGCCCGCCAGCCCAGCCACTCGCCGAGGGCACCGCCTACGGCCCGGGACAGCAGCATGCCGGCGAGACAGCCGCTGAGCAGGGTGCCGCCGACGACTCCGCGCCGCTCGGCGGGCACCAGACCGGCCGCCAGCGGACCGGCGAGCGGGGCGATCACCGTCGCCGCGCCGACCAGCGCGCTCGCGGCGACGAGCGGCAGCAGCGACTGCGCGGTGCTCGCGGCGAGCAGGCCGAGGCCGGTCAGGGTGAGCAGCGTGACGAGCAGCCGACGGGGCCGCAGCCGGTCGCCGAGGGGGACGAGCAGGAAGATGCCGGCCGCGTAGCCGAACTGGGTCGCGGTGATCACCGTGGCGGCGGCGTCGGATGCGACGCCCAGCCCCGAGGTCACCAACGGGCCGATCGCCTGGGGGAAGTAGACATTGCCCACGGCGACACCGCACGCGAAGGCGAGCAGAGCGATCGCCGAGGTACCCTGCCGGGGCTCGTGATCCGTCATGGACCGAAGTCCAGTGCAGCGGCGGGCCGTTGCCAAACCATGTAGCCGGAGGCTTAATGATCAGCTTCCTGCTCGACGTCGACGACCTCGCGGACACCCGGTTCGCGATCTCGCCGTTGCGCGAGGTCATGGGCAGCCTGCGAGCCCTGCGCGCGCCCGGCCTCTACCCCCTGCACACCCACTGGCGCCGCTCGGTCCTCGACCGGCTCGATCCCGCCGACGCCCGCCTGCTGGGCTCGCTGGTGGCCGAGAGCCTGACCCTGCCCGACTTCCTGACCCCACGCCCGACGACGTTCGCGCCCGCGCTGGAGGACCAGCTCGCCGTGGTCCGCGCGACGCCACCGGATCTCGTACGACGTGACCTGTTCGCGACCCATGCGCCGCGCCCCCTCCCGGACGTCCTGCGGCAGATCACCGCACCCGGCGACGCCCCCGTGGCGGAGCTGCTGGAGGAGCTGTGCGAACTCCTCCTGCGCTACTGGGAGTTGGCCATGGCCCCGGACTGGCCGCGGATGCGGCTGGTGCTGGAGGCCGACATCACCCACCGCGCCCGGCAGCTGGCCATGGGCGGCGCCCAGCTGCTCTTCTCCGACCTGCACCGCAATGTGCGCTGGCGCGAGGGCGTCCTGCGCATCGACCGGATGATCGGCCGGCACGCGGTGGACGGATCCGGGCGTGGGCTGCGCCTCGTGCCGTCTCTGTTCGCGCACAAGCCAGCACCCCCGCTCAGCGCCGACGAACCGCCGATGCTGGCCTACCCCGGCAGGGGAGCGGCGACCCTGTGGGAACCGCGGCCCGAGCCGGACGCCTCCGCCCTCACCGCGCTCCTCGGCGCACCCCGCACCACCGTCCTGCGCCTGCTCGCCGAACCGCTCCCCACGGTCGAGCTCGCCCGCCGCCTCGGCGTGACGCCCAGCGCCGTCTCCCAGCACCTGAAGGTGCTGCACGCCACGGGACTCGTCACCCGGGCCCGCGACGGACGGCGGGTTCTCTACCGGCGCACCCCTCTGGGCGACCAACTCGCCTGTCACGCTTGACTTCGAGAGCGCTCGAAGAACTAGCGTCGTCAGGGTCGGTGAACGGTCCGGGTGAACGGAGACAGACCATGCGGGTCGGTGTGCACATCAACCGGTTCGACCCTTCCGGCGGAGGCCCCGCGCTCGGCGCCGAACTCGCCGCCGCGGGCACCGCCGCCGAGGCGGCCGGCGTGAGCTGGCTGTCGGTGATGGACCACTACTTCCAGATGGAGTTCAACGGCGGCGCCGAGGACCCCATGCTGGAGGCCTACACGACGCTCGGCTACCTCGCCGCCCACACCTCCACCGTCCGCCTCGGCGCCCTGGTGACCGGTGTGACCTACCGCCACCCCGGCCTGCTCGCCAAGATCGCCACCACGCTCGACGTGCTGTCCGGCGGCCGGGCCACCCTCGGGATCGGCGCCGCCTGGTACGACCGGGAGCACGCGGGGCTCGGCGTGCCGTTCCCGCCGGTCGCCGAGCGCTTCGAGCGCCTGGAGGAGACCCTGCGGATCTGCCTCCAGATGTGGGACCCCGAGGCCAACGGCCCCTTCGAGGGCACCCACTACCGGCTGGCCGAGACCCTGTGCGTGCCGGCGCCGGTCAGCGCCCCGCACCCCGAGATCATGATCGGCGGAGGCGGGGAGAAGAAGACGCTCCGGCTGGTGGCCCGGTACGGCGACGCGTGCAATCTGTTCACCACCTCGCCGGAGGAGGTCAGGCACAAGCTGGACGTGCTGCGCGGTCACTGCGACACCGAGGGCCGCGACTACGACGCGATCCGCAAGACCGTCGCCTACAGCGGGGACCCGGCCACCGAGGGCGACCTCGACGCGTTCACCCGGGACATCTCGGGCTACACCAAGCTCGGGATCGACACCGTGATCCTCTCCCCGCGCCTGGGTGCGACCTCCGGCTGGATGGAGACCTTCGTGGCTCCGGCCGTTCAGCGGCTGGCCGGACTCGACTGAGTCACGGGCGGACGGCTGCGGGAGACGACACGCGTCCCGCGGCCGTCGACCACCCGCATCTGCAGGGAACCGCAGCCGCAACGCGTCCACACCGTGTGACCGGCCGTCGTGCTGTGCCGGGAGAGCACCTGGAAGGGCTCGGCGCCGTCGGGCCACCCGCAGTGCGGGCAGACGATGCCGGTCGTGCTGGTCATGGCGACTCCTCGTACCTCGTGGCTGGTTGACCGTCGCGACACCACCAAGGGTGCGGTGCGCCTTCGTACACGTCCAGGTTGACTTTCTCCACGTCACCTTGAAGCGTGGACTACATGATTGACCTACGCCGACTGCACGTCCTCAGGGCGGTCGCCCACTACGGCACGGTCACCGCGGCCGCCCGCGCTCTGCACTTCACGCCGTCCGCCGCCTCCCAGCAGATCCGCCAACTGGCCCGCGATCTGGGCGTCGACCTGCTGGAGCCGCAGGGCCGCGGGGTGCGCCTGACCCCGGCCGCCGAGAGCCTGCTCGCGCACGCCGACGCGATCGCGGCGCGCTGGGAGGAGGCCGAGCTCGATCTGCGCGCCGAGTGCAGCGCCCCCGCCGGGCAGTTGCGCGTCGGCGGCTTTCCCATGGCTGTGCCGGCGCTGCTCGCGCCGATGGCCGTACGCCTGCGGGAGCGGCACCCGCGGCTGACCGTGCGGATCCGGGAGACGGGAGTGCCGGAGAGCTTCGACCTGCTCTTCGAGGGCGAGGCCGACCTGGCCGTCGTGGAGGTGACCCCGCACAACCCGCCGCTGAGCGACGCGCGCTTCGACCAGCAGCCGCTGCTGGACGACCCGTACGACCTCGTGGTCCCCGCCGATCATCCGCTGGCCGGACGTGAACGCATCGACCTTGCGGAGGCGGCGCACGAGGCCTGGATCGCGCCGGTGCCGGAGAGTCCCTGCCGCCCGCGGGTGATGTCGGCGTGCGGCGCGGCCGGCTTCACTCCCGACGTGATCCACCACGCCCTGGACTGGAACGTCATCGCCCACCTGATCGCCCACCGGCTCGGCGTCGCCCTCGTGCCGCGGCTGGCACAGCTGCCCCCGGACCTGCCGGTCACCCGCGTCCGCTGCACGGGCGACCCGCACCGCAAGCTGCTCACCTGCACCCGCCGGGGGTGCCGGGAACGCCCGGCGGTGGCGGCGGCGCTGCGGGAACTGCGGGAACTGGCGCCGACAGCGGTGGCGTAAGGCGCGCGAAGGGGGCCGGAGCGGGTCTGCTCCGGCCCCCTTCAGGACCTGTGCCGCTGCTGATCAGGCGGCGACCGGCTCGCCCGCGTGACCGTGGACGCGCGCGATGACCTCGGTCAGCTGGGCGGCGACCTCGGCGTCGTCGGCGGGGTGCGTCTCGGCGAAGCGGGTCACGGAGCCGGGGATGGACAGCTTGACGTCCTCCAGCACCTTGCCGCCCGCGATACCGACGGCCTTGCGGGTCTCGTCCTGCGCCCACACACCGCCGTACTGGCCGAAGGCGGTGCCGACGACGGCGACCGGCTTGCCGCCGAAGGCGCCGGCGCCGTACGGGCGGGACAGCCAGTCGATGGCGTTCTTCAGCACGGCCGGGATCGTGCCGTTGTACTCGGGGGAGAAGAACAGGAACGCGTCGGAGGCCCGGGCGGCCTCGCGCAGCTTGGCGGCGGCGGCCGGGACGCTGCCCTCGACGTCGATGTCCTCGTTGTAGAAGGGGATGTCGGCCAGGCCCTCGAAGAGCACGACCTCGGCGCCCTCGGGAGCGAGCTTGACGGCCGCCTCGGCCAGCTGACGGTTGTGCGAACCGGCACGAAGGCTGCCGACAAGCGCGAGGATGCGAACAGACATGCGAACTCCAAGATGCTGAAACATTGCCGTCACGATCCGGACCGGGGTCCGTTTAGTTTCTAGCACCTTAACCGGACCGCGGTCCAGTTTCATTCCCGATGCTTTACGCTGGCTTCATGTCCGCCGACCTGCCGCCCCTCCCGAAGCCTGAGGAGCCCCTCGACGCGCCCCAGTTGCTGACGGTGGGTTCCGCCGCCGACGAGCCCTGCCTGCGCGCCGACGCGGCCCGCAACCGCGCCCGGCTGCTGGAGGCCGCCACCCGGCTGATCGCTGAGCACGGCGTGGCCGGGGTGACCATGGAGGCGGTGGCCGCGGAGGCGGGCGTGGGCAAAGGGACCGTGTTCCGCCGCTTCGGCGACCGCACCGGCCTGCTGACGGCGCTGCTGGACCACTCCGCGAGGACGCTGCAGGCCGACTTCCTCGGCGGGCCGCCGCCGCTGGGCCCCGGAGCGGCGCCGGTCGAGCGGCTGCGGGCGTTCGGCGTGGCGGTGCTGTACCGCACGGCCGAGCAGCTGGACCTGCGACTGGCCGCCCAGGGGGAGCCGGCCCGCCGTTTCTCCCACCCCGCGGCGCAGGCGCTGCACACCCACGTCTCGATGCTGCTGCGGCAGATCCTGCCGGACGCCGACTGCGACCTCCTCGCCCAGACGCTGATGGCGTCTCTCGACCCGGCCCTGATCAACCACCTGACCAGGCAGTGCGGCATGCCCATGGAGCGGCTGGAGAAGGGCTGGCTCGACCTCGTCGAGCGCGTGACGCGCCCAGGGGCGTGACCGGGCGACGGTCCTGACCTGAGCACCGCTCAGAGTGTCTGCAAGGATGCCGTACGTCATGGTGCAGATACCGAAAACGCCCGCGCCCGCCTCACCCGCACCGCGCTCGGTACCCACGAGCGCCGATGTGGCCCGCCTGGCCGGCGTCTCGCGCGCGACCGTCTCCTACGTCCTCAACAACACCAGCGCCGTCCGGATCAGCGAGCCCACCCGCCGCCGCGTCCACGAGGCCGCGAAGGAACTCGGGTACGTCCCGCACGCGGCCGCGCGCAGCCTGCGCGCCGGGCACAGCCGTATGGTCCTGATGCCCGCACCGAGCTTTCCCGTCGGCCCGCTCTACAGCCGGTTCCTCGGCGACCTCCAGGCCGCGCTCGGCCGTCTCGACTACACCGTCGTGCAGCACGGCGGCGTCGGACTGCACGGCGACGACGCCGCGCGCGCCTGGGCCGAACTGCGCCCGGTCGCCGTCCTGGTGCCGGGTTCCGGGCTCGATCCGAAGGGGGTGGCGGTGCTCAAACGGTCCGGCGCCCGGGCCGTGGTCACGCTCGGCCCCGAGTCCGTCGACGGCGCGCACGCCCTCCTCATGGACCACGAGGCCGTCGGGTACTGCGCGGGCGGCCATCTGTACGACCGCGGCCGGCGCCGTATCGGCGTCGTCGTGCCCGCGGAGGAGGGCCTGGAGTCCTTCTCCGCGCCCCGCCTCGAAGGCGTGCGCCGCGCCCTGCACGGCACGGACGCCACCGTGACCGCTCTGCCCCTGGCCTACGACGAGGAGTCCGCCGCGCGCCTCGCCGCCCGCTGGCGCGATCTCGGCCTGGACGCCGTGTTCGCCTACAACGACGAGTACGCGATGCTGCTGATGCGGGCCCTGCAGGACGAGGGCCTCGGCATCCCCGCCGACACGGCCGTCATCGGCGCCGACGACCTGATGCTCGGACGGCTCCTGCGGCCTAGGCTGAGCACGGTCCACATAGAGCTGCCGTCCGGCCGCGACCTCGCGGAACTGGTCGACCGCGCGGTGCAGAGCCCCGGCGCCGCGCCCGAGACGCACAAGGTGCTGGGGGCGACGGTCGTGCACCGCGACTCCAGCTGAGGCACCGCGAGCCCGGCCGGCGCACCACCCAGGCCAGGGAGGCGTGGCATGCGCACGAGGGTCGGCATCGTCGGCGGCGGCCCCGCCGGTCTGCTGCTCGCCCGCTTACTGCACCGCGCGGGCATCGACTGCATGGTCCTGGAGAGCCGGACGCGGGAGTACGTCGAGCAGCGCCAGCGCGCCGGGATGCTGGAGCAGGGCACGGTCCACGCGCTGCACGAGGCCGGCGCCGCCGAGCGGCTGCAGGCCGAGGGACTGGTGCACCAGGGCATCGAGCTGCGCTTCGACCGTGAACGCCACCACATCGACTTCCCGGCCCTCACCGGCGGCCGTACCGTGACGATCTACGCCCAGACCGAGATCGTGAAGGACCTCGTCGCCCTCCAGCTCGCCGACGGCCCGCCGCTGCTGTTCGGGGCCGAGGCGCTCGCCGTCGAGAAGCCGGAGGGCGAGGCACCCGTCGTACGGTTCCTGCACGAGGGCCGCGAGCAGACGCTGACCTGCGACTGGGTCGCCGGCTGCGACGGCTTCCACGGCGTCTCCCGCGACGCCTTCCCGGCCGGCACCGGCCGCTCGTACGCGCACGACTACCCGTACTCCTGGCTCGGCATCCTGGCCGAAGTGCCGCCGTCCGGCGACGAGTTGATCTACGCGCGCGGCGAGGGCGGCTTCGCCCTGCACAGCATGCGCTCACCGTCCGTCTCCCGCCTCTACCTCCAGGTCCCGGTCGACACCGACCCCGACGACTGGCCCGACGACCGCATCTGGGACGAACTCGCCGCCCGTTTCGCCATCGACGCCGACTGGACCCTGCACCGCGGCCCCGTCACCGCCAAGTCCGTGACGCCGATGCGCAGTTACGTCCACGAACCCATGCGCCACGGCCGGCTCCTGCTCGCCGGGGACGCCGCCCACATCGTCCCGCCGACCGGCGCCAAGGGCCTCAACCTCGCGGTGTCGGACGTACGGGTCCTGGCCCGCGCCCTCGCCGAGCACTACCGCACGGGGAGCACACAGCTGCTCGACAGGTACTCGGAGTTGTGCCTTCAGCGTGTGTGGCAGGCCACCCGTTTCTCGGACGACATGACTAGGATGTTGCACGTTCAACCAGACGGGGATGCGTTCGAGCACCGGATGCAGCTGGCACGTCTGCGCCGGATCACCGCATCCCGTCACGCGGCCGCCGAACTGGCGGCGAACTACTCGGGACTACCGCTCCCCGTGTGAGTCCCGCCGGTGATCGAACGGAGAGTCGCAATGCCGTTGCTCGACCCCAAGGCCTGGCAGTCCCACCCCCTGTCGGGAGACGAGTACGCCGTCACCGAGCCCGCCACCGGCGACACGCTCGGCACCGTCACCCTGGCCACCGCGCAGGACGTCGATACGGCCGCAGCGGCCGCCCGCGCCGCCCAGACCGAGTGGGCCCGCGCCCCGCACCTCGTGCGCGCCGCGGTGCTGCGCACGGCCGGTGACCTGTTCGCCGCGCACACCGAGGAACTGCGGGAGTGGATCGTCCGCGAGTCGGGCTCGATCCCCGGCAAGGCCGAGTTCGAACTGCACGTGGCCGCGCAGGAGTGCTACGAGGCCGCCGCGCTCGCCTCCCGCCCGGCCGGGCAGGTCCTCCCCAGCGAGGCGCCCCGCCTGTCCTACACCCGCCGCGTCCCCGTCGGGCTCGTCGGCGTGATCTCCCCGTTCAACGCCCCGCTGATCCTCTCCATCCGCTCGGTCGCCCCGGCGCTCGCGCTCGGCAACGCGGTCGTGCTCAAGCCCGACCCGCGCACGGCGGTGTGCGGCGGGCTGTCGCTGGCCGCCGTCTTCGCGGAGGCCGGTCTGCCCGAGGGGCTGCTGCACGTCCTGCCGGGCGGGCCGGAGGTGGGCCAGGCGCTGGTCGCCGACCCGCGCGTGCCCGTCATCTCCTTCACCGGGTCCACGGCCGCGGGCCGGGCCGTCGGCGAGGCCGCCGGACGTCATCTCAAGCGCGCACACCTGGAGTTGGGCGGCAACTCCGCCCTGATCGTCATGGAGGACGCCGACCTCGACGCGGTGATCTCCACGGCCGCGTGGGGCTCCTTCTTCCACCAGGGCCAGATCTGCATGACGACCGGACGGCACCTGGTCCACCAGTCCCTGTACGAGGAGTACGTCGAGCGCCTCGCCGCCAAGGCCGACTCCCTCGCGGTCGGCGACCCGCACCGCGCCCAGGTCCACCTCGGCCCGCTCATCGATGCCGGCCAGCTGGGCAAGGTGCACGGCCTGGTGGAGGCCAGCGCCTCCCGGGGGGCCAAGCTGGCCGCGGGCGGCACGCACGAGGAGCTCTTCTACCGGCCGACCGTGCTCGCAGGCGTCGACGACCAGACCCCCGCGTACGCCGAGGAGGTCTTCGGTCCGGTCGCGCCCGTACGCCCCTTCACCACCGCCGAAGAGGCCGCCGCCCTCGCCGCGGCGAGCTCCTACGGCCTCTCCCTCGGCATCGTCACCCGAGACGCCGCCCGCGGCCTCGACCTGGCCCAGCGGATCCCGACCGGCATCGTGCACATCAACGACCAGACCGTGAACGACGAGGCCGTCGCGCCCTTCGGGGGCGTCGCCGCCTCCGGCACCGGCGCCCGGTTCGGCGGCGAGGCCAATCTGGAGGCGTTCACCGACGTGCGCTGGACGACGGTGCGCGGCGACGTGGCGGCGTATCCCTTCTAGAACGTCGGAACGCGGTCCTACTGGCCGTTCTGCTCGGCCTGCGCCTGCTGAGCGGCCACGGCCTGGCGGACCTCGTCCATGTCGAGCTTGCGGGCCTGCCCGATGACGTCCGCCAGGGCGGCCTCGGGCAGGGCACCCGGCTGAGCGAACACGGCGACCCGGTCACGGACGATCATCAGCGTCGGGATCGACTGGATACCGAAGGCCTGGGCCAGCTCCGGCTGCGCCTCGGTGTCGACCTTGCCGAACACGAGGTCCGGGTTGTCCTCGGCCGCCTTCTCGTAGACCGGGGCGAACTGACGGCACGGCCCGCACCAGGACGCCCAGAAGTCGATCAGGACGAACTCGTTGTCCGTGACCGTCTGGTCGAAGTTCTCCTTGGTGAGCTCCACGGTGCTGCTCATGGCGTATTCCCTCTTCCTGGTATCGGGCGAAGCCGTCGTCGACAACATGGCCGTGCGGCCGCGTATTCCGTCGTATTTCCGCGCGCTTACCCGTGTGGCCACGCAGCACACCACCCGTAAGACTGACCCCATGACGGAAACGGATTCCAACGCGTACGACGTCGTGGTGCTCGGGGCCGGGCCCGTGGGGGAGAACGTGGCCGACCGCACCCGTGCGGCCGGCCTCTCCACCGCGGTCGTGGAGAGCGAGCTGGTCGGCGGCGAGTGCTCGTACTGGGCGTGCATGCCCAGCAAGGCGCTGCTGCGCCCGACCATCGCCCAGGCCGACGCCCGCCGCCTGCCCGGCCTCAGCGAGGCGGTGCAGGGCCCCCTCGACGCCGCCGCTGTCCTCGCCCGGCGCAACGAGTACACCTCGAACTGGCACGACGACGGCCAGGCCCAGTGGCTGAACGGCATCGGCGCCGACCTCTACCGCGGCCACGGCCGCCTCACCGGCCCCCGCACCCTGGAGGTGACCGGCCCCGACGGCGTACGGCACGTGCTGACCGCCCGGCACGCCGTGGCCGTCTGCACCGGCAGCCGGGCCGTCCTGCCCGACCTGCCGGGCCTCGCCGACGTCAAGCCGTGGACCAGCCGCGAGGCCACCGGCGCGCAGGCCGTGCCCGGCCGGCTGGTCGTGGTCGGCGGGGGAGTGGTCGCCACCGAGATGGCCACGGCCTATCAGGCCCTCGGCTCCCGGGTCACCCTCCTCGTCCGCGGCAAGGGCCTTCTCAACCGCATGGAGCCCTTCGCCGGCGAACTGGTCGCCGACGCGCTCGCCGAGGCCGGCGCCGACGTCCGCACCGGGACCTCCGTCGAGTCGGTGACCCGCGAGAACGGCACGGTCGTGGTCCACACCGACCGCGGCGACCGCATCGAGGCCGACGAGATCCTCTTCGCCACCGGGCGCGCCCCGCGCACCGACGACATCGGCCTGGACGTGGTCGGCCTGGAGCCCGGTTCCTGGCTGGAGGTCGACGACAGCCTGCGCGTCACCGGCAGCGAGTGGCTGTACGCGGTCGGCGACGTCAACCACCGCGCCCTCCTCACCCACCAGGGCAAGTACCAGGCCCGCATCGCGGGCGCTGCCATCGCCGCCCGTGCCTCCGGCGTCCCCCTCCTCGAATCCGACCCCTGGGGCGCCCACGCCGCCACCGCCGACCACGCCGCCGTCCCGCAGGTCGTCTTCACCGACCCGGAGGCCGCCGCCGTGGGCCTGTCCCTCGCGGAGGCCGAACAGGCGGGCCACCGGGTCCGCGCCGTCGACTACGACCTCGCCTCGGTGGCGGGGGCGTCGCTGTACGGCGACGGCTACCGCGGCCGGGCCCGCATGGTCGTCGACCTGGAACGCGAGATCCTCCTCGGCGTCACCTTCGTCGGCCCCGGCGTCGGCGAACTCATCCACTCGGCGACGATCGCGGTGGCCGGCCAGGTGCCGATCAGCCGGCTCTGGCACGCGGTTCCGTCGTATCCGACGATCAGTGAGGTGTGGTTGCGGTTGCTGGAGTCGTACCGCGACAACTGACGTCCTCAGTCCGGCAGTTCGAAGCCCAGGGCCTTCGCGGCCTCCTCCGCCGTCGGCCGCGCCCACCGCTCGGCCACCGCCTGGTTCGAGGAGAGCGAGCGCAGTTCGGCCCGGTCCAGGTAGAGCATGCCGTCGAGGTGGTCCGTCTCGTGCTGCACGATACGGGCGGGCCACCCCCTGAACACCTCGTCGACCGCCTGTCCGTGCTCGTCCTCGCAGGTCAGGCGCACCTCGGCAGGGCGGGCCACCACCGCCTGATAGCCGGGGACACTCAGACAACCCTCGAAGAACGCGGCACGGGCGGTCCCGACGGGCTCGTACGACGGGTTCACCAGCACCCGGAACGGCTGCGGCACCCGCCCGCGCGCCAGACGTACGTCCTCCGGCACGGGAGCCGGGTCCTCGATCACCGCGATCCTCAGTGGAACGCCGACCTGGGGCGCGGCGAGTCCGACGCCCGGCGCCGCGTGCATCGTGATGCGCAGAGCCTCGACGAAGCGGGCCAGCAGGGCGGGGGCCAGCTGGCCCTCGAAGCGCTCGGTGGGGCGCCGCAGCACCGGGTCGCCGGCCGCCACGATGGTCAACGGACCCTCATTGGCGAGGAGTTGCTCGACCTGCTCGGCCAGGGGTGCGCGATCGCTCGGAGTTGCCATCACGCCAGCATGCCATGACACCCGTGGGACCCGCCGACTCTCCTGTGACGTACGCCACTTGGACGGCCGGGAACTCGACGGACCTCTCATCCGACTACTGGACCGCTGCAGCAGCTAGAGAAACGTCCCCACTGCCAGTCCCACGCCCCGGAGATACCGTCGATGTCCACCGCTCCCTCGACCTCCCCCACTCTCGGCTGCGCTCGAGCGGGGGGACCCCCCTCGCAGGAGGCGTCGCACCCCGACGCCCCGGCGTCACGGCCCCGCAGATGGGCACCGCTGCGCCCGCTGATCCTGCGTCTGCACTTCTACGCCGGGGTGCTCGTCGCGCCGTTCCTGCTCGTCGCCGCGGCCACCGGCTTTCTGTACGCCGGGGCGTTCCAGGCCGAGAAGTTCGTGTACGCCCACGAGACGACCGTCCCGGTCGGTGACGAGAAGCTGCCGATATCCGAGCAGGTGGCCGCCGCACGCAAGGCCCACCCCGAGGGTGCGGTCTCGGCGATACGGCCCTCTCCTGAGGACGACGCGGCCACCAGGGTGCTGCTGTCCGGCGTCGAGGGCGTCGGCGCCGGCCACACGCTGGCGGTGTTCGTCGACCCGTACACCGCCGAGGTGCGCGGCGCCCTCGAACAGTACGGCTCGACCGGGGCGCTGCCGCTGCGCACCTGGATCGACGAGTTCCACCGCGACCTGCACCTCGGTGAAACCGGCCGCCTCTACAGCGAGTTGGCGGCCAGCTGGCTGTGGGTCATCGCGGGCGGCGGCCTGGTGCTGTGGTTCTCCCGTCGCCGCACCCTGCGCGCGGTCCGCGGCACCAGCGGGCGCCGCCGCACGCTCGGCCTGCACGGCACCGTCGGCGTCTGGGCCGCGGCCGGATTCGTCTTCCTCTCGGCGACCGGCCTGACCTGGTCGGCCTACGCCGGTGCCAACATCGACGAGCTGCGCACCTCCCTCGGCCAGGCCACCCCCTCCGTGTCGGCCGCGGCGGGCGGCGACCACGCAGGCCACGGCGGCGCCGCCGGCACCGGAGGCAGTGGCGAGCACGGCGTCGGCCTCGACAAGGTCCTGGCGGCCGCCCGCGGCGAGGGCCTGGGCGACCCCGTGGAGATCGTGCCGCCCGCCGACGACGCTTCCGCGTACGTGGTGAAGCAGGTGCAGCGCAGCTGGCCGACGAAGCAGGACGCGGTCGCGGTCGACCCGACGACCGGTGAGGTCACCGATGTGCTGCGGTTCGCTGATCACCCGGTCCTGGCCAAGCTGACCCGCTGGGGCATCGACCTGCACACCGGTGTCCTGTTCGGCCTGGTCAACCAGATCGCGCTGATGCTGCTCGCCCTCTCGCTGATCCTGCTGATCGTGTGGGGCTACCGCATGTGGTGGCAGCGCGGCCGCGGCTCCGCCTTCGGCAGGCCCCTGCCGCGCGGTGCCTGGCAGCAGGTGCCCCCGCAGATCCTGGTGCCGCTGGTCGCGGCCGTCGCCGTGCTCGGCTACTTCGTACCGCTCCTCGGCATCTCGCTGGCCGCGTTCATCGCCGTGGACGTCGTCCTGGGCGAGATCGCGCATCGGCGGGGGAAGCGGACGCCCGCCGATGCCAGGGGATAGGGACGTGTGAAGCGACTTGGGGGCCCGGTTCCGGGGAACCGGGCCCCCAAGCGGTGCTCAGAGCTGTTCGAAGTCGCCCGACAGCGCCGAGGCGAGGCGCATGTGCGGCTCCGCCTCCTCGTGCCGTCCCTGCCGCTGCAGGGTGCGGCCCAGCATCAGTCGCGCGTAGTGCTCGACCGGGTCGCGTTCGACGATGAGGCGCAACTCCGTCTCCGCGCGCCGCAGTTGGGCCGAGTGGTAGTAGGCGCGCGCCAGCAGCAGCCGCGGTCCGGCCTGCTCCGGCACCTCCCCGACCAGCTTGCCCAGGACGCGCGCGGCGGCGGCGTAGTCCTTGGCGTCGAAGAACATCTGCGCGCGCTCCCAGCGCTCGGCCGGTGTTCCGTGGTCGTAGTACGTCGTGTCCACTGTGGCCTCCTTCGAGGCCGTCAACGGACGAGAGTGGTTCAATATTCCACTACTTGTTCAGGGCTGCGAGCTCCGCGTCGGCCCGGTCGGTGATGAGGGTCAGCACCCGTCCGGCGGTGGCCAGGTCCTCCGCCGGGATGTCGGCATAGATCCGGGCGGTGACGGGGGCGGTCTCGGTGCCGGTCCTGTCGTACAGCTCGCGTCCGTCGTCTGTGATCCGCACCCGGGACGGACCCTGAGGCGCCAGCAGCCCTGCGGCGATCAGTTCGTCGACCACGGAGTGCGCCTCCGTGGCGCCGATCTTGAGCGCGCCGACCACACCGTCGACGAGTTGCTCCCTCTCGATCGGTTCGCCGGCGACGGTGACGAGCCGGAGGGTGACGGACTGCTGGAAGGTCGCGCCGTGGCGCGTCAGCACGTTCTCGAGAAGCGCTCGGCTCGCGTAGTGGGCCAGGGCGATGACTCGGGGGTTGAGCAGGGGAGTGGTGGTGGTCATGGTTGCTCCTTGTCGGGCTCGCGGTCGGTGGCGAGCGGGTCGAGAGGTGCGTCGAGCAGGGTCGCGAGGTCGCGTGTGAACTCCCGGGCGCGTGCGCTGTCCAGGCCGCCGAGCGGGGCCAGCTGCTGCTGCAGCAGGCCCTGGACGACCTTGATCGCCTGCAGGGTCCGCTCATGGCCCTGCTCGGTCAGCGCCAGCTGCACCGCGCGCGGGTCGCGGGGGTCGCGGGTGCGTTCGAGGAGGCCGGCGGTTTCCAGGGATCGGGCCAGCTTGGAGACATACAGCGGTTCGAGGCCGGTGTGGTCGGCGAGGCGCCGCTGGCTGGGGCGCTCGCCGCGGCGCTGCATGCCGTACAGCGAGGCCACCAGCGCGTACTGCGCATGGGTGAGCCCCAGGGGGGTCACGGCCCGGTCGACCGCGACACGCCACTTCGTGGACAGGCGCCACACCAGGAAACCGGGTGAGACGTTCTCGGAACCCTTGCTCATGCTGGATACAGTACATGGCTACTATGTCCATGGCTACTATTTTCCGGACCCGCATCGAGACAGGCCCGGATGACGGACTGACGCGGCACCCCCGGCGGGGCTAGTTTGGGCGCCATGAGCAATCTTGATCGCGAGGCGGTGCCCGCCATCTGCGGCGGCCGAGGTTTCGTCGTGGCGGAGCCCGTACGCGAACTTCTCAGCCCTCGCCACGTCAAGCTCGGCGAGTCCAGCGAAGTCCGCCGACTGCTGCCCAACCTGGGCCGCCGCATGGTCGGAGCCTGGTGCTTCGTCGATCACTACGGCCCCGACGACATCGCCGACGAACCCGGCATGCAGGTGCCGCCGCACCCGCACATGGGTCTGCAGACGGTGAGCTGGCTGCACGAGGGCGAGGTGCTGCACCGCGACTCGACGGGCAGCCTCCAGATGATCCGCCCGCGCGAGTTGGGCCTGATGACCTCGGGCCGGGCGATCAGCCACTCCGAGGAGAGCCCGAAGTCCCACGCCCGCTTCCTGCACGGCGCCCAGCTGTGGGTCGCCCTGCCCGACCGTCACCGCCACACCGACCCGAGGTTCGAGCACCACGCCGAGCTGCCGCTCGTCACCGCGCAGGGCCTGCGAGCCACGCTGATCCTCGGCGCCCTCGACGGCGCGACCTCGCCCGGGACGGCGTACACCCCGATCGTCGGCGCCGACCTGGCCCTCTCACGTGGCGCCGACCTGCGCCTCCCCCTCGAACCCGACTTCGAGTACGCCGTCCTGTCCATGTCCGGCGAGGCCCACGTGGACGGCGTGGCGGTACTGCCCGGATCGATGCTCTACCTCGGCTGCGGACGCACCGAACTGCCGCTGCGTGCGGAGTCGGACGCGGGGCTGATGCTTCTGGGCGGTGAGCCGTTCGAGGAGGAGCTGATCATGTTCTGGAACTGGATCGGACGGTCGCAGGAGGAGATCGAACAGGCGCGCCGGGACTGGATGGAAGGGACGAGATTCGGAGAGGTGAAGGGGTACGACGGGGCGCCGCTGCCCGCACCGGGACTGCCGCAGGTGCCGTTGAAGCCGCGGGGGAGGGTGCGCTGACCTTCGGAAACGTGTCAGCGTTGGTGGCCGCAGGGTGGAAGTCGGTCGAGTAATTCTCACTGTCTGTGGGCGGCTGTGGCAGGACTCTGGCTGACCTAATGCTGACTCTGCTGACGCCTCGTCAGGCTCGGGTGAGGGGCTCTTTTCCCAGCTCCGGGGCTTGCGGAGGCGTTTGCAGGTTCGGTGGGGTCCGGACCGATGCTGACCTGGCTGGCGGTCGAGTCGGGCGTTGCGGGGACTGCGTTTGACGACGTCGGTCATGGATCGGGTTCCGTCTGGTCGCGGTAGACCAAGACGCCGAGGCGGAGTACCGCCTTTGGGCGAGCGGATCTCCAGCCTGGGGAGCCAGCGCCAAGCAGACCGTGGCCATGGAGTGGCGTATGCGTGCCCCACCACTGCCCCAGCTGTATTGCCCCGCAGCGTTGTTCACGCGGGTGTTGGGTGGCTGGCCTGCGAGTGCGGCGTGGCAGCGGTGGTGGTTGTAGGTGTGGCGGAAGTCTGCCAGGGCGTGGTTGCGCTCGTCGTTGCTGGTGTAGGGGACGTAGGTAGGCCCATTCGTCGAGCAGGATGCGGTTGCAGCGTTCGACTTCGCCGTTGGTCTGGGGTCGGTAGATGCGAGTGAGTTTGCCGGTGGCGCCGAGGTCGGCCAGGGCTTGTTGCCAGGCGAAGCTTTTGTGGTGAGGCCAGGCGTTGTCGGTCAGGACCCGTTCGATGCGGTCGATGCCGTTGGCGGCGAAGAGGCTGCGGCCCGGCCAGGAAGGCGGCGCAGGTGGCGGCCTTCTCTTCGCTGTGGATCTCGCTGTAGGCAAGGCGGTGTGGTCGTCGACGGCCGAGTGGATGTAGTCGAAACCCATGTTGCGGGTGGCGCGGCCGGCCTGGCCGGGGCTGATCGCGCAGGCCCGCCCGACCGCGGAGACGGCATCGAAGACCTCCTGCATCACGTCCGCGACCGGACCTTCCGCGAGGACGCTCCAAGGTCCGCACCGCGCAACTGCCCCGCACCATGGCCGGCCTGCGCGACCTCGCCATCGGCCTCCACCGCCAGGACGGCCGCACCAACATCGTCGCCGCCCTCCGCCACACCGCTCGCCGCTACAGCCGCCCCCTGACCGTGCTCGGCCTCACCGGATGAAAAGGATCAATCGGCTTCATGCAATAACCGTGCCTCCCGCACCCCGCCCTTGACGAGGACCGCACCACCCTCAGCGCCCACAACGCGCCCGAGTTCGGCGAATCCTTCGTCAGCGCCGGACTCTGCCTCTGCCGCGACGGGCGCGAAAGCGTTGCCTGGCACGGTGAACGGACCGGCTGGTTCTCCACGCAGAACACGATGGTCGCCATCCTCTCCCTGGACGACGCGCGACCTCGCGCTCCGCCTGCGCGGCCGCGGGCCCGTCGCGCTCCGACTCCCTCTCGGGCGCGGCGACCTGGTCGTGATGGACAGCTCCTGCCAGCGCATCTGGGACCACGCGAATCCCAAGACCAGCCGCGCGGTTGCCCCCCCCCCCCCCCCCGCATCAGCGTCCGAGCCGCCCGCGCGGCTTCGGCCGAGCCCCGGGCCGCACGGAAGCCGAGCTGCGCCAGCTCGCCGCTGGGAGCACAATGGAGGCTACGGGATGCCGTGGCCGTGACCCCCTTGCCCGTCCCCGATCTTACGAGGCTCCCCATGCCCACCGACGCTGCCCCAGCCTCTGTGCCCGAACCTCCGTACGCCGCGTACGATCCTCCACAGCCCGGTCCCCGCATCCGTGCGACGACCCCCGAAGAGGCCGCGACGCTCCCGCGCGAGCTGCCGCCCCGTGACCGGGACATCGAGCGGCGCGAACGAGCCCGGCTCGCCGGGGGGCGCAGGAAGGGTGCTCCCGCGGACCACGGCCACGCCGACGTGCCGCCCACACCGGCACCCGCCCCGGACCCGAGGTCGGGCCCGGCGTGACGCCCGGGTGACGCGGCACACGGTGGAATGACGCGCACAGCGGCACGAGGTGCGGAACCGCAGCGCACGAGACGAGGTGGCACCGCATGCCGTCCGTGAACCTGATCAGGAACATAGGTCTGAGTGACTCCGCGACAGGCCCCATCACGGCAGTGGACGGCGAACCGACCGCCGCCCGGTTCCTGGACCACGTCTTCGTCACCGGGAACGTGTACGCCAGCCGTTCACAGGACGGCGGATCGACCTGGACGCACGTTGACCCCTTCGCCACCTTCCCGTTCGCGGCGGGTGGCCTGTGCTGCGACCAGATGACGCTGCACGAGCGGTCGCGGAACCTGTGGATCTGGCTTCTCCAGTACAACGAGGACGTCAACGGCTCCAACATTTTCCGGCTGGCCGTCTCCACCACCGGTAGTCCCGCGCCCGGTTCGTGGTTCACCTGGGACTTCCACCCCGGCCTCTTCGACACGGCGTGGGCCACACAAACCACGTTCGACAGGCCCGACATCGCCACCACGAGCAACCATCTCTACATCACGTACAACGTCTGGAAGAGCGGAAGCTGGACCGCCGCGCTGGTCTTCAAGATCTCCCTCACCGCCCTGGCGCAGCATCAGCTCTCGTACGTCTACTACACGACCACGACGCACGCGTCCCTCTGCCTGGCCCGCGGCGCGACCTCAGACATGTACTTCATGGCCGAGGCCGTCCGGAGCCCGGTGCGGATCTTCCGGTGGCCAGACGCCGACGGGGCCTCGTGGAGCTGGTCCGACGTCTCCACGCCGGGCGCCTGGACGGGTAGCACGATGGCGGGCTCGTACACGTCCCTGTGTCCCAGCGGCGTCAACTGGCTGGGGAAACTGCACGCCAGGGCTACCGCGGGCTGGGTCGCCGACGGCAGGGTCGGCTTCCTCTGGCACGCCCTGCCCACAAGCGCCCATCCGCAGCCGTGGATCAAGGGACTCGTCGTCGACGCCACCACCATGGCGGTGCTGGCGGAGCCGGACATCTGGAACCCGGGAGCGGCGTTCGCCTACCCTGCGACCTGCCCCAACGCCAACGGCGTGGTCGGGATCTCGCTGTTCTTCGGCGGTGGCGGCGCGGTCAATCCGCGCCACGTCGTGGGATATCTCGACCCGCCCGGCTGGGTGTTCGTCGCCACGCGCGACAGCACTGACGGTCCGTACGCCGCTCTCTGGGGCGACTACCTCAGCTGCACGACCAAGCATCCGAACGACACCGAATGGGTCGCCACGGGCTACACCCTCCAGGGCGGAACGACGTTCCAGTTCATCGAGCCCCAGTACGTCGAGTTCGGCGTCGGTCCCTGAACGACACCCTTGGACGCCCGTGACGAGCACACCAAGTACCGGGCACCGAGAGGAGAGAACCATGGAATCGGGCAGGACCGAGCGGAACCCGGAGTCGCCGCAATACGCGCCGCCGGCGCGAGCGGGCCGGGACCTGGACCGCGAGGCCGCGGAGCGGCTCGACGAGATCCGGCAGTACTTCAAGGACCTGTACGCGCGCCGCGACGTCGTCGCCCGCACCACCACCCCGTACGGTGAGGACCTCGACTGGGTCCCCAGCGAGGCCGATGCCGAGCCACCCGATCTCGAGTACCCGGAACGCTCCGGCACCACCGACCGTCCCGCGTCTCCTCAGCCCTTCGAGGCGGCATCAGGCAGCGCCCAGACGGGCCCTCCCGGCACGGTCCCCATGGTGCGCAAGCAGCTGGACAGCATCACTGCCGTCGGCACCCTCCAGGACTACCTCGCCAAGGGGACTCGGGCGAGGGTTGTGACACCGCCCGACGATTCCGGCTTCGCGCCTCCCGCCGTCGCCCGGCACAAGTACGCGCACGCCATCCAGCAGGTCACGAACTACGGGACGGAAGGCGTCATCAACACCTGGCGGCCCTACGTCCAGTGGTCGGACGAGTTCTCCCTCGGGCAGGAGTGGGTGGTGCGGGGCAGCTTCGCGCCGGGCACGACCGACGGGCAGACCGTCGAAGTGGGTGCGCAGACCTACAAGGACCTCTACGGGGACTGATACCCGCACCTGTTCATCTTCTACACGACGAACAACTACACGGCCAGCGGCCCGAAGAAGGGCGGCTACAACACCGACGTGCTCGGCTGGAAGCAGGTGTCGACTTCGGTCTACCCGACGGTTCGCCTCGCGGAGAGCGTGTACGGGGGCGACCAGTACGAACTCGCCATCAAAGTCACGCTCTTCAGCGGCAACTGGTGGATCCGGGTCGGCAGCGAATGGATGGGGTACTACCCCGCCGGCGGCCCTGACGGTCTGTTCAACGCCGCGGGGCTGCTCAACCAGGCGCAGTCCATCGACTGGGGCGGTGAGGTCGTCGACGAGAGCAGTCACCCGGGGCCTACGGGCACCTGGATGGGCAGCGGCCACTTCCCCTACGAGGGCTGGAGCCGCGCGGCCTACATGCGCAACCTGGCCTATCAGTCCGACACCTCCGGAACGATGGTCAACATGCTGGGCTACACCCACGAGACCAACCCGAACGCCTACAGGATCGCGGCCGATTTCTCCGGGACGACGACCTGGGGCTCGAACTGCTACTGGGGAGGCCCGGGTGGAGTCGAGTGACCTTCCGGCCGAGGACGACCGGCCCGAGGTGATCCCCTCCGAGGTCGATCCGGACATCGAGTGCGTCCGGATCGACGTGGCGGGCGGGGCGGCGGAGCCGCCGCCCTACGCGCCGCCGCAGGATCAGCTCCCCCCGCCGGGGCGGGGCGTGAAGCTCTGCCCTGAGGGATATGTGCCCCGGCGCCGCCGCCGGGACTACACGCTGGACGGCAAACGGGTCGTCACCGACTCCCCGGCGACCCGAAACCCCGAAGAGCCACCGGCTCATGGGGCGGCGTCGCCGCCCCATGAGCCCTGAGACGGGGAAACCCCCGAAGTGCCGGAGGGAACGGTCGCGCCGCATGGACGGTGGTTGTCGTCGCCCTCGTACGAGACGACGATCCCGGCCCCGTCCGCCGGCAGGTCCGCTGTCCGCAGCGTCGCCATCCCCACCTCGTCGAGGAGGACCGTGCCGAGCACCCGGCCGTCCGCGCTGAAGGTGACCCGGCCCCGGGGTGGGTGCCCGCCGGGGACCATCGGCGCGACCCGTACCGTCAACGTCGTCAGCGGCCTGTCACCGGAGTCGCCCGCCCCGGCCGCGAGGGCCGGCCTGGCGGTCACGGAGCGCTCGGCCGATGGGTCGATGGCGAAGGTGCCGTCGCGGGCGATCCCGAAGGCGCTGCACAGGCCGTGCGCGGTTCCCGCGAGGTACCCCGTGGCCGGCGCGAGGACGGCCGTCTGTTCGCGGGGGGTCTGCGGCAGGGTGTCGAGGGCCGTGAGGCCGAGGAGATCGCTGTCCGCGCGGGTTGTCGAGAGCACCACCGGAAACCCGTCCACGACCAGGGTGTCAGTGCCGCGTCCCGACAGGAACAGGTCACAGGACTCGGCGAAGTCGACTGAGCCGTCCGGACGGACGGAGTACGCCAGGTCGGCGGTGACGCCGGGACCCGCCTGGAGCAGGTACCCGGAGGCCGGCAGCAGGGTGAGCCGGTGCGTCGAGGTACGGGGCAGGAAGCCCGCGCCTGTGACGGGTGCGCCGACTGGCAGCAGGCCGTGGGAGAGCGCGCGGCCGTCGACCGTGATCGTGCGTCCGCGGACCGTCAAGGTGTGCCCGTCAGACTCGGCAAACCCGCTCGCTTCTGGGGCAAGCAGGACCCGGCCGTCCCGTGTGACGGAGAAGTCGATGCCGCCGTCGGCGGTGCCGGCCGCGACCCGCAGCCGGTAACGGGAGGCCGGCAGAAGGCTCAGTTCGTGCAC
This sequence comes from Streptomyces sp. NPDC049627, assembly GCF_044465645.1. Classification (NCBI taxonomy): domain Bacteria; kingdom Bacillati; phylum Actinomycetota; class Actinomycetes; order Kitasatosporales; family Streptomycetaceae; genus Streptomyces; species Streptomyces sp. NPDC049627. The sequence continues at coordinate 289,078 of NZ_JBITLW010000001.1, read as the reverse complement.
GCGGTCGGCCGCGAAAGGAGCGGCGTCCGGCAGGTCCGGGACGAGCGGATGGTCCAGGTCCCGCGCATCGACGGTGACGGGTACGCCGCGCACGATGAGCCGTGTTCCTCCGCGGCCGAGCAGGAAGGCGTCGAACTCCGCCGGGAAGTCGAGTGTGCCGTCCTCACGTACGTCGAAGGTGACGTCGGCTGTGATGGAGTCTCCCAATCGCAGACGGTACCCGGCGCGGGGCGGGAGGGAGACCTCTGGAGGCGGATCGGCTGCCCCGTCGAGGAACGGGGTCCCGGGCTGGGAGCCGTACGCGGAAGCGTCCGTGTGTCCGGGTGCGGCTCCATCGCCGGATTCGGGCCCGGCGTCGGCGACCGCGACAAGGGGAAATGTCAGCTCTGAGGTGTCGATGGTGATGGCCGGCATCGGCTCTCCCGATCGGTCGTCGGTGGGGGGGAGGAGGTCAGAAAGGTGTCGTGCCGGTGATTTCCAGGCGCGATACGAGGTCGATCCGGGTCTCCTTCCGGGCCGACCGGGTGGGCTCCCCCGTGACGCGCGCCCAGCGGCGGATCCTTTTGTCCCAGCCGCAGGTGACGAGCTCGGACTCGTCCCGCGTGGCCGCGAAGGACGCCACACCCCATGCGTGCGCCGCGACGGGCGCACCGATGCGCTGTCCCGTGCGGTCCCAGCGGTGCAGGAGGCCGTGGGCGCTGCCTGCCGCGATTTCGCCGTCGCTCGTGAGCAGCAGCGACCACACAGGCGAGTCGGCGACGAGCGGTGGTCCCACCTGCCGGCCCGAGGCGAGGTCCCAGCGGCGTACGGTGCCGTCCCGCCCCCCGGAGGCGATACTCCGCCCGTCGGGAGCGGTCGCGATCGCCTGGACCGGGCCGTGGTGGCCGATGAACGGCTCGCCGATTTGGGTGCAGGCCGCCCGGTTCCAGCGCCGTACGGTGCTGTCCTGCCCGGCCGTGACGATGACGTCCTCGTCGCTGGTCAGGGCGACCGCCCGTACTGTTCCCGCGTGCCCCCTCAGGGGTTCGCCGATCCAGGAGCTGGCCGCCCGGTCCCAGCGGCGTGCCGTGCCGTCCTGGGAGGCGGACACGAGCTCCCGCCCGTCACGGGTGCCGGCGAGGCCCCGGATGCGGCTCCGATGGCCGGTGAGGGGCTCACCCAGGGGGGTGCCGTTTACCCGGTCCCAGCGGCGCAGGACACCTTCGCCGCCGCCGATGACGATCTCGTGGTCGTCGGGGGTGAGCAGCATCGCGTAGACGGTCCGTGTGTGCACCTGGAGCGGGTCGGCCAGCAGTCGGCCGAGCAGCCTGTCCCACCGGTAGACCTGCCCGATCCAGTCCACACCGACGATCTCGGCATCGTCCGAGGTGAGGTCGAGGACCATCAACTCCTTGGGTGTGACGATCTCGCCCACCGCGCGGGTCGCGCTCCGCACGGCGGTGGGTTCCTGCCGCAGAGGGCCGCGGCGCGGGCCGATTCCGATCCCTCCGTCCGGCATGCCTGTCCCGGCGAGTGCGTTCGTCCTGGCTTCCGTATTCATCACGAACCCTTCGGCGGTACGGCCCCGTCGAACGCGAGGGCGCTGTACGCCTCACCCCGACCGGCCCGGACGCGGCGGCCCACCCACTGGTAGACCCGGCCGTCCTCGCCGCGCGCCACGACCGGCACGCGGCTGACCGTCACTCCCGCGCGCGGGACCTCCTCGTCGCGGAAGAACACCCGTTTCACCTCCGGTTCGAGGATCCGGCCGGCCGCCTTGACCTGCGGGAGTCGATCGCCCTCCGCGCTGAAGCGGGGGATCTGCCCGCGCCGCAGGCAGACGGCCGCCGCACCCTGCTCCAGCGGTACCGGCACCAGGGGGATCCACTGCGGCGGGACCGGCGTCAGCAGGCGATAGGCGAGCGCCGCCGGGTCGGTCGGCGGGACCTGCGGTTCATCGTCCGGCGGTTCGTCGGCCCGGACCCGCGGTCTGCCGGTGGCGCTCTGCACGATCCGCTCGATCGCGAAGCCCAGGTTGGCCATCTCGTCGCGGGCGAACAGGACTTCCTCGACGGGGGCGCCTTCGAGGCGGGCCGATGCGGTCGGCAGCAGCGGAAGGAGGGGCGGCGCCGGCGCGCCGGTGGCGGCGTCCGTCAGACGGAACACCGACCAGTGGTCGTCCTCGGCAGGCTCGATCACGGTCGTCTCCTCGAAGGTGTCGACGACCGTGAGCGAGGCGATCCGGTGCAGCGCGCTCGTGGCCAGCTCCACCGGGACGATCCAGTGGTCGTTTCCGTAGACGTTCGCGAACTCGACGACGAGGAGCCGGGCCAGGTCCGGCACGCCCGCGCCGATGTCGGGCAGGTTGACGGTGGTGTCCTCGAACTCCCACCAGCGTTCGGCCGGCATGCCGGGATACGTGACCCGGGTGGGCAGCGCCCCCACCGGTGTACCGCCGGTCGGCGCGGGCAGCGCGCCGCCGCTGGTGTCGAGGTCGAAGTGGTACGTGTCGGCGGCGCCGCCGGTGTACTCGGGCGCGGTGAGTGTCACCGTCCGGCCGCCGGGCGCGGCGGTGACCGCGAAGCGGTGCTCCAGACGCTCCCGTGCCCAGCTCGACGTCACCGGCGGCTGGTACCGCTCCTTGAACCAGGCAAGCCAGAGTTCGGCTGCCTTGTCGAAGGCGGTCCGCTGGGTGCCGGTGAGCCCCGGCGGCCGCCAGCCGTCGGCCAGATGGCCGGCGAGCGCGGCCCCGTCGGGCGCCCGGCCCGCGAGGACCTCGCGCAGGGCACGCCCGGCCGGGTCGCGACGCAGCGGGTCCAGCTCCGGATCGCTTCCGGGCCCGGGCAGCGGCGCCTTGGCGAGGACCGCCTCGTCGATGTCGTCCAGGACGCCGAGGGGCAGGTTCACGGTACGGAGGGTGGCGAGGAACTGCCCGCCGGCCCGGGCGGCGGCGCGGAGCGTGAGCTGCCGTGCGGCCTCACCCACCGTCGCCCCGGCCTCCGCCAGGTACTCCAGCGGTACGCCCTTCTGCAGGGGCACCGCCGTGCCGTTGGCGGACGGACGGAAGGAACCGAGCGGTGTGCTCTCGGTGCTGAGGGTGCACCAGACGGGCGAGCCGCCGTCCTCGCCCGCGAACTCGGCGACCTGCCACTGCCGGGCCAGCAGGAACAGCGGGTCGGCGACCCGCGCCGCGAGCGCGTCGTCGAGCTGGCCGCCCGTACCGCTCGGCCTGACCACCGGCTCCACACGGTGGAACTGGCCGAAGTACATGACATCGAACACCGTCAGGACTCCTTGTCGGTCAGCAGCTTGACTAGGGCCCCCAGCTCGGCCCGCTTCATGAGGTCCTTCATGTTCACGGAAGGTGCCGAGGGCAGCGCCGTGTCGGGCAGATAGGCCGCCGGCAGGTAGCGCCCCAGCCAGCCCAGCGCGTCGAGGTCGACGAGCCGCAGCTGGGCCAGGTCGAGCGCCTCGCCGACGGTGGCGGCCAGAACGTCGGGCGTCCAGGGCACCCCCACCTCGGGCGGTACGGCGAGCAGGACGGCCTGCGGAGCGCGCGCCCCCGGCGCGTCGTAGTGGAAGGTGGCGCCCGCCGTGTGCCGCTGCGCGGGGATCGACTCCGACCACTCGTCGACCACGAGGACTGCCACCCGGTGCGTCGCGAGCGGCTGGACGGGCCCGTGCACCACCAGGCCCGTCGCCGGCTTCTTCTCGTCCTCGGGTGTCCTCCGCGCGCCGACCCAGCGGTCGCCCTGCGCGAACGGGACCTGTCCGATCCGCAGGGCCTGGCCGACCCCGGTCCCGGCGGCCTGGGCGTGCAGCAGCAGGTCCGCCAGGGCACCGGTGCCGGGCCGGACCATGCCCATCTCCTCCACCCAGTCGCCCGGGACGAGCCGGGCGTCGCCGCCCCGGTCGAGGCCGGACCCGAACGAGGCGTCCAGCGTGTCGGCCTCCGGTGCCCGGGCGAGGCCCACGGCCCGGAACCCGGCGCCGAACACCGCCTCCAAGACCGCGGCCGCGCCTCCCGGGTCCTTGCGCTTCGCCTCCTCGTCCGCCTGGTCGAGCCGCTCCTGCCCCCTGCGCAGGGCGTCGGTCAGCTGGTCCTCCAGCTCCGCGGTGGAGCCCGACGGCGGGCCGGTCACCCCGTAGGCGGCGAGCGCCTCCAGGTCCTTGGCCTTGAGCGCAGCACAGAGGCCGCCGCGCGCGGTGTCCGCCCGGTCCTTCAGCTCCTGGTCGGCGGCCGGCTGCGGGGGGTTGTGGGCCACGGCCAGATCGGCCGCCGTGCCCGCCCTGCCGGAGGTGAGCACCGCGGCGACCGCCGCGCCCAGCGCCTCGACCTGGGCGATGCCCACGGTGGTACGGGCCCAGGCCGAGGCCCTGGCGGTGCGCAGGACCGGCAGGGCCTCGTCGGACACGTTCGGTGGCCGCTCGTCGATCAGCGCGTGTTCCAGAACCGCCCGCAGCGGACCCGCCGCGGCGAGCGCCACCACGTCCAGGGCGCAGTACCGCGCGAGCGGCCAGGCGTGCTCGGTCACCGTGACCGACCCGGCCCCGGCGTCCTGGCCCGGCCGCACCCAGGCGGCCCGCAGCCGGATCCGGGCCGTGGGCCCCAACTGGTGCCCGGCCCACGCGTCGAGCCGCGGTTCGGCCAGCGCGCGGGGTCGGGCGACCTGCTGCGCGTCGTCCCAGCCCGCCGCCCGGGCGGTCCCCTCGGGTACGACGACGAGGACCCGGTGGCCCACCGGGATGCCCTGCCGCGGAGTGTCGAGCACCTGCGGCCGGGGCGGCGGCTGCCCGCCCGGTGCGAGGGACTCCATGGTGGCGGCGGCGCGGTCGTGGTTGCCGTTGGCCAGCTGGTGGACGCTCTCGGCGAGGAGGAGGTCCGCCACCGCGTCGAGGTCGTCCCGCAGGGCCGCGAGGTGCCGTCGTACGGCGGCCTGCTCCGCGGGGGACATCGGCGTGGTCCCCGCTTGCGTCTTGAGATAGTCGACGACCTGCTGGTCCGGCACCTCGGCGAGCCGCGCGCCGTCCGTCACGTCGTGAGGGCCGATGAACTCCTGCGCCCCCGGGCCCGGATGCTGCGGGCTCTGTACCGACCACTTGGCGCGCAGCGGCGCGATGAACCGGTCCAGTTCCCGGGGCGCTTCGGCGTTCTCGCGCTCGTCGTGCAGGCGCCGTTCGAGCCGGTAGCCGAGCAGCGCGCCCAGCGGCTGGCCCTGGGCCATCCCGTCGACGACGGTCATCGCCACGCGCATCCGGCGCGAGGACAGGTCGACGGCGAAGGCCCCGGGGTCGGTCGGGTGCGACAGGGCGCCGCTGCGCAGGATGGCCGCGGTCGCCGCCTGCGGGATCGAGGGCGCGAGCACCCACCCCCGGCTGCGTCGGCCGGGGTGCCGCGACAGGTTCTCCACCCATCCGTACGCGCCCAGCTGCACACCGGCCGGACGCCGCTTCCGCAGGGCGTGGAGCCGGGCGGTGGCGAGGGAGGTGATCCACGCGTCGAGCCGGTGCGACACGAGGTCGAGGGACTCGCCGAGGAGCCGCTCGACCGGCCCGAAGGCGTCCCCGCGCTTGTTCCACGCCTTCACCCGCCCGGCGAGGTACTGGAGGGCGGCGTCCATCTCAGCGAGCCGCAAGCTCCACGGGTGTTCGGTGCCCAACAAGGAGAGGACGCCCCGGCGATTGACCGCCGCGTCCGAGATCTGCCCGGCCAGGGACAGGCGGGCGTCGACGATGGCCTGGAACACCGTCGGACCCCGTTCGGTCCCGGGCCCGCCGTCGGTCGCGGTGTCGCTCCCGGACCTGCCGCCGACTCCACCGGCGGGCAACTGCATGATCTTTCCCAGGGTGAAGGGCTTCGCCTTCAGCCCCGCGGAGCCGATCGTCTGCAAGGCCGTGTCGGGGTTGAGCAGGACCTCGGCGAAGCGCAGCCGGGGCCGGAACACCAGCGGGTCCTTCGCCCCGGCGGCGGCACGCCCGTACTCCAGGTTGGCGCTGTGCCGCAGCAGCGCCTCCAGGAGGGTGCGCGCCTCCTCCTTGCCGACCGTCAGCCTGCGCACCTCGAAGCGTTCGACGACGCGGTCGAGGAATTCGGTGAGCGCGACCACCGGATCCTGGCCCTCGGGCAGGTGCGGTCGCGCGTACGGCAGCCAGAGCCGGGTGGCCCGGCCGTTGATCTGATAGGTGATACGGGGCCGGTAGTGGATGCCCAGAGCCTCGTTGAGGGCCCGGGACTGTTGGTCCTCCGGAGTGCTCTCCATGCACTGCTCACCGGTGCTGAAGCCGGAGCCGAGGATGCCGAGGCCGAGGTCCCCGAAGCAGGCGAGCATTCCGCCCTGGACGGACCGCACCTGCACCGTGCCGGACACCGGCGCCATGCCGAGGGCCCGCATGACGTCCCTCTCCGGCTTGTGCAGGGGGAGGGTCTCCCCGGGCTGGTCGGGTCCGCCGACACGGGGCAGCGTGCCGACACCCACCTCCCAGAACGGGCGCAGGACGCCCAGGACGCGGTGGAGCCCCGCCAGCCCGGACGGCTCGTGCGCCGGGATGTCGGCCCGCCAACGGGCGGTCGCGGTGACGGGCAGCAGCCCGTACGGCTGCCTGCCGACCCGCAGGACCGGCAGCGGGCCCCGGGCCCGGACGTTCTCGTAGTGGTGGATGCGCAGCCACTCCCGGTCGACGTCGAGCTGCCCGCCTCCCTTGTCCTGATCCATCAGCTCGTCGAGGAAGTGGTCCCCGGTGGCGCTCCACAGGGCGAGTTGCAGGTTGCGCGCGTCGGCCTGTTCCGGGTCATCGGCGCCGGGGAGCGCGTCGAGGCCGCCGGGCGGCAGGCCGAGGGCGGCGGCGGTGCGGGTGCCGTTGTCCCATCCGTCGGCCGGGGCGGTCGGGACGGCGCCGAGCAGCAGGTCGACGTCCGGCGGCACGGGCGGCGGGACCTCGGCGTCCGGAAGGTTGTTGGTCGGCATGCCCTGCGGGACGAACGCCGCCTCGCCGTCCCCGTCCCGGCCGGACAGGAGACCGGCGACGCGAGCCGCGGACGCCTCGGGGCCGAGCGAGGCGGACACGCCGAACACGACCACCCGGGTCAGCAGCGGCTCCCGTTCGGGCGCGTACCCGTTCTCGGGCAGCAGCCGCAGGGTGACGGCGAGCCCGTTCCTCACCGCCGTGTCGTACTCCTTCAGCCAGAGCAGGGCCGGATCCAGGTGCGGTCCGCCCGGTGCGGGCTCGGCGTCCGGGTCCGGACCGACGTGCACGACGTCGGGGACCGCCTCGCCGGACTGCTCGGCGACCAGGCGGTCGCCCTGGTAGGCCCGTACGACGAACATGTCCGGCAGCGTCGAGGCGGTCGCCGCCCGGTTCCAGCCGCGGCCCCGGACCGGCACCTCGGGCCACTGCGGTTCCGGCACCGCCTCGGCGCCGGGCACGGGCATCGGCGGCCGGGTGTCCGAGACCGGCTTCAGGAGCCGCACCAGCCACCGGGCCCGCTGCGCGCCGACCGCCCCGGTCAGTTGGCCCCAGGCGGCGAGCAGCAGCCGCTCGCGGTCCCGGTCCGCGTTGTCGGCACGGCCCGCCCGCCAGACGGTCCGCCAGTACCGCCGGGCCTGCTGGACCTCACCGTCGGTGGGGTGCGGCTCGTGCGACTCGACGTGGATGTCATCGGGGAAGATGCGTACGAGCAGCTCGTCGGGCCCCGGGCCGTCCAGGCGCAGCCTTGTCTCGAGCCGTACCGGCAGGAGCATCAGCGGGACCTCGGGGTCCAACTGGCGCAGCAGCGGGGCGAAACCGTCGCCCGTGAGGGCGCGCAGCTCCTCGTCGACGGCGCGCCGCGCGGTGTCGAGGCGGGTGAAGGCGGTCTTGCGTTCGGCGTCGGTGACTCCGGCGCCGAGCAGGGCGCGGTGCTCCTCGGCCTCGGCCACCGCCTGGCGCAGTGCGCCGAGATCTCTCATCGGATGTTCTCTCCTCACGGGGCCAGGAGCCGCTTGGCGGGCAGGATGACCCTGACGGGCTGCTGGAAACACTGGCGGGCCGTTCCGGCCGCGCTCCCGCCCCAGACCAGGCCGCCGTACGAGACGTTGGGCCGTAGGGTTCCCGGCGCGTGGGTCGCGCGCAGGAAGGCTTCCTTGGAGTCGAAGAGGTGACTCCATTTGAGGTCGTTCCAGTCGTCTGCCTCGCTGGGAGTGTCCGGCGGGGTGTACGGGCCGCCCCAGGCGTCGGAGGGCGGCGGGGGCGGCGGATCGGCGAGCGCCGCGGGGTCGGGGTCGTCGAGCCCGAACCGTGGCTCGGTGGGCTGCTCCGCGATCACGAAGCACCAGGGCGAGGCCTTGAGTTCGGCTTCGGTGAGGTCGAAGCCCACCATGGCGGTGTCGGGGTCCAGGCCGCCGCGGAAGATGGGGTGCCGGGCGTGCGCCTCGTCGGGTTCCGTGGCGAGCAGCGGAGCCGCGTAGATGATCGCCCCGGGGTAGCGGCGCAGCAGGGCGCTGCGCAGCACCAGGACCACCCGGTCGGGCGGGGCGGTCAGATGGGCGCCCAGCGGCAGGTCGCGCTTCCATGTGTGCAGTTCGGGCAGGTCCTTCCCGTACCCCCAGAACGAGGCGAAGTACGTGCCGCGCTGGTCGGTGGGGTATTCGCGCCAGCGCAGTTCGCGGGCGAACTCGTGGTTGAGGCCGGCCATGTAGGAGGCCACGAAGGGAGCGTTGGTGAGCGCCAGGACCGCCGAGTCGGCGGGGACGTGTTCGAGGCCGCCGAAGAGCCACTCGTTGGACTGCCGTGACAGGGGCGGCCACATGGCGTCGTGGAAGACGGGCGCCCACTGCACGGGTGCCTCCGGGTGGGTGGCCTCGGGCCGCTCGATCAGGGAGGCCACCACCGCGGGCACCGTCACCGACGGGTCCGTCAGGGTGACGATGGCGTTCTGCGAGGTCTCGGCCGGGAAGGGGTCCCGGTGCGGGATCGGTGGCGCGTCGGACGGGCCGAGGACCCGGTCGTGAGCCGAGACGACCATGTCCTTGAGGTTCTCGGGACTGGCGTCGAGCACGGCGGGGGCGGGCAGTCCGTCCTGCTGGCCGCCGAGCAGACCGCCGCCGGTGAAGACGTCCAGGGGCAGGGTGCCGGTGGCGTGCCAGCGGTCGACGAGCTCCTTGAGGGCCCCCGGCTCCCAGGGATCCTGCTGTGCGCCGGGGCCTTCGCCCACGACACGGAGCTCGCCGTAGCAGTCCGCGCTCCACTCGCCGGTGAAGCCGTTCGGGGCGTCCCAGTCCCAGTCGCCCGGACAAGTGCCCCGGAACGTGCCGTGGTGGGTCTCGGAGCTCCAGGTCCCGGTGAAGACACCGTCGGACGAGCTGTTCCAGGGGTCCCAGGTGCCGGTGCACACCCCGCGCCATACCCCGTGCTCCCCGCCGGACTCCCACGTGCCGGTGTAGAGGGCGAGCCAGGTGGGGTCCGTGCCGCCGGCGCCCGCGTTGTTGCTCCAGCTGCCGTGGAAGGCGCCCTTCCACGTGCCCGGCCGGTCGGGGCCCACCTGCAAGGTGCCCGAGCAGGTGCCCCGCCAGCCACCGGCCGGCTCGCCCTTGCCGGCGTTGACGGTGTCCCACGGCCCAGTCCAGGAGCCGGTGAACCGTCCCGGCGCGGTTCCGGTGTCCACCGCCCCGGTGAACAGGTCCAGTCCGGCCGCGCCGGTCCGGCCGGTGGGAAAGACCAGATTGCCGTGCTGGTCGACCCCGGTCCGGGCCAGGAAGTCTTCGGGCGCCTCCACCTCGGGCAATGAGCCGAGCCGGAAGGACCGGTTCAGGCCGGAGGCCGGGAGCGGCGACGTGGCTGCCAGCTGTTCGGTGGTGACGTCGCGCCTCAGGGAGCGCGCGGTCGCGTCGGCCGCCACCTGCTGCCAGGCGTCCGGCGCCCCGTCCTCGGGCGCGAACACCTTCCGTACGGCGGCGAGCCGCTCCGCGCCGACGACCCGCTCGGGCGCGACGCAGAAGGCCACCGTGCCGTCCGGGTCGCGGCGGGGCACGGCGAGTCCGGTGGGGGAGGCGGCGACCGAGGTCAGCGCCGTCGCGAACGGCGGCGGCTCCAGTGCGTCCGCCGCCCGCCGCGCGATCAGGCCCACTCGTCGGCTGAGGACGCCCATGGGGCGCACCGTGCGGTGGAACACCGTGGTGGCCATGGCGTTCGGCAGGAGGCTCGCCCGCACCGACGACCACAGGGTGGTGTCCGCCGTCAGAGCGATCCGGCTCTGCAGCGGTGTCGCGAGGCGCAGGACCTCGTCGGCGGAGAGCGGCCTCACGTGCCGCAGGTGCAGGCGGCCGGAGACCAGCCGGGCGAACCGGGCCTGGTCGAGGAGCCGGTTGGCCGCTTGTACGTCCACGAGCTGGCGCCACGCGGAGGCCATGAGGGCCTCCTGGTCGGCCTGCACGGCCCGGGCGCCGAGGCCCGCCGCGACCCGCCACCGCGGGTCCAGGTTGAGGGTGTCGAGCCAGCCGGCGGAGCCAGGGTCGGCGGTCTTGCGCAGGGCGTGGAAGCCCGCGTACAGCGGGGGCAGGACGTCCGGGTCCTCGTCGCCGGTGCCGTCGGCGATCGGGACCAGCGCCTTCGCGAGCCGCTGCTGCCACTGGGCGCTCTGCGGGCCGGTGGGCCACGGGTCCCGGTGCAGGTTGCCGGGGGCGCGCAGGGCGCTCTCCACCTCCTGGACGACCGGCCCCGGGCCGTTCGGGAACAGGCCGGGACGGCTGACGTCGAGCGGCCGGCGGCCGGCGTGCGGGGGAAGCGGGCGGGCCTGGAGCCGCGCCGCGAGGGTCTCGAAGTCGCCGGCCTCGCCGGTCGAGAACACCCAGGAGAAGTAGACGGGCAGTTCGCACCGGACGCTCGCGCTCGGGTCCCACGCGGGGGCCAGGCTCGCGCCGTCGGCGGCCTTGCCGAGTCCGGCGAGCTTGCCGGCCAGGAAGGAGGGGACCAGGCAGGCGGTGTATGTGGTGTGCGGGAGCAGCCGGCGGGGTGCGAGGAGCCGGGAGACCGACCGCCGCGGGTCGGTCTCGTGGCCGGGGAGCGTCTGGGCGTGCGCCCACAGGTGCAGGGTGGCCGGATCGGGCAGCTCGCTGCCCTTGACCCGGAGGACCGGCAGCGGCACGCCGGGTTCGCGCTGCGGCCGGCCCTCCGAGAAGGGCACGCAGACGAGGGACAGCCAGGGGCGCAGTTCGCCCGTCGCGCCGGCTCGCAGCGGGGTGAACAGCCAGGGCAGCTCGGTTCGTTCGAACTCCACCAGCGGGAACTTGGTCGGCTCCGCGTCCGGTGTGCCGGGCAGCGGGAAGACCCGCACGATCTCCTTGGGGTCGATCGCCCGGACGTCCCCGGGGCCGTACAGCTGGAGCGCGGGCACCGGGACCGGCCGGCCGGGACGGCCGTTCACGGACGCGGTGGCCGCGAGCGACCCCCGTACGGGGGTGGTACGGGACAGGTCGTCGTCGTCGGTGAGACAGGCGGCGGCGCCGGCCCGCTCCCAGGACGCGAAGGTGTACACGGTCATGGCCTCACCTCGTACGCGGGCACGACCTGGAGAAGCCCGGACCGGCCCGTGACGGTCTTCAGCTGGGCTGCGGCTTCGGTGAACGTGTTCTTGGACAAGAAGCCGGTGGACGCCTTCAGGGTGTCGCGGCTCGCGATCGCGTACATGCGCTCCTTCAGCACCGGCTTGCGCAGGGGCGTGGCGTAACGGGCGCTCAGCTCGTGGACGAGGCTGCGGCCGACGGCGCCGTGGGGGAGGGCGGCCTGGAGGGCCGCGTCGCTGATCCGCCAGGGAGGGGCGGGGGTGCCGCCCAGCCACTTGGTCTCGTACTCGACCGGTACCGTCGTCCGGGTGGCGCCGCCCCCGGTGGGCGGCGGGGTCAGCTCGGCGCCGGAGCGGAACCGCTCGAACGCCGGCTGGGTGAGCTTCTGATCGTCCGTGAGGTCGAAGAAGTCGGCCCGAGCGAAGTCCTCCGTGACCGGCTGCGAGGTCCCGGCCCCGGTGGGGAACGCGACGGCCACGTCGAACGCGGTCGCCTTGGGCAGCCTGCCGGGACCGAACCGGACCACCTCGATCCCCAGAGGCACCGTGCGCTGGCTGAACCGCAACCGGCCCAGCGGGTGCAGGAGACGGCCGGTGGCCACGCCGTCGGCGCGCAGCGAGACCATCGTGCGCACGCCGTCCGGCAGGACCGGCTCCCAGCTGCGGGGATTGTCCAGGGCCTGTTCCAGGGCACGGCAGACGTCCGGGGGCGGCGGGGCGACCGCCTGGCCGGTGCAGTTCCAGTGTTCGTCGAAGGGGAAGCTGACGTCGAAGAAGAGGAAGGACACGCTGGCGCGTCCGGCGATGTGCCAGCAGGGCGTCGGCCCGTCCACGTGGACGTGCAGCCCGACGGAGCACAGAGTCGCCCCGGCGACGCGTAGCGCGAACGAGCCGCCGAGGTCGAGCATGACGCCGAAGCTCGGCTCCCAGCGCACCAGCGCGTCGAAGGAGAGCCGCCCGGACACACCGGTGCTCCTCGTCCCGATGACGGCGGACAGCTCCGCGCCCGCCTGGACGGTGCCGGGGGTGAGGGCGAAGTAGCCGGAGAAGACGACCTTCAGGAAGGGGCTGTCCGCGATCGGGATCGTCAGGCGCTTCGGCGTCGGGAAGCCCGCGGGAGGGGTGTAGCGGGGGTGGAAACCGCCAGCGCTGAGGATGAACGTCGCGTCCTGGCCCGACTTGGCCCGCAGGGCGAGACCGCCCTCCACCGAGGAGGTGAGCAGCCGGGATCCGGCGAGGTTCGCGTTGATCTCGACCAGGCCGTTGGCGGCGTCGACGACGCCCGCGACCGAGGCCCGCAGGTCGATCACCGGCGCCTGCGGGGCGGGCAGCGCGATCCGCAGCCGGCCCAGGATGCCCACCACTCCACTGGGCAGTTCGAGCACCACGCCGACGTCGGCCGTGACGAACGAGACCGGACGGCCCCAGCCGACCCGGAACATCGGACCGACGACCGTGCTCCCGGCCCGCGCGGGGAAGACCGTCCCCAGCGTGGTCAGGATGCGCGGCGCCGCCGCGGCGGCGTCCGCGGGGAAGAGCAGGTCGTCGAGGTGACCGGACTGCACGACCGCCGCCAGGCCCGCCCGGTCGAGCGCGCGGCCGACGCCGACCAGACCGCCGACGGCGTTGAGCGTGAAGGCGAGGCCCAGTTCGATGGCCGGGGTGAACTCGGCGCTCAGCGCCACGAGCACCGACGGCGGGCGGGGCTGCAGGATCCCGAACGCCTTGACCTCGACGAGGCCCAGGCTGAGTGAGAGCGCGCCGCGGTACTGTCCGTCCTGCTCGCCGAGGAACCCGCCGCCCTTCGCCGGGCCGATGGCCAGGGTGAGTCCGAGACCCGTCGGCGGCACCACCGACGGTGAGTAGCCGCCGCCCGTCGGAAGGATGTCGAGTCCCGCCCCGTCGACAGCCGCGTCCCCGACGCCGAGCAGCGAGGCGCGGAAGGAGGTGGTGAGCTGGAGCCCGCCGTCGCGCGAGGCCATGTACAGCGAGGGCGCGCGCAGCCCGGCGGGGACCCGGTCCAGGGGCAGGGCGATGCCCTTGCCCGTGCCTCCGCTCTCGAGCCGCAGCCCGTTCTTGTCGAGGCGGGCATCCAGACTCCCCTTGAGGGTGAGACCGTCGGGGGCTAGGAGCTTCAGCAGCTCGTGATCCGTGAGCGCGAGCTCCATGCCGTCGGCCCTGAAGGCGAGGGTGGAGTCGTCGGGTACGGCCGTCGGCAGGGAGAGCACGAGGCTGATGCCGTCCCGCACAGCGAGCCCTGGCACCAGCCTGAGCGCGTCGCTCAGCTTGAACGTGAGGTCGATCACCGGGGGCAGGGTGGTCCCGAGCGGCTGCACTTGGGTGGGCCCGGCGAGGAGGACGTTCTCGATCACCAGCGACCAGTTCGGCGCCGCCCGCGTCGCGCCCCGCACGGCCGTCCGCAGCAGGTCGACGAGGACCGGCCACAGATCCCCCGGCGGCGCCGCGCTCGGCAGTGCGAACCGCGTGAGCAGCGCCTCCGGGGTGAGCGCGTCGGAAGGCAGTCCGAGCGCCTGTGCCAGGCGCTTGCGGCGCTGGGCTTCGGGAAGCCCTTGGAGATCCGGGAGCAGGGGGACGAGGCCGTCGCGGACATCGGCCGCCAGTTGTGGCAGTGGGGCGGCTGCCATCAGCGGGTCCGAGGGGGGTGGGGGACGTTCATCGGATCGTCGCCGTTCTCCGCCCGTGGACGCGCAAGGGAGATCACGCCGCCGGTCGGATAGGGGATCGGAACGCGTCCGACGCTAACCCCGGTCACAACGCGCAGCGCGGTCCCGGACCACCCGGAACGCCGAACCGGTGTTCTTTTCACTCGCGCGGCAGGGGCGTGTACGGGAGGCTCGAAATCGTCAGGGAGTCACGTAGAGGAACTCCGGCCCGTAGTTCTCGCCGCCGCCGGGGAGCGGACGCGCCATCAGCTGTTGTGCGGGGTCCTGCAGGACGGACATCTGTGCGATCGCCTCGAACAGCAGCCCCTCCGCCTCGCCCTCGTCGTCCTGCCGCCACGCATCCTGCAGCAGACGCAGCAGCTTGCTGTATGCCTGGTTGAACTCGTCGAGGAGCTGTGCCGTCCCGGCGTCCGGTGCGGAAGGTCCCGTCCGGGGCCAGCCCCCAGCGGGAACGACCCCCATCGGCAGGGCGTCCGGCATCGGGATCTCCGCTCCCTTGAACTCGAACTCCCCGGTGTCGGGGTTCTTCCTGAGCCTGCGCTTGTGGAAGATCTCCCGGAAGGCGTAGTAGTGGGCCAACTCTCCCGCCGCCCCAGGGTGCGGGTTCTCGGGTGAAGCGGATGTGCCCTCGCCCTGTTCCTTGATCACGCCGATGGCCTTCTCCACGGCGGCGAGCGTGGCGAGGGGCACGACGGGGTTCCCCGCGCCGTGACCGAAGTTCAGGGTCAGCTGCCGGGCGCCGGTGATCCGCTCCGGGTGCGCACGGAACGCCTCCAGGAGCGCGGTGTAGAAGTCCCCGATCGACGGGTGCGGCGCCGCGGCCCTCGCGAGCGGTTGTTCCGGCTGCTCGATGAGGGAGTACATCTCCACCGCGTCCGTCGTCAGCCCGCTGAGGAAAACCTTGAGTTCGGGCCGCACGCCTCCCGGCAGACGCCCTGGGTACGTCGGCAGCACCGACGCGTCGTCGAGCACGGGAGTCCCGCCGAGTGTGGTGAGCAGGTTGCACGCCAGACCGAAGTGCGACATCTCGTCGAAGACGATCTCGCGCAGCGCACGGAAGACGGAGCCGTCCCCGGTCGATGTGTCGATCGACCACATGCCACACAGATACGGGGGGAGCGTGGCGAGTTCCAGCAGGATCGCCTGCTGCGCCGCGTCCCGCATCCAGTCGGCGTCACGCCGCTCCGCGGGCTGCTCCATCAGTTCGACGATCCGGTTCTTGCTCCGGGCATACGGAAGCGTGTTCACCACCGGTCTCCTTCCGGTCGGGTCCCACCCGCCTGAGAGGGTGGAAGCGGTCCGTCCCCCCGCCGTCATCGAGCCCTCCCGTCATCGTTTCGTCCCGTCATTGCTACGTCCCGTCACTGCTGTGCCTGGGGAATCATCCGCGCGAACCGCACGGACGGTTCGACAGCGGGCTCCGCGCACAGCAGGTGCCGCAAGGCGCGATTGCCCTGGGCCTCGTCCAGTTTGTCCTCGGCGAGATGCGCGGAGACCACCGCCCGGTGGGCGCTCTCGCGGAGCGGCTCGATGCGGATGCTCGCCAGCGCCGCCTCCAAGGCGCCGTCCACGATCGTGATGCCGCCGACACTCGCCGGAAGCAGGTTGACGTTCCCCACGTACAGGCCCGGGTACTCCTTGCGGAAGGCGAGCGAGGATGGGGCACGGCAGTAAACGCCGGGCCGATACCCGAGTTCGGCGAGCCGGTGGAACCAGGCCGAGCAGTACTTCTTGCCCGCATCCGCAGGCGGGCCGCCCAACTCCCAGTCCAGATAGATCACCGAGCCCTGCGGGAGGCCCGCGCTCGTCGCCTTCACGGCGGCGTCCTCGGCGTTCGCCACGGCAATCTGCGCCCTGACATCGATCGGCCCAGGTTGTTCGGGTCCTGCTGTCCCCAGTAGATCGGCAGGAGCCCCCACACTGGACGCAGGTCGAACCACCCGTTCATCCAGTCGCCCACGGGGTTCGCGCCGACAGCACCCATCCGGTTGTGGCCGTTCAGCGGCTTCGTAACCGGGATTTCGCCGACCGCTGGCGCCGGCGAATCGAGGTACATGCCCGTCCAGTAGATGTTGGAAAAGTCCCAGATCGCGTCCATCACGGGCTTCCCCGGATACTTGCCCGTGTCCATTCCGGCATAGAGCATGAGGTGACCTTTCCCTGGCCGACCATCCAGGGCGCGTGCGCCCGTAGCATCGGGGCCGTGCGCTGTCTCCTCCTACCAGCATGGCCCGGCGCCCACGCTCCTGCTACCAGGGGCAGGCCACCGGGCCCTGCTACTCCAGTGCGGTTAGTGACTACCCGGCAGATTCGTTGGGGAGCATCGTCGGTGGTGACTGCGTCGGGCTGTTGCCTGGTGGCGTCTGCCCAGTTGGACCAATGCAGCAGCATGGCTGCGGCCTTGGCCACCGGGATGAATACGACGGGGAGTAGAGACCCCGCCCACGCCCCCGCCGCGCGTGCAGCAGCCATCTGCAGAACCGCGACGGCCAGGGCCGCGTTGTGGTGGGCGGGCATCGTGTGGCCGACTATCCGGCGGGCTGCAACCGGAACCTTTCGCATGTCGGATGGATGCTGGGCGTCCCTGGTGCAGGGTTTCGGCGTCGTCGTGTGACGCCCGGTTTGTGATCAGTTGAGGCCGAGGAGCGCGAGGGGAGGACGGGGCTCGCGGGCTTTCGGCGCAGGCCAGCAAGGACGGACTGCGCTTGGACGGCGGCGGCAGCGGGCAGGGAATCGGCTCCCTGTAGGCGGGGCGCCGTCGGGGCTGCGCGCGCCGGCGCTGTGCATGCCCTCACGGGACGGCGGGCTCCGGCTCGACGCCGCCTTCCGGGCTTCACTGCTCGGCCTCGGGTATGCGGCGACCACACCCAAGCGCTCCTCTGCCTCGTGAGTCGACGAGCCGACGTGCTCTTCGCGATGCTCCGCAACAGCACCTTCTACGCCCCACAGCCAGGACCTACGGGTTGACGAAACCCATCGGGGCGCCTCCCGCCACGATGGCCCGGCACCGGTCCGCGCGGTACGCTGAAATCAGAGACAGGGTTCGCCCGGCGGGCGGGGGACCAGCGGGTGCAGGGCGCAGCACTTCCGCGCGGGACGCGGTCGAAACGCCGAACAGGACGCCCTATCATGGCTGTTCACACCGAAATACCCACTTTCTCTGATTTCGTCGCATCGTTGTACGCCGTCGAATTCGATGCCTACAACTCTCGGCCCGACACCGCGGTGCGGGACTTCGCGGCATTCGAGGAGATGCGGCGCTATCTGATCGACCGGAACGCCGGAATGGAAGCCGTGCACTCCTTCACGGAAACCGACGGCGACATCATCGACTGCGTACCAGCCGAGCAGCAGCCGGGACTCGCGAAGACCGGGACCAAGCCCCTACCGACCCCTGATCCGCCCTCCGAACTCCAGAGAAGCGCCGAAGCTCCAGAGTTCGAAACCGAGCCACCCCATTCGCCGCCCCCACAGTTGCGGCCGGATCGGCGGGATCGCTATGGCAACCAGATGCTGTGCCCGGAGGGCACCGTACCCATGCTTCGGCTCACCCTCGAACGCCTCGTCAGTTTCCCCACGCTCACGGATTTCCTCCAGGGCGGACTGCGCGTACGGCGGGACGAGGCGGGTGTGGCGCACCCGTTCGGGAAGATCTGGGGTAACGCCTACGACAGCCGCGACAACAACGGCGGAGCCAGCGGGATCAACGTGTGGTCGCCGCAGGTGTTCGGCGTCGAGTCCTCGGCATCACAGCAGTGGTACACCTCAGGGGCCCACTCCAGTCCCTTCCAGACCGTGGAGTGCGGCTACCGGCTGGGACCGCCCTTCGACAACAAGCCCCGGCTGTTCGTGTTCTACACACCGGATGGCTACACCACCTGGTTCTACAACGACAACCATTTCGGCACGTGGGTGTACGCGGCGGGCGCCTCGCACGTCCTCGGTACGGTGCTTACCGCCTCCCAGCCGGGCGCTCCCGTGCAGTACCGCATGGGCTTCTTCCTGACCGGCGGCGGCTGGTGGTTCAGTGTCGGCGGCACATGGGTCGGCTACTACCCGACCACCACCACGTTCGGCTCGGGCGTGCTGGCGACCAAGGCGGCCACGGCCGGTTTCGGCGGCGAAGTGGGCGGGGTGGGCACGTCATTCCCGTCGATGGGATCGGGGAAGCGTCCTGCCGCGGGATACGGTCACGCCGCCTACCAGCACGACGTGATCATTGCCCTGCCCGCGGGGGCGGAGTCGGCCAATCTGACGCCCGAGCCCACTTCCGTGAACTGCTACGGCCTTGAGGTGACGAACCACTCCGGTTCGTCATGGGGCAGTTATCTGTTCTTCGGCGGCCCCGGCGGACTCAACTGCTGAGCCGTCGTAATTCTGGGCGCACTTGTTCTCCCATGTCGCCTTCACGCGCGACGGCTCAGCCGACGGTGGAGCCCCCTTCAATCCCGTCAACGCGGTAACCGCCAAGGATGACGGCGACCAACGAAAGTCGTGCAGCGATGAATGAACCCAATACCGACCAACCGTGTGTCGTAGCCGCGATCCCCGTGGGGGCGAAGCCGGCCGGTGTGGCGGTGGACGTTCATGACCATGTCTTCATCACCAACAGTGGCGCCAACACCGTATCGGTGATTAATTCTGTGACGAACACGGTGAGCGCCACCCTCAACGTCGGACTCCGCCCGGAGAGCGTGGCAACCGATCCCCAATTCGGCGTCTACGTCGCCAACGGCGGCAATTACACCGTGTCGGCGCTCGACAGATTCCACGCCCTCGTTGCTACCGTCGTCGTCGGAGGCCCGCCCGGCCCCCCGCCACCCGACATGCTGAGGGTGGCGGTCGATCACCTCATGAGCCGCGCCTACGTGTCCAGCCGTGGCCTTGACAAGGTGTCGATCATTGGAATCAGCAGTGATCCCCCCCCCTCACCAACGACTTCACTGACCTCCCGGGGCCCCTCGGCGTGGCGGTTGATCCCCTGAGTCACCGTGTCTTCGTCACGCAACCTGATCACAATAAGGTGTCGGTGATCGACCCTATCCACGGGGCCATGTGGAGCATCCCCGTCGGACAGCACCCCACGGGTATTGCGATCGATCCCCAGAGGCATCGGACCTATGTCGCCAACTCCGGCTTCAAGACAGTGTCGATGCTCGACATGACGACTGGAGGCGTCGCCAATATCGACGTCGGCGTAAGTCCGACCGGTGTGGCGGTTGATTCCCATGGTGGCGTCTACGTCACCCACCCCGATGGCCTGGTGAGGGTGATCGATCCCAACTCAGCCAGCGTGACCGCCAGGGTCCCCGTTGGCTCCCAGCCACAGGGATTGGCGTTCGAACCTCACAGCAACCGCGTCTACGTCGCCAACCGCGGCGACGGCACAGTGTCCGTGATCGCCCTTGCTCGCGATTAGCTCGCTACTGGGAGTGGGCTCGGTGACGTTGGCTTGGGGACCAGCTCTGGGGACCAGTGTTCGGTGCACGGATCTGCCTCCCAGCCTCGGCCATGGTGATCGGCCACGACTACCCACACGTCGAGCAGAGCTCGCTGCAACGCCCAGGCCCTGACGGCCGCCTGGAGCGAGGCCGAGGCGGCCGCGTAACTGTCCCGGATGCTCGACGACGCTGGGGCCGCCCTCGAACCCACGCACCGTCACCTCACCCCCGCCCGCACCCTGCTCTTCGAACGGCGCCGCTGAACCCCTGTACGGTTTGTGTATGCGTCAACTGACGCGATGGCGGGGCAGATCCGTTTGCCTCCCTGCCTGGCCGGGGGGACGATGAAAGTGCGCTGCGGCCCACGGCCGGGCCCCGGACCTTCCTGGTCGCGCTGGGCGGCCCGCACGCCTCACGTTCCCGGCCCGTGATCCCGCATCCGCGTTCCTGCGACGCCCACCGGGGGCCTGGATGGCGAGAGTTCCGCGTGGCGTGGTCGATGCGCGCGGCCGGCAGGCTGTCGTGCACGATCACGAAGGTGCGCTGATGGCACTGGACCTGGAGAACGGCGCACTGCTGTGGCGCCACGGTCCCAGCCTGCGACCGTGCGCGCTGCTCGCGGGTTCGGTCGTGGCCCTGCGGATGAGCCCGTCGCCGACGCTCGTGGTCGTGGTGCTGGACGCCGCGACCGGCCAGGACCGCTGGACTTCGGAGCCGGTCGACCTGCCGCCGTGGGCGCGTTGCACCCTCGACGACACCCGCGGCTTCACGCTGCGGACCGAGGCTGCCGACGACGCCGTGGTGCTCCGCTGGGTCGTCCGGACCTGGTACCGCGGGGGTGCCGCACCGAGCGCAGGCGTCTTGGAGGAGTCCCGGCGCGCGGCGCACGGAGCCCTGAGGGTCGGTCTGGCGGGTTCCCCTTCGCTGGAAGTTCTCCGCGAGGCGGAAGCCGAGGCAGAGGCATGGGCGGGAGCCGGGGCGGAGGCTGAGGCGCTTGCGGAGACGGCCGACGCAGATGTACCACCCCCCGTACCACCGGCGGCTTCTTCCGACCGGCAGTCCGCCGTACTGGACCAGAGCCTGGTCGGCGACAAACGCATGGAGCTCCTCCTTCTCCCCGACTCCGGCGCCGTCGTCCTGAGGGCCGTGGATCCCCGCACCGGCACGCTCGCTTGGGAGGTGGAACTGGACCGCGCAACGCCGAGGCGGGCGCCCAGGCTCCGGCCCTAGACGCGTCCTCGCCCAACCGCACCATCCCAACCCGATCGGGGGTGCCATCATGGCCATCTCAGACGAAGAAGTCGCCCAGTCGAAGAACATCAGCGTCGCGCAGGTGCAGTTGCTGTGCCGCTCCCGCGGTACGACGAACGAGACCCTCGCGGCCCTGCCCGAGGCCGCGGTACGACGGGCCCTGCTGCGCCTCGACTTCCCCGACCTGCCCACCGTCCGCGGTCTCTTCCGTCTCAAGCAGGAGCGCAGTGACGACGGAAACGTCCGGCCGCACGGTCTGGGCGCGGCCTACGTGCAGGCGGAGGACCTGCTGAGTCGTGAGGCGCCGCCCATGACCGCCGGTGTGCCGACCGGTCAGAACGGCCGACCTCGCCGGGCCGGACCGACCCCGACGGCCGGCATGCAACTGTCCAACTGGGTGTGGCTCGGCCCTGGGAACATCGGCGGACGGACCCGCGGCATCGTGATCGACCCGGCGGATCCGGACCGCATGTGGGCCGTGAGTGCCGGCGGCGGGGTGTGGCACACCGAGGACGGCGGTGCCCAATGGGCACCGGTCGACGACTTCCTGGAGAACCTCTCCTGCGGCTGCATCGCCGTGGACCCGTCCGACGCGTCGACGATGTACGTGGGGACCGGCGAAGCCTTCCACAACCTCGACGCCATCCGAGGCAACGGCATCTTCCGCACCACAGACGCGGTGGCCTGGGCCCCGATCATGGCCACCCACACCCCGGACTTCCAGTTCGTGAGCCGGATCGCGGTGTCGCAGGACGGGACGGTCGTCCTCGCGGCCACCTCCACCGGCCTCTTCCGCAGCGCCGATCCCGCGCGGGCCACCTGGACCAGGGTGCTCGGTCACCCGCTCGGCGACGTCCGATTCGACCCGCAGGACAGCGATAACGCGGTCGCGGGGGCGCTGCGCGACGGCGCGGCCTGGTTCAGCCGAGACGGGGGTGTGACCTGGGACCTCGCGACCGGCGGCCCGTGGACCGGCCGAGTCGAGCTCGCGTACGCGGCGAAGGACCCGGACATCGTCTACGCATCGGTCCAGATGACCACTGGCCAGATCTGGCGGTCGCAGGACGGCGGAGTGTCGTACAAGAAGAGGAAGACACTGACCCCGGACGGCCTGCCGTCGGAGTACCTCAGCGAACAGGGCTGGTACGACAACGTGATCTGGGCCGGAGACCCGACCGACGCCGACCTGGTGATCGCCGGCGGCGTCGACCTGTACCGCAGCACCGACGGCGGCGACCATCTGGCTGAGATCAGCAGCTGGTGGGAGCCCGCCTCGGTCCACGCCGACCAGCACGCGATCGTCGCGCACCCCTCGTACGACGGGGTCACCAACCGCACTGTGTTCTTCGGGACCGACGGCGGTGTGTTCAGGGCGGACGACCTGGCGGATGTCGGAACCGAGCCGCAGCCCCCGTTCGTCAACGGCTGGACCGAGCTGGTGAACAACTACGGCGTGACGCAGTTCTACGCCGGGGCGGGCCACACCGGGAGCGGGAAGATCATCGGCGGCGCGCAGGACAACGGCTCGCTCGTCTTCGACCCCGCCCTCGGCACCCAGGAATGGCGCGAGTTCTCCGGCGGTGACGGCGGCTGGTGCGCCTCCGACCCCACCGACCCCGAGGTATTTTACGGCGAGTACGTCTTCCTCAACATCCACCGCAACACCGACGGCGCCACCACCGACGACACGCAAGGCGACCGCTACATCAGCGGCCAGTTCTTCAACTTCGCGACGGGCGAGTGGGACTGGAAGCAGGTGCCCTTCCGCATCCCGGACGCCAAGAACGAGAACGCGCTCTTCATCGCACCGTTCGTGCTCGATCCGAACGACGAGAACCGGATCCTGGCAGGCGGCGCGTCGCTGTGGCGGACCAACAACGCCAAGCAACCCAACACCCCCGTCGCCGGACCGACCTGGCGGGCCATCAAGCCCGGCGTCGGCGCGATGATCAGCGCGATCGCGGTGGCGCGCGGCGACTCGGACGTGGTGTGGGTGGGCCACGAGGACGGCATGGTCTTCCGCACGGTCAACGGCACCGCGACGACGCCGACCTGGGCGCGCGTCGGTGCGACGGGGCCGAGTCCGCTGAAGCCACGGCGCTACTGCACCGGCATCACCGTGCACCCGACGGACCCGGACACCGCCTACGTCACCTTCGGCGGATACGAGCGTGGCAACCTCTGGGTGACCACGGACGCCGGTGCGGCCTGGACCGACCTCGCCACCGCTCTGCCGCCCGCCCCGATCCGGGCCCTGGCGGTGCATCCGCGGCGGACGGACCTGCTCTACTGCGGTACCGAGGTGGGGCTGTTCGCCAGCGAGGACGCCGGGGCGAGCTGGTCGCCGACGAACGAGGGCCCCACCAACTGCTCGGTCGACGACCTGTTCTGGATGGACGAGGTGCTCGTCTGCGTGACCCACGGTCGCGGGATGTTCCGGATCAACCTGTCTGCGATCCCGTAAGTCGAGCAGCGATGGAGCCGCTTCTGATTCCGGTCGTGTTCCTTGCGGTGGCGGCCGCGTTCCTCCCGTCCGCCTCGGCCGGGTTCGGAGGCAGTCTGAGTCCTCGTCCCCACGTCGGCGCTGGTTCTCGGCACCAAGTCCGGGGTGGCGCTGGCGGCCCTCCTCCTTGCCGCCAACAACCTGGTGAAGGTCTTCGCCCACCGGGCGACGCTTCCCTTCCACAAGGCCGCGGTCGTGATCGTGCTGGTCGCGCGGGCGCCTTCCTGGGGGCGAAGTTGCTCGTCTCCGTCCCGGAACGGGCCGTGACGCTCGTGGTCATCGCGAGCTTCGCCGCCGCGTTCTTGGCGGAGACGTTCGATCTGACCCGCTGGCGGCGGGCCGGTTCCCCGCTGCCGGCCTTCGCCTCGGGTGCGACGTCCGGAGTCAGCGGTACGTCCGGTCCCCTCAAGGGGCTCGCGATCCGGACTGGATCTGGACCGCCTCCACCTCGTCGGAGCGCTCTCCCTTGTCTCGCTCGTCGGGGACGTCACGAAGACCGCCGTCTGGACGGATGCCGCGCTGCTGACGGGCGGGGACTACCTCGTCGCCCTGGTGTGCGTGCCGCTGATGTTCGTCGCGACGTTCCTCGGCAGACGTTTCAACACCGGAATCGGTGAGCGGGGCCATACGACGAACATCCACGAGGTGAGGTACGTGAAGGCCGCGGCGGCGGAGAAGGCGGTCCAGAGGATGCCGGCGAGGCCGAGGCTGCGAGGTTGCCGAAGGACTGGACGGCGGCGAGCATGCCGAAGGCGGAGCCGCGCATGTCGGCGGGGGCGAGGACCGCGACGGCCGAGTGCTCGGCCGTTTCGACCGCGCCGATCCCGCCCAGGACGAACGGGACGGCCAGGAACGCGACGGCGGTGGTGTCGACGACGAACAGTCCGTAGGACAGGGCGAGGCCGGCGACACCGCCGGCGAGGACGACCACCGGCCCGCGGCGGCCGAACCTGTCGGCGAGCCGGCCCGCCGGGACGGAGACGAGCGTGGCGGCGAGGTTGTACGCGGTGTAGAGGCCGAGCGCGATCGTCGTCACGGTCCTCGCGCCGTGCTCCGCTGCCAACAGGCCGGACGCCCGCAGGATCAGCAGCGTCGCCGCGACGTCGCCGACCTCGAGGGCCGCCACCGCGGCCGTGAGCCTGCAGGCCAGGGACCACGGAGAGGCCGATGGCCCAGTCGACTCCGAGCCAGGCGGCCAGACCGAGGGCGAGCAGCGGGCCGAAGATCGCGCACAGGTTGTCCATCATCCGCTCGAAGCCGTACGTGCGTCCGTACGCCGCCGGCGGGACGATGTCGGGGAGCAGGGCATTGCGGGCGGGGACGCGCAGGGCGCGGGCGGTCCAGGCCGCGGCCCGCAGCACGCCGACCTGCCAGACCGCGGTGGCCCCGGTGCCTAGCACAGCGGTGGCTGTGTAGCCGCTGACGGCGACCCGCGTTCCGAATTTTCTACTCGAATCCATCCGTAGCCATGTTTGCATTCGCCTCTCTGGAAGATTCTTCTGCCCAGATGAAGAGGTGAATTTGCGCGGGTACTTGCTTGAGATTCTCTTTAGCGATGAGGCCGTTGTCCCGCGTTTCAACTCTCCACCCTCGGCCTGGTCCTCGATCAGCGAGTGGGGGAGGCGGACTGGCCATGGCCGGGGCCTATGTTGGAGGTTTTTCTCGTCAAAATTTATTACACTTGTTATTGTCGATTTCGGTATTGACGGGGAGGAGCAACCTGTCGGTTCGGACAATTCGAATGAGCCTGTCGACCGAGGATCGCCGCTACCTCAGCTTGCACGGCGGTGTCGTCCCACTCCGGGTGAAGGATCTTGACCTTCGTCTGTGCGCTCACGGCTCCAGCGCGCGGTTGAGTGGGTCGAGCGTGGTCGCGGTCGACTGGAGCGACTCGACGACGCCGGAACCGAACTCGACCTGTGGCCGCTCGGGCTTGATCCGGGAGCCGAACAGCAGCGCGTCGACCCTGCATCTGTGGAGCTGCGCCTGTAGCGGGTGCCGCCAATGCCCGGCCTTCTTCTTACGGGTGACCATGCTGCGCTGGTCGCGGCTGTCCGACGCCGTCGCTGTGATCGGCTGCCCTGCTCCGCCGAGGCCGAAAGGCTGGGCGGAGTAGCCGGCGGACTGGGCGCCTGCCGTACGAGCGATTCGCACGTCGCCTGATGCTCTGCAACGGGGATACCGAACAGGGCGAGGGTATCGATGCGGCGACGGTGCACGGCTTCCACAGTTGGGCGCGGAGTCGCTCGGCGTCCTGGTGCAGGGCCTCGGCGAGGGCGACGCGGCGGGCCTCGATAGCGGCGACTACCTCGGCGCCTCGCTCGAAGCTGAGCGGTGGCTCGAACGCGGCGGCGAGGAGTCGCCTGATTTTGTTCGCCCGTAGCGGAGGGAACGGGGAGTTTTAGGGGGCCTTGGCGGGCCTGGCGGCCGCTTGAAACCCTGCTCCTGCAAGGCGCCGCGCAATTTGATCTGTCTTGCGTTCACTTTCGGCGTACTGGAGCGGTGGGAACGCCCCTTTGGCCTGGGGAACGCCGATGCAAGTCTGGAGGCGCAGGGCAGCCGACCTTGGTGCACGGCAACCGAAACTCCGGCTCGACAAGGGGACCTCAATGGCAGCTAAGAAGACGACGCGTAGTGATCTGAAGACGCGCAGGCGAGAGGCAGGAGCGCGCCGGCGGCACCCGCTTTCAGATCATGGCCACGCCGTGCTGATCACGGTCATTGTCATCGTGGTGCTGGTACGCCCGGTCGCTGACGAGCAGAATGCAACCGTCATTGGAACGGCAATCGCTGCCCTGGCGGCTGCCGTAGGCCGACGGCAAGCTCACCCCTAGTGAATGACGATCGTGAAACGCCCCGCTATCAGAAAAAGATGGCGGGGCGTTTCCTATTTCTGAGGCCGTTACGCGGTCTTGCGGAAGCTCGCCGACGCGGCGTTGATCTGCTTGTCCTCGACCTCGCTCACCTCGTGCGCGCTGTTAGTGAATCGCTGCTGCGCGGACCATCGGCCTTCGGCGAATTGCCATTGATGGCCGAGCACTGGTTGCGGGCGTTGTCCATGGCGTGGCCTCGTCGGCGACGAGTGCGGCGTTCACTTTGCGCAGTGCGGCGCCGTTGCTTGCAAGGGAGCAGCGGTCGATCCGCTCCCACAGCTCATCCGACACGATCCACGGTGAGACCCCCATGTGATCAGAATGCTCAGCCCGCCCTGCGGGCACCACAGCTACGGTCAAGGCACCTCACTGCGTTGGCCGTTGATAGCCGGAATGCGACATCACCCGTGAAGGGCAAGGGTGCAGTCGCAGATCTGCCAGCCACCTCTCGATGAGACCTGCTGAACTGATCACGAAACGCGCTGCCTTTCACAGGACGGAACGCCATGCCGGCAACCACCACAGCTTCAGTCAACGGCAAACTCTTACCCCCTCGGTCCCCGCTGATGGGGTGGCCGGCTGTGGTCTCGGTGATGCTGGGGATCTTCGCCATCGTCACCACGGAGATCCTGCCGATCGGTCTGCTGACCTCGATCGGATCCAGTTTCACCGTCTCGGACGGGATGGCTGGACTGGTGATGACCATGCCGGGCTTTCTGGCGGCGATCGCCGCTCCATTGGTCACCGTGGCCACGGCACGCTTCGACCGCCGACTGATGCTGTGCGTCTTCATGCTCCTGCTGGCACTGGCGAACTTTCTTGCCGCCGCGGCACCCGACTACTGGCTCGTACTGGCCTCCCGGATCATGGTCGGGATCACGATTGGCGGCTTCTGGTCGATCGGAGCCGGGTTGGCGGAACGACTGGTGCCGCCGGCCTCGGTCGGCAGGGCAACTGCTGTAATCTTCTCCGCCGTCCCGCTGGGATCCGTCCTCGGCGTGCCGGCGGGCACCCTCATCGGAGATCTTGCTGGATGGCGAACGGCCTTCACCGTCATGGGAACTCTGACGGTCGGCGTACTGATCATGCTGCTCTTGTTCGTCCCACCGCTTCCTCCGGTCCGGGCCACACGGCTGGGCGTCCTGGGCGGCATGCTCCGCAGCGTCAACACTCGCTTCGCACTCCTGCTGACGTTCCTTGTTGTGCTGGCTCATTTCGGCACCTACACCTACGTGACACCATTTCTGGAACAGGTCACCCACGCCAGCGGTGGTCTGATCACCGCATTCTTGCTGCTCTATGGTGCCGCTGGCATCCTCGGCAACTTCCTGGGCGGCGCCTGGGTGGCCCGGTATCCGCGGAGCGTCTTCGGGCTCGCGGCCGCCCTGATCGCCACGGTGACTCTCCTGCTTCCAGCGTTGGGCCGCTGGGAGACCGGCGCAGTGATGCTGCTGATCGTGTGGGGCATTGCGTATGGCGCCGTACCAGTCGCGTCGCAGACCTGGTTCTCCAAGGCGGCACCGCACGCTCCGGAAGCGGCATCGGTCTTGTTCACCGCTTCTTTTCAGGCAACGATCTCGATTGGTGCACTCGTAGGGGGAGTCATCCTGGACCGCACCTCTCCGTCCGCGGTCATGCTGCTAGGCGGTTGCACCGCAGTGCTTATGGTCCTGGCAATAGGGGCACGCCTCGTCGGGCCGGACTGCAACGAGCGGTCCTGAACACACAGAGATTCGCCCACAGGCTTCAGTCGAACACTTAGCGCATGGCCGTCGACCTGGCTCCCGCTCGGTCAGCCACTGACCACTTGGCTCATTGTGTTAGCCGTTGTTAGGCCGTGTTTTATAACTGGGTCCGTTGCCATGCCTCAGCCGTGATGATCGCCGTGTGGGGCGTGAGGATCTCTCGGATGAGCAGTGGGCGGTGCTGGAACCGTTGTTGCCCGTTGTGCAGACCGTCAGCGGGTCGGCGGAGGCTGATTGACGGGATCCGCTGGCGGGTGCGAGCCGGTGCTCCGTGGCGGGACACCGAAGGGGGGCAGGACAACGATCCTCTCCAGGATCGGACGCTGTTCCTCGGGACAACGACGACCAGCACGACAACGACTCCGGATCACTGTCCGTCTTCCTGGATGAACAGACGTCAGCCAAGGACGCCAACGGGTGGGTCCCGAACAAGGATTGAGCCATTCGTAGCTCCATTGGGTGATATTTCCGACGGAATCCCGTTTCGGGCTGGTAGGAGTGGGTGTCGATCAGGACCTGCTTCTAGGAGGCCGCTATGCCCGCCGCCGCGTGGACGGACGAGGTACTGGACCCGATGCGGGAGGTCGGTGATGCGGTAGGTGACGCCGCAATCGCCGAGACCTATGAGCTGGGGCGGCAGGAAGAGGTGCGGCAGGCACTGCTCGGGTTCGGCAGGAACAGCGACGCGCTGCCCGCTGACCTGCCGCCCCAGCTCCAGCGGTACTTCGAGCAGAGCTCCGCACTGCCCGAGTGGGCCGACCGGGAGCTGATCGAGCGCGGCCGTGCCTTGCTGGGCCGCTACGAGACGCTGGTCGTCTCCACACTGCTGTGCGCCTCCCTCCCGCTGTGCTACGGCTGCGCAGACGGGGCCCAGGTCCTCGCACGTTCCCAGCGCCTGACCTCGGGGGTGTACCGCAGGCTGATGGAGACCTCGCAGTTCGTCGTCGACGTCCTCGACCACGGCGGACTGGGACCCGGGGGACGCGGGCTCCGCTCGGCCCAGAAGATCCGTCTGCTGCACGCCACCATGCGCTACCACGTCGGCCGCCAGGGCGACTGGAACCGGGCATGGGGGCTGCCGGTGAACCAGGAAGACCTGGCCGGGACGCTGATGAGTTTCTCGGTGGTCATCCCGCGAGGGCTCCGTCGGCTGGGTGTCGACCTGCCGGACGACGACCGCGACGCCTTCTTCCACGTCTGGCGGGTCGTCGGGCACGTCCTGGGAGTCGACGACCGGCTGAACCCAGCCTCCTTCGACGACGGCGCAGAACTCTTCGACACCATCCTCCGGCGCCAGCAGAAGTCCTCGGAGGCCGGCACCGCCCTGACCAAGGGCGTACTCGACTTCATCCGGGAAGTCCTGCCCGGACCGGCCTTCACCGGAGCCGGGCCCACCCTCGTCCGACACCTGATCGGTGACCAAGCCGCCGACCTGGTCAAGGTCCCGCCGGCCGACTTCACCAAAACGGCACTCCAAGCCGGGACCGTGCTGAACTTCGGCTACGGGAAGAGCGGTGATACGGCCCCCCTGGCGGCGAAGGCGGCAAGCGAACTCGGTCTGGTCGTCTTCAAAAGCGGCCTGCGGCTGACCAACCGGGGCCGTCGCTACGAGTGGCAGGTTCCCATCGGGTTGACCGAGCCCCAACCGTCCTGACCCGGAGAGCCGGAGCGGGAAGCGGTAGGCGCATCGGCTCGGCCGCCCCGCTGTGGATCTACCGCGCCTCTCCCACTGGCCCCCGAGCAGGGAGGAGTGACGCGCCACTCAAAGTGCGCTGACCGTCACAGCATGACGTGCTTGACCTGCGTGTAGTCGAGCAGCCCGGTGAGGGAGAGGTCGCTGCCGTAGCCGGAGCGGCGTACGCCGCCGTGCGGCATCTCCGACACCGTCGTGCCGTGGGTGTTGACCCAGACGATGCCGGTGCGCAGCGCGCGGCTCGCGCGCATGGCCCGGTCGTGGTCGCGGGTCCAGACGCTGGCGGCGAGCCCCTGGGGGACGCCGTTGGCCAGCTCGAACGCCTCGGACTCGCCGGTGAAGGGCTGGACGGTGACGACCGGGCCGAACACCTCGCTCTGTACGATCTCGTCCTCCTGCCGTGCCCCGGCGATCACCGTGGCCGGATGGAAGTAGCCGGGACCGTCCAGGGCCGCACCGCCGGTGACGATCTCGGAGTGATCCGGAAGACGCTCCAACAGGCCGCGAACCGCCGTGAGTTGAGCGGCGTTCGCGAGCGGCCCGAAGTCGGCGCGCTCGTCGTCGGGGGCTCCGGGCCGGCGCCGGGCGGCTCGGTCGGCGAAGCGGTCCAGGAAGGTGTCGTGGATCCGCCGGTCGACCAGGATCCTGGTCGCGGCCGTGCAGTCCTGGCCCGCGTTGTAGTAGGCCAGCGACGACAACTGCTCGACCGCCTCGTCGAGATCGGCGTCCGCGTGGACCAACACCGGTGCGTTGCCGCCGAGTTCGAGGTGGAGCCGTTTGAGGTCGGCGGCGGCCGCCGCGGCGATCTCCTGCCCGGCGCGGACGCTCCCGGTGACCGCCACCAGCCGCACGTGCGGGTGGGCTACGAGGGCCCGCCCGGTGTCGCGGTCGCCGCACACCACGTTGAGCACACCTGGCGGCAGGTGCTCGGCCGCCAGCCGGGCCAGCAGCAGGGCCGACGACGGCGTCGTGTCGGACGGCTTCAGGACGACGGTGTTGCCGGCGGCGAGCGCCGGGGCGACCTTCCATACGGCCATCATCAGCGGGTAGTTCCACGGGGTGATCTGGGCGCAGACACCGACCGGCTCGCGCCGCAGCACGGAGGTACGGCCCGGCGTGTACTCCCCGGCGGCGGCACCCGGCAGGTTCCGGGCCGCCCCGGCGAAGTACCGCAACACATCCACGATCGCCGGCAGTTCGTCCGCGAGGAACAGGGCCCGCGGCTTGCCCGTGTCGGTCACCTCGGCGTCCGCCACCGCACCGGCTTCCCGCTCCAGGGCGTCGGC
Organism: Streptomyces sp. NPDC049627; assembly: GCF_044465645.1. NCBI lineage: Bacteria > Bacillati > Actinomycetota > Actinomycetes > Kitasatosporales > Streptomycetaceae > Streptomyces > Streptomyces sp. NPDC049627. The sequence goes on along the minus strand of NZ_JBITLW010000001.1, from coordinate 258,087 downwards.
GATGCGCAGCAGCGCGGTCTGCCGCCGCGCCGGAGTCGTCACCGACCAGCCGGGAAAGGCCTCCTCGGCCGCCCGGCAGGCCGCGTCCACGTCGTCGGGGCCGGAGAGCGGGGCCGTGCCGTGGGGCAGTCCGGTCGCGGGGTCGATCAGCCGCAGGATGGCGCCGGAAGCGGCCGGTACCTCTTTGCCGCCGATGTGATTGAGGCGGTCGGTGTCAGCCACGGCGCAGCGCCTTCTCTGCGGCGCCGCGGCCGGTGCGAACGGCGCCCTCCATGTATCCGGCGACCCACTGGTCGGAACCGCAGACGTAGAACGGCGGTTCATGGGTGCCGTGCAGCGGGCCGACCGCCATCACCTCGCCGGGCGGCCACTGGGTGACGTAACCCTGGGTCCATGGGTCCGTGCCCCACAGCCGTAGGAAGCAGGCGGTCGGCCGCACTGCCTCGTCGCCGAACATGTCGGCCATCTCGGCGAGCAGTTCGGGGGTGCGCAGATGGGGCGGGGTGCCGAGCAGCACGCCGTACCGCTCGGGCGGGATCAGGGCCGACAGGATGCCCTCGCCCTGCGGCCAGGTGCTGCCCAGCACTCCCTCGGCCTCGGACAGGCCGTTCAGATCTGCGTCCCGCCAGAAGGGACGGTCGTAGACGGCGGCGAACTTCGCGGCGGTCGCCTGGCGTTGCCGATGCAGAGAGGCGAGCCGGGCCTCGCTCACGCCGCTGACGGCGACATCCCGCAGCGGACCGACGGGCAGGGCGCTCACCACGGCTGCCGAGGTGAGGACCTCTCCGGTGACCAGGCGTACGGCGCACCGGCCCGGGCGGACCTCCAGCGCGGCGACCGGCGAGCCGAGCCGGATGCGCGGACCGAGCTCGCGGGCCATGACTTCGGCGAGCGTCGCCGACCCCTCCGCCAGGCGCAGTCCCTCCCAGTCGTCGTAGTCGTAGTCGCCCGTGCCCGAACCGGGGACCGCCGCGCTCTTGCGCAGCGCGGCCAGCAGCGAGATCCGCTCGTAGGAGCCGCCGGCCAGGGCCAGCTGGCCGATGTCCCACAGGCGTACCACGGCGGGCGTGGCGTCCCGGGAGCGCAGCCAGTCGGCCACGGAGAGGTGGTCGAGGGCGCCGGCGTCCGGATGCGACCACGGGTCGTCGGGGTCCACCGTCGCGGCGAGGGCGGTGAAGTCCGCGCCGAGCCGCTCGTGCAGAGCCGCGTCACCCGGGCCGAACCAGTGCGGTGGCTCGCCGGCCGAGCGGCCCTCCGGCGTGGCACGGGTGATACGGCCCGGTTCGGCGACATAGCTGGGGACCAGCTCCAGGCCGAGTTCCTTGGCGAGTCGGAGGTAGGCGGTGTGCCCGTGGCCGACCACTTCGCCGCCCAGCTGGACCATGCGGCCGTCGGGCGTGCGGGTCTGCTCGACCCGCCCGCCGACCCGGTCGCGGGCCTCCAGGACCAGTACGTCCGTGCCGGCGGCGGCCAGGTCCCGGGCGGCGGCGAGCCCGGCAAGTCCGGCGCCGAGCACGATCACGTCGTGATGCATCAGCTTCGCTTTCGTCTCCGGAGAATCGTCGGGGCTCTCAGGCCAGGACCAGGCAGTGCTCGGGCCGCCAGCCGAACTCCACCGTCTCGCCGCCGCTCCAGCGGTCCTCCATGCGTGCGCGGGCCGTGTTCTGCTCCAGCACCGACAGGGTGACGCCCGGGGCGAGTTCGATCAGATAGGTCGTGGTCGGGCCGCTGTAGACGGTCTCGCGGAGCACGCCGCTCAGCATCGACATGTCCGGTTCGAAGTCCGACAGCCAGATCTTCTCGGGCCGCACGGACACGCTGACGGCGGTGCCGTCCGCGATGCCGGAACGGGGGCCGACGGGCAGGGCGGGACCCTTCTCCAGCGTCACCTCACCGCCCCGGTAGGTGCCGGTCATCAGGTTGGAGGTGCCCATGAAGGAGGCGACGAAGCGGCTGGCGGGGTGCTCGTAGATGTCCTCGGGGGTGCCGCACTGCTCGACGCGGCCCTCGTTCATCACGGCGATCCGGTCGGACATGGTCAGCGCCTCGTCCTGGTCGTGGGTGACGAAGACGAAGGTGATGCCGACCTCGCGCTGGATCTGTTTCAGCTCCACCTGCATCTGCCGGCGCAGCTTGAGGTCGAGGGCGGCCAGCGGCTCGTCGAGGAGCAGCACGGCCGGGCGGTTGACCAGGGCGCGGGCGAGGGCGACACGCTGGCGCTGACCGCCGGAGAGGGTACGCGGCTTGCGTTCGGCGAGGCCGGTCAGCTGGACCAGTTCCAGCATTTCGCCGACGCGCCGGCGGATCTCGGCCCTGGCGACACCCTTGCGCTTCAGCCCGAAGGCCACGTTGTCGGTGACGCTGAGGTGGTCGAACAGGGCGTAGCTCTGGAAGACCGTGTTGACGTTGCGCTTGTTCGGCGGCAGCGCGGTCACGTCCTCACCGGCCAGCAGCACCGCACCCTCGGTGGGGTCGCCGAACCCGCCGATCATGCGCAGGGTGGTGGTCTTGCCGCAGCCGGACGGGCCGAGCAGGGAGAAGAAGTGGCCGGCCTCGACGTCGAGGTCGAGGCGGTGGACGGCGTAGGAGTCGGCGAACTGCTTGGAGACGCCGTCGAGCCGGACGGCGGGGGTCGCGTCCATGAGAGTCACTTCCCGGAGAGGAGGTCGAGGCCGCCGCGGCGGCCGAAGAGGCGCGGGATGAACAGGGCCAGGGCGATCAGGGCGATGGATCCGGCGAGCATGAGCGTGCCGACCGCGTTGATGGTGGGCTGCACGCCGAACCGGATCGCCGAGTAGATGCGCACCGACAGCGGCTGGGGGTCGACGCCGGTGGTGAAGTAGGCGAGCACGAAGTCGTCGAAGACCAGCGCGAAGATCAGTACGGCACTCGCCAGCACGGCGGGCAGCAGCGCGGGCAGGGTCACCAGCCGGACCGCCTGCCATCGGGTGGCGCCGAGGTCCATCGCGGCCTCCTCCACCTCCGGGTTCAGCGCGGCGACCCGGGAACGGAGGATGACGGTGACGTAGGAGATGGAGAAGGTGATCTCGGCGAGCATCACGGTGCCGGTGGACAGGGCGATGCCCAGACCCTTGAACAGCAGCATCGAGGCCACGCCCGTGACGATCTCCGGCGTGATCAGCGGCACCAGCATGATCAGCCCGGCCAGCGAGCCCAGCCGGGTGCGGCAGCGCACCAGCCCGAGTGCGAGCGCCACCCCGAGGACGACCGAACCGGCCATCGCCACCAGGGAGATGCGCAGACTGGTGGTCAGGGAGGAGAGCAGGACGTCGTCGTGCGCGAAGGCGCGGTACCAGCGCAGGCTGAACGCGTCGAAGACGGTCAGCGACTTCTGGGAGTTGAAGGAGAACAGGGCCACCACGGCGATGGGCAGATAGAGCAGGGCGAAGAAGAGCCCGGTGATCGCGACGAGGAGGCGCGGCTTGCGAGGGGCACGGCCGCGCCGAGGGCGAGTCCGGCCGGCGGAAGCGGAAGGGGCCGTCGTCGTGGGCAGACGCAGCAGGGTCATCGGCGGGCCTCCGCCTCGTCCTTGCGGGTACGGCGGAGATAGCCGAGCATCCCGATCAGCAGGACCAGCATCAGCAGCATGGTCAGCGCGGAGCCGAGCGGCCAGTTCTGGCCCTGGAAGAACTTGTCCTGGATGAGGTTGCCGATCATGATCTGGTCCGGGCCTCCCATGAGCTGTGCGCTGACGAAGTCGCCCATGGCGGGCAGGAAGACCAGGACGAGCCCGGCCGCCGCGCCCTGCCGGGTGGCGGGCAGGGTGACGTGGAAGAAGGTGCGGACCGGGCCGCCGTACAGGTCGCGGCCGGCCTCGATGAGGGAGACGTCGAGGCGTTCCAGGGCCGCGTACAGCGGGATGATCATGAAGACGACGAAGCCGTAGACGAGTCCCGCGACCACACCGAAGCCGCTGTTGAGGATCTTCGTGCCGTCGTCGGCGAGACCCACCGCGCGCAGGGCGCGCAGCACGGGCCCGTCGTCGGAGAGGACCACCGACCAGCCGTACATGCGGACCAGGTAGTTGGCGAAGAACGGCACCACGATCGCGGCGATCAGCGCGTGCTTGTACCGGCCGCCGTACAGGGCGATGGTGTACGCCACCGGGTAGGCGATCAGCAGGCAGATCGCGCAGGTCAGCAGGGCGAACCCGAGTGAGCGGGCCAGGACCTCGGTGTAGGCGGGGTCGGCGAGGGCACGGACGGCGGACAGGTCGAAGCCGAAGCGTGGGTTGCCGAGCTCGTCGGTGGTGCCGACCGCGAGGACGGCGACGAGGGCGAGGGAGGCGATCAGGAAGCCGGTCATCCACAGGGTGCCGGGCAGCATCAGCCCGGTCCAGATGCGGGTGCTGTTCGGGTCCCGGCGGCGGGTGCGCTGGGAGTGGCGGAGCATTGCCATGGGGATCAGCCCGCCTTCACATGGGTCCAGGCGGTGTCGCGGGCGTCCTCCGCCGCGCGGTCGCCGTTGCGGAAGAACCGGTCGGCCTCGAGGTCGGCCTGGGTGACGAGGCACTCGGGGAAGGGCTCGACCAGGTCGGCGTAGGTCTTCTCGGAGCCCGCGACCGGCATCGGGTAGCCGATGTACTCGATGTTCTTCTTCACGTTCTCCGGCCGGAGCATGTAGTCGATGAACAGCATCGCGGTGCCGGGGTGGGGCGCGTTCCAGGGGATGGCGTAGCAGTCGGAGTTGATCGCCGTGCCCTCCTTGGGGGCCTGGAAGCCGAACACGGAGGGGTCCTTGGCCTGGTTGAGCATGGCGGCCATGTCGCCGCTCCACGCCTGCTGGATCAGGGCGTTGCCGTTGAGGAGGTTGTTGTAGCTGTCGCTGGAGAAGCCGCGCAGACGGGGGCGCAGGGTACCCAGCAGGGAGGTGATCCGGTCGAGGTCGCCGGTGTCACCGGTGCTGACGTCGAGGCCGAGCGCGAGGGCTCCCATGCCGAGGACCTCGTCGCGGTCGTCCAGCAGGAAGACCTTGCCCTTGGCCCGGTCGCTCCACAGGTCCCGCCAGGAATCGGTGAGTTCGCCGATCCGGTCGCGGCGCCAGCCGATGCCGGTCTTGTAGGCGGTGAAGGGGATCGTGTGTGCGGAACCGGGGTCGTACCAGGGGTCGGCGAAGTAGTCGTAGCTGCCGAACACGGCGTGCGAGTGGGTGAGCTGGCTGTGGTCGATACGGCGCAGCCGGCCGCCGCGGGCCAGGCGCTGGGCCCACTTGGCCGACGGGAAGATGACGTCGTAGCGGTTGCCGGCGTTGAGCTTGGCGACCATGCCTTCCATCGAGTCGAAGTTCGACTGGACGACCTTGACGCCGTACTCCTTCTCGAAGCCCTCGAACACGGACGGGTCGACGAAGTCGGCCCAGTTGAAGTAGACGAGATCGCCGTCGACGCGCGCCTCGACCGGCGCGAGCTGTCTGTCGTCGGGCTTTTTCGCGGGCATGAACCCGCAGCCGCCGGCCGCGGCGCCCAGCAGGCCGCAGGCGCCCGCCCGCAGCACGGCGCGACGGGACGGCGGTGGTACCTCGGGGGACATGGAGCGTCCTCTCCGTCGAGGAATGGCACAACTCCAGGGCGGGACCGGCTGGTCGGCTCACGGAGGCCCTGACTCCGTAGAAGAGACCGGTCTGGGGAGGGTGCGTGCGCGTGTCAGTGGGCGCGGGGTAAGGCCGACGGGAGGAGGACGGCGGTGTCGTGCGGGCGCGGCGCGGGCGCTGTGCCGGTGGGCGTCACCGCGGGTCCCCCTCCAGGTCGTCCCTGACCCGGCGGGCGAACCAGCCGACGGCGGCCTCGCGCTGCGACAGCGGCCCCGGCTCGAACCCGGGCGTCCGCAGCCCGACCTGCACCCGCTCCACCAGCTCGGCGTCCTCGTCGTTGGTGACCCAGCCGATGTGGATGTTCAGGCGGCGCGCCAGCCGGGTGCGCAGGCTCTCCCCGTGCCGGGTGTAGAAGCCGCCGGGGATCGCCGCCCGGTCCTGGGCGGTGGGCAGGGCGGTCCACGCGAGCACGTGGTCAGGGTAGAAGTCGATGAGCGTGTTGGGGTAGATCACGGCGTACCGCCACACGCGCCGGTCCGCCTCGGTCAGCCCCGGCATCGGGGTCGCCAGCCGCTGGTAGAGCCGCTCCGTCCAGTTCGAGGAGGGCTTGTCGCGCAGGGGTGACTCGAACAGGACGTAGTTCTCCTGTACGTCCACCGTGTACGCCTGGTAGTCGAGCAGTCGCATGAGTGCGGGGTGGGCCACGGGGACGTGATAGCCCTCGAGATAGTTGTCGACGATCACCTTCCAGTTGGCGTTCTGCTCCTCGCCGCCCGACGGATCGTGGATGCGGTGCTTGCCGATGGGCACGAGACCGGGGTCGGCGTAGCGGCCGACGGCCTGCGCGAGGCCGGCGCAGCTCTCGGCGAGCGGGGTCGCCTCGAGATCGAGGTTGACGAAGACGAAGCCGAGGAAGGACTCCACGTTGACCGGGTGCAGGCCGAGCCGGGGCTTGTCGAGACAGGGGATCCGGCGGGCCTCGGGGGCGCCGACGAGACGTCCGTCCAGCTTGTACGTCCAGCCGTGGTACGGGCAGCGGATCGCCTTGCCCGACGGCTCAGGGCCGTTGACCAGGCGGGTGCCCCGGTGCCGGCAGACGTTGAGGTGGGCGGCGAGGCCGCCGTCCTCGGTGCGGACGACGAGCACCTCGCGGCCGGCGGCGGTGGCGGTGAGCCGCGCGCCAGGGCCGGGGAGGTCGGATTCGTGGCAGACCAGCTGCCAGGACCTGGCGAAGATGCGGTCGGTCTCGGCCTCGGCGATGGCCGGATCCGTGTAGAAGCGGGCGGGCAGCGCTTCCCCTGGGTGCTCGGGGGGCGGCTCCGGCGGCGCGGCGGAAGGCGCGCCGGCTGCCCGGGTCATCGAGGGGTTCATGGGGGTCCTCCTCCGCGCCGCGGCAGCGGCGATGGGCGGTGAGGGAGCGGCCGGTACGGACGGCAGGTGCGGTTCTCCGACCTGCCGCGATCCGGCTGACTGATTGGTTAGTCAGAGTGGGACTCCCGTCGGGGGAAGTCAAGACTTGTGGGCTGACTGATTAGTTAGTTAGTCTCGTGGCAGGTGGACGGCCCAGGACCGGCAGACCGATGCCCGGGGCGCCTCCTCCGAGCCGGCGGACCACCGTCCGCGCCACACCGGGAGTCCGGATCCGGACACCGCAGACAGCTCCTCGCCCCTCTTGCGACGGCGCCGGAGCATCCCCACCACCCACGTCATGGCCGCGCCGCCCCCGCTTCCGGACCACCCGGAAGCGGGGCGACCCCGGAGGCACGCATGAGCGCTCGCCGAAGTCTCGTCTGGCTCGGCCTCACGCCCGAGCCCGAACAGGAACTGCCCACCGCGGTGGCCGCCCTGCGGTCCCCGGCCCGCGGCGGCTCGCCGTCGGCCCTCGTCGCCGCCGAGCGGCACCGCGTCCAGCGGCTGGTCCTGCGCGGTACGCAACGCGGCTGGCTGCGCTACCTCGGCGAGGTCACCGACCTGGTCGTCGAGGCGGCGGCGTCCGGGACCGCCGACCCGCGGGCGGCGCTGGTGGCCTGCGAGGTCGTCCTCGATCACCACCGCATGCTGATCGGCCTGCCCGGCACCGGTTACGCGCACACCGCCACACAGCGGCGGGACCTGGAACAGGCGCTGGCGCGGCTGAGGTCACGCCACGGAACCGCTCCCCTTGGCCAATCCGAGCTCAGGAGCAGCGTATGACCGGCGTGTTCTCCCTCCTCCCCGCAAGGCGGAACGGTCTCCTCGTCCCGACGCCGCCCGGTGCCGGGCCTCTCGGCGGCGGCGAGGACGTCGACGGATACCTCGCCAGGGGCGGCTATGCGCCACTGGTCACGCCCGACCGTCTGCTCGACTGGATCGCCGCCACGGGACTGCGCGGCCGGGGCGGGGCCGGCTTCCCCACGGCGGTCAAGATCCGTGCCGTGCGCGACGCACCCGGTCCGCGCGTCGTCGTCGCCAACGGTGAGGAAGGCGAGCCGGGCTCCGTGAAGGACCGCTGGCTGCTGCGGCATCGCCCGCATGCGGTCCTCGACGGACTGCGGCTGGCCGCGGCCATGACCGGGGCCGCGCGTGGCTACGTGTACCTCTCCGACACCACCGCCGAGCGGGCCGTGCGACGGGCGCTCACCGAGTGTCCGCCCCGGCTGCCCATCGACGTCGTACGCACGGAGCACACCTATGTCGCGGGCGAGGAGACCGCGGTCGTACGACGGATCAACGGCGGCCCGGCGCTGCCCACGTCGAAACCGCCGCGCCCCTTCGAGAGCGGGGTCGGCGGCGCGCCCACCCTGGTCGGCAACGTGGAGACACTGGCTCGTATCGCCTTGATGTACTCGCGTCTCGACGAGGCGGACGCCGTCGCAGGCACTCACCTGGTGACCCTCTCGGGTGCAGGCGCAGGCGCAGGCGCAGGTGCAGGCGCAGGTGCAGGTGCCAGTGGCGGTGCCGGTGCCGCCGCGCTCGTCGAGGTGCCCGCCGGTACGCATCTCAAGGTCCTCGCCGATCTGTGCGGGCACGGCGAAGCCGAGGCAGTGCTGCTGGGCGGCCTGTTCGGCGGGCTGTACGGCGCGGGCTGGACGGATCTGCCGCTCGACCACGACGGCCTGAACGCGGCCGGCGGAGCCCTCGGCTGCGGAGCACTGCACTTCCTGGGCCCGCAGGACTGCCCGGTCGCTGTGGCTGTGGAGGCCACCGCCTACCTCGGCGCGCAGAGCGCCCGGCAGTGCGGAGTGTGCCTCTCCGGCACCGGGGCCATGGCCCGAGCGCTGGTGGCCGTCGCACACGGCGAGGCCGGCGGCGACACCGTCGACAAGCTGCACCGCTGGTCACGGCAACTGCCCGGCCGGGGGGCCTGCGGGCTCCTCGACGCCGCAGCCCGCAACGTCGCCGCGCTCCTCGCCCACTTCCCCGGCCGCGTCGACGCCCACCGTCGCTCCGCCTGCCCCGCTTGCGAAGGCACGGCCCCCGAGGACGGGCGCCGATTCACGGTGCCGGTTCCCTGAGCCGGCCCAGGCACCCTCCACGCCCCCGACCCCGCCGCACCGAAAGGACCGCACCATGAAACTCCTGCTGGACTCCACCCGCTGCCAGGGCTACGGCCTCTGCCAGGAACCCGCACCCGAGCTGATCGACCTCGACGAGTGGGGCTACGCGCAGGTCCGCGCGACCGACGTGCCGCACGGCGACGAGGACGCCGCCGAGGCCGCCGTCGCCGCCTGCCCCAACTCCGCGCTGCGGCTGGTGAAGTGACATGGGACGCAACCTGTCCGCCCTCTTCGACCCCGTCTCCGTCGCTGTCGTCGGAGCCAGCGATGACCCGGCCAAGTACGGCCACGCCATCGCCGCCCAGGCCGTGCGCGCGAACGGCCGCCGCCCCGTCCACCTGGTCAACCGGCGCGGCGGAACGGTGCTCGGCCGCAGCGCCGCCCTCAGCCTCAGCGCGATCGGCGAACCCGTCGACCTGGCGGTGGTCTCCGTGCCCGCCGCGGGCTTCGAGGACGCCGTCGACGAGGCCCTACGGTGCGGGGCCCGGGCGATCGTCGCCATCACGGCCGGTTTCGCGGAGACCGGCGACGCCGGGCGGGCCCGCCAGCAAGCCGTCGCCGAACGGGTACGCGCCGCCGGTGCCGTGATGGTCGGCCCCAACTGCCTGGGGATCGCCGACAACACCACCGACCTCTTCCTCGCCTCCGACACCTTCACACCCGGCGGGGTCGCGCTCCTCAGCCAGAGCGGCAACCTCGCCCTCGAACTCCAGCTCCGCTTCCGCCCCCATGGCCTCGGCTTCTCCCGGTTCGTCTCGCTCGGCAACCAGGCCGACGTCACCCTCGTCGACCTCCTCGCCGACTGCGCCCGGCACGACGGCACCCGCGCCATCGCGGTCTACGCGGAGGACTTCGGCGACGGACGCGCCTTCGCCGAGGCCGCCGCCGACGCGGGCAAGCCCGTCGTGCTGCTCACCGCCGGTCGAGGCGACGCCTCCGCGCGCAGCGCACAGTCACACACCGGCGCGCTGACCACCTCCGCGGACGTGGTCAGCGCGGCATGCCGCGACGCCGGGGTGGAACTGGTCGCCACACCCCGCGAACTCACCGTCGCCCTGGCCGCGTTGACCGGCGGACGCCGGGCGGCCGGACGCCGGGTCGGCGTGCTCACGGACGGCGGCGGGCACGGCGTCGTCGCCGCCGATGCCGTGGAGGCGGCCGGCCTGACCGTGCCCGAACTGAGGGAGTCGACGCGGCAGCGGCTGCGGGGAGCCCTGTGGGAACAGTCCGCCGTCGCCAACCCGGTGGACCTCGCCGGGATGGGCGAGCAGGACCCCGGTTCGTACGCGGAGACGGTCGCGGCGCTGCTGTCGGCCGAGGAGGTCGACGCCGTCCTGATGACCGGCTACTTCGGCGGTTACGCCGCCGCCGAGGGCGGGCTCGGCGGCGGCGGTACGGCGCTCGCGGAAGGGGAGCGGGAGGCGGCACGCCTCATCGCCGGCCGGCACCGCGCCACCGCCAAACCCCTCGTGGTGCAGTCGATGTATCCCGGGTCGCCGAGCTGCCGCACGCTGACCGCGGCAGGCGTACCGGTCTTCGGCGCCACCGAGGACGCGGCCCGCGCCCTCGCCGCGACGGCCCCCGGCGGACAGCGCACAGGGGTCACACCTCTTCCCCCGCCGGGATCCCCGCTGCGCGAGAGCGGCTACATGGAGACGCGCAGGGCTCTGGAGGCGGCCGGCCTCGCCTTTCCCGCCGCCCGGGAGATCCACGACGAGGCCGAACTGCTCGCGGTGACCGAGGAGTTGACGGGGCCGTACGTCCTCAAGGCACTGCATCTGCTGCACAAGTCCGACGCGGGCGGTGTGGCCCTGGGCCTCGCCGGACCCGGCGAACTGCTCGCCGCCTTCCGCGAGATGCACGCCCGGCTCGGCGCCTCCGCCTACTCCGTGGAGGCCATGGCGGACCTGACCGGCGGCATCGAGCTGATCGTCGGCGTCAACCGCGACCCGCGTTTCGGACCGGTCGCCATGGTAGGCCTGGGCGGAGTACTGGCCGAGGCCCTGCACGACGTCGCCTTCGCCCTGGCCCCCGTCCCCGCCGACCGGGCGGTGAGCCTGCTGCGCGAACTGCGCACCGCCGCCCTGCTCGACGGGGTACGCGGCCGACCGCCCGTCGACGTCGCCGCCGCCGCGCGGGCCGTCGAGACGATCACGGCGTTCGCCGCCGCCCACCCCGAGATCGCCGAGATCGAGGTCAACCCCCTTCTCGTACGCCCGCACGGGGTCCTCGCCCTCGACTCCCGCGCCGTACTCGCCTGACCGAACCCCTGCGTGACCGAACCCCTGCGTGACCAAACGCCCTGCGTCAACCGACCGAAGAGGCCCCCATGGACATGCGCTACACCCCCGAACAGGCCGACCTCAAGCGCCGCGCCGCCGATTACGCACGCCTGCTGATGCGCCACGAGGACCAGTCCGAGCAGGCCGGCGGCCCCCTGCCCCGGCAGCTCGTCACCGAACTGACCCGCGCCGCCATGGACGCCGGCGTCTACGCCATCAACATGCCCGCCGAGTGGGGCGGCGCCGGCCTCAGCCTGCTCGACCAGGTCATCGTGGAGGAGGAGTTCGGCAAGGTCACCAACTGTCTGTGGGACATTCCCTGGCGGCCCGCCAACGTCCTCGCGTACGGCGACGAGCGGCAGCGCGAGAAGTACCTGCTGCCCGTGATCCGCGGCGAGAAGTTCGACGCGTTCGCCGTCACCGAGCCGGGCGCGGGATCCGATCCGTCCTCCGGCACCTCGACGGCCACCCGCACCGAAGGGGGCTGGCTGCTCAACGGGGAGAAGTGGTTCGTCACCTGCGGCGACGTCGCGGACTTCCTGCTGGTGCAGGCGGACGCCGGCCCCGAGCGGCTGCCCACGCTGTTCTTCGTCGACAAGGCGGCGCCCGGCGTCGAGCTGACCCGGCTGCCGCACTTCATGCACTCCGCGGTCAACGGGCACCCCGAGTTCACCTTCACCGACGTCTTCGTCGCCGACGAGGACGTGCTCGGCGGCGTCGGCAACGGCTACGAGCTGACCAAGGAATGGTTCACCGACGAACGCCTGATGATCGCCGCCCGCACGGTCGGCGCGGCCGAGCGCGCCCTGCGGCTCGCCCGTGACTGGGCCGTCGAGCGCGAGCAGTTCGGGGCGCCCATCGCCTCGTACCAGCTGATCCAGGGCATGCTCGCCGACTGCGCCGTGGACATCGCCGTCAACCGTGCCTACACCCACCAGGTCGCCTGGGAGGCCGACCAGCCGGGCACCGACCGCAAGACCCTGCACGCCAAGGCCTCCACCGCCAAGCTCGCCGCCAGCGAGGCCGCGGGACGGGTCGCCGACCGGTGCCTGCAGATCTTCGGCGGCCGCGGCTACGACCGTACGTACGCCGTCGAGCGGTTCTACCGCGAGCTGCGCGTGGACCGGATCTGGGAGGGCACCTCCGAGATCCAGCGGCTGATCATCGCCAACGAACTCATCAAGCGCGGCACCCGGGCCCTGGCCCTGCCCACCCACTGAACAACGACCTGAACAACGACCTGAACAACGACCTGAACAACGACCTGAACAACAGCCTTTCGTCAGCGAGGACTTCCATGGACTTCCGTCTCACCCCGCGCCAGGTACAGCTCAAGGCCGACGCGCGTGCCCTCACCGACTTCATCGCCGGCTACGAGCTCCAGTGCGAGGAGGACAACGGCCTGCCCGCGGACGCGCACGCCAAGGTCCGCGACGCGGTGCTGGACGCCGGGCTCCAGGCCGTCAACATGCCCGCCGAGTGGGGCGGCGCCGGACTCACCATCGCCGAACAGGTCACCGTGCAGGAGGAGTTGGGACGCCTCACCGGCGCCCTGTGGGACATGGTGTGGCGGCCCGCCAACGCGCTCCGCTTCTGCACGCCCGAGCAGCGCGAGCGCTTCCTCATCCCGGTGATCAACGGCGAGCGCCGCGACTGCTACGCCGTCACCGAACGTGGCGCCGGTTCGGACCCGCAGAACCTCGCCACCACCGCCACCAGGAACGACCAGGGCTGGGTGCTCAACGGCGAGAAGTGGTTCGTGACCGTCGGCGACCACGCCGACTTCATGATCGTGCTTGCCGCGGCCGGCCCCGAGCGCGCGCCCACCCTCTTCCTCGTCGACAAGGACACTCCGGGGATTGAGATGACGCGCGTCCCCCGCTTCATGCACACCTTCGTCTACGAGCACCCCGAGTTCACCTTCACCGATGTGCAGGTGGGCGAGGACGCCGTGCTCGGCGGCATCGGCGAGGGATACGACATCACCCGCTCCTGGTTCACCGAGGAACGCCTCATGATCGCGGCCCGGACCACCGGCGCGGCCGAGCGGGCTCTGGAGCTGTCCCGTGACTGGGCCGTGGAGCGTGAGCAGTTCGGGGCGCCGATCTCCTCGTACCAGCTGATCCAGGGCATGCTCGCCGACTGCGCCGTCGACATCGCCGTCAACCGCGCCTACACCCACCAGGTCGCCTGGGAGATCGACCAGGCCTCGCCCGAGGACCGCAAGAGGCTCCACGCCAAGGCGGCCATCGCCAAGCTCTCGGCCAGCGAGGCGTCCGGCCGGGTGGTCGACCGGTGTCTGCAGATCCACGGCGGCCGCGGCTACGACCGTACGTACGCCGTCGAACGGCTCTACCGCGAGCTGCGCGTGGACCGGATCTGGGAGGGCACCTCCGAGATCCAGCGGCTGATCATCGCCAACGAGCTGATCAAGCGCGGCTCGGCGGTCCTGGATCTGCCCGGCGTATGACCTCGGCGGCCGTGGATGACGTGGATGAGAGGAGAAGACGGATGACCGACATCAAGCGCGTCGGAGTGGTCGGCTGCGGTCTGATGGGCGCCGGCATCGCCGAGGTCTGCGCGCGGGCCGGCGTGCCGGTCACGGTTGTGGAGCGGGACGCGGAGTCGGCCCGGGCCGGCCGGCTGCGCATCGCCCGCTCGCTGGAGCGGGCCGCCGCACACGGCAGGCTCGGCGCCGAGCGGCGCGAGGCCGCCGCGGCCCTGATCACCGTCGTCGACCAGATCGAGGCCCTGCACGACAGCGATCTGGTCATCGAGGCGGTGGCCGAGGACGAGGGCCTCGAACTCGACGTCTTCACCCGCCTGGACTCGGTGGTCGCGGGGGAGGGCACCATCCTCGCGACCAACACCTCCTCCATCCCGGTCATCCGGCTCGCCGCCGCGACCGGCCGCCCCGACCGCGTCGTCGGCGTGCACTTCTTCAACCCCGTACCGGTCCTGCGGCTCGTCGAACTCGTCCCGTCGCTGCTCACCTCGCCGACCACGGCGGCTCGGGCCGAGGCCTTCGTGACCGGCACCCTCGGCAAGGAAGTGGTCCGGACCCGGGACAAGGCCGGGTTCGTCGTCAACGCGCTGCTCGTGCCCTACCTCCTGGCCGCGATCCGCATGGTGGAGTCGGGCAGCGCCACCGTCGAGGACGTCGACCGCGGCATGGTCCTCGGCTGCGCGCATCCACTGGGCCCGCTGGCCCTGACGGACCTCATCGGCCTGGACACCACGCGGGCCATCGCCGAGTCGCTGTACGCCGAGTTCCGCGAGCCCCAGTACTCGCCGCCCCCGTTGCTGTCGCGGATGGTGGAGGCCGGGCTGCTCGGGCGGAAGTCCGGGCGTGGCTTCCACGCCTACGACGACCAGCCGCCGCGTGAGGCACCGGTACCGGCGGAGCGGCCGTGAGGGAAGATGGTCATGGCCTATGACCACCGAACGAGGGGAGCCGCAGGGTGTCCACCAAGGTGCGCACGGCAGACACGCGCGAGCGCATCCTGACCGCGGCGTGCGAGGTCATCGCGGAGATCGGCTTCGAGAAGATCCGGATGCGCATGGTCGCCGAGCGGGCCGGAGTCTCCACAGCGCTGCTGCACTACCACTTCGACACGCGCGAGAAGCTGTTCACCGAGGCGATGACCCACTCCTTCGCCCATACGGCCGTCGACGTCGAACGCGACGCGGAGACCGTACCGGCGGCGGTCATCCTGGCCCGCATCCTGCGCAACCTGCTGCCGACCGATCCCGAGCTGCACCAGGACTGGCGGCTCTGGCAGGAACTGTGGGTGCGGGCCCTGCGCGACGAGGCCACCCGGGTCTTCGCCGTCGACCTGTACGCGCAGCTGCACGCCTGGGTGGCCGACGCCGTACGGCGCGGCATCGCCTCCGGCGAGTTCACACCGACCGACGTGGACGAACTCAGCACGCTCGTGCTGTCCCTGAGCGACGGCTACGGCATCCGCCTCATGCTGCGCGACCCGACGGTCACCCTCGACACGGCGCTGACCGCCATCTGGCGCCACATCTCCACCGCACTCGGCCTGCCGGACACCCTGCCTGAGCCCGGCTAGCACTGGACACCGACGGGGCAGAAGCTTCAGCACATCGTTCGGCGAGGCAGCATGAGTTCGGTGCGGTTTCGGCGGGCGATGGTGCTGCTGGCCTCGGCCGGCGGGAACTCGGTCCCGGTGGCCGGCCCGACCGACTGCCGGGCACCCGGTCGATGCCTGAGGTCACTCTCTTATTTCGCCAACCGGAAGTGCACGATGGCGATGGTGTCGGTCGGCTCGATCTGGGGGTAGTGAAACCGCAGTCTGTCGTGAAGCTCGGCGAGATCGCGGAAACCGTCCGCTCGGGCGTCCGAATCGCTCAGCTGGGCAATCGTCTTGGCGGTGACCTGCGTGACGACACCCGGCAGTGCCACCTCGTCGTCCAACTCGAACACCAGGTTCACCGGGCCCGTCTCCACCGGGTCACGGAAACGTACCGTGGTCGTCTTGCGTTCGGCGCGTACTGCATCGAGATAGTCAGGATGGAAGTACAGGGTCTGAGGCGCCGTTGACTGCTGCCATGAAGTGCTGTCGTCCATTCGGCGCACCCTAACGGAACGAGCAAACCCTCCGTGTCACACCATCCCTGTAGCACCTACGGCTTGGCTGACGAGGTGATCGGCGATCCTGCCGGGGCTGCGGAGTCCGGAGCCCCCGCGTAATCGGGCAGCTCGATGCCGTTGATCGCGCGCCCGACCAGCTCGGTGAACCATTCGCCGGCGAAATCGGGGCGCGGCTCGGCGTCTGGCCCGGGGACGTCGCGGCTGCGGGCGTTCAATCGGCCGATCTCCTGGTTGGCCTCGACGAACGAGCGCATCCGCGCCTCGTAGCGGGCGAACCCGGTGTCGGGGTCCCACCCGGCGGCGGCCAGCTCTCCGGCCAGCAGGTAGGCGCCGACCAGGGCCAGCCCGGTGCCCTGCCCGGACATCGGCGACGAGCTGAACGCCGCGTCCCCGAGCAGCCCCACCCGTCCGCTCGACCAGCGGTCCATCACCACCTGGGCGACCTGGTCGAGGTAGAAGTCCGGGGCATCGTCCAGGTGCGCGAGGATGCCCGGGGCCAGCCAGCCCAGGCCGGTCATCCGCTCACGCAGCAGGCGCTTCTGGGCCGCGACGTCACGGTGGTCGACGTCGAAGTCAGCCGAGGCGAGGTAGAACATGGCCATCGCCCGGGTGGCGTCCTGGACGGGTCGCAGGAGGGCTGAGCGCCCGGACTCCTGGTCCTGGTACTCGAGCAGCCAGCGGTCCAGCCCGAACTCGTTGGGCACACTGTAGAAGGCCAGCACGTGCCCGAGGTGGCGGAGGAACCGCTCATGCGGCCCGAAGACCATCGCCCGCAGCTCCGAGTGCAGCCCGTCGGCCCCGACCACCAGGTCGAAGCGCCGACGGTCGCCGCCCGCGAAGAGCACGTCGACCCCGTCCGCGTCCTGGGCGAGCTCGGCGATTCGGTCGCCGAAGATGTACTCGACGCCGTCGCGGGTGTCGTCGTAGAGCACCTGGGACAGGTCCCCGCGCAGGATCTCGATGTCCGCGATGAACCCGTCGCCACCGTCGTCGTCCGCGCGGAAGGTCTCCAGCACCTGCCCGTCCGCGTCCACGGTGTGCGCGCCGGCGGTGTCGGTGCACGCCGCGCGGACCGCCGCGTCCAGCCCCATGCGCCCGATGACCTCCTTGGCGACCCCGCGCGCGTCCACCGCCTGCCCGCCGGGACGCAGCCCGGGAGCCCGCTCCACCACGGTCACCTCGGCCCCCCGCCGGCGCAGCCAGTGGGCGAGCGCGGGTCCCGCGATGCTCGCCCCCGCCACCAACACCCTGGGACCGCTCACCCGGGTCCTCTTCTCGCCAGTCCGGATGGTGTGCTCCCGCTCGGAGTCGTAGACGCTCAACACTGCCTCCCTGTGCTTCCTCCCGCGCTGGAACGCTTCCAGCACAGGCCCACCGCTGTCGGTGGATCCAGGGGTATCGACTGCGGGTCCGCACCAAACTCATCGGTACGCCCGAAACCGCCTCCACGCTCCCGCAAACACCCTGAACTCGGCATGCGCGCGCGTCGGGCATGGTGCTTGACAGCGAACCTAGTCATTCCGGCTTCCTTGACGCGTTCGCTCCATGGCGCGGAGCCCGGGCGGAACGCCGACCTTCCGCCTGCCGGACTGCCCCGGCCACTGCGCCGTCGCCGCGAGCAGCGATGGCTGGGTTGCTGCGCTACGAGCGTGCGGCTGCTTACGTCACCTCGTGTCGTGCTCCTGGGGCCACTGTCCGGTGATCTTGCCGTCGGGTGTCAGGGTGAACCGGGTGCCGTCCATCACCGTCGTGGCACTGGCTCGCGTGCCGTACGACTTCATGGTGAAGTCCTCCGCTTTGCCCATGTAGACGTGCGCTTCAGCGGCGTTGCTCCACGAATTGACCCGCACCTGCACTCCCCAGTGGTTCACTTGCGGCTTCTCCCGCCACGGCCCCCAGGTGCTCTGCGGCAGCAGCCCTGTGCCTCGGCCCGAGAACACGTACCAGCTCGCGAGGCCAAGCAGGATCGCAGCGGCGCCGAGCGCAAACGCGGTCGACCGGCGACGGATGGAGGAGGAGAGAGCCACTTGATGGGTTCCTTCATGGTTCAGGGAAGGCTTCGCCGCAGTCCAAGACGGTCCCCGGCCTGGCCGCGTTCCTCACCGCCGGGATCAACCGGCTGAACCCCTCACCTGTCCAGGTCGAACTGCTGCGCCGTCAGGCCGACCTGGAGACCAGTTGGGGAGTGCTGGTGGCCGTACCGGTCGGGGTAGATCTTGTGGAGCTCGCAGAGGCAGCAGACCAGGTCTGATCGTTGACATCCAACCTAGTCGTCCCAGGCCAGGGCATCGCGCCGGTCCAACTTGGCTGTCAAAGGAGAACAGTTCGCCGGGCGCAGACAGGAAAGACCGCGGAAAGACTGGCCAATGGGTGCGACGAGGTGATTGCCCGTGACCGTAGCGCCCGTGGGCCCCGGTTTCTCCACCACCGTCGAAGCCCTGCGGCTGCGCGAGTGGCACCTCGACCCCGGCCAGCCCACGCTCGTCATGGACCAGTTCTCCGCAGGGGCCTTCCACCTGATTGTGGACGACCGCGCGGACATGCACGTCAGCTCGACCCCCGGCCGCTTTTCACCTCGGCTGGTTCCCGCTCGGCCGACCCGGCACGGACGGCGAGGGATGGAAGATCGCCGTCACCGGCACGGCCAAGGTGCCTGGCCACCACCTGTCGTTCGACACCGACACGCCAGTCGACATCGTCGCCGCCGCCGTGGCGCGCGTGCTGGAGACATCACCTCGCGTACGACAGTCAGACGCCCACGAGTAGTCCTCGCTCGGCCGGCCGGCCGGCTGTCGGACTCCGCCTCTTTCATCGCTCACCGTTTCCCCTCACTCTGTGTTGCCGACACGCTCTCCGGCCTGGGCTGGACGAGCCTGACGATCGTCCGCGGACGTCGAGAGCCGGACCAGGAGCCGATGATCACGACTCGATATGCCTCCAGGTGACGCGCTGAGGTGTCGGACGCCAAGGGCGGGCAGGAGTTGAGTCAACGGTCAACCAGCCGTGGGCGCGGGGCCTCACCCGTGGATTTCGCGTCGGTGTCGTCGGTGCCGACCGGGCCGCGGGGAAGCGTCCGGTCCAGCCACTTCGGCAGCCACCAGTTGGTCCGGCCGAGGAGTGTCATGGTCGCCGGTACCAGCACCATGCGTACGACCGTGGCGTCGATGAAGATCGCGGTGGCCAGGCCGAGCCCGAACATCTTGGTGGAGGGGTCCTCGGCGACGGCGAAGGACAGGAAGACCGCCACCATGATGAGGGCGGCCGAGGTGATGATCCGGGCGGTGCGCGAGACGCCCTCAACGATCGCCGTGCCGTTGTCGCCGGTGCGCAGGTACTCCTCGCGCACGCGGGAGAGGAGGAACACCTCGTAGTCCATCGACAGGCCGAACAGGATGGCGAAGAGGAACATCGGGATGAACGACACGATCGGAACCGTCGCCTCCAGCCCGATGAGTGCGCCTCCCCAGCCCCACTGGAAGACCGCGACCATGATGCCGTAGGCCGCGCCGATGCTCAGCAGATTCAGCAGTACCGCCTTGAGCGGTACGACGACCGAGCGGAAGACCAGCATCAGCAGCAGGAACGACGTCGCCAGCACGGCGGCGACGAACACCGGCAGACGTTCGCTGGTGCGTCGGCCCACGTCGGACAGGCTCGCGGCGGCCCCGCCGACGTGCGCCCTGGCCGGGCCGTGCCCGATCGCCGCGGGCAGAACCTCGGCGCGCAGCCGGGCGATGGTGTCGGCCGTGGCCTCGTCCTGAGGGCTGGTGGTCGGGAACACCACGAGGGTCGCGACGCCGGTGGTCCGATCGACGCGCGCCGGCGCGACGGATGCGATGCCCGGATCCGCCGCGACCCCCGCGACGAGACGGTCCACCACTCCCGGATCACCGGCGGGGTCCGCGGCGATGACGAGGGGACCGTTGGTGCCCGGGCCGAATCCGTCGGCGACGAGTTCGTAGGCCCGGCGCTCGGTACGGCTCTGCGGCAGTGAGCCGTCGTCGGGCAGGCCGACGCGCAGGCCGAGCACGGGCAGCGTCGCGGTCAGCAGCAGCCCCGCCGCGCCGACCGCGTACGGCACCGGGTGCCGGCTGACGTGCCCGATCCAGCGACGCCACCCGGCGGCGTGGGCGGCGCCTGCCGCCGGGTCCCGCCGCCGTGCGAGTCGGCCCGGCTTCCTGGTCTGCAGAGCCCGGCCGATCCGGCCGGCCCGGGCCAGACGCGGGCCCGCCGCGCCGAGGAAGGCCGGCAGCAGCGTCACCGACGCGATCACCGTAGTCAGGACGACGATCGAGACGGCAACCCCGCCCACCGTCATGAACGGCACGTTCGCGACCGCCAGGCCGAGGATCGACACGACGACGGTGCCGCCGGCGAAGACCACCGGCCGCCCCGCCGTTGCCACCGCTCGTCCGGCCGCCGCCTGCGGATCGAGCCCGCACGCGAGGTACTCCCGGTGCCTGGCGAGCACGAACAGCGCGTAGTCGATGCCCACTCCGAGCCCGATCATGCTGCCCAGGACCGGTGCGAAGGTGGGGACCTCTGTCACCCCCGCCAGTACTGTCATCGTGGCGACCCCGACGGTCAACCCGAAGACCGCCATGCCGATCGGGAGTGCGGCGGCGACGAGCGAACCGAACGCCAGGAACAGGATCGCGGCGGCGGCGAGGAGGCCGATCAGCTCGCTCGCGCCGCCGTCGGGGTCGGAGAAGGCGTAGAAGAGGTTCCCGCCCATCTCGATGCGCAGCGGCAGTTCGTCGCGCAGCCGGTCGCCGAGATCGACGAGGGCGTCGAGGTCTTCGGCCGACAGCCGGCTCTGGTCGGGGTACTGCACCCGGACGACCGCGATCCGCCCGTCGGCCGAAACGAGGCCGCCGCGCACGGCGGTGTCCCCGCCCGCGTCGAGCGCCCCCGCCGGGTCGCTCGTGCCGAGCACGTGAGGCAGCCGCTTCACCTCGGCCCGCAGCCGCGTGAGAGCGGTGCGCGCGCCGTCGTCGTCGAAGAACGTCGCACCGTCGTCGAGGGGGGTGACGACCACTTGGGCGGTCATCCCCTCCTGGCCGGTGCCTGCCCGCTCGATCAGTTCCGCGGCCCGTCGGGAGTCCAGTCCCGGAGCGGTCATCGAGTCCGAGGTACGACCGCCGAAAGCGACGGCGGCGAGGACCGCGAGCGTGGTGGCGATCAGCCAGGCCGCGATCACCCGCCAAGGATGGCGGGCGGCGCTTGCGCCCAGGCGCAACAGGGCTTTCGAGAGCATCGGTTCCTCCAACCACCGCGTCGGCCGTCCTTGTACGGCCGCCGATGCCGAGGCTCGTCGCCACGGCGCTCCGCGGCATCGGCCCGCGGGCCGCGGATCCGTCGGCCCCGGGGCGGAGTGACGACCCATCCTTTCGGCCGATGCGCGGCACGCCGCGGTCCCTAGGCTGAGAACCGTGCTCCGAGACGACCTGCGAACCCTGTGGACCGAACCCCGGCCGCCCGGCGCGCCCGCCCGGGTGCGGCGGGACTGGGCGCTGCTCGCCGCGGGCCTTGCCGGTGTGGCGCTGGAGGCCACCCTGCGCGAGAACGTCGTGTGGCGGCCGGTGGCGGTGGTGTTCACCGTATGGCTGTGCCTGCTGCCCCTGTGGCGCCGGACCCGCCCGCTGGCGGTGGTGACGCTGGCGTTCGGCTCGGTGGTCCTGCAGCCGGTGGCCTCGCTCGTCGCCGCACCGCGCGAGCCCGTCGGCCTGTACACCGGCGCGGTCGTGCTCGTGCTGGTGTACGCGCTGCCCCGGTGGGGATCGGGACGCGAGATCGTGCTGGGCGGCGCGGTGATCGTCGCGGCCGGCGCGCTGTGTGTCGTCACGGACGAGACCTCGGTCGTCGAAAAGGTCGTGGGCTTCGTCTTCCTGCTGCTGCCCGGCGTGCTCGGGGCCGCCGTGCGGTTCCGGGTGACCGCTCAAGAGCGGCAGTTGGAGCAGTTGCGCTCCCGCGAGCGTGAGCAACTCGCCCGGGAACTGCACGACACGGTGGCCCACCACGTGTCGGCCATGGTGATCATCGCCCAGGCGGGCCGGGTGCTCGCGGGCACCGACCCGTCCGCCGCCGTCGAGGCGCTGGAGGGGGTCGAGGAGGAAGGGGCGCGCACGCTGGAGGAAATGCGCGCCATGGTCGCCGCGCTGCGCGACCGCGGGATCGGCGCCGAGCTGGCGCCGCCTGCCGGTGTCGCGGATCTGGAGCGCCTGGTGCGCACCCCGGGTGGTCGCCTCAGGGTCGACCTGGGGCTCGACGGCGAACTGGACGCGTTGCCCCCGGCCGTGGACGCGGCCGTCTACCGGATCGTGCAGGAGTCGGTGACCAACGCGCTGCGCCATGCGGTCGACGCGACCGAGCTCGTCGTCCGGGTCGCCGCGGAACGGCACACGGTACGGGTGAGCGTGCGCGACAACGGTCGGCGCACCGGCCGCGGTCGCGACGGATACGGACTTACCGGACTGCGCGAGCGCGCGACGCTGCTCGGCGGCAGACTACGAGCCGGCCCGGGCACCGACCGGGGCTGGCATGTCGAAGCCGAACTGCCGAGAGCGAGGAGCGCGAGCGGTGTCCATTCGCGTCCTCGTCGCTGACGACCAGACGATCATCCGCACCGGGTTGCGGATCATGCTGAACGCCCAGCCCGGCATCGAGGTGGTCGGCGAGGCCGCCGACGGGCGGGAAGCGGTACGCCTGGCCCGCGAACTACGCCCCGACGTCTGCCTGTTCGACATCCGCATGCCCGTACTCGACGGGCTCGAGGCCACCCGGCTGATCGCCGGCCCGGGCATCGCCGACCCGCTGGCCGTGGTCGTCATCACCACGTTCGACCTCGACGAGTACGTCTACGGCGCGCTGCGTGCCGGCGCCCGCGGATTCCTCCTCAAGGACACGGGACCGGACCTTCTGGCCCAGGCCGTACGGTCGGCGTCCGACGGTGAGGCGCTCATCGCGCCCAGCGTCACCGTCCGTCTGCTCCAGGCATTCGCGGACCTGCCCGCCGGCCGGCCCGTGGCCCAGCCGGTCTCACCCGTCACCGCCCGCGAGGAGCAGGTGCTCCTCGCCGTCGCTCGCGGGCTGACCAACACCGAGATCGCCGATGCACTGCACATCAGCCTCAGCACGGTCAAGACGCATCTGGCCAGCCTGATGGCCAAACTCGGCGCCCGCAACCGGGTCGAGATCGCGATGTGGGCCTACGAAACGCGCCGTATCCTCCCCGGAACCTGAGCCGGGTGCCGGGCCATGTCCCATGAGTCCCCGCCCGGACATCAGTGCACCGGTCGGCTCGGCCGACAGCTACCTCGCCCGTCTCCACCTGCACGTCTCGATGATCTGGATCAAAGACCTCACCAGGACCACCCGATGTCCGACGCGGTGGAGCGGCGCGAACTTCGGCGTCCGCGACGGTCGCGGCCAGGGCGGCGAGCCGCGTTGAGCCGGTAGAGAAACTCGTAACTCGGTCGGGCGAGTGGGCTGTGTCGTGCCTCGATTGATGCGATCACCGGGCGGGCGCAGGAGCGTCGCAGAATCCTCCCGCATGGCAGGCGCTCTCGTAGGAGGACTCGTAGTAGCCCTGAGCCGCGCTCCCGGCGGCAAGCGCCAGTGTGAGCAGCATTCCACCCGCTATCAGCTGCCCGATGACCACTCTCCAGGAGCGTAAGGCGGCGGCGACGAGGACAGCCGCACCAGCGGCGGCGGCCACATACAGGGACATCTGCTGGTAGGCGGCCGGCGGATCTCCGTAGCTCTGCGGATCCCACGACAGGTAGGACAGAAACCAGCCCAGCCAGATCAGCCCGAAGAAGGCCAGTTCGACAGCGCCCAGACCCACGCACACCCCCACAGCGACACGTACGCGGCGGCGTTCCTCTTCTTCAACCATCCGTCGACCGTGCCCCCTTCGCAGCTTGCTGTCTTGAGTACGGATACTCACGACAGGTCCTTGATCGAGCCGTTGTTGCCCGAACCGGGTCCGAAGCCGGTTGCTGGGCGGCCTCGGGTACCGGACCGGCAGGCCTTGTGCGGGATCCTGTCCGTCCTGCCGGCATCCAGTGGGAGTACCTGCCGCAGGAGTTCTGCTTCGGCTCGGGCATGACCTGCTGGCGGCGCCTGGCGGCGTGGAATGAGGCCGGCGTGTGGCACGAGCTGCACTTGGTGCTGTTGAACTGGAAGAGCTGCGTCTGGCTTTCAGCGGGTGATCGAGATCGCGAAGGGCGCGAATCCGCCGGCTCGGATCACGTGGGGTACGAACAGGATCGCGGCCTCGGCGGCCCGCGCGGTCTCGATCCCGCCGAGGTCCGTGATCCACTCCTGCTGCCAGCTGAGGTCGGCGAGAAGCCCGCGTACGACCTGCTTGGCCTCCGGGTCCTTGCCGGAGAGGAAAGCGGTCGGTGTCTGGGTGAGCGCGGCGGGCGCGGTCATCACCGTGTAGAGCATCGTGTTGAGCGTCTTGACGACGCGCGTGTCGGGGAGAGCTTCCTGAAGTTGCTCCGCGAGGCTTGAGCCGGGGTAGAGCAGGTCGGCCGGCAGTCCGTCCGGTCCGTCGACGGTGGCGTTGGAGACGTCTACGAGAATCTTGCCCTGCAGTTCCTCGCGCAGCGCGATGAGCCGCTCCAGCGAGCCGGCGCCCGGGGTGGCGTTGATGACGATCTGCGCTGTCCGGGCGGCGTCGGCGGCAGAGCCTGGTGAGCGGTCCGCCACGGTCACCTCGTGCCCGGCCCGGGTGAGGGCCAGTGCGAGGCTGCCGCCGACGCGGCCGTTTCCGAGAACGGCGATCATGGTCATGCTGATGTGGTCCTTCCGGTGCTCGTGGTTCTCGTGGGGGTCAGCGGGAGAGCGTGGTGACGGCTTGGGTGTGCACGCCGGGCGCGGCGGCCAGGAAGCTCTCGCTCTCCGGGGTCCAGGGGCGGCCCTCGGCGTCGGATATCCGCCCGCCGGCCTCGGTGACGAGCAGCGCCCCGGGAAGCAGGTCCGCGCGGGCCCCGGCGAACTGCCAGAAGGCGTCGATCCGGCCGGCGGCCACGTTCAGCAGGTGCAGGGTGGCGGGCACGGATGTCCGCACCACGAGCGCATCGAAGAGCATCGCGGTGATCGAGGAGCCGATGCGCCGCACGACCTTCTCGTCCTCGTCCGGCCTGGCCTGGCTCGTGGCCACGATGCTCAGGCCGAGGTCCGTGGTCCGGGACACGTGCAGCGGGCGGCCGTCGAGGTGGGCGCCGGCGCCGGCGAGTGCGGTGTAGGTCTCAGCGGTCAACGGCATGTGAACTGCGGTGAGCACCGGCTGGTTGTCGCGCACGAGAGTGGCGGTCACCGCCCACTCCGGCAGGGCGTGCAGGTGGTTGACGTTGCCTTCGGCCGGATCCAGGACCCACCATTCGCCGGGGGGCAGGGCCCCGCCCGCGAGCTCGTCCTCCACCAAGCGGGCGTCCGGGCGCAGGAGGGTGAGGCGGGGGCGCAGGACGTCGAGGGCCGCGTCGTCGTTGGCGGCGAGCGCGCGCATCAGCTCTTCGCGGGTCTGGTAGCGGACCACGTCGCCGAACCGCTCCCGCAACACCGAACCAGCCGCGCGCACGGCCATCACGGTCTGCGCGAGCAGGTCGGCGTCGGACGCGGAGCCGGCGGTGGCAACAATTGCGGTGGTCTGAATCGACTCGGGCATGGCGGAGCTCCCATCTGAGCAGGGGGTGATGAGGCGGACCAGGCGAAATCTGTGCTTCTTTCGCGCCCGCACTTCGAAGGTAGGAGGGCCCATCATTAACTGCAAGTGCATGTAAAGCACGGCTAGGATGAGTCTCATGCAATTGGATTTGAACCTGCTCGCCGCGCTCGATGCGCTCCTGGAGGAAGGCAGCGTGGCCGGAGCTGCTGAGCGCCTGCACGTCACCGCCCCCGCGATGAGTCGAAGCCTCGGCCGGATCCGGCGCACGACGGGGGATCAGATCCTGGTGCGTACCGGGCGCACGATGACCCCGACGCCGTACGCGATCGCCGTCCGGGAACAGGTGCACGAGCTGCTGCAGCAGGTTCAGGGCGTGCTGGCACCGAGCCGCGAACTCGACCTCACGACGCTCGAGCGCACCTTCACACTCCGCTGGCACGATGCACTCGTCGCCCTCAGCGGCCCCACGCTTCTCGCGGCCGTACGCGAGCAGGCGCCGGGCGTGCGTGTGCGCTTCATCGCGGAATCGAGCAACGACACCCCCGAGCTGCGTCGCGGCGAGGTCGACCTGGAGGCGAACGCGAACCGCCCGACCGCACCCGACATTCGCGCCGAACAGGTGGCTGAGACCCAGCACGTCATCGTCGTACGGCGAGGGCACCCGCTCACCCGAGTCAAGACTGTCACCGCCGCGCGGTACGCCGCGGCCGAGCACATCACCGTCTCGCGGCGCGGAAGGCTCGGCAACGCCCTCGACGACGCTCTCGCGCGGCTCGGCCTCACCAGACGGGTCGTGGCGAGCGCGCCCACCGAAGGGGCCGCGTTCGAGTTCGTGCGCGGCTCCGACCTCCTCGTCACAGCCCCCGAATCGACGGCGCGTTCCGCGGCCACGGTTCTCGGCCTGACCCTGCTCCCACTGCCGTTCGA
Organism: Streptomyces sp. NPDC049627; assembly: GCF_044465645.1. NCBI lineage: Bacteria > Bacillati > Actinomycetota > Actinomycetes > Kitasatosporales > Streptomycetaceae > Streptomyces > Streptomyces sp. NPDC049627. The sequence continues at coordinate 231,501 of NZ_JBITLW010000001.1, read as the reverse complement.
ACTGCCCTCGGCCGTGGTGTATCTGTCATGGCATCAGCGCTATGACACCGACCCCGCGCACGTCTGGCTACGCGATTTGGCGCGGACCGCGTTGACGCCCCGACGTAACCCACACCTTTAAAGATCCCTCGAGAAGTTGGAAAGCCGACTTTCAGTGTTGCTCGCCCTCGCTGGCATCGCCGACGCACCTGCCGAACTTGTAGATCGTCTGGTCCAAGCCGACGGGGCGGCCGCCCTTGCTGCCGCGGCGGTGGCGGTTGGCCCGCTGGTTCTTCGGCTCGGGGATCGTGTGCTTGATCTGGCGTCGTCGCAGGCAGCGGTGATTGCGGCGAGGGGTACGCCTACTTGCAGGTCAGGCCGCCCGGGAGCGTCCGATTCCCGCGCTCGCCGGACTGTTGTCGACCGGGCGTCAGCCATCAGCCGAACTGCAGTCCCGAGGGGCCGAGTCTTTCGATGACCTCGTGCATCTCCTCCTCGTCGGCTTCGTAGACCGTCTCGCCCATACGCGGGTCTCGTGCGTGGAGCGTGTGGATGAGTGGCCCATGGGGTGTTCCGAGGTGGACGAGGGAGGCCGACGGGCCGTGGACGGCGCGCTCGGTGCCGGGGCGCGCGGTCAGGTCGATGCGGCTGACGACGCCGGGCGTGACCCAGACGACCGCCTGTTCCAGGCGCGCCAGTATCTGCAGGTGGAAGTGCCCGCACAGGATGAGCTGGACGTCGGTCCCTCGGATTGTCTCGGCCAACTCCGTACTGTTGTGCAGGCCCAGCGCCCGCTGAACGTTGACGTCCAGGGCCACCGGCGGGTGGTGGAAGGCCAGGACGGTGCCCAACGGTGCCGGGGTGACCAGTAGTTCGCGGAGCCAGTCGAGTTGGCTGCCGTCCAGTCGACCGTAGCCCTTGCCCGGCACGAGCGTGTCCAGTGTGATCAGTCGCCATCCGTCGACGGTGCTTGCCCCCGCCCGCTCACCCGCCGCTCCCTCGTACACCGCCTCGGGCTGGACATGGCCGCTGCCGAGCACGTCGGCGAATGCGGCGCGGTCGTCGTGGTTTCCGGTGGTGTAGAAGACGTTCGCCCCTCGTCGGCCGGCATAGCCGGTCAGGAGTTCACGCGCCCGTGCGTACGCTTCTCGGGAACCGTCGTCCGCGATGTCGCCGGTGACCACCACCGCGTCGAGTGCAGGCAGATGACCCAGTTCGGCCAGCAGGCGATGGAGCGCCCCAGTGCCGTCGGCCCCGTCGGCGTCGGGGCCGCCGGACCGGTCGACATGGGTGTCGGAGAGATGCAAGATCCGCATCATCTGAAGTTAGTCTCGGCACGCGCGCCGCACCATGGTTTTCTCGCCACGCGGTACCTCCGTGGGCTGTTCGTGGCTGCCCTCGCCGCCGGCGCCGAACGGTGACAGGGCCGGGTGCTGTCCGCGATGGTGAACAACTGCTGTCCCCGCTCGATCTCGTGGACGGAACCAACAACCGGTCCGTCGATCACTGGACCTGTGCTGCGATGACCCTCGCGCACTCCATCGCCTCCGTATGCGTGGTGTCCACCACCAGGTCATAGGTCACGCCCTGGTGGACCACCTCCGCCTGGGACGCGGCCATCCCGATGGTCCGATCGCCGCGTGCCACCTCTCGGGCCGCGGCCACCGCAGCGTCACACCTGACGCCGACCCACAACACCCGCAGTTCGCCAAGGGCCTTTTGCCATCGCTGCTGTGAGTACGTCCCGCCGAGGAAGACCTCGTCGACGATGACCCGGGCACCCGCACGGCCCATTGCGGCGACCCCCTCGATCCATGCCGCTTCCAGCGTCCGGAACTCCGGACCGACGATCACCTCTCCGTCCGGCGCGAACTCGATGCCGCCATCCGACGCCTGCATGGACGCCGGCATCGCATCAACCAGCGTGTCTGTCCCGAGGGCCAGCCACGGACCCGGCAGAACCGCCTGCAGACACCGGACGATCCCGGACTTTCCCGAGCTCGAACCACCGTTGACAACGATCACCTGAGTCATCACCGCGTCACAGTAGAGGCACCGGCACAACGCTCGAAACCGATTTCCGCGGACCCTGCACCGACCGCCTGCCGCAAACCGGTGAACCATCCCGGTCGGTGCACTGGCCGGCGTTGGACGGCGAGGGCTGGCTCAAGGTCGCCTCGCCGACGCCGCCACCGCAGGCGAACCGGCCGTAGCCGCCGTCTGATGTCCCCGAGCAACCCCATGGCTCTCAAGAACGTCCCCGACGACTCCGTCGAGCAGGACGTCATGGCAGGCGATGGGGTTCAGGTCGCGCCAGTGCGTCACCTTGCGGTATTAGCCCCCGCCCCCGCCGTCGCCGCCCGCCGTCGCCGTTCGCCAGAGGGTGGTTCACACCGCTTCGCGTAGCTCGGCGGACCAAACGGCTAACGCGCCACGCGGTAGCGGAGGTAGACGACTCTCGAGCTGAAGGTGCGGGTGTCGACGAGTTCGAGATCCACCCGGCGCTCGTCCTGGGGGAAGAACGGAATGCCGCCACCGAGCAGCACCGGGTAGACCCTGGCCCGGTACTCGTCGATCAGCCCCAACGCGGCCACCTCGGCGGCGAGAGTCGCGCCGCCGATGGCGATGTTGCCGTCGCCCGGCTCGGCTCGCCATCGCTCGATCTCCTCCGCCAGGCCGCCGGAGGCCAGGCGGGCATTGCCCTGTACCGCCGAGAGCGTGGTGGAGAACACCACCTTGGGGAGCGGCCTCCAGATCGCGGCGAACTCGTGCGTCGAGAAGTCGAGCGATGGAATCTGGTCGACGGTCTCCCAGTACAGCATCGCCTCGTACAGCCGTCGCCCCAACAGGTGGACGCCGACCTCTCGCACCTCGTCGGTGGCGAAGCGAAAGACCTCCTCGTCGGGCGCCGTCCAGTTGAAGCCGCCGTCCGGCCCGACGATGTATCCGTCGAGTGAAACGCCCATCGAATAGGTCACGCTGCGCATCAGTGGTCCTCCTCGGTGACGGGTTCGACAGTACGACCGCCGGACGCCGCAGGACTCCACGGCTCGCGAGATCCCCTGGGCCGAGTCACCTCACGAGATCATTTCGTTGATGCGGGGGCGCTGCCCGACAAATTGGCGGCACCCCGCGCTGCAACCTGGAACATGAGCAGTGCATCACCTCGCGGATCTTGCCCAGGGTGTCCGTCTCCAGGTGGGGTCGGCGGAACAGGGCGCGTCGCCGCGCGTGGTCGTAGTTCTCCGGCCAGGCACCAGGTCTCCGTCGCCGAACGGGCCGAGCAGGCCGTCCCGCAGGAACGCGGTGCGCAGCCACCTGGGCGGCGTACCGGCGCAGCACCTCGTCGAGGCGGACCTCGAACGCGACCGGCTCCCGCCGGTTCAGTCATGATCGGCGCTCTTGCCGGCCGGCACCTGCCGAACCGCGCCGACGGCCGAACGGGGCGTGCGCATGCGCGCTCGTCGTGCCGCTCGAACTTCGCGGCACGACCTGCTGATCACCGGGCGCCAGAGGCAGCGGTCAACCTTCTGCCTCCCCGCCGGGAGGCGTCGCGGGGGCCTGCCCCGGGGACGAGCCGCCTAACGCTTCGGCGCAGCCTGCTCCCCCGAGCCCCGGACGATCAGCCGGGTGGGCACGGTGATGGTGCGGGCGCGGGAACGGTCGCCGTCGAGGCGGGACAGGGCGGTGGCCGCGGCGCTGCGGCCGATTTCTTCGGGGTCCTGGGCCACCACGGTCAGGGCGGGTTCCAGTGCCTCGGCGAGAGCCACGTCGTCGAAGGCGACGACAGCGACTTCCTTGCGCTTGCTGCGGGCGAGTTCGGCGACGATGCCGAGCGCCATGATGTTGTTGCCGGCGAACAGGGCTGTGGGGGGATCGGCCAGTTCGAGGAGTTGGGAGGTGGCTGCCTCCGCCCCCGGCTGGTCGTGTGCGCTGGCGACCAGCGAGCGGTCGTAGGGGATGTCGGCCTCCTGCAGGGCCGCGCGGTATCCGGCGAGGCGCTCGCGACGGGTGTACAGCTTGACGGGCAGGTCGCCGACGAAGCCGATGCGGCGGTGGCCGTGGGCGATCAGGTGGGCGACGCCTTCCTGAGCGCCCGCACGGTTCGAGCTGACGATGCTGTCCGTGGACAGGCCGACTCCGGGCCGGTCGAGGAAGACGATCGGAAGCCCCGCCGTACGGTGGGACTTGAGGTCGGAGTGGTCGGCGCCGACGGACGGCACGACGATCAGGATGCTGACGCGGCGGGCGAGGAACTTGGCCGTCAGGGCGCGTTCGCGGTCGGGGTCGTCCGCGGACGAGCCCATGAGCAGTGTGAGTCCGCGGTCGCGGACCGTGTCCTCGATGCCGCGGGCCACGGCTCCGAAGAAGGGGTTGGCGAGGTCGGGGATGACCAGGCCGATGGTGGTGTCCGGGCCGCCGACGCGCATGTTGCGTGCCATGAGGTTCGGTTGGAAGCCCAGCTTGGCCACCGCGGCGAGCACCTGTTCCCGCGTCTGCGCCGAGACGGGTCCGTCCTCGTTGAGGACACGGGAGACCGTCTTGGCGCTGACACCTACCTCTCGGGCGACGTCGGCCAGGGTGGGGCGGCGGCTCGCTGCCATGGAGGAAACCGTCTCCTGAGTGCTCCCGGGTTCCGGTCGCGGCCTCGACCGGAACATACGAGAGCGGGTTGCGCTGTCAGGTGGCCTGTACTCCGGCGGCCTTCGCGGCCTCGGAATCCGCTACGACAGTACCTCCGGCCTCGTCGACGCCGAGCGCGCCGGTCATGATCGCGACGACCTCGGCCATGGAGTAGTCCGAGGGCTTGATCACGGCGGCGCGGCGGCCCAGGCGGTGGACGTGGATCCGGTCGGCGATCTCGAAGACGTGCGGCATGTTGTGGCTGATCAGGACGACCGGCATGCCCTTGTCGCGGACGCGGCGGATCAGGTCGAGGACCTGCCCGGACTCCTTGACGCCGAGGGCGGCGGTGGGTTCGTCCATGACGACGACGCTGCGGGCCCACGCGACGGCACGGGCGACGGCCACGGCCTGCCGCTGTCCGCCGGAGAGGGTCTCGACGGCCTGGGTCAGCGAGCGCAGACCGATCTTCAGGTCGGCCATGTGCTCGGCGGCCTCCTGGCGCATGCGCTTCTTGTCGAGCATGCGGAAGGCGCTGCCGAGGATGCCGGGGCGGCGCAGCTCGCGTCCGAGGAACATGTTCGACGCGATGTCCATGGAGGCGGCCACGGCGAGGTCCTGATAGACCGTCTCGATGCCGTGGGCGCGTGCGCTCTGCGGACCGGAGAAGGTGATGGGCTTCCCGTTGAGGCGGATTTCGCCCGCGTCGGGGACCAACGCGCCGGTGAGAGCCTTGATGAGGCTGGTCTTGCCGGCGCCGTTGTCGCCGATGACGGCGAGGACCTCGCCCGGCAGCAGGTCGAAGTCGGCGCCGTCGATGGCGGTGACGTGGCCGTAGCGCTTGACCAGACCGCGGGCCTGCAGGACAGGGGTGGGGGAGCTGGTGGCGGTCATCGGGCCTTCTTCCGGGAGATCTGGTCGACGGTCACCGCGAGGATCACCAGGACTCCGGTGATCAGGGTCTGGTAGATGGAGGCGACGCCCATCAGCTGCAGGCCGTTGCGGAAGACGCCGACGATGAGGACGCCGATGAACGTGCCCAGGACCGAGCCGCGTCCGCCGAAGAGGCTGGTGCCGCCGAGCACGACGGCGGTGATGCTGTCGAGGTTGTCGGTCTGCCCGGCCTGCGGGTCGCCGACTCCGGTGCGGGAGATGAGCAGCAGGGCGGCGATGCCGTAGAGGAGGCCGGCCACGGTGTAGACGCCGATGGTCAGCCGTGAGGTGCGGATGCCGTTCAGGCGCGCCGCCTCCGGGCTGTTGCCCAGGGCGTAGACGTGCCGGCCCCAGCTGGTGCTGCTCAGGGCGTAGGCGAGGAGGAGGAACAGGGCGATCGTGACCAGCGAGCCGTAGGTGATGTCGGTCCTGCCGAGCGGGAAGGTCTGCCCGAGGGCGGTGAGCGGCCCGGGCAGGTTCGTGACCGTCTGCTCCTCGGAGTAGATGTGGGTCAGCGCGAACGCCACGTTGAGCATGCCGAGGGTGACGATGAACGGCGGCAGCGGGATCTTCTGCACCAGCGCCCCGTTGAGCAGGCCGAAGCCGCCGCAGACGGCCAGGCCCAGCGCGATCGCGGCGAGCGGGGGAAGGGTCCCCTCGGCCGCCATCTTGGCGATCATGATGCTGCCGAACGCCATCACGGCCCCGCAGGACAGGTCGATGCCCGCGGTGAGGATGATCAGGGTCTGGCCGATGGCCAGGGTGCCGACGACCATGACCTGCTGCACGATCAGCGAGAAGTTCCCGCCGGTGAGGAACTGGTCGGTCGAGAAGGAGAAGAAGACACAGGCCAGGAGCAGCGCGGCCAGCGGGCCCGTGGTCGGCTGGGTGAGCAGCCTGCGGACCGTGGTCGGCGCTTTGAGCTCGGCGTACGGCGTGGAGGTGGAGGGTGGCGTGGACGTGGCAGTCATGCGAGGTCCTTGTCGGAAGACAGAAGTCCTTGTGCGTCCTGGTCGGACGCCAGGAGGACGAGGGGCGGCCGTCCCCGGCCGGGGAGGAGGGGGCGGCCGCCCGTTGAAGGGCTACGGACGGCGGCAGCTGGGGTCGGCGGCTCAGCCCCAGCAGTTCTCCAGGCCGTAGGCGGTGTCTTTGGACGTGACACCGTCCTGCGCCTTGTCGGTGATCAGGGTGACGCCGGTGTCGGTGTAACCCGAGGCCTTCTTGCCGTCCTTGGCGTACGTCGCCACGGCCTTGACGCCCTCGGCGGCCATCTTCAGCGGGTACTGCTGCGAGGTCGCGGCGATCTTGCCGTCCTTGACCGCCTGGGTGCCGGTGCAGCCGCCGTCGACGGAGACGATCAGCACGTCCTTCTCCCGGCCCTTGGCCTTCAGGGCGGTGTACGCGCCCAGGGCGGCCGGTTCGTTGATGGTGTAGACGACGTTGATGTCGGGCGCCTTCTGCAGGCAGTTCTCCATCGCGGTCTGGCCCTTGGCCTGGTCGCCGCCGGTGTCCTGGGCGCACGCGACGTCCTTGTCGGTGGCGCCGAAGCCCTTCAGGAAGCCGTCGTGCCGCTGGACGCCGACGGACACGCCCGGTGCGAGGTCGAGGGTGGCTATCTTGGCCGTCTTGCCCTTCATGGCGGCCTTGGCGTACTCGCCGATCAGCTCGCCGGCCTTGAGGTTGTCGGTGGCGAACAGGGCGTCGACCGCGCTCTCCGGGTCGGTCGGGGTGTCCAGGGCGATGACCAGAACGCCCTTGGCCTTGGCCTTCTCGATCGCCGGCACGATCGCCTTGGAGTCGCTCGGCGTGATCAGGATGCCCTTCACCCCGGCCGCGACCATGTTCTCGATGGCGGTGACCTGACCGGCGTTGTCGCCGTCGAACTTGCCCGCCGCGGTGGACAGTTCGACGCCGTTCTCCTTGGCGGCCTTCTCCGCGCCCTCCTTCATCTTCACGAAGAACGGGTTGGTGTCGGTCTTGGTGATCAGACCGACCTTGACGCTGCCCGATCCGGCGCTCGCGGTGCCCGATCCGGACCCGGAGCCGCAGGCGGTCAGGGCGAGGGCCGCGACACCCGTGCACGCGGCGGCTCTGAGCAAGGAGGAAGGCAGACGAGAGATGCGTGACATGAACAACTCCTGCGGGATTGCGGGCGAGCGGCCGGCATCGGGTCATGCCGTCCAAGGTGTCATCGTTGACTTATGTCATCGTTGACACTGCATGGCGAGGATGATGGACTCCGCCTCCAGGCAACGTCAATGCCTTGCACCCGTCACAAATCGGCAACGCTCGTGGCCGCCGCCCGCCCGAAGCCGTTCGGCGACTGCCCGCACCCTGCCCGTTCCGCCAGCGCGTCCCGAGAGAAGAGCAGCCCATGACCCCGCCCCAGATCACCGTGTTGGGAGAGTGCGTCGCCGACGCGTTCACCGAACCCGCCGGCGCCCGCAGCGAGCTCGCCCTGCGGGTGCTGCCGGGCGGCGGACCTGCGAATACGGCCGTGTCCCTGGCCAGGCTCGGCACGCCGGCCCGCTTCCTCGCGCGGCTGTCCGGCGACGTGTTCGGCCGCCTGTTCCGGGCCCACCTGGAGGCGTCGGGCGTGGACCTGTCGTACGCCGTGGCGGCGGCCGAACCCAGCACGCTGGCCGTGGCCGAGCTGGACGACCAGGGGCAGGCCGCGTTCTCCTTCCACGCCCAGAACACGGCCGACTGGCAGTGGACCCCCAGGGAGCTGGCGGGGGTCGACCTGTCCGAAACGGCCTGTGTGCACACCGGGTCGCTGGCCCTGGTCCGTGAGCCCGGCGCGGCGGTGGTCGAGGAGTTCCTGGCAACGGCCTCGCGCCGGGCCACCATCAGCATCGATCCCAACGTCCGGCCGCTGCTGGTGCACCCCGACGTGTACCGCGCCAGGCTGGCCCACTGGTGCGGCCTCGCCGACATCCTGCGGCTGAGCGAGGACGACCTGGAGCTGCTCCTGCCGGGCACCCCGCCGGAGCAGGCATGCGACACGTGGCACGCCGCAGGGGCACGGCTCGTCGTGATCACGCTCGGCGCCGACGGCGCGCTGGCCTCGCTCGACGGCGAACGGCTGCGGGTGCCCGCGGTGGCGACACGGGTGGTCGACACGGTGGGGGCGGGCGACTCCTTCACCGCCGGGCTGCTGCACCACCTCGCCGTCCGCGGCCTCCTCGGCGGCAGACTGACCGGCCTCGGTCTCGACGATGTCGCGGAAGCCTGCCGGTTCGCCACCCGGGTCGCCGCCCTGACGTGCTCGGTCGCCGGTCCCAACCCGCCGTGGCGCGACCAGCCGGCACTGGTCGCGACCGCCGGCAACTCCTGACGGACGTACGTCGTCCGCCCCCCGACGCCACCCACCGGCAACCCGACTCCACCCACTGACAAGGAGACGACACCATGACGAAAACCCTGCTCGCCGAGTTCACCGCCCGCGAGGGAACGGAGGACGAGGTCGCCCGCCTGATCCGGGACTACGCCGTGAAGGTGCGCGAGGAGGAAGGCAACCTGGCCTTCGACGTCTACACGAAGGCGGCCCACCCGCGCGCCTTCTGGATCTTCGAGGTCTACCGGGACGAGGACGCCTTCAAAACACACCTGGACGCCCCGTACGGCGCCCCGTTCAACGCCGCCCTGACCCCGCTGATCGAGGAGGACGCCTCCGTACTGACGTTCCTGGATCCGCTGGCCACGCACCCGTAGCGAGCGGATGGGGGCGTACGAGGCAGCGTCCTCGTGCGTTCCTCGGCGCCTGCCCGGCCGGGATCCGCGCGCCGCAGGCCGCTCCCGGCCGGCGCGCGGATCCGCGGCGTGTCACTTCCAGATGGACCTCAGCTGCCACGCCCGCATGCGCTCCAGGGTGGTCGTGCCGCCCTCGGCGAAGACCTCGACGCCGGTGCCGGCCGGGTCGGGGAAGATCTGGTCGGTGATCACGGCCTCGCCGCTGCCGCCGAAGACCTCGACGGACGACCGGTCGACCAGGATCCGCAGCTTGACCCTGCCGTTCTCGGGCATCAGGGGTGCCGTCTGGACGCCGGTGGCGAAGGAGTTGTGGAAGTCGACGGCACCGGAGCGGGTGCGGTCGACGAACAGCTCCTGAGTCGTGGCGTCGTAGCCGATGACCGTCTCCTCGCCGCCTGCGCCGGTGCGTACTCTCAGGCCGAAGCGCGCGGCGTCCTTGAGGGAGAAGGTCGCCTCGATGTCGAGCACCTGGCCCTTGGCCGCGGCGCCGGTCAGGGGCTTGGACGTGTCGGTGACGGTGACGTCGGATGCCGTGGCCGGAACCTTCTCCCGGAGTGACTCCAGGCCGGCGACCGGCTTGCTGGTCAGCTGGATCCGGCCGTTGATCGTGCGCAGGGCCATTTCGCGGGGAACGCTCTGCGCCCCGCGCCAGGGGGAGGTGGGGATGGAGCCGCCGTAGTCCCAGTTGTTCATCCAGCCGATCATGTACCGCTTGCCGCCCGGCGCGTTCTCCCAGGACACCGCCGCGTAGTAGTCCTTGCCGTAGTCGGCCCAGTCGGCGCGCTGTACGACGGACTTGGCGGGCTTGTCGGCGGCGGTGAACCGGTCGGCCAGGACGTGGCCCCAGCCGCCGGTGTTCATGTCGACGATCTGGATCCGCGCCTTCTTGCCGAGGTAGGGGCGCATGTCGAAGGAGGCCCAGTCCAGGGTCTCGCTGTCGGCGCCGGTCGCGCTGCGGACGACCTGGCCGTCGACGAGCAGGTTGACGGACGTCTCCGTGGAGACGCGCTGGGCGCGGGTGTCGGACTGCATGATGTGGTCGACGTTGAGGTGGCCCCAGCCGCCGGTGTTGTCGTCGACGATCCTGATCCGCGCCTTCTTGCCGGCGAGGTCGCCGACGTCCCAGGAGGCCCAGTTGAGGGCTTCGGCGTCCTGCCCGGTGGCGCTGCGGACGACCTGGCCGTCCACGAGGAGTTCGACGGCGGTGGGGTCGGCGGACCCGGCCGGGTGGTTGCCGCCGCCGATGAGGAAGTTGATGTGCTTCTTGTCGATGGTGAACTCCGGCGACGTGAGGGTTCCGGTGGTGGAGTCGCCGTTCAGGAAGGTGTTGACCAGCCCGTCTCCCAGGAAGCCGGAGACCTGTTGCTGGCCGGGGAGGGTGCCGCCGGCCGGTGCGGTGCCGAAGGCGTCGCCGGTCGCCGTCCAGCCGCCGTAGGAGCCGCCCTCGAAGTCGGCGAGGACCGTTCCCTCGGGCGGGGTCTGCTCCATCACGGTTCCGGCCTCGTGGGGATGCCGTCCGCCACCGGTCTTGAAGTTCAAGTAGGCCCTGTCGACGGTGAATTCGGGCGAGGTGAGGGTGCCGGTGGTGCCGTCGCCGCTGTGGAAGCTGTTGGCGAGGCCCTTGCCTTCGAAGCCGGAGACCGCGCCCTGCCCGTCCACAGCCCCGGTCGCAGGTCCCTGCCCGAACGCGGTGCCGGTGGTCGTCCACGAACCGAAGTCGGTGCCCTCGAAGTCCTGCATCACCGTGCCGTCGGGCGGCGTGTACGTGCCCTTGTCCTCGGCGGTGAACTTCTTGCCGTCGAAGTCGCCGACGAAGTACTGGGCGGCGGAACCGCCCGCGATACCACCGGGGTTGATGTTGACCACCAGAACCCACTTGATGGTGTTCCTGTCGCCGTCGACCGCGAGGGGGAACAGGTCGGGGCACTCCCACACGCCGCCCGTCGCCCCGGCCGGTCCGAACTCGCTGAGCAGATCCCAGTCCTTGAGGTTCTTCGACGAGTAGAACCGCACCTTGTGCTCGGCGGACAGCGACACGGTCATCAGCCAGCTCTTCGTCGGCTCGTACCACTGGACCTTGGGGTCGCGGAAGTCGGTGGAGCCGATGTCGATGACGGGATTGCCCTGGTACTTGGTCCAGGTGCGGCCTCTGTCCGTGCTGTAGGCGAGCGACTGGGCCTGCTTGCCGCCCTCCTTGTAGGCGCTGGTGTAGACGGCCACCATGGGCGGGTTCGTCTCCGTGCCGAACCCGGTGGTGTTGTTCCAGTCGACGACAGCGCTGCCGGAGAAGACCATCTCCTCGTCGTCGTGCGAGAGCGCGAGGGGCAGTTCCTTCCAGTGCACGAGGTCCGTGCTCACCGCGTGCCCCCAGGACATGTCGCCCCAGGAGTTGCCGCTCGGGTTGTACTGGTAGAAGAGGTGGTACTCGCCCTTGTAGTACACGAGGCCGTTGGGGTCGTTCATCCAGTTCTTCTCCGGAGTGAAGTGGAACTGGGGCCGGTAGGTCTCGGTGTACGCCGGGGTGTCGGCGGCGACGGCCCGGGGGGCGAGCGGCGCCGCGGACAGAGCGCAGACCACCGCCACCGCCGCCGTCAACCGCACGCGGGCATGGCGGGGTACGCGTACAGAGCTCATGGTGTCTCCTTGTCCCACGGTCGTCCGCGCAGCGGTGACTGCGGCTCCGGCACGGACGGGCCGAAAAGTGACGCCCGGGTCCGCGCCGACGTCCAGGGCACGGCCCGGTGTGTCATCGTTGACATATGTCAGCGATGACATCGAGTGCCCGATTATGAAGCCCGATCGGGCGGGTGCGTCAACGGTCCGGGCGTGATTGATCCCGAATGCCCCGACGTACCGTCAGATGCCGCCGCGGTCGCGGACTGCGCCGACTGGCCCCCGTGACGGGCCGGCACGCGCTCTTCCTTGGCTTGTCATGCGCACGTACCGTGTCCTCGGTCCGCAGTCAGGGAGTCAACGGACGGGGGAGAGGGAATGACACCCGCACGCTTATCGAAGCGCGCCCGCACACTGCTCGTCGGAGCGGTCCTGCTCGCGCTGCCGGCGGTCACGGTCGCACCGTCGGCCGCCATCGCCGGTGAACAACCCGGGAGGCAGGAGAGACCGGCCCAGGAACGGCGGGATCTGCCGTACCCGAACATCGACGTACGCGGTGACAAACGCGTCGCGCCCACGGCGGGGCAGCTCCGCGCCGCACAGGAACTCGACGACACGGCGATCCGCTGGAGCCGGTTCGGAACGCCGAGGCGGCTCACCCCGCAGGGACGCAACGCCCTCACCGGAGCCGACACCGCCGACCCGCGCACCATCGCGCTGGACCACATCCGCGACCACGCGGACCTCTACGGCCTGTCCGCCGCCGAGTTGGACGACCTCACCGTCGTCAAGTCGTACCGCACCGAGCACAACGGCGTACGGCATGTCTTCATCGGCCAGAGCGACCGGGGCGTCCCGGTCCACGGCGCCCGCCTCTCGGTCGCCGTGGACAAGGCCGGCCGCATCCTCACCGTCACCGGCAGCCTCGTCCCGCAGGCCCGTGCCACCGGGAAGGTCATCCTCGACAAGGCCGAGGCGCTGAACCGGGCCGCGGCCTCCGTCGGCACCGGCACCCCGCCCGGCACCGCCACCGCGACGCGGGTCACCTTCCCGCTCGCCGACGGCACCGCCCGCCCGGCCTGGCGGACCACTCTCACCGCCGACAACCACCACCTGTACGACACTGTCGTCGACGCCGGGAACAGCACCGTCCTCCAGCGCACCGACCTCACCAGCAACGAGGGTCCCGAAGGCCGGGTCTTCACCAACCAGAACCCCACCCTCGGCAGCGCGACGACCGTCCCCTTCAGCGGCCTCGGCCGTTCCTGGGTCGGCGGCCGGGTCACCACCGGCAACAACGCCGAGGTCTCCCAGGACCCCGACGGCAACGAAACGCTCGGCTACCAGCCGCAGACGCCGGCCGCCGGGGATCCCGCGTACCAGCACTTCGACTACACGTTCACGGACGCCTTCCGCACCAGCGGCGGCACCGACCTCACCACGGACCGGAACGCGGTCGTCACCCAGGCCTTCTACTACACCAACCGCATGCACGACCACCTCTACGGGCTCGGCTTCGACGAGGCGGCGGGCAACTTCCAGGAGGACAACCTCGGGGGCGGCGGCGCCGGCGGCGACCGCGTCGACGTCTACGTCGACTTCAACGCCAACGGGGACGACGCCTGCAACGCCAACTTCAGCACCCCGGCCGACGGCCAGAACGGCACCATGCGGCTCTTCGTCGGACGCACCTCCTGCGGCAACCACAACATGCACCGGGCCATGAACGGCGACACCATCGCCCATGAGTACAGCCACGGCCTGTCCAACCGGCTCGTCGGCGGCGGCGACATGGGCGACGGCGAGCAGACCGGCGCGCTCGGCGAGGGCTGGAGCGACGCGGTGGCCACCTCGATGTGGAACGACCCGGTGTACGGCGAGTACAACAACGGCTCGCCCACCGGTGTGCGCCGCGTCGCGTACAACGACAGCGACCTCACCTACGGCGACCTGTGCAACGACGGCGGCTGCGAGGTGCATTCCGACGGCGAGATCTGGGCCACCGCCATGTGGGACATGCGTACGGCGCTCATCGGCGCGTACGGCAACGCCACCGGAAAGCAGCGGCACGAGCAGCTGATGGTCGACGGCATGAAGCTGACGCCGTCCTCACCCGACTTCCTCGACGCCCGCGACGGCATCCTCGCCGCCGACCGGGCCGACAACGGCGGCGCCGACCAGTGCCTGCTGTGGGGCGTGTTCGCCCGCCGGGGCATGGGTGCGAGCGCCACCTCACCGAGCCAGGACCAGGCCGATCCGGCGACCGACTACCCCGCGAGCTGCCGGCCCACCGCCGACGCGGGCGGACCGTACGCCACCAAGGAGGGCACCGACGTACGGCTCGACGCGAGCGGCTCCACCGTCCCGGGGGGCGGCGGCAGCTACAGCTGGGACTTCGACGGCGACGGCGCCTACGACGACGCGACCGGCGTCAGCCCGCTCTTCGACCGGGTCGGCCAGGACGGCACGTACACCGTCGGACTGCGCGTCGGCAACGCCGCCGGGGCCGACACCGACACGGCGACCGTGACCGTCACCAACGTGGCGCCCACGGTGACCTTCAGCGTCCAGGGCCCGCGTGAGGAGGGCGGCAAACTCACGGTCACGGGCACGGTCACCGACCCGGGCTGGCTCGACCCGCTCACCGCCACCATCGACCCGGGCGACGGCAAGCCCGTCCCCCTGCCCGGACAGCTGGAGAACACCCGTCCCGACGCCACCCTCACCTTCAGCCGTGAGCTCGTCTTCGGCGACAACGGCACCTTCACCGTGAAGGTCTGCGGCAGCGACGACGACACCACCACCTGCCGCGAGGCCGAGATCACCGTGGCCAACGTGGACCCGGCCGCCGCCATCGACAAGACCGGTGCCGTGGCGCTCGCGGGTGGGAAGACACTCGTCGTCCACGCGGGTGAGGAGAAGCGGTACACCGCCCGGGTCACCGACCCCGGCAGCGACGACGAGACCATGAGCTGGGCGTGGGGCGACGGCACACCCGCCACCGCGACCACCTCGCTGGTCAACCCGCCGGACCCCGATCCCGCCCGCAGCCCCAGCGTCCAGCCGCGCGACCTGACGGACGCCCGGGCCCACACGTACACCAAGCCCTGCCTGTACGACCTGTCCTTCACGGCACGCGACGACGACGGCGGTACGGGGACCGACGCGATGCCCGTCATCGTCCAGGGCAACGCCCCGCTGTCGCTGCTCGCCGACGTCTGGTACGTCAAGTACCTGACCGGCGACCTCACCGGGCTCGGCAAGAAGACGCTGGACTGCTATCTGAAGATCGTCCAGCACGCGAGTGCGGTGTTCTCCGAAAAGGTCGACGTGTCGACCCAGGACAAGGCGGCGGACGTCCTCTTCCTCAACCTGTTCCTGGAACCGAAGCGTTCCCTCGACCGCCAACTGCTCGCCGCCTGGCTCAACTTCGCGGGCGGCGCCTTCGAGCCGAACGAACTCGTCGACACCGACAGTGACCTGAAGGCGGACACGCCGTTCCTGGAGGCCGTCCAGAACGCCGAGAAGGTACGCCTCGACCCCAACGCCACCAGGGAGCAGCTCTCCGCCCAGGCGGCCATTCTGACCTGCATCAACATCCCGCTCGTATGACACGGACGCTCCTGCAGCGCGCCGCCGCCGCCCTGCTCCTCGTGGTGGCGGCGGCCGCCTGCACCGACGGCCCTCCACCGCACCGTCCGACCCCGCCCGCCCACACCGCCACCCCCAGCCCCGACCCGGCTCCGACTCCCACCCGCACGGCGGTAACCGCCACCCCGGTGCCGTCCGCCCCGGCCGTCCTCACCCCGGACGACACCGGCCGCACCGTCCCTCTCCGCCTCGGCGACAGCACCCAGCTGCGTCTCTCCGGCCGTTGGCGAGAGGCCACTCCCACCGTCGACGGCACGGCGATCGTCCTCGTACCGGTCGACTACGAGACCGATCCCGGCTTCCGTGCCTGGGACGCCCGCGCCGCCGAACCGGGCGAGGCGGTGCTGCACACCACCGGCCACTCACCGGGCCTGCCGCCGCTGCGGATCACTTTTCAGGTCCGGCCCTGAGGCCCGTTCACCACGAGCCGGTCCGAACGGCACGGCCGATAGGCTCACTTGGTGATCAGCGACGACATTCCCCTCGATGAACTCGCCGGCTCCTGGGAGGAGATCCGCGAGGAGTACGACGACGCGCTCAACGACGCCTACGACCGGACGGTCCTGGACTGCGCCGCGCGGCTCGCCGCCGACCCCGACGGGGAATCGGCCTACGTATGGACGATCGGTCTCCTGATGACGGCCCCTTATCTCGCCGTCGCACCGGGCGACGGTGTCGTGCCCGAGGCCAGGGCGGCACTGGAGGCGGCCGACGGTGCCCTGCGCGACCGGCCCTGCGAGCACGAGACGCACCCCTACCAGGAGCATGAGGCCGAGTTCGACGAAGACCTCGCCCGGCAGCTGTGCAACCTCGCCGACCCGAACGCCGCGTGGGAGGAGAACCACCCCCGTGAGCAGTGGCTCTGCCCGCGCAATGTCGCCGGACTCGCGCGGATCGCCCTGGACGTCATCGAGCCCGGCTCGGCCGCGGACGTGCCGCCCCGTCTGCCGGTGGGGGCACAGGACGCCATCGACGCGCTGTCCGCGATGCTGCACGGCTACCCGGACCCGGGAACCGACATCGACGAGGAGATCTCCCTTCAGGCAGGGGCGCTGCTGTCGGCCGACCCGGCAGATCGTCCCGGCCGCCTGCTCGTCGCCGCAGCGGTCACCTGGTACGCCGTCTCCGACTTCGTACGGAACGTCTCCGTACTCGACGAGCTGACCGCGGCACTGGAGGTGACGCTGCCGCACTACGCCGACGCGACGTGCGCCCATGACCGGCATCCGGCCTTGCCCAGCGGTCCGGACACCGCCGCACTCGGCATCCTGCTGAGCAGCCCCGGGGGACGCGCTCTCCACGAACGGAACCGCGCGCACAAGGCGCCGCTGGAGCACCTGTTGTGCCCGGTCGCCCTGGCGGAGATCACCACGGAGTCGCTGAGAGCTCTGAGTGCCCGGCGTGACGCGCTTCGGTGAGGGCACGAGGGCGTCCGGCTCGCCGTGGAAGATCAGGAACGGCGGACGGGACGCTTGCCGATGCAGGTGAGCGGGTTGGCGGCGGCGACTCTGTCGGGGCACTCCGTTGATGTCGTGCAGCTGGGCCCGGTTCCCCGCCTGAGTCTTGGTGCGCGACGGGTATGTGTCACCGCTCGTGGCCGCACCGCCGCCGGGCCATGCCCATCCGTCATGACTCCGTAAGGCATGCGACGGTGCGTCGGACCGGGACAAAGGGGAAGTCACGCGAGACGCTGCCCCCATGGCAACCTCACCACCCACCGAGACGGCGTACCGCTTCGACGACCTGACCGCCCTCTACATCAACTGCACCCTCAAACCGTCCCCGCAGCTCAGCCACACCCAGGGCCTGATCTACAAGAGCCGGGCCATCATGGACTCCGTCGGCGTGTCCACGGACGTGATCCGCGCGGTGGACCATGACATCGCACCCGGTGTGTACCCGGACATGACCGAGCACGGCTTCGCCACCGACGCCTGGCCGGGGTTGTACGAGAAGGTGATGGCCGCCGACATCCTGGTGCTCGCCGGACCCATCTGGCTCGGCGACAACAGCTCCGTCACCAAGCAGGTCATCGAGCGTCTCTACGCCTGCTCCTCGCTGCTCAACTCCCAGGGCCAGTACGCCTACTACGGCCGGGTCGGCGGCTGTCTGATCACCGGCAACGAAGACGGTGTGAAGCACTGCGCGATGAACGTCCTCTACAGCCTCCAGCACCTCGGCTACACGATCCCGCCCCAGGCGGACGCCGGCTGGATCGGCGCCGCCGGCCCCGGGCCGTCGTATCTGGACCAGGGTTCGGGCGGACCGGAGAACGACTTCACCAACCGCAACACCTCCTTCATGACCTGGAACCTGATGCACATCGCCGCTCTGCTGAAGCGCACCGGAGGCATCCCCGCCCACGGCAACCAGCGTTCGGAGTGGGACGCGGGCTGCCGCCCGGGCGCGGACAACCCCGAGCACCGCTGACCGGGTTCCCGGCGGACGTAAGGGTTTCGTCATCGGCCGCGCGGCCCAGGACGGCCCCAACCTCCGTTGAATGGGGGTGAGACAGGTGACTCCCAGGAGGTGGGCCGCATGGGGCGGGGACGACGACGCACGCGAGTCAGGCCATGGATGGCCGGGGTGTCGGCGGTGACGGTCGCCGCGGTGGGCTTCGGGCTGTACTGGTTCCAGCCGTGGAAGCTGTGGCAGGACGAGACGGTGCGGGAGGCGTTGCCCGTGACCGTGGACGCCTCGCGGGCACCGGCCGGCGCGCCGTCGTCCGGGGCGCCCTCCGCCCCGGCTGTTCCGGCCGGGCCGGTGACGCTGGCGAGCGGCGAGCTGATCAGCCACGAGCACGCGACGTCCGGCACGGTGAAGCTCCTGCGGCTGGCCGACGGCTCGCATGTCGTGCGGCTGGAGAACCTCGACACCAGCAACGGCCCTGACCTGCGCGTCCTGCTGGCCGACGCGCCGGTCGAGGAAGGCCGGGCCGGCTGGCATGTGTTCGACGACGGGGAGCATGTCGGTCTCGGCAAGCTGAAGGGCAACAAGGGCAGCCAGAACTACGCCGTCCCCGCAGACGTCGATCCGGCCCGGTACAGCAGCGTCAGCATCTGGTGCGACCGCTTCGACGTCTCCTTCGGCGCCGCGGAACTCGCCCGTGGCTGAAGGGCTGCCGGGCGAGGCGGCGGGTCAGTCCGGCCAGGTGGATCCGCTCCGGGGACCGCAGCAGCCACACCCCGCAGCACAACCGCGCCCCGCCTTTCCGGCCTCCGCGTCGACGCCGAGCGGCACCGCACAGCAACTGTCGCCCCGCCACGCCTCCCGGCCCTCCTTGACCGCGACGGCGGCGATCACCAGGGCGGCGACTGGGTCGGCCCAGGTCCATCCGACCAGCGAGTTGGCGAGCAGCCCGGCCAGGACGACGGCGGACAGGTAGGTGCACAGCAGAGTCTGCTTGGAATCCGCGACCGCCGAGGCGGAGCCCAGTTCGCGCCCGGCGCGGCGCTGCGTCGCCGACAGGAAGGGCATCACGAGCAGGGACAGAGCGGCCAGCACGATCCCGGGGGTGGAGTGCTCCGCCTCGGAGGTGCCGGTCAGGGCGCGGACGGAGTCGACCGTGACGTAGGCGGCGAGCGCGAAGAACGACATCGCGATGATCCGTAATGCGCTCTTCTCCCGCGCCTGGCGCGCGGCGTGGTCGGCGGCGGAGAACTGCCAGGCGACGGCCGTGGCCGAGGAGACCTCGATGACCGAGTCGAGACCGAAGCCGATCAGGGCCGTGGAGGAGGCGAGCGTGCCGGCGGTGAGGGCCACGGTCGCCTCGATCACGTTGTACGCGATGGTGGCGGCGACCAGCAGCCGTATCCGCCGGGCCAGTTGAGCGCGACGCCGCAGGGACGGGCCCGGGGCAAGCGCGGCGGTCATCGGCAGCAGTCCTTCTCGTCGGCCTCGGCGCAGGTCCGGTCGGCTTCGACGGCAAGCACGGCACCGCGCAGGTCGTCCAGGGCATGGCCCAGACGGGCGTCGGCCAGCTCGTACCGCACGCGCCGGCCCTCGGGGAGGGCCACGACGATGCCGCAGTCGCGCAGACAGGCGAGATGGTTCGACAGCCGGGTGCGGGAGACACCCAGCTTCTCGGCCAGGTCGGCCGGGTGGGCGGGGGCCTCCCGCAGGGCGAGCAGGATGCGGCAGCGGATCGGGTCGGCGAGCGCGCGGCCGAAGCGGGCCAGGGCGTCGACGTCGCAGGCGATGGTGAGCAGCACGTCCCGACGGTACACGTATCCCTGAATTCAGGGAATCCTGGATCGTCGTCGGTGGGCCTCAGTCGACGCAGCCGCATCCTGACGCGGTCTTCGCCTGCGTGACCGTGAGAGCCGGGTCGGTCGAGGTCTCCGCCGAGGTGCAGCAGCCGCTCACGCCGCAGCAGACGTCGGCCGCCGGCTTGGTGGCGCGGACGATCGCGGAGTGCATGCCGTCGGCGACCGAATGGGTCGGCGTGATCTCCACATCGTGGAAGCCGGCGGCCTCCAGGCCGGCCCGGTACTCCCCGAAGGACAGAGCCCCCGCGATGCAGCCGACGTAGTCACCGCGCTCGGCGCGCTGCTCGGTCGTGAGGCTGTCGTCGGCGACGACGTCGGAGATGCCGATCCGGCCGCCGGGCCTCAGGACGCGGAAGGTCTCGGCGAAGACGGCGGGCTTGTCGACGGACAGGTTGATGACGCAGTTGGAGATGACGACGTCGATCGTGTTCGCGGGCAGGGGGATGGCCTCGATGGTGCCCTTGAGGAACTCGACGTTCGTGGCGCCGGCCTTCGACGCGTTGGCCAGGGCGAGTTCGAGCATCTCGTCGGTCATGTCCAGGCCGTACGCCTTCCCTGCCGGCCCGACGCGACGGGCGGAGAGCAGGACGTCGATGCCGCCGCCGGAACCGAGGTCGAGGACGCGCTCGCCCTCGCGGAGTTCCGCCACGGCGGTCGGGTTGCCGCAGCCGAGGGAGGCGGCGAGGGCCTCGGCGGGCAGGGTGTCGCGCTCGTCGGCGGCGTACAGGGTGGAGCCGAAGTTCTCGTCGACCTCGATCGGCTCCGGCCCGCAACAGGCGGCGCCGCCCTCGGTGACCTTGGCGGCTGCCGCCGCGTAGCGCCGGCGGACGGTTTCACGCAGGTCGGTGGACTGCTCGTTCATGACTTCACTCCTGGGTGACGGGGCATGGCGGTGCCCCGGAACGGCCTGTATTGAAGTTCGTTGATGCAAGCTTGCGCCTTGGATCGAAAAACGTCAACATAGAGGCATGTCGAAACAAGAGCTTGAGGTGATCGGCCAGGAGGATCCCGCCTGCTGTGCGGGCCTGGCCGCCGCACCGCTGGACGAGGAGCAGGCGACCGAGCTGGCCAAGGTCTTCAAGGCCCTGGGCGACCCGGTCCGGCTGCGCCTGATGTCCATGATCGCCTCCCGTGGAGAGGGCGGCGAGGTCTGTGTCTGCGAGCTGACCCCGGCCTTCGAGCTCTCCCAGCCGACGATCTCCCACCACCTCAAGCTGCTGCGGCAGGCCGGTCTCATCGACTGCGAGCGCCGCGGCACCTGGGTCTACTACTGGGTGCTGCCCGGCGTCCTGGACCGGCTCGCCTCCTTCCTCACCACGCCGCAGACCGCCGGAGTCGGCACCACCCGGCAGACCGCCGGGGTCCGCGCGTGAGCGCGTCGCTCGGCCGCCGCGCGGCCGCCGAGGCGATCGGCACCGGACTGCTCGTGGCCGTGGTGGTCGGCTCCGGCATCCAGGCCACCGAGCTGTCGCACGACGTCGGCGTACAACTGCTCGCCAACTCCCTGGCCACCGTCTTCGGCCTCGGCATCCTCATCCTGCTGTTCGGGCCGGTCTCGGGCGCACACTTCAACCCCGCCGTCACGCTGGCCGCGTGGTTCACCGGACGTCGCGACGCCGACGGCCTCACCGGGCGGGACGTGGCCGCGTACGTCACCGCCCAGACAGCGGGAGCGATCGGCGGGGCGGTCCTGGCCGACGCGATGTTCGCCGAGCCGCTGGTCGACTGGTCCACGCACGACCGGTCCGCCGCGCACCTCTGGCTCGGCGAGCTGGTCGCCACGGCCGGGCTCATCCTGCTGATCCTCGGCCTCGGCCGCATCCGCCGCGCTTCCCTCGCGCCGGTCGCGGTGGCCTCGTACATCGGCGCCGCCTACTGGTTCACCTCGTCCACCTCGTTCGCGAACCCGGCGGTGACCGTCGGCCGGGCCTTCACCGACACCTTCGCCGGCATCGCCCCGGCCTCCGTCGTGCCGTTCATCGCCGCCCAACTGGTCGGAGCCGCGCTCGGACTCGGCGCCGTCGCCGTGGTGTACGGCCGTCCCGCCCCCGCCCCCGCCACGGACCGGGTCGCCGACGTGCAGGGCGAACCCGAACTCGCCCCCTCCTGACCCGCCTCCCGGAAAGACGCCCGCCATGAGCACCTCCGCCGCACGTCCCTCGGTCCTGTTCGTCTGCGTCCACAACGCCGGCCGCTCCCAGATGGGCGCCGCCTTCCTCACCCACCTCGGCGGCGACCGGGTGGAGGTCCGCTCGGCAGGCTCCGCGCCCGCCGACGCGGTCAACCCGGCCGTCGTCAAGGCCATGGCGGAGGCCGGCATCGACATCTCCGCCGCTACACCCAAGGTCCTCACGACCGAGGCCGTGCAGTCCTCTGACGTGGTCATCACGATGGGCTGCGGCGACGCCTGCCCCGTCTTCCCCGGCAAGCGGTACCTGGACTGGCAGCTGGACGACCCGGCCGGCCAGGGCGTCGAGGCCGTACGGCCGATCCGTGACGACATCGAACAGCGCGTACGCGCCCTGCTCACCGAACTCGGCATTCCGGCAGCGTGACCCTGGGGACGGGCCGGCGGCGGGGGAGCCCGCGCAGCAGCCGGCCCGTCGCCCGGTGCGTGCGAACGGGGCGGCGCCGATGAGGCTTCCCGGCCGGCACGCCGGGACCCGTGCCTCGGTGACGACCGGGCAACCACGGCCCCGTCACCCACCCGGCGCCCGTCACCGTGCGGCCCGTCAGCGCGTCGCGGATCCTGGTCCTCCACGTCCCGGAAGTCACGACGCGAGCGGAAACGAAGCGCGATGTCGATCAGCAGATGGTGCAGAGCCACCCTGGTGGCCGCCCTCGCCGTGACGACCGGCTGCGGGGCCCCGGACGAGCGCACCGAAGGCGCATCCGCTGCCGCGACCGGCTTCACGGAAGCGTTGCAACAGGGGAACGGCAGGCAGGCCTGCGCTCTGCTCGCCCCGAACACCCTCGAAGAGCTGGAGAAGTCCGAACAGACGGCATGTGATCAAGCGGTGACCCAGGAAGAGCTACCCGCCGCTGACTCGGTCCGCAACGTGGACGTGTACGGCGATCAGGCCCGGGTCGTCCTCACCGGCGACACGCTGTTCCTGGCCCATTTCCCGACCGGCTGGAAGGTGACGGCCGCCGGATGCACACCACGTCCCGAGCAGCCGTACGACTGCCGGGTGAAGGGCGGGTGAGGCACCGGTGCGGACCATGTTCACCCTGTGCCTGGTCATCGTCATCGGCGGCCTGGCCTACTTCCTGACGCTGGGACTGATGCACCGATGACAGGGCGTGACATCGGCGTGCGGCGTTTCCTGCGCGAGAACGGCCTCAGCGTGGCGTTCGGAATCGGTTTTCTGCTGTCCCTGGCCGGACAGGCGGTCGCAGGCCACGCGGACTTCAACAACCGGCTGGTCAGCGACGGAATGGAGCCGATCGGCCTCGGCCCCTACCTGACCACGTCGGACTTCGCCGTCGACGTGACGGAGAACTGGCAGTCCGAGTACCTGCAGTTCTTCCTCTACATCTTCGTCACCGTCTGGCTGCTCCAACGTGGCTCGCCCGAGTCCAAGGAACTGCACAAGGCGGGCCGTGAGTCCGACAAGGACCAGCTCGTGGGGGAGTACGCCCCTGCCGACGCGCCCCGCTGGGCACGTGCCCGTGGCTGGCGTCAGGCGGTGTACGCCCGGTCCCTCGGCCTGGTGATGGGCGGCATTTTCCTGCTGTCCTGGCTGGCCCAGTCCGTAGCCGGTACCGCAGCCCACAACGAACAGCAATTGCGCGACCTCCAAGCCCCGATCAGCTGGGGCCAGTACCTCACCTCGGCCGACTTCTGGAACCGCACCCTGCAGAACTGGCAGTCCGAGCTGCTGGCGGTCGCCTCGATGGTCGTGCTGTCCATCTATCTGCGCCAGCGCGGCTCCCCGGAATCCAAGCCGGTCGGCTCCGCCCACACCGCGACCGGCGTCGAAGGCTGACACGTGCGCAGCGGCGGCAGGCGTTAGGCGGTGGCGGCGAGGGGTACCGGGTGACGCACGGCGTGTCGCGCGTCGTCGCCGGTCGGCAGGGAGGTGGCCGTGGACGCTGCGGTGGATCGGATCGCGCTGCCGTGGGGCAGCCGTACCCCGTACGGCAGGCACCAGGCATGGCCCGAGCGGGTGGACACCTGCCTCGAGGAGGGCGTCGACGCGGGCAGCGTGCAGCGATGGGTGCAGACCGCGTCGGTGCTGCACTCCGACGGGGACGCGATGGACATCGCTGTCCTGGACGGACGCATGGTGGGGGTGCGCGGCAGGGCGCAGGACCGCGTCAACCGGGGGCGCCTGGAGCCGAAGGACCTGTTCGCCTGGCGGGCGGGCGCCTCCGCCGACCGGCTGACGACGCCGCTGGTGCGCCGGGACGGACACCTCGTGGAGTGCGACTGGGCGACCGCGATGGACCGGATCGTGGCCCGCTCCCGGGAACTGCTGGAGGAACGCGGCCCGGGATCGATCGGCTTCTACACCACCGGACAGCTGTTCCTGGAGGAGTACTACACGCTCGCCGTGCTGGCCCGCGCCGGGATCGGCACCAACCACCTGGACGGCAACACCCGTCTGTGCACCTCCACTGCCGCCGAGGCGCTGAAGGAGTCCTTCGGCAGCGACGGGCAGCCCGGCAGCTACGACGACATCGACCACGCCGACGTCATCGCCCTGTTCGGGCACAACATCGCTGAGACCCAGCCCGTGCAGTGGATGCGCATCCTGGACCGGCTGGAGGGCGCCGACCCGCCCCGCCTGGTCTGCGTCGACCCCCGCCGCACACCGGTGGCCCGCAAGGCCACCGTGCACCTGGCGCCGCGCGCCGGTACGAACGTCGCGCTGCTCAACGCGCTGCTGCACGAGATCATCCGTACCGACCGCGTCGACCACGACTACATCGAGGCCCACACCGTCGGCTTCGAGGAGCTGGCGTCCCGGGTGAAGGACTGCACCCCGGAGTGGGCGGCCCGGATCTGCGACGTACCCGCCGCCCGCATCCGCGAGGCCGCCGAACTCCTCGGCACGGCCGACCGGCTGCTGTCCACGGTGCTGCAGGGCGTCTACCAGTCCCACCAGGCCACCGCGGCCGCCGTACAGATCAACAACCTGCACCTGATCCGCGGCATGCTCGGACGCCCCGGCGCCGGCGTCCTGCAGATGAACGGGCAGCCCACCGCCCAGAACACCCGCGAGTGCGGGGCCGACGGGGACCTGCCGGGGTTCCGCAACTGGCAGAACGACGCCCACGTCGCCGAGCTGGCCGCCGTATGGAACGTCGAACCGGAGACGATCCCGCACTACGCCCCGCCCACCCACGCGATGCAGATGTTCCGCTACGCCGAGCAGGGCTCCCTGCGCATGCTGTGGATCAGCGGCACCAATCCCGCGGTGTCGCTGCCCGAGCTGTCCCGGATCCGCTCGATCCTGGAGCAGGAACGCCTCTTCGTGGTGGTGCAGGACCTGTTCCTCACCGAGACGGCGCAGCTTGCGGACGTGGTGCTGCCCGCGGCGACGTGGGGGGAGAAGACGGGCACGTTCACCAACGCCGATCGCACCGTGCACCTGTCCGACCGGGCCGTCGACCCGCCCGGCGAGGCGAAAGCGGATCTCGACATCTTCCTCGACTACGCCGCCCGCATGGACTTCCGCGACAAGGACGGCGGTCCGCTCATCACCTGGCACGATCCGCAGTCCGCCTTCGAGGCGTGGAAACGGTGCAGTGCCGGCCGCCCCTGCGACTACACGGGCCTCACCTACGACCGGCTGCGCGGCGGCACCGGCATCCAGTGGCCGTGCACCGAGCAGTCCCCGCACGGCACGGACCGCCTCTACACTGACGGCATCAGCTGGGCACACCCCGACGTCTGCGAGTCCTACGGGAAGGACCTGGTGACCGGCGCGACGAACGACGACGTGGAGTACCGGTCGCTCAACCCCGACGGCAAGGCCGTGATCAAGGCCGCCGAATACCTGCCTCCCCACGAGACGCCGGACGACGACCACCCGTTCCAGCTGGTCACGGGCCGGACCATCTACCACTTCCACACCCGTACGAAGACCGGGCGCGCACCCCAGCTGAACCGAGCCGCCCCGGACGTATGGGTGGAGGCCTCCGCCTCCGACGCGTCAGCGCTCGGAATCGACGAAGGCGACCTGGTGGAGGTCAGCACACCGCGCGGCGCGGTGCGCGGGCGGCTGCGGGTGACGGACATCCGGCCGGGGATGCTGTTCATTCCCTTCCACTACGGCTACTGGGACACCAAAGCCGGGTACGCGCCGGACGGTGAGACACCGGGGCGAGCGGCGAACGAGACGACCGTCACCGACTGGGACCCGGTCTCCAAGCAGCCGCTGTTCAAGACCGCCGCCGCCGCACTGCGCCGCGTCGAACGCGGCGACGGCGACACCGCTCCCGCCCCGACGACCACCGCATCCGCGCCCGCCCGCGCCGACGCCGTACCGGACACGACCGGCGGCCCGCCGGCCCTCGTCAACGAGTCGGTCGGAGCCGCCGGGGATGTCGGGGATGTCGGGGGAAACCGTGAGGAGGACTCCCGGTGAACGGCATCACCCTCACCCTCCGCGCGCTCCACCACGGCGAACAGCACCTGGCGAAGGAGCTGACGGCCGTGGCGGACCGCCACCGCACGGAGCACGAGATCCACCACGTCGCCACCGACCTCGCCCACTGGTCCCGCGACCATGTCCGACGCCTGGCCGACACCGGCCGCGACCACGGCCTGAACCTGGGCGACCCGACCGGCGCGGACGGCTCGGGCCTGCTGTCGACGCTCAGGGGGAAGGCGGCCGAGGCCGTGGGCCACCGCCCCGAACCGGGCCTCCTCCTGCTGCGCGACCTTCGCCGGCTGCATCTCGACGCGGCCGGGAACTCCCTGTACTGGGAGATGCTCGCCCAGGCAGCACAGGCCACCAAGGACGACAAGCTCCTCGCTCTGGCCGCCGAGTGCCACCCGCAGACCCTGCGGCAGCTGCGCTGGACCAACACCATGATCAAGAATCTGTCGCCCCAGATGCTGACCAGCCTGTGAGGACCGGCTCACCGAGCCGTGGCACAGTGGCCGTATGTGCGGCCGCTATACCTCCACCCGCAGCCCCGAGGACCTCGCCCAGCTGTTCCAGGTGTCCGAGTGGCACCCGGAGGAAACCCTGGCGCCGAGCTGGAACGTGGCCCCCACCGACGAGGTGTACGCCGTCCTGGAGCGCACCCCGCGCGGCGCCGAGCAGGACGCGCCGGCCCGGCGCTGGCTGCGGCCCCTGCGCTGGGGCCTGGTGCCCTCCTGGGCGAAGGACGTGAAGATCGGCGCGAGGCTGATCAACGCGCGCGTGGAGACCGTGCACGAGAAGCCCGCCTTCCGACGCGCCTTCGTCAAGCGCCGCTGCCTGCTGCCGGCCGACGGCTTCTACGAGTGGGACGAGGTCAAGGACAACAAGTCGGGCAAGGTGCGCAAGCAGCCGTACTACATCCATCCGGAGGACGGGCAGGTGATGGCCCTGGCCGGCCTGTACGAATACTGGCGCGATCCGGAGATCAAGGATGACGACGACCCCGCCGCCTGGCTGATGACCTGCACCATCATCACCACCGAGGCCACCGACGCCGCCGGCCGTATCCACCCCCGCATGCCCCTGGCGCTCACCCCCGACCACTACGACGCCTGGCTCGACCCCCACCATCGGTCCACCGACGACCTGCGCACCCTGCTCACCCCACCGGCAGGCGGCCACCTGGACGCCCGGCCCGTCTCGCCCGCCGTCAACAGCGTCCGCAACAACGGCCCCCAGCTGCTGGACGAGGTCCCCGCCCCTGACCACGAAAAGTGAGTTCCAGGTAAGGGCTGTCCCAGAGAACGCTCCAGAGGGCCCGGTGCGCGGACTGTCGTTCGCTTTGGGCAGCAGCATCCCCATCAGCCCGTATGTCACCACGATCTCGTTCGGGATCTATCAGGTGTGCAGGCGGGTCGGCGGCTTCCGAACCGGGCTCACCGGCACCACACCGGTCCTGCTGGAGCTGGAGGGCGCGGGCCGCAAGGTGATGGTCGTCGGGGACGGCGTCAACGACGCGCCCGCCCTGGCCGCGGCCCACATCGGCGTCGCCATGGGCCGCGCGGGCTCGGACCTGGCCCTGGAGACCGCCGACGCGGTGATCGTCCGCGACGAACTCACCGCCGTCCCCACCACCGTCGCCCTCTCCCGCCGCGCCCGGAAACTGGTCGTGCAGAACCTCGCCGTCGCCGGGACGTTCCTCGCCGGCCTCGTCACCTGGGACCTGTTCGGCACCCTGCCGCTGCCGCTCGGGGTCGCGGGCCACGAGGGCTCCACGATCCTCGTCGGTCTGAACGGGCTGCGCCTGCTGCGCGAGGCGGCCTGGAAGAGGGCGGCGGCCGACGGGACCGGCTGACGGCTCGCGCTGCCGGCTCACCGGTGGCGGCGGGCGGTTCGGGGTGCCGGGGCCGTCGACCTGCCCGGTGGCGAAGCCCCAGCGGGCGAACGGCCCTTCCGGAGCGGTGCCGTCAGCGTCCGGGCGCCGGGCCGCTGCTGCGGCGGAGTACCAGGTCGACCGGGACCAGTGAGTCGACGCGGGGAGATTCGGCGGTGCCGTCGAGGCGGTCGAGGAGCAGGCGCAGTGACCGCGTGCCGATCTCGGCGAAGTCCGTGCGGACGGTGGTCAGCGGGGGCAGGAAGTGCGCGGCCTCGGGGATGTCGTCGTAGCCCACGACGCTGACGTCGCCGGGGACGGAGCGGCCGGCTTCGTGCAGGGCGTGCAGCACGCCGAGGGCCATCTGGTCGTTGGAGGCGAACACGGCCGTGACGTCCGGGCGGGCGGCCAGGCGCCGGCCCAGCTCGTAGCCCGAGTCGGCGCTCCAGTCGCCGATCAGCGGCTCGGGGACTTCGGCGCCCGCGGCCTCCAGGCAGGCCTGCCAGCCGCCCAGCCGGTGATCGGCGGAGGTCCAGCCGGTCGGGCCGGCGATGTGCCACACGGTGCGGTGGCCCAGGTCCAGCAGATGCTCGACGGCCTTGCGGGCGCCGGTCCGGGAGTCGCCGGTGACCTGCTGGGTGTCGGCGTCGAGGCCGTTCTCCAGCACGACCAGCGGCGTGTCGAGGCGGGTGTCCGCGAGGGCCTTGCCCACCCACAGCTGCGGGGCGATCGCGATCACACCGTCCGCGCCCTCGGCCGACAGCCGGTTCACCGCCTCGACCACCGTGTCCGGCTCGGCCGTGTCCAGCGCGATGGAACTGAGCAGGTAACCCGCCTCCTGCGCCGCCGTGTTGATCGCGGTCAGGATGGCGGCGGGCCCGTACCGGGCGGCGTCGAAGGAGATCACGCCGACCATCCGGGTCCGCCCGCTGGCCAGTGACCTGGCACTGCGGCTCGGCCGGTAGCCGAGCGTCCGCATGGCGGTCAGGACCGTCTCGCGGGTCTCCGGCCGCACCGACGGATGGTCGTTGAGGACGCGGGAGACGGTCTGCTTGGAGACCCCGGCCAGCCGGGCCACGTCGTCCATCACGGGGCGCGCGCCCGCGAAGTTCCGTCTGCTGCGCCCTCTCGGAGCGGAGCCGTCGGCGGAGCTTCGGGTCATGATCGCGTTTCCTCGACGTCGGTACGGCGGTGGGGTCCCGCCCGGCAGGAACCCAGGATAGGCAGGGCGACCGGGCGGAATCCCCACGGGCGCCGCCCCAGTCCCTCTCGTGCAGAACTGGTCGGCCACCAGGGTGTTTCCCACGCACGCCCGCCCCACGGGGGTCACCAGGTGTTCTCCGGTCCGAGGTCGGCGGTGTCGGTGAGCCGGGCGCGGGTGACGGTGGTGGCCTGCAGCTCCAGGACGACGAGGTGGTTGGTGCCCGGACGCAGGGCCGGGGCGGGGACGTACAGGGTGTGCTGCGGGCCGCGGTTCCAGTAACGGCCGAGGTGGAAGCCGTTGATCCAGGCCTGGCCCTTGGTCCAGCCGGGCAGGGCGAGGAAGGTGTCGGCCGGCGCGTCCACCTCGAAGGTGCCGTGGTGGAAGGCGGGTCCGGCGGCCGTGGGCGCGTCGGACGGGGCGAACGGCACGGCGTCCAGGTCGTCCAGCGGCAGGGCGTGGCAGTCCCAGCCGTGCAGCGGGGTGCCGTTGAAGGTGACGGGGCCGAGCAGGCCCTTGGGGGCGCCGATACGGGGGCCGTAGTTGACGCCGCCCATGTTCTCGACGAGGACCTCCAGCGTGGCGCCCGGGTGCGGGACGCGCACGGGGAGGGTCTCGTCGTGGCGCTCGCGTTCCAGTACGCCGACGGGGGCGCCGTCGACGAAGACCTGGGCGCGGTCGCCGACACCGCCCGTGAAGTGCAGCAGGCCGTCGCCCGCCGCCTCGAAGGCCGTGCGGTACAGCGCGTAACCGGCGTGCAGGCCCAGGTCGTTCATCGTCGCCGGGTCCTCGGAGCGGACCGGCTTCGCGAGCGTGTCGGCATGAGTGAGGAGTGCGGCACAGCGGTCCAACTCGACCGTGGTGGGCGGGAGTTTGGGAGCCGGCGCGGGGACGGGTTCGTCGGGGACCGGTGCGTGGCGGGCGATGACCTCGCGGAAGGCGTGGTACTTGGGGCCGGGGTCGCCGCACTCGGTGAGGGCCGCGTCGTAGTCGTAGGACGTGACCGTGGGTTCGTACGCGTACTTGTGGTTGGCGCCGTTGGTGAAACCGAAGTTGGTGCCGCCGTGGAACATGTAGATGTTGACCGAGGCACCCGCCGACAGCAGGCGGTCCAGGTCGGCGGCGGCGTCCGCCGCGGCCCGCACATGGTGGGGACCGCCCCAGTGGTCGAACCAGCCGATCCAGAACTCCGCGCACATCAAGGGCCCATCGGGCTGGTGCCGGCGCAGCTCCGCCAGGTTCTGGTCGACCCGGCTGCCGAAGGTGGCGGTCGCGAGGACACCCGGCAGGCCTCCCGTGGCGAGGTGCTCGGGGTTGGCCTGGTCGCAGGTGAAGAGGAGCTCCTCGACGCCCCTGGCCCGGAAGGCCCGTTCGAGATGTTTCAGGTACGCCATGTCGTCGCCGTAGGCGCCGTACTCGTTCTCCACCTGGACGGCGATGACCGGGCCGCCCGCCGCGGCCATGTACGGCAGCAGCTCGGGCAGCAGAGCGTCGAGGTAGCGGTCGATCGCCCGCGTGAAGCGCGGATCGCTGGAGCGCAGCCGGATGCCGGGGTCCGAGAGGAGCCAGGACGGCAGGCCGCCGTCGTCCCATTCGGCGCAGATGAACGGCCCCGGGCGCAGCAGGACGTGCAGGCCCTCGGCGCGGGCGAGGCTCAGATAGCGGGGCAGGTCGAGGAAGCCGTCGAGGACGAGGGGCCCGTCGGGATCGGGCTGGTGGGCGTTCCACGGCACGTACGTCTCCACCGTGTTGAGGCCCATCAGCCGTGCCTTGCGCAGCCGGTCGGCCCACTGGTCGGGGTGGATCCGGAAGTAGTGCATGGCGCCGGAGATGATCCGGAACGGCTCGCCGTGGAGCAGGAAACCGTCGGACGACGTGGTCAGAGCGGACATGCGGAGACTTCCCTTCGGTGCGGATGTACGGGGCGGGGTGCAGGTCAGCGGGGGCGGGTGGCGCTGATCAGCCAGAGCGTCGCCGTCAGGCACAGGGCCGAGACGGCGCACAGGAGGAGCGGGACGCTGCGGACGCCGGACCACTCGATGGCCTTGCCCAGTGCCGGGCCCGCCACCACGCCGCCCACCATGGAAGCGGCGATGACCAGCGCTCCCGCCCTCCGGGCCTGCGGGGCCGCCCGGTGGAGCCACGGCAGGCCGGTCGGGAAGATCGGCGCGATGAACAGGCCGACACCGGCGTACGCGTACGGGGCGACCGACGGGACAGCGGCGAGCAGCAGACACACCGTCATGCCCGCGCAGGAGACGGTGATGATGGCCCGGTCCGAGAAGCGCAGCGCGATCGGGGCGACCAGGAAGCGGCCGACGGTCATCATCAGCCAGTACACGGAGGTCGCGGTGGCGGCGAACCCGGCGCCGTGACCGACGGCCTCCAGGTGCGTCGGCTCCCAGCCGCCGACACCGGCCTCGATGCCCACGTGCAGGACGTACAGGGCGACGAACACGGCGAGCACCGAGCCGAGGCTGCGGGCGAGGACCTGGCCGCCGTACGACTCGGTGGCCGCCTCGGACGGCTGTGGCGCCCGGTCGCGTACGCCGCGCAGGCACAGCAGCAGCGGCAGGCCGGCCAGTGCGAAGCCGAGGAAGACGGCCGGGTAGTGCGCGGCGCCGACCGCGCCGATCAGCGCCGGGCCGAGGATGGCGCCGATGCCGAAGTGGGCGTTGAGGACGTTCAGCATGGCGGTCGAGCGGTGACCGAAGCCGACGGCGAACAACTGGTTGAGGCCGTAGTCGATCCCGCCGAAACCGATCCCGGCCAGGAGCGCCATGGCGAGCGCGGCCGGCCAGTTCGGCGCCACCGCGAAGCCGGCCGCGCCGACGCCATCAGCAGATACGAGGTGCCGAGGATCCGCCGGTTGCCGATCCGGCCGTAGAGCCGGTCGAAGAGCAGCACGCCGGCCAGCCCGCCGACGAAGTGCGCGCTCAGCCCGAGACCCGCGGCCGACGGGGACAGGCCGAACTCCTCGCGGAAGGCGGGGATCGCCGGGCCGTACAAGGCCTGGAGGACACCGATGAGCATGAAGCCGACGCAGGAGGCGACCACTGCGGCGGGGCTGAAGACCCGTGGGTGCTGCGGGGGTGCCGACGTCACTGTCATGAGGCGTCATGTTACCGGTAACATCACGCGGCTCGTCAAGATCGGAGCGCGGGGTGGCGATTTGGACTGTCAGTACAGACGTTGGACATGTAGTCTAGACGTGGGCTCGGGGCAGCGTCCGGGTCCAGGGCGGACGGGAGGGTGCGATGACGGCCGAGAGGGCGCTGGACGCCGAGCGGGACGCGATCGTCGCCGCGCTGACGCCGGTCGTGGCGGGCCTCGCGGCGACGTTCGGGCCGATGTGTGAAGTGGTCCTGCACGACTACCGGCGACCGGAGAAGTCCGTGGTCGCCGTGGCCGGTTCGGTCACCGGGCGGACCGCGGGCGGGGCGATGAGCGAGATCGGCATGCGCATCGTGGCGCGCGGCGACGAGGCGGGTGACGAGCTGAACTACGTCACCCGGACCCGGAACGGCAAGCTCGTCAAGGCATCCACGATGGTGCTGCGGGACTCCACGGGCACCGTGTTCGGAGCCCTCTGCGTCAACCTGGACGTCACCGCCGTGGGCGACGCCCACGCCCTGCTCGGCGCCCTCGCCGGTCTCGGCGGCACTCCGGCCGAGGTGCCGGTCACCACCTTCGGCAACGACATCGACTCCGTCGTCGACGCCATCCTCGACGCCCATCAGCTCCGGCAGAACGGCAGCTGGGCCGCCCTGGACCGCGCTCAGCGCCTGGAGTTGTTCCGTGGCCTCGACGAGCGGGGCGTCTTCGCCGTGCGGCGCGCGATCGAGCAGGTCGCGGCACGGCTCGGCATCTCCCGCGCGTCCGCCTACAGCTATCTGTCGCAGGCGCGCGCCGAGGCCGGGGCCGCGGCGGACCGAGCGGCCGACCCGACATCCAGTGGAGGACAAGCGTGACGACCACCACCCCGCCGATCACCCTCGACGACGTCCGTGATGCCGCCGCGCGGCTCAAGGGCGTCGCGCACCGCACGCCGGTGCTGCGCTCCCGTACCCTCGACGCCCTCGTCGGAGCCGAGGTCTTCCTCAAGTGCGAGAACTTCCAGCGGGTCGGCGCCTTCAAGTTCCGCGGCGCCTACAACGCGGCGTCCCGGCTGAGCCCGGAGCAGCTGGCCCGGGGCATCGCCGCCTACTCCTCCGGCAACCACGCCCAGGCCGTCGCCCTGGCCGCCCGGGAGCTCGGCACCAGCGCGGTGATCGTCATGCCCGAGGACGCCCCGCCGTCCAAGCGGGCCGCCACCCTCGGCTACGGCGCGGAGATCGTCACCTACGACCGCTACACCGGCGACCGTGAAGCGATCGGGCAGGCCCTGGCCGCCGAGCGCGGCCTCGCCCTGATCCCGCCGTACGAGCATCCCCACGTGATGGCGGGGCAGGGCACGGCGGCCCTCGAACTCCTCGAAGAGGTCGGGGAGTTGGACGCCCTGCTCACGCCCGTCGGCGGCGGCGGGCTGATCGCGGGCAGCGCCACCGTCGTCAAGGGACTGCACCCCGGTGCCCGGGTGATCGGCGTGGAGCCGGAGGCCGGCGACGACACCAAGCGGTCCCTGGAGGCGGGGCGGCGCATCAGCATCCCGGTGCCGCACACCATCGCCGACGGCCAGGCCCTGCACACGCCCGGCGAACTCACCTTCTCCGTCAACCGGCGGCTCGTCGACGAGATCGCGCTGGTCACCGACGACGAGATCCGGGACGCGATGCGGTTCGCCTTCGAGCGCCTCAAGATCGTCGTCGAGCCGAGCGGCGCCACCCCGCTGGCGGCCCTCCTCACCGGCCGGGCAGGAGCCCTTCCGCGCCGCATCGGCGTGATCATCTCCGGTGGCAACATCGACGCCGGGCGCTTCGCCGAACTCTGCGGCGACCGGGCCTGAGCGGGGCGTCCCCCGAATGGCGGCCCCGGGTGGCCGGGCGGACGATGGACTGGTAGGGGGCCGGCCGCCGACGGCGGTGCCCAGGGCCGCCGGGGAGACCGGCCCCGGTCGCGGTGAACCGCGGCCGGAAGGGAGCGCGTCATGGTGTTGGAAGTGAAGCCGCTCGAGAAGCCCGACGAGCGACGTGATTTCCCCCGCGGCCACCTCGAAGCCGTCCACATGACGGATCTCGACTTCGCCGTGGCGACCTTCGAGCCCGGCTGGCGCTGGACAGAGTCCGTGGGCCCGATCGCGGGTACCGAGAGCTGTCAGATGCACCACAACTGCTACATGGTCCAGGGTCGTATGCACATCCGCATGGACGACGGTGGGGAACAGGAAGTCGGCCCCGGTGACGTGTTCGTCTGTTCGCCCGGCCATGACGCCTGGGTCGTGGGCGACGAGCAGGTCGTGGTCTACGACTTCCAGGGGCAGACGGCAAGGGAGTACGCCAAGAAGTAGCGCCGGCCGCCCCGCGCCGGCTCGTCACACGGTGACGACGATCTTCGCGCGTGCGTGCTCCACCTCCAGGTACCGGATGGCCTCGGCCGCCTCACTGAGCGGATACGTCCGCTCCACGACCGGGGTCATCTTCCCGGACTCGGCGAGTTCGCACAGAGCCGCGAGGGTCGCCTTGCTCTGCCGGGCCGGGAGTTCGAGCAGTCGCTGGCGGGCGAAGGGTGCCGCCAGCCGCCTGCGGAAGAAGAGCGCCATCGGTCCGACGACGCTGCCGCCCTCGTACACCCCTCCGCCGGACAGCACGAGCGCGCCGGTGGGAGTGACCGCGCGCCGGAACCCGGCCAGCGAGTGGTTTCCCACCAGGTCCAGCACGACGTCGTAGCGCAGGCCGGCCCGGGTGAAGTCCTCGCGTGTGTAGTCGATGACGTGGTCCGCGCCGAGGGAGCGCACCAGGTCGGCGTTCCTCGTGCTGCACACCGCGGTCACCTCCGCGCCGTACGCCTTGGCGAGCTGCACCGCGAACGTGCCCACACCGCCCGACGCCCCGTTGACCAGCACCGTCTGCCCGCGCTGTACCCGGGCCACGTCGCGCAGGCCGATCAGGGCGGTGTTCCCCGCCAGGGGGATCGCGGCCGCCTGCTCGAACGTGAGGTTGGCCGGCTTCGGGCCCACCATGCCGTCCTTCGCGCACACGAACTCCGCGAACGCGCCGTCGGCCTCCCCGTACACCTCGTCACCCGGCCCGAGTCCGGTGACCCCGCTCCCCACCGCTTCCACCCGCCCGGCGAAGTCCCTGCCCCGGACGCGTGCCTTGGGCCTGCTGAGCCCGAACACGGCGCGTGCGAGCTTCGGATCGCCGTGCATGTAGTGCCAGTCGTACGCGTTGACCGATGCCGCGTGCACCCGCACCAGCACCTCGCCGGCAGCCGGCACCGGCCTGTCGATGTCCCTGAACTCCAGCGTGTCCGCCGAGCCGTACCGGTCCTGAACCACTGCCTTCACGGAGTCCCCCTCTGGTTGTGGTGAGCGTACGGAAGGCGCGCAGGACCGCATATCAGGGATGAACCCTGATTTTGTCCGGGTCGAGCCCCTGCCTTGCCCCGAGTGGCATCGGAACGCGCGCTGGTCGCCGCCCTCTACGAGCGGGGTCTGGAGGTGACCGACCCCGCACATCGGGTACGTCGACACCGACCTGACCGCAGGCATCGACGCGCCGACGTCCACGGCCGAGAGCGTCGCGGCCCAGGCCCTCGGCGGGATCGCGTCGGGCGCCTACGAAGTCCTGGCCGACGACATCTCGCGGCCGGTCAAGGCCGGGCCGGCGGCCGACCCTGCCGCCCGGTCACACCGGCAGCAGCCGCGCCACCAGCGCGCTGAGCTGCCGGGCGGTGCGGCACTCGTGCATCTCGACCAGTTCGGCATACGCCGGAGCCACGGAGTCGCCCGTGCCCCAGCGGGAGCGCTGCTCGGGGTTCAACCAGTAGACGCGGCGCGCCCGTTCGGCGATCTGCCGCACGGCCGGCAGGTTCGGGTCGCTCATGTTGGTGCGGGCGTCGCCGAGCACGAACACGGTCGTGCGCGGGCCGACCGCGTCGCCGTACCGCTCCGCGAACTCACCCAGCGCCATGCCGTAGTCGCTGCTGCCGTGATAACCGGTGAGCGCCGCCTCCGCCTGGATGCGGGCGCCGAGCCCCTCAGGGTCGGCGGTGCCGCGCTGGAGCAGCCCGGTCACCTCGTCGATCCGGTTGACGAAGGCGAACACCCGCACCTTGCTGAACTGGTCGTGCAGCGCCTGCACGAGCAGCATCGTGAAGTCCGAGAAACCGGACACCGAGCCCGACACATCGCACAACAGCACCAGTTCGGGACGGACGGGCCGCCGTCGGCGCAGCACCGGCTTCATCGGCACCCCGCCCGTCGACAGGGAACCGCGCAGCGTCCGCCGCAGATCGATCGTGCCCCGGGAGGACCGGCGACGACGGGCCGCGAGCCGGGTCGCGAGCTTGCGGGCGAGCGGCTGAACCGCCCTGCGCAGCTCGGCCAGTTGGGCCTTCCCGGCGAACAGGAAGTCCACCCGGTCGGCGGTCGGGGTCACCGCCCGCCGGGCGATCTGGTCCCGTCCGCGCCGCTCGGCGACCCGGCGCCGCGCCTCCGCGGCCACCAGCGCCCGGAACGCCTCGATCCGCTGCCGGATCTCGTCCTCCAGCAGCCGGTCGGCGAACCCCGAATTCCCGCCCTGAGCACGGATGTTGTCGCGGACTCGGGCGAGCAGGGTCTGCGGGCGCAGCCGTTCGAGTGCCTGGTACGACGACCAGCCGTCCGACTCCGGTGAGGAACCGTAGCCACCGAAGCCGTCGACCGCCTCGATGGCCAACCGGGCCATCATCGCCCGGTCGTCGGCGGTGAGCGCGGCCGCCAGCCGCTCGCGCAGCGCCTCCCGCCCCGCGGACTGCTGCTCCGGCGCGCCGACGCCGCGCGGAAAGTACAGGTCGAAGACCGGATCGAACACCTGCCGCCCGCCGGTGCCGTGCAGCAGCGTCGCCGCCAGCCCCTCGCGCAACTGCTCCCGGTCCGTGAGGCCGAGCACCTCGATCGCCCGCGCCGCGTCCACCGTTTCGCTCGTGCCGATCCGGAAGCCGTGCTCGCGCAGTGCTCCCACGAGGGACGTCAGCCGCTCAGCGACGCCCGCGGGCGTGGTCACAGGGCGTCCAGGTCGAGCTTGGCCGTCGCCTTGAGCACGTCGTCCTGATGCTTGAGGAGGACGCCGAGGCTGTCTCGTACGACCGTCTCGTCCAGTGTGTCGGCGCCGAGCGCGAGCAGCGTGCGCGCCCAGTCGATGGTCTCGGCGACCGACGGCACCTTCCGCAGGTCCATCGCCCGCAGTGCGCCCACGACCCGCACGACCGAGCGGGCCAGCGCCTCGTCGAGCCCCGGCACCTTCAGCCGTACGATCCGGCGCTCCAGCTCCTCGTCCGGGAAGCCGATGTGCAGGAAGAGGCAGCGGCGGCGCAGCGCCTCGGACAGCTCCCGGCTCGCGTTGGAGGTGAGGACGACGAACGGGCGGCGCGTCGCGGTGATGGTGCCGAGCTCCGGGACGGTGACCTGGAAGTCGCTGAGCACCTCCAGGAGCAGGCCCTCCACCTCGACGTCCGCCTTGTCGGTCTCGTCGATGAGGAGCACCTTGGGGTCGTCGCCGCGGATGGCCGTCAGGAGCGGGCGGGTGAGCAGGAACTCCTCGCTGAAGATGTCCGTGCGCGTCTCGTCCCACGACTCGTCGCGGCCCGCGCTGATGCGCAGGAGCTGCTTGGCGTGGTTCCACTCGTACAGCGCCCGGGACTCGTCGACCCCCTCGTAGCACTGCAGACGCACGAGCCGTGCCCCGGCGACCTCGGCGACGGCCTTGGCGAGCTCCGTCTTGCCCACGCCCGCCGGGCCCTCCACCAGGAGCGGCTTGCCGAGGCGGTCGGCGAGGAAGACGGTGGTGGCGACCGCGGGCGACGCGAGATAGCCGGTCTCGGCCAGACGTGCGGAGACGTCGTCGACGGATGTGAACAACGGGGCCTCCAGCTTGGCGGATGGTCTCTGTCCGACACCTATCTAAGCGCTTGTTCACCTCTCCTGTCACCTGGCATCCGGGGCTTTCCTCATCCGATACCGATCGGTTTCCGCGCGGTACGAGCGCGCGGTGGCCTCGCCGTATGGCCACGACGACGTCGAGGCGCCGTGCTCGACCGCCGGGGTCTCGAAGCGTCTGGAGGACGGACTGGTGACCATCACGGCCACGGCGCTGCTCGATGCCGGCGGCCTGCACGGAACAGGGCGGCCGCCGAAGCGGCCGCCCTCGTCGTGCGGGGCGTGCTCACGACGCCACCGCGACCGCTCCGACCGCCGGAGTACGCAGCATCCGCCGGGCCG
The DNA here is from genome assembly GCF_044465645.1 of Streptomyces sp. NPDC049627. Taxonomy (NCBI): domain Bacteria; kingdom Bacillati; phylum Actinomycetota; class Actinomycetes; order Kitasatosporales; family Streptomycetaceae; genus Streptomyces; species Streptomyces sp. NPDC049627. The sequence continues at coordinate 192,650 of NZ_JBITLW010000001.1, read as the reverse complement.
TGGCCAGGCTCGTGCCCAGCGTCACCGCCGCCGCGATCGCGACGACCGCGCCGCCGATGCCGTAGAGATCGCCCGGCAGCACCCCGTCGCCGCGGACCACGGTGAAGGGGACGATTCCCGCCAGCGCGGCCAGCATCCCGAAGAACACCCCGGTGACGGTCAGGATCAGCGTCTCCGCGCCGACCGTCCCGAGGACCTGACCCGGAGTCGCCCCGGCCAGGCGCTGCTGCCCGAACTCCCGGGCGCGGTAACTCGTCGCGGCGTACAGCGAGTTGACGAGCATCACACAGACGAACACCACGATGATGCCGACGACCGTGAAGTTGAGCGTCTCCAGGTTCTTGGCGTCGATCGACTTCGCCAGGCCCGAGGCCTCGACGGCGTCGCTCTCCACCGCCTGCATGGTGAGCGTGGCCGTGGCCACCGCCGTGAACAGGATCAGCGACATCAGGATCCCGGCCAGATGACCCGCCCGCTCTCGCAGATTCCGCACCGCCAGCCAGCCGCTCGCCCCGTGCAGCGGCAGCCGGTCCAGCACGCCTTCCAGCAGGCGCGGCGCCATCAGCGCGCAGCCCACCGACAGCAGGATCGCCCCGTAGGCGGGCGGCGCCATGAGGGCCGCGTCCGTCGCCGAGAAGACGAAGGTGGAGCAGACGGACACGGCACCGAGGGCCAGCGCGGCGTACGCGAGGAACTTCCGTGCCCCGCCCCGCCGTTCGTGCCCGCGCGTCGCCCGCCGTACGGCGAGGAACGCGGCGCCCGCCGACGCGAGCAGCGTGATGTCGATGCCCGTCATGAGGGCGATCGGGCCGAAGGAGTGGTCGACGGACTCGGCGACCTGGCCGCTGTCCTGGAACACCCCCAGCAGCGCCCGGCCGCCCAGCATCGCCGGGCCGATCGCCAGCGCCGCGCCCACCAGGGCCACGACCACCGCCTCACCCACGACCATCCGCTTCAGCTGCGCCGGAGTCGCCCCCGAGCAGCGCAGCAGCGCCAACTCGGCGGTGCGCTGACGGACGTTGACCGTCAGCGCGGAGGCGACGGCGAAGAACACCAGCAGGGTGCCGTAGCCGCCGACGACGCCCGCCGCCGTGGACAGCGTCTCAGCGCTGGTCGAGTCCACGCCGTCCTGCGCCGCCGTGTCGTGCATCGAGTTGAACGTCATGATGATCGCCGCGCCGAGGAACGCGCACAGCAAAGTGGCGAGGAACCGCCCGGGACGGTGCCGTATCGACCGCATGGCCAGCAGGAACATCGCTCACACCCCCAGCGCGACGTCGTCGCCGAGGTGTGCCAGCCGCTCGGCCACCGCGTCCGCCGTCGGCGCGTCGATCCGCCCCGCCAGCCGGCCGTCCGCCAGGAACAGCACCGAGTCGGCGTAGGAGGCGGCGACGGGGTCGTGGGTCACCATCACCACGGTCCGGCCGTGCACCCGCACCGCGTGCTGGAGCAGCCGCAGCACGTCGCGTGCGCTGCGGGTGTCGAGGGCACCCGTCGGCTCGTCCGCGAAGATCACCCGGGGCTCGGTCACCAGGGCCCGGGCGATCGCGACGCGCTGCCGCTGACCGCCGGACAGCTGGTCGGGGCGGTGCCCGAGCCGGTCACCGAGACCGACGGAGGTCAGGATCTCACTGACCCGCCTGCGGTCCACGCGCCGCCCGGCCAGCTTCAGCGGCAGCACCGTGTTCTGCGCGACGGTCAGCGTCTGAAGCAGGTTGTACTGCTGGAACACGAACCCGATCCGCCCGCGCCGGAACTTCGTCAGCTCGGCCTCGCCGCCCTCGGTCAGCTCGGTGCCGTCCACGCGCACGATGCCGCTGTCGGGCCGGTCCAGGCCCGCCGCGCAGTGCAGCAGCGTGGTCTTGCCGGAACCCGACGGCCCCATCACCGCGGTGAAGGTGCCCCGCCCCAGAGCCAGCGTGATCCCGTCCAGCGCGGTCACGGCACTGTCCTGCGAACCGTAGGTCTTGGTGACCTTGACCAGCCGGAGCGCTTCGGCGGCGGGTTCCTTGTCGTGCGTACGTCGCGAGCCTGCGCGAAACATCGTCATCACTCTCCGTCCGGCACTCCCTGTGCCCTGCCGAAGAAGCTACGGAGACCGCGACGTGACCACATTGGGCGCAGAACCCGTATCGCCCGGTGTACTCAGCGACACCGTCGACCGGGGGCAGACCCGGGGCCGGGGTCGATGTCAGTGGCGAGCTGTACGTTGCGGGCATGGGGATCTATCTGGTGAGCGTCGGCGCGCAGGAGTGGTTCAGTGACGAGGAGGAGGGGCGGGGGGAGGTTGCTGCGGGGCTGAACGAGGAGTTGGCGCGGCGCGGGCTCGCGCCGTACACGAGCGTTCCCGAGGAGACGGAGTTCGTTCGAGGCTCCGGGACGGCCTTCGAGGAGAAGCTCGTCCCGCCCATGGACGGCTTCAGCGCCCTGTGCGGGGCGCATCTGTCGCGGGCGGAAGAGGAGTTGCTGCTCGGCTGGACGGTGCTCGTGCCGATCTCGCTCGACGAGGAGATACGGCTGCCGGTCGAGTCCGCCTACGACGAGACGACGACGGTCGCCGGCGCCCCGCAGATTCTCGCCGTCGCCGAACGGCTGGCGGCGGCCGTCGAGTTGCCGTCCGACCGGATACCGGCGACGTCCGACAACCTCGAGCTGACCCTCTGGTTCCTGGACGGGCAGGCGAAGGAGACCGCCACGACCCGACCGGGACCGTGGAGCGACGACCTCGACGCGGCCTTCTACGTGGCGCTCTACCTGCGCGCCGCCCAGCACTCGATACGGCGTGGCTGCCCGATCGTCTACAGCTGACATCGTCTGCAGCGGACGGTGAGCGGAGGTCACGGCTCCGTGACGTCGGTGACCGGACTGGTGCCGCGGACCGCTTCCCCGGTAGGGGGCACCGGCGGTACAGGTAGCTCATGACGGACAACGGGGGACGTCGCCATGCGTGGTGGCGGGGATTGCGGGAGTCGGTCCAGGGGGCGGACACCGACTTGTGGCCCGAGGGGCTGACGGAGGTCGTGCCGGGCGGTTTCGAGCCCGCCTATGTGCAGTTCGGCGATCTCTATCCCGAACAGCAGCTGCAGTTACAGCTTCTCTACGGCGCCTCACAGCGCGCCTTCGAGCGCCGGACGCGCGTCTCGGCACGGGTGACCGTGGTGCGGGTGCTCGGCAACGCTCTGAGCGACCCCCGGCTGGGCGACCCCAAGCCGAACGAGCACCTGACCGAGTATCTCGACCAGGAGATCGCCGACTTGCGGGGCCGGCTCGCGCAGGACAGCGCGACCGCCGTCAGCCGCGGGCTCAACGTCGGACTCGCCACGGGATCGGCCGCCGGCCTCGCGCTGCTCGCGCTTCCGCTGCTCTGGGGCGCCGGCCTGCTCGGCGCCCTGGGTGTGACGCTGAACTGCACCAACCGGTGGAGCCTGCTGGGGGCATTCGTGTGCGGCGGCGTCGGCGCGTTCGGGGCCGTCCTGAGTGTGCTGGTACGGCTGCGGGGCAGCGCGGACCAGCTGGCACGCCGTCAGACCAACGGGCGCGAGGGCATCGTCGTCCCCGGCCAGATGGCCCGCAGCATGCGCCATGAGGGCGTCTACCGGGTGTTCGTCGGCTGGATCCTCGCCCTCGCCGTCTACTTCCTGCTCAGCGGCGGCATCGTGACCGTCTTCGAGCCGCCCGCCACCACGGCCGGGATCTGCGCGGCCGGGGGCCCGGCAGCGGCCGCCGCCGGCACCGACTTCTGGGGCTTCTGGTGCGCCATCGGCTTCGTGGCGGGCTTCAACGAGCGGTGGGCCTTCGGCATCCTGAGCCGCGACTCGACGAGGCGACCGGGCAAGAGTTCCTGATTCCGCTTTTGAACGGTTTCAACACAACCTCCGCCCCTGGGGAGTTCTGTTGGAATCTGCAGAGTATTCGTCCTGATCGAGCCATGGACGCCTGTCACTTCTGCCACTAGCTTCAACCGTCGTTCGAGCTGAATCGTTCCAACTCCAAGCAGTCGAAGGGGATTACGGCATGAACGACGGAGTCGACAGCACGAAGGGTGACGGGGTACGCCGAAGGACCCTGCTCACCACGGCACTCGGCGCCGCACCGCTGGCCATGGCGGGCGGGATCGCGGCAGGCGGGCCCGCGGCGGCCGCACCCACCCCGCACCGCACGGCCGTCGAGGGCCTGACGGTGGAGCACAGAACGAACCCCCTCGGCGTGGACGCCACCCACCCGAGGTTCGGCTGGCGCATGGCGTCCCCGGTACGAGGCCGCCGCCAGTCGGCGTACCGCGTCCTGGTCGCCACCGCACCCGACCGCGTGACCCCGTCCCGGGCGGACGTCTGGAACAGCGGCCGCGTCACCTCACCCGACTCGGTCGCCGTACGCTACGCGGGCCCCGCCCTGCGCGCCTCCACCCGCTACCACTGGACGGTGACGGCCTGGGACGAGACCGGCCGAGCGATCCCCGCCGCCCCGACCGCCCACTTCGAGACCGGCCTGCTCAGCACCGACGGCAGCGCGGGCTGGAACGGCGCCCGGTGGATCACCATGGCGGGCAAGCAACCCAACACCCCCGGCGCCCCGCTTCTGCGCCGACAGACCCCGCTGACAGGCCGTCAAGTGCGCGATGCCCGGCTCTACATCTCCGCCCTCGGCGTGTACGACGCCTACGTCAACGGCCACCGGGTCGCCGTGCCGCAGGGCGACGGAAGCACCCTCGAACTGCTGACGCCGGGCTGGACCAACTACGACAGCACCGTCGACTACTTCACCTACGACGTCACGGACCTGGTCGCGGGGGAGCGGTACGAGGGGCAGGAGGGGCAGGAGGGTCACGTCACCCTCGCCGCCGTCCTCGGCAACGGCTGGTACAACGGCCGTATCTCCGACAACAGCACCTACTACTCCGCCGACGGCAACCGCCTGGCCCTCAAGGCCGAACTCCTCGTCCGGTACGCCGACGGATCCGAGCAGACGATCGTCACCGCCCCCGGCGACGACTGGAAGGCCACGGACACCGGTCCCTACCGCGCCGACGACATCTACGACGGCCAGACCTACGACGCCCGCCGCGAACTCCCGGGCTGGACGGCGAACGGCTTCGACACGTCCGACTGGGCCGGCGTGACCGAGCACGACTTCACGTCCAGGTTCCCCGACGCGAAGCTGGTCGCCCACCCGGGTGAGAGCGCCCGCCTGATGCCGGACTGGGACCGCAGGCCGCGCTCCCTCACCGTGTACACCGGCGTCACGGGCCAGGACGGCAGCCCGAACGGCAAGGGCCGCATCGTCGTCGACCCCGCCCGCACGGTCACCGACCCGGCCAAGGCGCCCACCGCCGCCGTGACCCTGCGCCCCGGCGACACCGCCGTGCTCGACCTCGGCCAGAACATGGTCGGCGTCCCCCGCTACACCCTGCGCGGCCCGGCGGGCGCCCAAGTCGCCTTCAAACCCGGCGAGATGCTCAACGACGACAGTGCGGGCGCCGACGGCCCCGTCGGCTCGGTCTACCGCGCCAACCTCCGCTCCGCCAAAGCCACCAGCACCTACATCCTCAAGGGCGACCCCGACGGCGAGACCCACCAGGACTCCCTCACCTTCTACGGCTTCCGCTACGTGTCCGTCACCGCGACCGACACCGTCACCCTCACCGAGTTCACCGGCCGGGTCGCCACCTCCGCCCTGAAGGACATCGGCACCGTCACCACCGACGACGCCGACGTCAACCAGCTGATCAGCAACGTCCGCTGGGGCCAGCGCGGCAACTACCTGTGGGTCCCCACCGACTGCCCGCAGCGCGACGAACGCTGCGGCTGGACCGGCGACACCCAGCTCTTCTCCCGGACCGGCCTCTACAACGCCGACGCGGTGAACTTCCTCAGCCACTTCCAGGACATCCTCATCGACTCGCAGCGCACCTACGGCGCGGACGGCGCCCAGTTCACGTGGATCGCACCCGGCGCCCGCTACAACCAGCCCATCCCCGCGAGCGGCTGGGCCGACTGCGGGGTCGTCGTGCCCTGGACGGTGTGGCAGATGTCCGGCGACACCACCGTCGTCGACCGCAGCTGGGCCGCGATGACCAAGTACATGGACTGGATACGGCAGCGCACCGGTGACACGTACGCCGGACAGGGCGCGATCTTCGGCGACTGGCTGGCCTTCCAGGACACCAGCACCCAGCTCATCAGCGACGTCTATTACGGCTACAGCGCCCGCCTCATGGCGGACATGGCCCGCGCCACCGGCCGCGACGCCGAGTCCCGCACCTACGACGAGCTCTTCGCCCGCATCAAGCGAGCCTTCATCACCAAGTACCTCGTCACCGACCCCACCACGGGCGAGGTCACGGTCCGCTCCAGCCTGGGCGAGGCACCGCCGTGGATCGGCGGCAAGCCCGAGGACAACAGCCAGACGGCCCTGCTCTGGGTCCTCAAACTCCGCCTCTATGACACCGAGGCCCAGCGCCGCCGGCTCGTCGGCCTGCTCGCCGAGAACATCGGCAACGACGACGCCTACAAGGAGGCCCACCCCGACAGCACCCGCGTGACATACGCGGAGAACACCCTCTCCGTCGGCTTCCTCGGCGTGAACGTCCTCGCCCCGGTGCTCACCGACGAGGGCCGCGCCGACCTGGCGTACAAGCTGCTGCATCAGGACGCCATGCCGTCCTGGCTGTACTCGGTGCGAGGCGGCGCCACCACCATCTGGGAGCGCTGGAACTCCTACTCGAAGGAGGACGGCTTCGGCCCGGTCGACATGAACTCGTTCAACCACTACTCCTACGGAGCGATCATGGAGTGGATGTACGAGAGCATGGCCGGCATCGCCAAGGACCCGGCCCATCCCGGCTTCCGGCACTTCTTCCTCAGGCCGCACCTCGACCCGACCGGCAAGGTCACGCGAGTGGCCGGGTCGCATCTCTCGCCGTACGGCGAGATCGTCAGCGAGTGGAGGACGGACGACCGCAAACTGACCTACCGGGCAGCGGTGCCCGCGAATACGACAGCGACCCTCCGCATCCCCACCGCCGACCCGTCGACGGTCCGCGAAGGCCGGACACCCCTGTCCCGGGTCGAGGGCGTGGAGTCCCTGGGCTTCGCGGACGGCACCGCCTCCTACCGGCTCCCGTCCGGCCGCTACGAGGTGACGTCGGCGCTCGCCTGATCGTCCTGATCGTCCACCAATACGACCTCCAGGGTGCGCGGACCGTGCACCCCCTCGACCCGGTCCAGCTCGATGTCGCTGGTCGCCGACGGACCGGAGATCCACGTCAACGGGCGGGCCGGGTCGAGGCGTTCGAGGGCCTGTGGGACGGAGGAGACGACCTGGTCCGGGACCCGCACGACACAGATGTGGTGGTCGGGGACGAGGGTGATGCGGCGGCGGCCCTGGTCGGGGGAGCCGTCCAGGACGATGGTGCCGGTCTCGGCGACGGCCACCGCACACGCCGTGACCACGCTGTCGACCTGGTCCAGCTCGTACGGGGTGCTCTCCGCCCGGTCCGGGACCCGCTCGGCGTCGCTCGCCGCGAGCCACCCCGTCTCCAGGCCCGGCGGCACGAGCACCGTCTTCGCGCCGCGCGCGGCGAGCATCCCGGCGATGGTGGCGGGCAGATCGGCGGTGGTGCAGCGGTGCACGATCGCTCGGTAGTCCGCGAGGTTCTCGGCCAGCAGACCGACCGTCTCCGCGACACTCCGCGCCCCGTGCTCCCGCAGATAGTCGCGGGGAACCGCCTGCTCGTACGGCGTGTCGTCCTGTCGTACGCCCTGTTCGTCGGCGAGGGCGCGCCGCACCCGGCCCAGAATCCGTTCCCTGCTGCTCACTTGGCGGCCCCCTTGCCGTCGTTCCCGCCCTTCGTCCGCTGCCACCAGTCCCGGAACGGCTCCTTGGGCACCGTCGGCAGATCCCGCGTCCCGCTCCACGCCTTGCCCGGGCCCGGCAGCGACCGCGGATGCAGACGCCGGGTGCGCGAGGCGAGCCGCTGCCCGGCGCGCAGGGCGCCCGGACGGCCGAACGCCCAGCGCGCCGCCCGCATCGCGGCCCGCTCGGCGGCGTGCCCCTTCGCGGGCTTCAGCACCACCTTGTTGCCCCCCGAGGTCACCTGGCCGCCCTCGACCACCCGCTCCCGCAGATGCACCAGCACCTCGGGGATGTCGATGGCCACCGGGCACACCTCGTAGCAGGCGCCGCACAGCGACGACGCGTACGGCAGCGAGGCGTCGATCTCGCTCGTCACGCCCCGGAGTTGAGGGCTGAGGATGGCGCCGATCGGGCCCGGGTAGACCGAGCCGTACGCGTGCCCGCCCGCCCGCTCGTACACCGGGCAGACGTTCAGGCACGCCGAGCAGCGGATGCAGCGCAGGGCCTGGCGGCCGACCTCGTCGGCGAGGGTGTCGGTCCGGCCGTTGTCGAGGAGGACCAGGTGGAAGGTCCGCGGCCCGTCAGCCGTCTCGGAGTCCGTCGTACCGGTCCAGGTGGAGGTGTACGGATTCATGCGCTCGGCCGTCGAGGAGCGGGGGAGCGTCTGGAGGAACACCTCCAGGTCCTGCCAGGTCGGCACGACCTTCTCGATGCCGACGACCGAGATCAGCGTCTCCGGCAGGGTCAGGCACATCCGCCCGTTGCCCTCGGACTCCACGACCACCAGGGTGCCGGTCTCGGCGACCATGAAGTTGGCGCCGGAGATGCCGACCTTGGCGCGCAGGAACTTCTCGCGGAGGTGGAGGCGGGCGGCCTCGGCGAGTTCGGCGGGGGTGTCGGTGAGGCCGTCGGGGGCCGGGCGGCCCCATTCGCTCATCTCCTTGCGGAAGATGTCCCGGATCTCGCCCCGGTTGCGATGGATGGCGGGGACGAGGATGTGCGAGGGCCGGTCCTTGCCCAACTGCACGATCAGCTCGGCGAGATCGGTCTCGTAGGCACGGATGCCCTCCGCTTCGAGGGCCTCGTTGAGGCCGATCTCCTGCGTGGCCATCGACTTGACCTTGACGACCTCCGACTCACCGGTCGCCTTGACGAGACCGGCCACGATCCGGTTGGCCTCGTCGGCGTCGGCGGCCCAGTGGACGACGCCGCCCGCCGCCGTGACCGACTCCTCCAACTGCACCAAGTACCGGTCGAGATGACGGAGCGTATGGTCCTTGATCCGCTTTCCGGCCTCCCGCAGCGCCGCCCAGTCGGACACCTCCCCGACGGCCTTGGCCCGCTTGGCGCGGATGGTGTGCGTGGCGTGGCGGAGGTTGCCGCGCAGGGTCGCGTCGTGCACGGCCTCCTGCGCGGCCTTCGGAAACGCCGGCATCCCGACGAACGTCCCACTCATACCGCCGGCTCCTCCTCCGTGCTCGCCAGGATCTCCGCGATGTGCACGGGCCGCATGCCCGTACTGAGCCGGGCCATGGTCCCGCCGATGTGCATCAGACAGGAGTTGTCGGCCGCGCACAGCACCTCGGCGCCCGTCGCCTCGGCGTTGCGCACCTTGTCCGCGCCCATCGCCGCCGAGACATCGGAGTTCTTCAGCGCGAAGGTGCCGCCGAATCCACAGCACTCCTCGGCCCCCGGCAACTCGACCAGCTCCAGCCCCTCGACGGCCTGGAGCAGCCGCCGGGGCCGGTCGCCGAGCCCCAGCCCGCGCAGCCCGTGGCAGGTCGGGTGATAGGTCACCTTGTGCGGGTAGTACGCCCCGACATCCGTCACGCCGAGCACGTCCACCAGGAACTCCGTGAGTTCGTACGTCTTCGGCACCACCGGCGCGAGAGTCGCCGCGAGCGTGTCGCCGCGCCCCTCGGCCCGCGCCCGCTCACCCATCCGCGGATACAGCTCCCGCACCATCGCCCCGCACGACCCGGAAGGCGTGACGATCGCCTCGTACTCCCCGAAGACATCGGAGAAATGCCGGGCGAGCGGCTCGGCCTCGTGGCGGTATCCGGTGTTGTAGTGAGCCTGTCCGCAACAGGTCTGCGCCATCGGGAAGTCGACGTCGACCCCCAGCCTGGTCAGCAGTTTCACCACGGCGCGCCCGGTGTCCGGATAGAGCGTGTCGTTGACACAGGTCAGGAACAGGGCGACACGCATCGCGGCTCCTTGTGATCGATCATCGGATGAGTGCAGGGTAGTGCGGGCGCGCCTCCCGGGGGGAGCCCCCGCTCACCGTCGGGTGGGATTCACCGTGCGGTGAGGTCACCGTCGGGTGAGCCGGGCCTCCGCCTCGTCCCAGCGTGCCGCGTCCGCCCGCGGCTCGTACCGCGTCAACGGCTGCGTACGGGTGAGCAGGCGCCGGCCGTCCGCCAGGTCGCCGACCAGCCCGTGGGCCCGCGCCTGGACGAGAACGTTCCCGAGGGCGGCGGCCTCGGTCGGCCCGGCCACCACCGGCAGCCCACAGGCGTCGGCGGTCAGCTGGCACAGCAGGGCGTTGCGCGTGCCGCCACCGACGACATGCACGACGTCGACGGGATGGCCGGCCAGCCGCTGGGCGTCCGCGATGGCCCTGCGGTGCGCGAGGGCGAGCGAGTCGAGGATGCAGCGCGTGATCTCGGCGGGCGACTCCGGCACCGGCTGCCCCGACGCCCGGCACGCCCCGGCGATCCGCTCCGGCATCCGCCCCGGCGCCAGGAACGCCGCGTCGCCCGCGTCCACGACCGACCGCAGCGCCGGCACCTTGGACGCGTCGAGCAGCAGCCCGCCCAGGTCGGGGCCGCCCCAGGCACGTACGCACTCCTGGAGCAGCCACAACCCCATGATGTTCCGCAGATGCCGGACCGTGCCGTCCAGCCCCAGCTCGTTGGTGAAGTTGGCGGCCCGGCTCTCCTCGGTCAGCACGGGAGCGGCCAGCTCCAGTCCCGCCAGCGACCAGGTGCCGGTGCAGATGTACGCGAACCGCTCGCCCTCCGCCGGGACGGCGGCCACGGCGGACGCGGTGTCGTGCGAGCCGACCGCCGTCACCGGCACGGGACCGGTGAGCCCGGTCTCCTCCAGCACCTCCTCGCGCAGCAGCCCCGCGGGATCGCCGGGTTGCCGAAGCGGCGCGAACAGGCTCAGGTCGATGCCCAGCCGGGAGGCGATGCCGTACGACCAAGCGCGCGTCCGGGGATCGATGAGCTGGGTGGTGGAGGCGTTGGTGAGCTCGGTGCCCTGCTCGCCGGTGAGCCAGTACGTCAGCAGGTCGGGGATGAGCAACAGCCGCCGGGCGTGGGCCAGTTGCTGGGTCTCGTGGGCCGCCGCCAGCTGGTACAGGGTGTTGAAGGGGGCGTACTGCAGTCCCGTCGCCGCGTACAGTTCGGCGGCCGGCACGGTCGCCCACACCTTCTCCGCGACGCCCTCGGTCCGCGCGTCCCGGTAGTGCACGGGATTGCCGAGCAGCACCCCGTCGGCGTCGAGCAGGCCGTAGTCCACGGCCCAGCTGTCGATGCCGACGGAGTCGACCTGCCCTGCCGCCTTCAGCCCGTCCAGCACTCCCGCGTACAGCGCGAGCACATCCCAGCGCAGCCCCTCCGGCACCCGTACGGGCCGGTTGGGAAAGCGGTGCGCCTCGCTCAGCTCCAGCGCGTCCGGGCCGACGCGGCCGACCATGACACGCCCGCTGGACGCGCCGAGGTCGACCGCGGCGTACGACTTCACGGCCGCGCTCACCGCAGGAAGGCGGCCGCGACGCCGGCGTCGACGGGGATGTGCAGCCCGGTGGTGTGGGTGAGGTCGCCGCCGGTCAGCGCGAAGACGGCACCCGCGACATGCTCCGGGAGCACCTCGCGCTTGAGGATGGTCCGCTGGGCGTAGAACTCGCCGAGCTTCTCCTCCTCGACCCCGTACACGGCGGCGCGCTGGGCACCCCACCCGCCGGCGAAGATCCCCGACCCGCGCACGACACCGTCCGGGTTGACCCCGTTGACCCGGATGCCGTGCTCGCCGAGCTCGGCGGCCAGCAGCCGCACCTGATGGGCCTGGTCTGCCTTGGTCGCGGAGTAGGCGATGTTGTTGGGCCCGGCGAAGACGGCGTTCTTGGAGGCGATGTAGACGATGTCGCCGCCCAGCTCCTGCGCGATCATCATGCGCGCCGCTTCCCGCGACACGAGGAAGGAACCGCGCGCCATGATGTCGTGCTGGAGGTCCCAGTCCTTGGCCGAGGTCTCCAGCAGCGGCCTGGAGATGGAGATCCCGGCGTTGTTGACGACGAGATCCACCCCGCCGAAGGCCAGGGCGGCCGCCTTGAAGGCCTCGGCGATCTGCTCCTCGGAGGTGACGTCGACGGTCACGGCGACGGCCTTGTCGGGCCCGCCGAGCTCCTCGGCGACGGCCCGGGCGTTGTCACCGTCGAGATCGGCCACGACCACACAGGCGCCCTCGCCGACGAGCCGGTGCGCGATGGCCTTCCCGATCCCACTGCCGGCACCGGTCACCAGGGCCACCCGGGTCGCCAGCGGCTTGGGCTTCGGCATCCGCTGAAGCTTGGCCTCCTCGAGCGCCCAGTACTCGATCCGGAACTTCTCGGACTCCTCGATGGGTGCGTACGCGGAGACAGCCTCGGCGCCCCGCATCACATTGATGGCGTTGACGTAGAACTCACCAGCGACCCGGGCGGTCTGCTTGTCCTTCCCGAAGCTGAACATGCCGACCCCCGGCACGAGCACGATCGCCGGGTCGGCGCCGCGCATGGCGGGGGAGTCGGGCGCGGCGTGCCGCCGGTAGTAGGCGGCGTACTCCTCCCGATACGCGGCGTGCAGTTCCCTGAGCCGGGCGATCGCCTCGCCCAGCGGGGCGGTCGGCGGCAGGTCGAGAACGAGCGGCCGCACCTTGGTCCGCAGGAAGTGATCCGGGCACGACGTGCCGAGTGCGGCCAGCCTCGGGTGCTCGGCCCGCGCGACGAAGTCGAGCACCACCTCGGAGTCGTTGAAGTGCCCGACCTGAGGCCTGTCCTGAGAGGCGATCGCCCGGATGTACGGCGCCAGGGCGGCGGCCCGCTCCCGCCGCTCCCCGTCGGGCAGCGCCTCGTACCCCGCGATGACGGCCCCGAACGGCTCGGCCCTCCCACGCTCGGCGAGGAACGCCTCCGCGGTACGGATGATGTGCAGCGAGTTGCGCTCGCACTCCTCGGAGGTGTCACCCCAGGCGGTGATGCCGTGCCCTCCGAGAACGCATCCGACGGCCTGCGGATGGGCGGCCTTCACCGCGGCGATGTCGAGCCCCAGCTGAAACCCGGGCCGCCGCCACGGCACCCACACCACGCTGTCCCCGAAACACTCGGCGGTCAGCTTCTCCCCATCGACGGCACAGGCGAGCGCGATGCCGGAGTCGGGGTGCAGATGATCGACGTGGGCGGCCTCGACGAGCCCGTGCATGGCGGTGTCGATGGAGGGAGCGGCCCCGCCCTTGCCGTGCAGGCAGTAATCGAAGGCGGCGACCATCTCGTCCTCACGCTCGACCCCCGGGTAGACGTCGACGAGCGCCCGCATACGGTCCAGCCGCAGCACGGCCAGCCCGCCCTCGGTGAGCGTGCCGAGGTCGCCCCCGGACCCCTTGACCCACATCAGCTCCACGTCACCACCGGTGACGGGGTCGGTGCCGGTGCCCTTGGCGGAGGCGTTGCCACCGGCGTAGTTGGTGTTACGGGGGTCGGAGCCGAGCCGATGGGACCGGGCGAGGAGGGCGGCGGCTTCGGGATGGGGAGCCATGAGGATTCAGTCCTATCTGAGAGAGGGTGCGGGGAGCGCCCCTATAGGGGCGCGGGGAACTGCGCGACCAGCCACATCCGGCCCGCAGCCCGAAGACGACGGAACCTGGCAGACGCTTACGCCCCCCACCCGGCCTGGTGACCACCAACCCGCTCGGCCACGATCCTCTCGGCCCACCCGGACCGGCGATACGCGGCCATGGGATCGGCATCGAGACCCATCTCTTCCCGCACCTCGGCGAGCAGCGGCCGCACGTCCGTGTTGTACGCATCCATGAGCACGGCGTTGGCGCCGAGCACATCGCCGGCCTGCTGGGCTGCGGCCAACGCCTCCCGATCCACGAGCAGCGCCTTCGCCGTCGCCTCCTGCACGTTCATCACCGACCGGATGATCGCCGGAATCTTCGCCTCGATGTTGTGGCACTGATCGAGCATGAACGCGACCTCGGGCGAGAACCCACCCCCACGCACCACCTCGTACATGATCCGGAACAACTGGAACGGATCCGCGGCCCCCACCATCAGGTCGTCATCCGCATAGAACCGCGAGTTGAAGTCGAACCCACCGAGCTTCCCCTCCCGCAGCAGTGTCGCGACGATGAACTCGATGTTGGTGCCGGGAGCGTGATGCCCGGTGTCGACAACGACCTGCGCCTTCTCCCCGAGCTTCAGGCAGTGCGCGTACGCCGTCCCCCAGTCCGGCACATCCGTCGTGTAGAAGGCCGGCTCGAAGAACTTGTACTCCAGCAGCATCCGCTGCCCGTCCCCGAGCCGCTCGTACACCTCGGCCAGCCCCTCGGCGAGCCGGTCCTGCCGCGACCGGATGTCGTCCTGTCCGGGGTAATTGGTCCCATCGGCGAACCAGAGCTTCAGGTCCCGAGACCCCGTCGCATCCATGATGTCGACGCACTCCAGCAGATGGTCCACGGCCTTGCGCCGCACCGCCGCATCCGGATGACAGATGCTGCCCAGCTTGTAGTCGTCGTCCTGGAACGTGTTGGAGTTGATCGCGCCCAGCTCCACGCCGCGCTCTTCGGCGAACTTCGCCAGCGCCGCGTAGTCGTCCACCTTGTCCCAGGGGATGTGCAGCGCGACGGTCGGCGCGACACCGGTGAACGCGTGCACCTGGGCCGCGTCCTCCACCTTCTCCCGCGGTGTCCGCGGAACGCCCTGCTGGGCGAAGACCTTGAACCGCGTCCCCGAGTTCCCGTACGCCCACGACGGCGTTTCGACTGCCTGGGTCTTGAGTGCGGCCTTCACCGCGGCGAGCTCGGTCACTGAGGGCTCCTGTGACGTCGGGACGACAGATCAGACGGAAGTCTTCTGAAAGCGCTTCGCTGTGAAACGATTCAAGACGGGAACGTATGAGCCGCCCGCAGGGGTGTCAAGCCCCACGACCAAGGCTGTTTCTCGTGACTCGGGCGTGACCTTCGTTCATCGAAATTTTTTCGACACGGACCCATTGACGTGACATGCGCTCCGTGCCTAACGTCCCGGCAACCAAGTTGAAACCTTTCACGACGCCGAGAGGGCCGTCCCGCCGGCGTCGTCGAGGAGCCCTCATGACCCACCCGTCCACCACGGGTCCGGCCCCGGTTCTGGCGCTCAGGGACATCTCGAAGTCCTTCGGCGCGGTCCGCGCCCTGCGGGACGTCTCCCTGGAGCTGTTTCCCGGGGAGGTGCACGCCCTCGCCGGCGAGAACGGCGCGGGCAAGTCGACCCTGATCAAGACGCTCGCCGGCGTGCACCGGCCCGACGCGGGCCACGTGCTGCTGGACGGAGCGCCCGTCGTCTTCCACGGCCCCGGTGACGCCCGCGACGCCGGCATCGCCGTGATCTACCAGGAGCCGACCCTCTTCCCCGACCTGTCGATCGCCGAGAACATCTTCATGGGCCGCCAGCCGCGCCGCGCCCTCGGCCGGATCGACCACAAGGCCACGCACGCCGCGACCCTGGCCCTGATGCAGCGCCTCGGCGTCGAGCTCGACCCCGACCGGCCCGCACGCGGCCTGTCCATCGCCGACCAGCAGATCGTCGAGATCGCCAAGGCGCTCTCCTTCGACGCCCGCGTCCTGATCATGGACGAGCCGACGGCCGCCCTGACGGGCAGCGAAGTCGCCCGCCTCTTCGGAGTCGTGCGCACCCTGCGCGAACACGGCGCGGCGGTGCTCTTCATCTCGCACCGGCTGGAGGAGATCTTCCAGATCTGCCGGCGGGTCACGACCCTGCGCGACGGCGCCCGGATCTCGAGCGAGCTCCTGGACGGCATGACCGAGGACGACCTCGTCCGCCGCATGGTCGGCCGCGACCTCGACGAGCTGTACCCCAAGCAGGACGTGAAGCCGGGCGAAGTCGCCCTGAGCGTACGCCGGCTGACCCGCGAGGGCGTCTTCACCGACGTCTCCTTCGACGTACGGCGCGGGGAGATCGTCGGCCTCGCGGGACTCGTCGGCGCGGGCCGTACCGAGGTCGCGCGGGCGGTGTTCGGCATCGACCGCTGGGACGCCGGCGAGGTCTCCGTCGACGGCAAGGCCCTGACCAACGGCGCCCCGTCCACCGCCATGGCCTGCGGCCTCGCCCTCGTCCCCGAGGACCGGCGCGCCCAGGGCCTGGTGATGGACATGTCCATCGAGCGCAACATCGGCCTCACCGGGCTTCGTACGACCGTCAAGGCCGGGTTGATGGACCCCCGCGCCGAACGCAGCCGCTCCCTCGACTGGGCCGTCAAGCTCCAGGTCAAGTACGCCCGGATCGCCGACGCCGTCTCGACCCTGTCCGGCGGCAACCAGCAGAAGGTCGTCCTCGCCAAGTGGCTCGCCACCGGCCCCAAGGTGCTGATCGTCGACGAACCCACCCGGGGCATCGACGTCGGCACCAAGGCCGAGGTGCACCGGCTGCTCGGCGAACTGGCCGCCGACGGCGTCGCCGTCCTGATGATCTCCTCCGACCTGCCCGAGATCCTCGGCATGGCCGACCGCGTCCTCGTGATGCACGAGGGCCGCCTGACCGCCGAGATCCCGCGCTCCGAAGCCACCGAGGAAACCGTGATGGCCGCAGCCACGGGGAGGGCCGCCGCATGACGGTGATCACCCCGAACCAAGCCCCCGTCGCCGACGTGCCCAAGTCCAACGGCACCCGGCTCGTCGACCGCGTCTTCAGGATGCGCGAACTCGCCATCCTGGTCGTCTTCGTGGTGATGATCGTCGTCACCCAGCTCGGCAACAGTGAGTTCCTCACCGAGCAG
The DNA here is from genome assembly GCF_044465645.1 of Streptomyces sp. NPDC049627. Taxonomy (NCBI): domain Bacteria; kingdom Bacillati; phylum Actinomycetota; class Actinomycetes; order Kitasatosporales; family Streptomycetaceae; genus Streptomyces; species Streptomyces sp. NPDC049627. The sequence goes on along the minus strand of NZ_JBITLW010000001.1, from coordinate 175,755 downwards.
GGCATCAAGGACCTGCTCCTGAACGCGACGATCCTCGTCCTGGTCGCCACGGGCCAGTCCCTGGTGGTGATCACGAGGAACGTCGACCTCTCGGTCGGCTCCACCCTCGGCATCAGCGCCTTCGCCGCAGGTACGTATCTCCAGGGCGGCGGGAACCCGGTCGTCGCCGTGCTCCTGGCGGTCCTGATGGGCATCGGCTTCGGCCTGCTGAACGGCCTCCTCGTCAGCCTCGGCCAGGTGCCCGCGCTCGTGGTCACCCTCGGCACGCTCTACATCATCCGCGGCATCGACTCGATCTGGGTCGGCTCCCGGCAGATCACGGCGGCCGACCTCCCCGACGGCTTCGTCGACTTCGGCTCCGGCGGCATCTCCGCGGTGCCGTGGCTGGCGCTGATCGCCCTCGCCGTCCTGGTGGCGACCGCGTACTACCTCAAGCACTTCGGCAGCGGCCGCGAGCTGTACGCCCTCGGCTCCAACCCGGAGGCCGCCCGCCTCGCAGGCATCCCGGTGCGCAAGCGGATCCTCGCCGCGTACACCTTCTGCGGTGCGCTGGCCGGACTCGCGGGCGCCATGTACCTGGCCCGCTTCGGCAACGTCGACTCCGGCACCGGCAACGGCTACGAACTCACCGTCGTCAGCGCGGTCGTGGTCGGCGGCGTCGTCTTCACCGGCGGCTCCGGCAGCGTCTACGGCGCGGCGCTCGGCGCGCTGCTGCTCACCTCCATCAACAGCGTGCTGCCCGCCCTGGGTGTCAGCTCCGTCTGGGTGCTCGCGATCAACGGCATCCTGCTCCTCCTCGCCATCGCGGTCGACCGGATCGTCGCGCTGCGCGTGGCCTCCGCCCTGAAGAAGAGGAACGCCCGCCATGGCTGACTCGTCGCTCGCGCGCGCCGTTCGCTGGGACACGGTCGTCGGCGCCCTCCTGATCGTTGTGCTCCTGCTGTCCTTCGGCACGGTCGACGGTTTCGGGAACGCTCTCAATCTGTCGTTCTTGATCGGAAACACCCTTCCGATCGCATTGATAGCCCTGCCGATGACGCTCCTGGTCGTCTCGGGCGAGATCGATCTCTCGGTCGCCTCCACCGCCGGTCTCTCCGGCGCCGTGATGGGCGCCCTGTGGAACCAGGGCATGACGATCGAAACGATCATTCCGCTCTGTCTGCTGCTCGGCGTGGTGTGCGGACTGATCAACGGTCTGCTGGTGACCAGGCTGGGCCTGCCGTCCCTCGCCGTCACCATCGGTACCCTCGCCGCCTACCGGGGCATCGCGCAGATCGTGCTCGGCTCGGACGCGGTGACCGACTTCCCGACCCAGTACCTGGACTTCGCCGCCGGACGCATCGGCGACACGTTCATCCCGTACGCCTTCCTGCCCTTCCTCGTCCTGCTCGCCATCGCCGTGGTGGCCCTGCACGCCACGCCGTTCGGCCGGTCGCTCTTCGCGATCGGCGCGAGCGAGGAGGCCGCGCGGTTCGCCGGGATCCGGGTCAAGCGGCAGAAGCTGATCCTGTTCACGGTGACGGGGCTGATGGCTTCCCTCACCGGCATCTTCTGGGCGCTGCATTACGCCAGCGCCCGCTACGACAACGCCACCGGGCTTGAACTGTCGGTCGTGGCTGCCGTGTTGCTCGGTGGGATCGACTTCGACGGGGGTAAGGGCACGCTCGGCGGCGCGATCGCGGGAGTCTTCCTGCTCGGCGCGCTGCAGAACGTGATGAGCCTCCAGGACGTCTCCGCCCAGTCGCAGATCGTCGTCACTGGTGTGTTGCTCGTTCTCTCTGTCCTCGGGCCGCGGGTGGCCCGGCAAATCGCCGTTGTGCGTGCTCGATCGTCCGGCTGACCGTGGTGCCTGGCTGGTCGCGCCCACGCGGCGGAGCCGCATATCGAACACAGCCCCGCGCCCCTGAAGGGGCGCTTCACCTCACCTTCGTGAAAAGGAACCCCCGTCATGCGTAAGTCATCCCTCCGCCGTGCCTCCGCGGCCCTCGCCGCCGCGACATCCCTCGCCCTCGCCCTCACCGCCTGCGGCGGCACCACCAAGGAGGACGTCAAGAGCGAGGGCGCCTCCGCCGCCACCGCCGGCAAGGCCGACCCGAACGCCGCGCTGAAGAAGGGTCTGACCGTCGGCTTCCTGCCCAAGCAGGTCAACAACCCCTACTTCACCTCCGCCGACAAGGGCGGCGAGGCGGCCCTGAAGGAGCTGGGCTCCAGCTACAAGGAGGTCGGCCCGTCCAGCGCCACCGACACCGCCGGCCAGGTCTCCTACGTCAACACGCTCACCCAGCAGCAGGTCGACGCGATGGCCGTGTCCGCACAGGACCCCGGCGCCCTGTGCACCGCGCTCAAGCAGGCCATGAAGAACGGCATCAAGGTCGTCACCTACGACTCCGACACCACCGCCGACTGCCGCAACGCCTTCGTCTCGCAGGCCTCCGCCGAGGACCTCGGCCGCACCGAGGTGCAGCTGCTCGCCGAGCAGATCGGCTACAAGGGCGAGATCGCGATCCTGTCCGCCGCGCAGACCGCCACGAACCAGAACGTCTGGATCGACTTCATGAAGAAGGAGCTGGAGGACCCCAAGTACAAGGACATCAAGCTCGTCAAGGTCGCCTACGGTGACGACGATGCCCAGAAGTCCTTCCAGCAGACCCAGGGCCTGCTCCAGGAGTACCCGAACCTGAAGGGGATCATCTCCCCGACCACCGTCGGCATCAAGGCCGCCGCCCAGTACCTGTCGGGCTCCAAGTACAAGGGCAAGGTCAAGCTGACCGGCCTCGGCACCCCGAACGACATGCGCAAGTACGTCAAGAACGGCACGGTCGAGGGCTTCGAGCTGTGGGACCCGGCGAAGCTGGGCGAGCTGGCCGCCCGTACCGCCGTCGCGCTGGTCTCCGGTCAGATCACCGGCAAGGAGGGCGAGACCTTCAAGGCCGGCGACATGGGCGAGTTCACCATCGGCAAGGACGGCGTGATCAGCCTCGGCAAGCCGACCGTCTTCGACGCCAAGAACATCGACCAGTACAACTTCTGACATCCGGAGGGTTGTTGATGCAGCGCGTGTGCTTCCTGCTGAAGGTCAGGGCGGACCGCCTCGACGAGTACCGCGAGCGGCACGCCGCCGTGTGGCCGGAGATGCTCGACGCATTGAAGGCCACCGGGTGGCGCAACTACTCGCTCTTCCTGCGCGAGGACGGCCTGCTGGTCGGCTACCTGGAGACCGAGGATTTCGCCGCCGCCGTGGCCGGTATGGAAGCCACCGACGTCAACGCCCGCTGGCAGGCGGAGATGGCGCCGTTCTTCGAGTCGCTGGACGGCGCCCGGCCCGACGAGGCCATGAAGCCGCTCACGGAAGTGTTCCACCTCGCCTGACCCCGTGCACCACCCTTCCCCCGCTCCTCGCCGACAATGGAGTCCCCGAGATGAAGAGACGCACGCTGCTGGGCGCTGCCCTCGCTGGAGCCGTCATGACCCCCGCCCTCGCCTCCGGCACCGCCCGCGCCGCCGACCCCGGCCCGTCCCTCACTCTGACCGGCACGACCACCCTCGACGCACAGGCCGTCTACTTCGTGTCGTACGACGGCCTGGTCAACAACAACTCCTTCCAGAAGAACGGCCTGCTGACCTACAAGGGCTACCAGTACGCCGTCTGGTACACCGCCGACCGCAACGCCGTCGTGGGCCGCCGCGTTCTCGGCTCCAGCACCTGGTCCACGGTCAAGGTCGGCCACACGCTCCGCTACGACGACTCCCACAACGTCATCTCGATGGGGATCTCCAAGGTCGACGGCCGCCTCCACCTCAACATGGACTCGCACAGCGACGGCTTCACCTATGTCAAGTCGGTCGCCGGTCTCATGGACAACCCGGCCGGCCTGAGCTGGACCGCGAGCCGCTTCGGCGCACCCCGGTCCACCCTGGACGGGCTCGTTCTCACCTCGCAGTTCACCTACCCGCAGTTCATCTCGACCCCCGAGGGCAAGCTGCAGCTCAGCTATCGGGTCGCCGTCTCCGGCAACGGCCGCAACGCCCTCGCCGAGTACGACGGTTCGACCTGGACCGACCTCGGCGAGTGGTCCAGCTCCACCGGCACGTACACCAGCGAGCACGGCTCCTCCACGGCCCGCAACATGTACCTGCACGGCATCGACTACGACAGGAACGGCCGGCTGCACTCCTTCTTCACCTGGCGTGAGCAGAACGGCGCCGTGATGTGCTCGTCCGGCGGCATCACCAACCACGACACCGGCTACGTCTACTCCGACGACCGCGGCCGCACCTGGCGCAACAACGCGGGCACCGTCGTCGGCACCACGGGCGGCTCCGACAAGGTCGCCGTCACCGACAGCGGGCTGGTGATCGACCCGCTCAACCCGGACCACTCCCTGATGAACCAGGAGAGCCAGTTCACCGACTCCGCCGGCCTGCCGCACGCGATCATCAGCTACGTGCCCGGCCGTTTCGGCCAGTGCACGACCAATTACGTCGCCGACCGCACCGCCAACGGCCGCGCCTTCCACGTCCGCAAGAACTCCTCGGGCACCTGGCAGAAGACCGAGATCCCGGTCCCGCTGAACTCCAGCCAGCGCACCAAGCTGATCCTGGACAAGTACGACAACGCGTACGCGGTCTTCCCGTTCTGCCGGATCGCCGGAGCCTCCAAGGCCTCCGGGTACACGGACTGGACCATGCTGTACGACGGCGTCGCCGCCGGGCTGAACGCCTTCGGTGAAGTCGTCATCGACGAGACGCGTATCGGACAGGACAACTTCCTGTCGATCATGTACCAGGAGAAGTCCAGCGGAACCACGCCCTCGGCGCTGCGTAACCTCAACTTCCGCCTGCCTGCCTGATCGCAGCCGTTGTGGGCGGCTTGACGGTAATGTGAAGGCCTTCCCGCCGCCCCACGTCGTACACGTCTTCCTGGAGGTCTCTGTCCGATGACCCAGTCGGTGGGTATCAAGGACGTCGCCCGCGCCGCCGGAGTCTCCGTCGGCACGGTCTCGAACGTCATCAACCGTCCGGACACGGTCGCGACCGAGACCCGGGCGCGCGTGCAGTCCGCGATAGACCGGCTGGGCTATGTCCGCAGCGAGTCCGCGCGCCAGCTGCGCGCGGGCCGCAGCCGGATCATGGGGCTGCTCGTCCTCGACATGGGCAATCCCTTCTTCGTCGACGTGGCGCGCGGCGCCGAGCGGGCCGCGCGTGAGGCCGGGCTCGGCGTGATGGTCTGCAACAGCGCGCAGAGCGCGAGCGAGGAGGCCGACTATCTGTCGCTCTTCGCCGAGCAGCGGGTGCGGGGCGTCCTGCTGACCCCCGCCGACGCCACCGGCCGCAACATCGAGACGTTCCGGCGGCACAACATCCCCTTCGTCCTCGTCGACCGGGTCGCCGAGGGCACCACCGAGTGCTCGGTCTCCGTCGACGACGTCGCGGGCGGCGCACTCGCCGTACGGCATCTCGTCGACGCCGGGCACCGCTCCATCGCGTATGTCAGCGGCCCGCCCGGCCTCAACCAGGTACGCGACCGCCGCACGGGCGCCCTGAAGGCGCTGGAGGAGGCCGGCCTCGGCCCCGAGCGCCTGCGGGAGCTGCCCACCGAACGGCTCGACGTCGCCGCGGGCCGGGACGCCGGCGCCCGACTGCTCGGTCTCGCCGAGCGCCCCACCGCCGTCTTCTGCGCCAACGACCTGCTCGCCCTCGGCGTACTGCAGGCCATGTACGCCGCGGGCGTCGGCGTCCCCGACGACCTGGCGATCGTCGGCTACGACGACATCGAGTTCGCGGCCGCCGCGGCCGTCCCCCTGACCTCCGTACGGCAGCCCGCGGTCACCATGGGCACCCTCGCCGCGGAGATGCTGCTGGAGGAGACGGAGGAGGAGACCGGGGCGAAGCAGCACGAGCACCGGCGTGTCGTACTCCAGCCCGAGCTGGTGGTGCGGCGGTCCAGCCTGTCGGCCCGCTGATCCGAGGTTCAGTAGGATTTCATGATCCAAGGGGTCGGATACCGGACGACCATGTGCTGAACTGGGACGCGGCCCGCAAGCCCTTCGTCCCGGGAGCCCTGTTGACCGTCAGCTACCGCCAGCCAGGCGTCGTCCTCACCGACCGCCACTTCACCGTGCCCCTCGATCACGACGCCCCGAAGGGCGAGACGATCGAGCTCTACGCCCGTGAGGTCGTCGCGAGCGACAAGGCGCACCAGGACCTGCCGTGGCTGCTCTACCTCCAGGGCGGCCCCGGCTTCGGCGCGAACCGCTTCGTCGGCAGGGGCGCCTGGCTCGGCCGCGCGCTGAAGGAGTTCCGCGTCCTGCTCCTGGACCAGCGCGGCACCGGCCACTCCACCCCCGCCAACCGCCAGACGCTCCCGCTGCGCGGCGGCCCCGCCGCACAGGCCGACTACCTCACCCACTTCCGTGCCGACTCGATCGTCCGCGACTGCGAGGCGATCCGCCGCGAGGTGACCGGCGGCGCCCCCTGGACCGTCCTCGGCCAGAGCTTCGGCGGCTTCTGCACGGTCACCTACCTCTCCACCGCCCCCGAGGGCCTGACCGCCGCCGTCATCACCGGCGGCCTGCCCTCCCTCGACGCGCACGCCGACGACGTCTACCGCGCGGCCTACCCGCGCATCGAGCGCAAGGTCGCCGCGCACTACGCCCGCTACCCGCAGGACGTCGAGCGCGCCCGCCGTATCGCCGACCACCTCCTCGCGCACGACGTGGTCCTGCCGAACGGCTACCGCCTCACCGCCGAGGCCTTCCAGTCCCTCGGCATCGTCCTCGGCGGCAGCGAGGGCAGCCACCGCCTGCACTACCTCCTGGAACACGCCTTCGTCCGCACCCCGCACGGCCTGGAACTCTCCGACGAGTTCCAGGAGCAGGCGCAGGGCCTGCTGTCCTACGCGAGCCACCCGCTGTACGCCCTCGTCCACGAGGCGATCTACGGCCAGGACACCCGCCCCACCGCCTGGTCCGCCGAGCGCGTCCGCGCCGAGTTCCCGCAGTTCGACGCGGCCAAGACCCTCGCGGGCGACGGACCGCTGCTGTTCACCGGCGAGACCATCCACCCCTGGATGTTCGACTGCGACCCGGCCCTGCGCCCCCTGCGCGAGACCGCCGGCCTCCTCGCCGCCCGCACCGACTGGAAGCCCCTCTACGACTCCGCGCGCCTGGCCGCCAACGAGGTGCCGGTCGCCGCGGCCGTCTACCACGACGACATGTACGTCGACACCGCCCACTCCCTCGCCACCGCCCGCGCCGTCCAGGGCCTGCGCACCTGGGTCACCGACGAGTTCGAGCACGACGGCGTACGGGCCGGCGGCCCCCGTGTCCTGGATCGGCTGCTCGCGCTCACCCGTGACGAAGCGTGATGTCGGCGTCACACGTTAGGGTGCGGGCATGACCGAGCCGACGATCACTCAGCTGAAGCCCATGCCCGAGGACTGGCAGCGTGCGCTCGCCGTCGTCGCGCACCCGGACGATCTCGAGTACGGCTGCTCGGCGGCGATCGCCGCCTGGACCGACGCCGGACGCGAGGTGACGTACGTCCTGGCCACGCGGGGCGAGGCCGGCATCGACACGCTGGAGCCCGCGCAGTGCGGTCCGCTGCGCGAGCGTGAGCAGCGGGCCAGTGCGGCCGTCGTCGGCGTCTCGGCGGTGGAGTTCCTCGACCACCAGGACGGCGTGATCGAGTACGGCACCGCCCTGCGCCGCGACATCGCCGCCGCCATCCGCCGGCACCGGCCCGAACTGGTGATCACGCTGAACCACCGGGACACCTGGGGCGGCGTCGCCTGGAACACCCCGGACCATGTGGCGGTCGGCCGTGCCACGCTCGACGCGGCCGGGGACGCGGGCAACCGCTGGATCTTCCCGGAACTCGCCGCGCAGGGCCTTGAGCCGTGGAACGGCGTCCGCTGGGTCGCCGTCGCCGGATCCAGCACGCCCACGCACGCGGTCGACGCGACGGCGGGGCTGGAGCGGGCGGTGCGGTCACTGCTCGAACACCGCACCTACATCGAGGTGCTGACGGACGAGGACCCTGAGACGTACGCCCACGGCTTCCTCACCTCGAACGCGCAGGCGACGGGGGAGCGGTTCGGCGGGAAGCCGGCCGTGGCCTTCGAACTGTTCAGCCGGTAGACCTGCTTCAGCGAAGGACGCAACGGGGGGAATGTGAACGACACGGATCTGCTGGCGGACCGCTTCGAGGAGCACCGCGGCCATCTCAAGGCCGTCGCCTACCGCATGCTCGGCTCACTGGCGGAGGCGGAGGACGCCGTCCAGGAGGCCTGGCTGAAGCTGAGCCGCAGCGACGCGGACGACATCGAGAACCTGGGCGGCTGGCTGACCACCGTGGTCGGCCGGGTCTGTCTGGACCTGCTGCGCTCGCGCACGCGACGCCACGAGGAGCCGCTGGACGACACGTTCGTCCCGGATCCCGTGATCCGCCCGCTGTCGACGATCGACCCGGAACAGGAAGTGCTCCAGGCCGACTCGGTGGGCCTGGCCCTGCTGGTGGTGCTGGAGACGCTGGAGCCCGCCGAGCGGATCGCGTTCGTGCTGCACGACATGTTCGCGGTGCCGTTCGACGACATCGCCCCGATCGTGGAACGCGGTTCGGCCGCGACGCGTCAGCTGGCCAGCCGCGCCCGGCGCCGGGTGAAGGGCGCCACGCCGACCACCGAACCCGACCGCGGCAGACAACGCCAGGTCCTCGACGCCTTCATGGCGGCCGCCCGCGCGGGCGACTTCGAGGCGCTCCTCGCCGTCCTCGACCCCGACGTGGTGCTGCGGGCCGACTCCGGGCCGCTGGTCGGCGGTGCGGCGGTGTCCAAGCTGGTGCGCGGCGCGAAGCCGGTGGCCGAACAGGCCATGCTGTTCCGGCAGTTCGCGCAGTACGCACGGTTCGCGCTGGTCAACGGGGAGGTCGGCGTCGTCGGCGTCCAGGACGGACAGCCGCTGTCGGTCATGGGCGTCACCATCGCCGACGGCCGGATCACCGAGATGTACATCCTGGCCGACCCCGAGCGGCTGGCCCGCCTCGATCTACCGGCGCTCGACGGCTGAGTCAGGCGGCCACGGCGAGCGTGCCGACGGTGCGGTGCGGGTCCACGACCCGCCCGTCCGGCAGCAGTTCACCGGTGTCGTCGAAGACGATGGTGCCGTTGCACAGCAGGCTCCAGCCCTGTTCGGGATGGGCCGACACGATGACGGCGGTGTGATGGTCCGGGCTGTCGGCGGTGGGGCACGCGGGCTGGTGGCTGCACATGATCTCTCTCCTCGGTCTTCGCGGTTTCCTCGTCGGGCGCTGCTCCTGTTTCCGTCGGCTCGTATCCAGTGGTAGCCGAGGTTGTTTTCCGTTGGATGAGAGGACCCCCACAGCGGCGGAAACTCGTCGGTGAGGTTTCGTTCCGGGGCGCACATTAGGCTTGGTGGCATGCAAGATCACCCCGGCGACCTCACCCACCTGCGCGGAGACTGCGCGAACTGCTTCGGACTGTGCTGTGTCGCGCTGCCCTTCGCCGCCTCGGCGGACTTCGCCGTCGACAAGGACGCCGGGACGCCCTGCCGCAACCTCCGGGACGACCACCGCTGCGGCATCCACGCCCGGCTCCGGCAACAGGGCTTCACCGGCTGCACGGTCTACGACTGCTTCGGCGCCGGGCAGAAGGTCTCGCAGGTCACCTTCGCCGGCCAGGACTGGCGCACCGGCTCCCGCGCACACGCCCGGCAGATGTTCGACGTCTTCCCGGTCGTCCGCCGGCTCCACGAACTGCTCTGGTACCTGACCGAGGCGCTCACCCTGCCCGCCGCCCGACCCCTCCACGCCGAGCTGCGCACGCTCCGGGAGACGACCGAGGAGCTCACCCGCCGGACGCCCGAGGAGCTCGGCGCGCTGGACGTGGCCGCTCACCGGCAGGAGGTCAACGCACTCCTGCTGAGGACCAGCGAACTGGCGCGGGCGGGCGTACGCGGCCGCAAGAAGGACCGGCGCGGCGCGGACCTGATGGGCGCCCGCCTCAAGGGTGCCGACCTGCGCGGCGCGAACCTGCGCGGCGCCTACCTCATCGCCGCCGACCTGACCGGCGCCGACCTGCGCGGGGCGGACCTCATCGGCGCCGACCTGCGCGACACCGACCTCACGGACGCCGATCTGACCGGCGCCTTCTTCCTGACCCAGCCCCAGGTGAACGCGGCCCGGGGCAGCGCGGGCACCCGGCTGCCCGCCTCAGTCAGCCGCCCGGTGCACTGGACAGCGGAGCTCTGACGGGACGTCCTCGTCGGCGCCGGACGCAACCGGCGCCGCAGACGCCGGGACGGCCGCCCGCCGCTCCAGCCGCAGCCGCAACCCCTCCGGCATCAGCGTCAGCCGCTCCGTCACCCGCAGCCGGTAGGCCGGGTCGCCCCTGAACTCGTACCGGCGCAGCAGCAGACCCAGCACCAGCGTGGCCTCGTGCAGCGCGAACTGCCGCCCGATGCACGCCCGCGCTCCCGTCCCGAACGGCTTGAAGGTGTGCGGCGGACGCGACCGTACGGCCCCCGGCTCGAAGCGGTCCGGATCGAACCGCTCGGCGTCCGCGCCCCAGACCTCGGGATCGCGGTGCAGCATCGCCGTGAGCACCAGCGCCCAGGCGCCCCGCCGCATCGGATGGAGCCCGCCGAGCACGGTGTCCTCGCGGGCCTCCCGGGCGAAGGCGGGCGCCGTCGGCCACAGCCGCAGGGACTCGTCGAGGATCCGGCGCACATACCTGAGCCGCGCCACCTGGTCGTAGGCGGGCACCGCCGTGTCGCCCCAGACGCGGTCCACCTCGGCGCGGGCGCGCGCCGCGACGTCCGGGTGCCGGGAGAGGTAGTGCAGGGCGAAGGAGAGTGCGCCCGAGGTGGTCTCATGACCGGCCACCAGGAAGGTGATCACCTGTCGGCGGACGTTCTGCGGGGAGAGCCGCTCGCCCGTCTCCGGATGGGCCGTCTCCAGCATCCGGTCCAGCAGATCCCCGTCGCCCGGCCCCTTCGCCGTGCGGGCACGGACCAGGTCGTCGACCGTGCGGTTGAGGTACGCGATGTCGGTCGCGTTGCGCCGCCCGGCACGCCGTAGCAGGAACGGCGCCGGCACGGTGTTGAGCCGCTGCGCGTAGGTGAGCGTGCCGACCATCGCCGTCACGAAGGGATGCGGACGGGCGCGCTCGAAGGAGCCGAAGTCATGGCCGAACCCGGTACGCGCGATGGTCTCCAGGGTCAGTTTGGTCATGTCGCCGGGCACGTCCACCGCACGGCCCGCCGCCACCGCGCGGTCCCAGTGGTCCATGAGCCGGCCGGTCACGGCCAGCATCATCGGGTGGTAGCCCGCCATGGCCTCCCGGCTGAACCCCGGGGCCAGCACGTCGTGCGCCAACTGCCAGTTCGGCTCGTGGTTGTACGCGGTGAACAGGCCGTCCCCGACGACCGGCCGCAGGTTGGCTATGCCGAGCCCGACATGCTTGGCGAAGCGCGCCTCGTCCGCCATGTCGCCCGCCAGTGCGGCACCCCACACGAACACGAACTCCCTGTTGAACGCCCTGCGCCGGAAGATCGGCCCCAGTTCCCGGGCGTAGCGCAGGGAGTCCTGCAGGGGCGTGCGCCGACTGGCGCCGAGCACATCGCCGAGCAGGGGGAGCCGGTGCGGGGGATGGGGTATGCGGTGCAGCTCCGGCCAGCCCTGTTCGGCGCTGCGGAACCCCTTCGGCAGTCCGTTCCCGGTCGTCGTCTCCGCCATCGCGCGATCTCCCTTGATCCAGCGGCAGATTGAGCTAGTTGTACGTGGGTTCAATAACGCGCTCAGTCTGATCCCGCTGTTGAATCCACGTCAAGTAAAGTGCGGACATGGCCGCGAACCAGGGCGAGCGCACACGCCGCCGGCTCAGTACCGAGGAGCGCCGTGAGCAGCTCCTCTCGGTCGGGGTGCGGCTGTTCTCGGAGAGTCCGTACGACGACGTGTGGATCGAGCAGGTCGCCGAGATCGCCGGTGTCTCGCGCGGGCTGCTCTATCACTACTTCCCGACCAAGCGGGACTTCTTCGCGGCCGTCGTCGAGCGGGAGAGCGAGCGCATGCTGCGGATGACGGCCGCCGTGCCCGGAGTGCCGGTGCGCGAGCAGCTCTCCGCGGGTCTCGACACGTATCTGGAGTACGTCCGGGCCCACGCCCACGGCTACCGCGCCTTCCATCGCGCCGACGCGGCCGGTGATCAGGCCGTGCGCAAGGTCTACCAGCGCGCCCTGGCCGCACAGGAGCGGCAGATCCTGGCGGCGATGGCGGCGGACCCCGAGTTCGGCCCGGTCTTCGAGGAGCGGCCCGATGTCCGGCTCGCCGTCCGGGGCTGGCTGGCGTTCACGACCGCCGTCTGCCTGGAGTGGCTGAGGGGCTCGGACCTCTCCCGTGAGCAGGTGCGCGACCTGTGTGCCCGCGCGCTGTTGGGCGTCATCGCACCCTGATGGCCTCCTGAGCGCCCGCCTGATCCTCTTGAGCCCGCAAAGAGATCGCGCAGCCTCGACAGGGCTGGTTGGCGTGCAGCCCGATCTTCGATAGGTTAGGTGAGGCTTACCTAAGGAGGTTCGGGATGGGTGACAGTCACACCTGGGCGGCCGCGCCGTCCGCGGCGGAACGGGCCCGGTCGGTGCTCGCCGCCGCGTGGTCCGTCGCGGTGACCGCGGAGGGCTGCCGCGAGGAGCTGGTCGGCGCGCACACCGTGACCGAGGACGGACGCATCCTGCTGGATGTGCCGGAGGACAGCGTGCTCGTCACGGCGGCGATCTGCGCGCCCCGCGGAGAGCCGTCCGCCGTCCTGGAGTTCGCCGACGTCGCCCCCGTACCCGTACGGGGACGGATCCGCGCCCGGCTCTGGCTGTCCGGCTGGTTCACCTCCGAAGAGGGCAAACTCGCCTTCCGGGCCACGCGCGCCGTGCTGCGGCAGCCGGCCGGAGCCGTGGTCGTCGACCTCGACGAGTTCGCCGCCGCCACGCCAGACCCGCTGGTCACCGCCGAGGCCCGGCTGCTCACCCACCTCGCCGACTGCCACCCGGACGCCGTCGAGCGGCTCACCCGCCTCATCGGCTCCGACAGCCTGCACGGCGCCGTCCGCGTCCAGCCCCTCGCCGTCGACCGGCACGGACTGACGCTGCGCATCGAGCGCGCCCGCGCTCAGGCCGACGTACGCCTGCCGTTCCACCGGCCCGCCGACGACGTCGGACAGCTCACCGAACGCATGCACGTCCTGCTCGCCCAGGCCAGTGCCGCGTCCTGCCCGCGCGCCCTACAGCGGCAGCGCGCAGACGGCGACGGGTGACGCGAACGGCTCGCCCGCGAGCCGCAGTTCACCGCTGTCCGCGTCGACGTGGAAGACGCTGACCGTGCTGGAGCGCTGGTTCGCCGCGAACAGCAGCGTGCCGTCCGGTGAGAGGGCGATCTGCCGCGGGAAGTCCCCGGACACCGGCACCGTGCCGAGCAGCCGCAGCCGGGCGCCGTCCGACTCCACCGCATAACGCGCGAGGCTGTTGTGGCCCCGGTTGGCGAGATAGGCGTAACGGCCGTGCGGCGTCACCACGATCTGCGCCGGATAGCTCGTGCCCGAGCCCGTGCCCGTGGACTGCTCCTCGCCGATGCCGAGCCGGCCCGTGCCGGGATCGTACGAGCAGACCGCGACGGTGTCGTCGACCTCGTTGGCCAGATACGCGTACCGGCCGCCCGGGTGGAAGGTGAGATGGCGCGGCCCCGCACCCGGCTCGGCCTGCGCCCGTGCCACCTCGGTGAGCGTGCCGGCCTTCTGGTCGAGGCGGTAGGTGTACACCGTGTCCGTCCCCAGGTCGACGGCGAGGACGTGGCCGCCGTCGGGGCTCGTGACGAACTGGTGGGCGTGCGGGCCCTCCTGTCCCGGCCCGGGGGAGGGGCTGGAGTGCGTGACCAGGTCGGTGCGCTCGCCGAGCGCGCCCGAGGCGTCGATCGGGTGCACGGCCACGCTGCCGGTGCCGTAGTTGGCGCTCAGCAGCCAACGTCCGCTCGGATGCACCGACAGATGGCACGGCGCGGCGCCGCCGGTGCTGCGGCTCCCCAGGATCTTTCGATCCGCGAGGCGCACGGCGGTCACGGCGCCGTCCTCGCGCTCGTCGACCGCGTACAGGGTCCGGCCGTTCGGGTGCAGGGCCAGGTACGACGGGTCGCCGACGCCCTTGATCGTCCCGCTGCCGGTGATGCGGCCCGTGGCCGGGTCGTACGCGGCGAGACCGATGCCCGTGCCGCCGCCCTCGACGGAGGTGTAGGTGCCGAGGTAGAGCGGGCGCGGGCCGGACGGCTCGCGGCTCTCGGTCTGGGCGCTCGGACGGGTCGCGGGGGCGGTCGCCTCGGGGGCCGCGGTGTCGGCCGTGTCCGCGGGAGCGGGCGCGTCGTCGCACGCCGTGGCCGCCGGGAGGCCTGCCCCGGCGGCCGTTCCGGCGAGGGTTCCGACGAATCGGCGCCTGCTCAGCCCACCACTGCCCATGTCCCACACCTCAGGTCGTCGGTCGTCGCGGTAGCGACAGCCACCTTGGCGTGGATCACCGCCGAGCGCAAGAACAGCAACAAGCGTTGCATGCAGTGCAACGACAGGGGGGTCTTGTGTGGGCGCTCCGGACCGCTACCAGTCCCCGTCCTCCACCGGCTTGCCCTGCGCGTCCTTCAGCGGCTTCACCTGGTCCGGCGAAGGCGCCTGCCAGGGCTCGTGGTCGTCGCCGAGCCAGTCGCCGACCGGCTTCACCGCCTCCAGCGTGTCCGTGGGGGCGAGATCCTCGGCGTCCTCGTCGTAGTAGTCGAACCACGGCAGCCCCGCGCGCGTGTACGCGGCCCGGTCCACCGGCGACGGCGGGGGAGCCTCGCCGGTGATGCGGCGCCACTCCGGAGGCGTCACGAGGTGGACGAAGACCCGGCCGCCGGGGTGGTCGGCCCAGTCCGACAGCGGGCGGTCGTCCTCGTAGACCTCCTGACGCATCGAACCGCCGACGCCCAGCCCCATCGCGGCGGCGGCCCGGCGCGGCCCGCCCGCCGGAGCGGCCGCGGGCGCCGGGACCGAACCGGGCGCGGGCGGCGCGGCCATCGGCAGGGCGGCTCCGTAGCCGCCGAACTGCGGCATCGCCCGCGCCTGCTCCGCCCGGCGCCGCTCCTCCTCACGCCACTTCGCCAGCTGGGGCTCCTTCAGCGCGAAGGACTGCAGTTGTACGCCGCCCCAGACCTCCTCGCCGGTGACCTGCCCCTCGACGGTCGCGCCCAGTCCCAGCGGCACCGCCACGAACTGGCGGACGGTGCCCTTGCCGGAGTTGATGCCGTCCAGCCAGGGCTGACGGGGCAGCACGACATAGTTCTGCGGCTTGCGGGTGAGCCGGTCGCTCCACGGCTTCCCCGAGACCGCGCACACCTTGCCCACCCCGACCTGCAGGGCGGCCGGTTCGGTCGTACCGCCGAAGCTCAGCCACATCGCCTCGCGCAGATACACCGGGAGCATCACACCGCCGCGCGCCCGCCACGCCTCGGGGACGGTGTCCGCGTAGTCCGCCACTCGGCGGACCGGGAACTCGC
Organism: Streptomyces sp. NPDC049627; assembly: GCF_044465645.1. Taxonomy (NCBI): domain Bacteria; kingdom Bacillati; phylum Actinomycetota; class Actinomycetes; order Kitasatosporales; family Streptomycetaceae; genus Streptomyces; species Streptomyces sp. NPDC049627. The sequence continues at coordinate 160,179 of NZ_JBITLW010000001.1, read as the reverse complement.
CGAGCCCCGGGGGCAGCGGATGCGTGCCCTTCTCGGGCAGCCGCAGCGTGCGGATGAACCGCACCGCCACACCGCCCGGCAGCCGCAGCGTGTTTCCGTCGATCCGCACGGTCTTGTCGTCGGCCATCGGCCCGCCCCCTCGCATCCGGCGCCGGCCCCGTCCCGGCGTTCCTTCACCAAGAACGCCCGCCGATCCCGGTGCGGTTCCGCCACAGCTTCTCCTGAACTCCCATGCGCTCGCGCAGGCGGTTCAGGCGCGGCATCTTGGCCCGCTGCTCACCCGACACGCGGTCCAGTTCCTCCAGCAGTCGCCGCGAGCGGTGTTCGGTGTCGAGCTCGTCCAGGATGCGGTTCACCTCGGTGAGGACCGCGCCGAGCAGCTGCCAGTGCTGCGTCTCGCGCTCGGCCTCCTCGCGCAGCAGCAGGGCGAGCTTGTCGCGGGTGCCCGCCGCCGTGCGCAACTCGGCGGACAGCCGGGACTCCGCCGCGTCGGCGTTGCTGCTGACGTGCGTGGTGACCAGCACCGCGAAGCTGACCACCGCGTCGGCGATCTCGGACAGCAGCTGCTCCACGACCACACCGGTCTCCTTGGCGAACAGCGGTTCGGGCTCACGCTCCTTCGCCAGGTCGGTGAGGGTGCGCGCGAGCACCCGCAGGACCACCGTGCAGATCTCCAGCGTGTCCAGCCCGGTACGCAGCACGACCCGGTGCAGCAGACTGTCGCGCACGCGCGGGTTGAGCCGCAGGCTGTCCTCGGCCTGCCGCAGTGCCGCGTCCACCTCGACGATGTCGTGGTCGAGCCGGCGCGCCTCGTGCAGCCGGGCCGCGGCCTGCTCGAACGGTTGCCGGCCGGCGGCCTCCTCGCCGATGCGCAGCATCAACTGCCGCAGTCGGCGAGCCAGTCCGTCCATCGACTCGCCGGCCTCCTCCACCCACACCGGCGGCGCGAGCAGCAGATTGAAGCCGAGCCCGACCATCGCGCCGATCAGCGTCTCCAGCACCCGTGACCACGCCGTGTCGCCGATGGTGGTGACGCCGAGGACCAGCATCGCGCTGATCGCCACCTCGGGCACGTACTCGTCGACCCGCACCAGATGCCCGACCGCCAACGAGGCCACGATCAGCAGCGCGAGGCTCCACCAGGTGAGGCCGACGATCAGGCTGAAGGCGATGGCGACGAGGACGCCGGCCACCACGGAGTTCACGCGGCGGATGCCGTTGGTGAGCGTGGCGTACAGGGTGACCTGCACGACCAGCAGCGCGGTCAGGGGCGCGGTCAGCGGCGCGGCCTCCGGACTCACGCGCAGCGCGATGACGTACGCGATCGTCGCCGCGGCCGCCGACCGCAGCGCCTGGACCACCACGGGGTCCCGGAGCAGCCTCCCGAGCCGCTCCTGGAACGCCGATTCCTCACGTACCTCTCGCATCCCTGGGCTGTTCCCTTTCACAGATGCTTCCCACACACAGTTGTTGCGGACGGTAACCGTCCGCAAGGCCCCCAGAGTGATCGCAAAGGCCGGAGTACGGCAAGGGGCCGGAGTGGTGATGGTCGACACCCGCGCGAGGCGGGGCGGGCGGCCGATCGGGCGCGCGCGGTTCCGGAAAACCCCCGCCGTCACCTTCTGGTTGTGTCCACCCGGAGAGGGGGGGACCGCCGTATGGCCCCCACCGGCTTGGAGCGGCAAGCCTTGGATCATGAAACGGCATCGGACCGGATTATCACTGACCCTGCTCATCATCCTCGCCGCCCTGACGACCGGCATCCCGGCCACGGCGGCACCGGCATCCCCCACGGTCGCCGAGGCGCTCGACCACGCCGCCCATCCTCTGCGCACCGCCGAGCCGGGCGGCGACACCCGCGATCTGCGCCCCCTGGACCGGATGATCGCGGATGCACGGGTCGTCGGCCTGGGGGAGGCCACCCACAGCTCGCACGAGTTCTTCGCCCTCAAGGACCGCGTGTTCCGCCATCTCGTCGAGAACAAGGGCTTCCGCACCTTCGCCCTCGAGGCACCCTGGAGCACCGGCCTGCGCCTCAACGACTACGTGCTGCACGGCAAGGGCGATCCCCGGCGCATCATGCGCGAGGAGTTCCAGCGGGACTACCTGTGGTGGAACAACACCGACTATCTGCGGCTCGTGGAATGGATGCGCGCCTACAACCGGCAGCATCCGCACGACCCGGTGCAGTTCATGGGCGACGACTTCGCCTGGGCCGGCCCCGAGCTGTACGACAAGGTCACGGACTACGTGGCTCGGACGCACCCCCGTCTCCTGGCCCGCTTCACCGAGCTGTACCGGGGGCTGCGGCCCACCGTGGCGACGGGCGTGTACATGGACCAGTACATGGAGAAGCCCTACGCGGAACGCAAGCTGATGGCGGCCCGGACCGGCGAAGTGTTGACGCTGTTGCGGCAACAGCATCCGGGCGCCGACCGGGAGGCGTACGAGTGGGCGGTCCAGCACGCCACGGCGATCGACCAGACCGCCCGTGGCTATGCCTTCGACTTCGAGGACGAGCAGGAGATCAGGGCCGCCATGCGCTACCGCGACTCGATCATGGCCGACAACGTGGCCTGGTGGGCGGAGCGCACCGGCACCAAGGTCCTGCTGTCGGCGCACAACGCACACGTCGCCTATGTCCCGGACGACCCCGCCCACTACCCGAAGATGCAGGGTGCCTTCCTGCGCGACCGGCTCGGTGACGCGTACGTCAGCGTCGGCCTCACCTTCTACCGCGGTTCGTTCAACGCCACCGCACCCGACGGGAACGTGCGGGAGTTCACCCTGGGGCCGGCGGCCGACGGCTACAACGAGGAGACGCTCGACCGAGCACGCCCCCGTGACTACGCCGTCGACCTGCGGACCGTGCCGTCACCGGCCCGCCCCTGGCTGAGGGAGGCGAGGCCGACCCGCAGCATCGGCACGCAGTACCCGGAGCCGGAGCACGGCATCGCCCTCGCCCGGAGCCACGACGTCCTGATCCATCTGCACCGGGTGGAGGCGGCCCGGCTGCGGGACCGCTGACCGGTCAGGCGTACAGCTGGTCCAGGAACGCCGTCAGATTCCCCCGCGTCCGCGCGATCTGCTCCTCCAGCGTCAGGCTCTCCTCGATCCGCGGGCCCGCCTCCGGGGTCTTCTTGCCGCGGAGGTAGAGGGAGCAGGCGAGGTCGGTGCACATGTACAGGCCGACCGAGTTGCCGTCACGGCCCGCAGGGCCCGCCTTGCGGGCCGTCATCAGGGAGACACCGCCGCGCGGATGGGACGTCAGGCACAGCGAGCACATGCTGTAGCGCAGGAGGCTGCGCTGCGAGGACGGGAAGCGCAGGGTGACGCCGACCGGCCGCCCTTCCCGTTCGGTGACGAGATAGCTGCGGTCGGGCGCCCCCGGATCCCGCCAGCCGAGGAAGTCCAAGTCGTCCCAAGGGCGTTCGGCGAGATCGCGGGGCAGGGACAGGCGCTTGGCCTCGCCTTTCGAGCAGTTGATGAAAGAGTTGCGGATGTCCTGCTCGGTGAGTGACCTCATGGGTGAGTCTCCTGCGGAGTGGATCGGCGAAAACCTAGGGCCTCTAGGTTTTCGCCTAGGGTAGGAAGCCTGGAGAGGGGAAGCCAGTGAATTTCGGCGATGGCGGGTCACCTCGGGCCGGGGCGGCACTGCGGCATGTCGCGGCTTCCTCCACAGGGCCGGCGCTCGATCCCGACGTACGCATCACCCTCAACTTCCACCCCGACCGATTCATCCGGGGCGTTCCGATCCTGCGCGCGCTGGCCGAGGACGGCACGTACCATTCGCAGTTCGTCACGGGCACCAGCAACGGCGGCCTCACCGCCCACCCCGGCGGCGACCGCTGGCGCTGGGAGAGCCGGATCTTCGGCGGGGTGTACGACGACGCGGCCCCGCATGAGCGTCCCGTGTACGGCGCGCTGAACTTCCGGCGCCAAGTGGTCGGTGCGGCCCCCCGGTTCGGCTCCTCGCACCTCCGGCTGACCGGCGCCGCACTCGCCCGCGCCACCTTCTGCTATCCCGACAGCGCCGCGGAGCCGACCGACTTCGGAGTCGCGGCCGGCATGCACCTCGTCGCGCTCGCCGAATCCGACGAGCAGGACGCCCTCAACGACTACATCGAGGCCCAGGTCCACGGCGGGGTCGACCTCGCCAGCGACGTGGAGGCCGTCGTCCTCGACGCCTGTTACCGCGGCACACCGGTCGAGACCGCGGCCCGCCTGCTGCCCTGCCCCGTCGAGTGGCACCCCGGCTACCGGCTCACCGTCCCCCAACTGCACCGCCACGCGGACTACCGCGGCCAGGAGTACGCCGACCTGGGCACCCGGATCGCCGAGCACGGCCGCATCGACCCGCGTGTCATCGGGGACGCCGCGTGTGCGGGCCGGTATGAACTCCAGGACCTGAAGATGGTGTGGCACACCCTGGCCCGCTTCGGTGCCCCTGTGGGGGCGGGCACGGCCTATTGCGGTTCGTCCGAGGCGGCGGGTGTCGGTGGCCATACGCCGGGGGCGGGCACGCCCAGCGGATAGGGCTGCGGCGCCGCGTGGACTATCGCGGCCAGGAGTACGCCGACCTGGGCGCCCGGATCGCCGAGCGCGGTCGCATCGATCCGCGTGTCATCGGGGTCGCGGCGTGCGCGGGCCGGTATGGACTTCAGGGCCTGAAGCGGTGTGGCACACGCTCGCCCGCTTCGGTGCCCCCGAGGGGGCGGGCGCGGCCTATTCCGGCTCGTCCGACGTGGCCGGAGTCGGTGGCCATACGCCGGGGGCGAGCACGCCCAGCGCATAGGCGCGCGCGACCAGTTCCGTACGGTTCGCCGCGCCCCACCGCGCCGACAGGCGCCGCAGGTGGTAGTTCACGCCGTCCACCGTGAGCCCGGTCTCCCGCGCGGCCCGCGCGGTGGTGGCGCCGCCGGCGAGCAGCGCCAGGATGCGGGCTTCGGCCGGGGTCACCCGCACGGGCCTGGGCGAGTGCGCCTCGCGCTCACCCAGGACCCGGAGCATCACCAGCAGCGCCGGCGTCTGCTCCACGGTGTCACTCACCGGGTCCGCAGTCAGTTCCCCGTACCGCTCCGCACCGCCGGGCGCCTCCCAGCGCACCGACACCTGGTACCGCGAGCGGTGTCTGAGCCGCAGCGCCTCCACGATCCGCTCCACCTGCGTCGCCTCCTGCGGCCGGAACAGCTCCAGCACATCCCGGCCCCGCAGCCCACCCGGGGTCGTACCGCACTCGGCCCCCATCGCCGGATTGGCCAGCTGGACCGCGCCGTACACATCGCAGACCGCGATCGGCACCGGTACCCGGTCGAAGACCATCAGGGCGCGGTTGCGCCACACCACGGCCTCCGGACGAGACAGGTCCACGGGCACCTCCGCTCACTCGACGCAAGAGCGCCGCATACCCCTGCACTACACAATCATGTAGTGCGGCGGCTCGGGCGACCGGGGACCGTCGACCACGCTGGAGCGCAGTACTCCCGTACCGCGAAAGGCAGTTGTCGCGCCATGCCCCCCACCGCGCCGCACCCGCAGACCACCGACACCCTCCCCGGCGTCCCCGTCGTGGACATCACCGCCGCCGGCCCGGGCCGCACCCCGATCCAGCAGATCATGGAGCTGATGCGGGCGCACGGGCCGGTGCTCGTGCGGCGGCTGCACGGACGGGACGCGCTGTTCACCGCCGATCCGGACCTGGTGGCCGACCTCGCCGACGAGAAGCGGTTCGCCAAGCATGTCGGGCCCGCCCTGGAGAACGTCCGGGAGTTCGCCGCCGACGGCCTGTTCACGGCGTACAACGACGAGCCGAACTGGGCCAAGGCGCACGACATCCTCATGCCGGCCTTCGCGCTCGGGTCGATGCGCACCTACCACCCCGTGATGCTGAAGGTGGCCCGTCGGCTCATCGCCTCCTGGGACCGCGACGCCCGCGCCGGGCAGCCGGTGAACGTCCCCGACGACATGACCCGCATGACCCTCGACACCATCGGACTCGCCGGATTCGGCTACGACTTCGGCTCCTTCGAGCGCGCCGAGCCGCATCCCTTCGTCGAGTCGATGGTCCGCTGCCTGGAGTGGAGCATGAACCGCCTGGCCCGCGTCCCGGGCCGGGACTACTCCGCGGCCGACGCGGCATTCCGGGACGACGCCGCCTATCTCGCCCAGGTCGTCGACGACGTCATCGCCGCCCGCGCCGGCACCGACCAGCGCGATGCCGAGGACCTGCTCGGCCTGATGCTCACCGCCGAGCACCCGCGGTACGGCGGCACCCTCGACGCCGCCAACATCCGCAACCAGGTCATCACCTTCCTGATCGCCGGGCACGAGACGACCTCCGGCGCGATGTCCTTCGCGCTGTACTACCTCGCGAAGCACCCGACCGCGCTCCGGCTGGTCCAGCGGGAGGTGGACGCACTGTGGGGCGACCAGGCCGACCCCGAGCCGGCGTACGACGAGATCGGCAGGCTGACGTACACGCGCCAGGTCCTCAACGAGGCGCTGAGGCTGTGGCCCACGGCCGCCGCCTTCAGCCGCCACGCCCTTCGGGACACGCTGCTGGGCGGCCGCATCCCGCTGCGCGCGGGGCAGTCCGTCACCGTGCTCGCGCCGATGCTGCACCGGCAGCCGGTGTGGGGCGACAACCCCGAGCTGTTCGACCCGTCCCGCTTCACGCCCGAGGCCGAGGCGGCACGCCCGGTGCACGCCTTCAAGCCGTTCGGCACCGGTGAACGCGCCTGTATCGGGCGGCAGTTCGCGCTGCACGAGGCGACCATGCTGCTGGCGATGCTGGTCCACCGCTACCGGCTGCACGACCACGCCGACTACCGCCTGACGGTCAAGGAGACCCTCACCCTCAAGCCCGACGGCTTCACCCTGACCCTGACGCCGCGCACCCCCGCCGACCGCCTGCACACTCCGCTGCCCGGCGCCGCCCCCGCGACCCCGGAGGCCGTGGCCGACACAGCCACCCTTCCCGCCCGCGTCCGCCCCGGCACCGCCGCCCTGTTCCTGCACGGCAGCAACTACGGCACCTGCCGCGACTTCGCCGCCCAGCTCGCCGACGAGGCCGCCGCCCTCGGCTGCACGACACAGGTCGCGCCTCTCGACGACTACGCCGGCAGCCTGCCCGCCGACCGCCCGGTCGTGATCACCGCCGCCTCCTACAACGGCCGCCCCACCGACGACGCCACCGCCTTCGCCACCTGGCTCGACGAGGCGTCCGACGCCACGGACGTCACCTACGCCGTCCTCGGCGTCGGCGACCGCAACTGGGCCGCCACCTACCAGCACGTCCCGACCCGCTTCGACGACCGCCTCGCCGCGCTCGGCGCCACCCGCCTCGTCGACCGCGCCGCCGCCGACGCCTCCGGCGATCTGACCGGCGCGGTACGGGACTTCACGGCCAGGCTCCGCACCGCGCTGCTGGAGCGGTACGGCGACCCGGAGGCAACCGCCCCCGGCGACGCCCCGGCGGCTGCGTACGAGGTGCGCACCCTGACCGGCGGTCCGCTGGACGCCCTCGCCGAACGGCACGGCCTCGTCCCCATGAAGGTCACCGAGGCCCACGACCTCACCGCCCCCGGCCACGCCCGCCGCAAGCGTTTCGTCCGCGTCGCCCTGCCCGACGGCGTCACCTACCGCACCGCCGACCACCTCACGGTCCTGCCCGTCAACGCCCCGGACCTCGTCGACCGCGCCGCCGCCGCGCTCGGCGTAGACCTCGACACCGTCCTGGACATCCGCGCCACCCGCCCACGCCGCGACGGCCTCGCGGTGGACCGCCCCTTGACGGTGCGTCAACTCCTCAGGTACCACGTCGAGTTGCAGGAGCGCCCGAGTGCCACCCAGCTCTCCGCCCTCGCCGCCGCCAACCCGTGCCCGCCCGAGCGCACGGCGCTGGCGAACCTGACCGACGACCCGCGCACCCTGGTCGAGGTGATCGAGGACTTCCCGGCCCTGCGCGGCGCTCTGGACTGGCCGACGCTCCTCGACCTCCTCACCCCGCTGCGCCCCCGCCACTACTCCATCTCCTCGTCGCCCGCAGCCGACCCGGGCCACGCGGACCTCATGGTGTCCCTGCTCCAGGCCCCCGCACGCTCGGGCAGGGGCACCCACCGGGGCACGGGATCCGGGTACCTCACCACGGTCCAGCCCGGCGACACGGTGTACGCCCGCGTCCAGCCGTGCCGGGAGGCCTTCCGGATCGACGGCTCCGCACCGGTCGTCATGGTCGCGGCGGGCACCGGTCTCGCCCCCTTCCGCGGGGCGATAGCCGACCGTACGGCGGCCCTCGCGTCCGGCGCCGAACTCGCCCCCGCGCTCTGCTACTTCGGCTGCGACGCCCCCGACGCCGACTTCCTGCACGCCGGGGAACTGCACGCCGCCGACGCCGCCGGCGCGGTCTCGCTCCGCCCGGCCTTCAGCGCCGCCCCGCAGAACGGCGTGGCCTTCGTCCAGCACCGCATCGCCGCCGAATCCGACGAGGTCTGGGAGCTGCTCGAAGCGGGCGCCCGGGTGTACGTCTGCGGCGACGGCTCGAAAATGGCACCCGGCGTGCGGGAAGCGTTCCGTACCCTGTTCCGGGACCGCACGCCGGACGCCGGTGAGGCGGCGGCCGAGCAGTGGCTGGACGGACTGGTGCGCGACGGGCGTTACGTGGAGGACGTGTACGCCGCGGGCTGACACGCGAGAACGGGGCGGGGCGTTGACGGACTCCTGGAACTGGGCTCGGCGCGTACTGAAGGGTGCGCGCCTCGACCCCGGCCTGCTCGCCGGGGTCCGGCCCCTGAGCGGCGGCACGTACAACACCGTCGAGGAACTCCTCCTCATCGACGGCAGTCGCTACATCCTCAAGGTCCCGCCCGCGTCCACCGTCCCCGGCCTGCGCTACGAGCGCGGCCTGCTGACCTCCGAGGCGGAGTTCTACCGCGGGGCCGCCGGGGCCGGTGTCCAGGCCCCGCGCGTCGTGGCCCTCGACGAGAAGGGCGTCGTACCGCATCTGCTGATGACGGCCTGCCCCGGTGAGCCCTGGAACGGCTCGCTCCCCGAAACCGACAGGGCCCCGCTGCGCCGGGAGCTGGGCCGTCAGGTGGCCCGTCTGCACACGGTGACCGGGCCCGGCTTCGGCTACCCCTCGGGCGCCCTCGGCCCGCTCGCGACCGACTGGCGGACCGCGTTCACCGCCATGATCGAGGCCGTCCTGGACGACGCCCGGGACTACGACGCCCGGCTGCCCCGCTCGGCCGACCAGGTGGCCCGCATGCTCCGGCCCGCCTACCCCGCGCTCGACGAGGTCACGGTCCCCGCACTGGTCCACTTCGACCTGTGGGACGGGAACATCCTGCTGGACCGCACGGCCGAGCAGGAGCCCCGCATCGGTGGGCTCATCGACGGCGAGCGGATGTTCTGGGGCGATCCCCTCGCCGACTTCGTCTCCCTCGCGCTGCTCGGGGACATCAGGAAGGACGAGGCGTTCCTAGCGGGCTACCGGGAGGCGGGGGGCCGGACAGAGTTCGACGTCCCGGCCCGCCTGCGGCTGGCCCTCTACCGTGCCTACCTCTACCTGATCATGCTCACCGAGACGGTCCCACGAGCGGCCGACGTCGACACGGAACGCTGGGTCCAGGCGAGGGTCGCGCCGGAACTCGTCGCAGCGCTGGCCGAGGTAGAGGAACTCACGTCGTAGTCCACAATGGGGGCGTTCGAACAGGTGGGGAACGGGACGGGTCCGAAGGGAGCCACATGGCGGGGCGGAACGGGCGCACGGTACGGGACCTCAGGCGGGGCAACCGTACGGCCGTATTGCGGCGCCTCTACTTCGACGGCCCCCTCAGCCGCTTCGAACTCGGCCCGGCGACCGGGCTGAGCTCCGGTTCCGTCAGCAATGTCGTCGCCGAGCTGATCGCCGACGGGCTGGTCGAGGAGGCCGGCAGCGTCGACTCCGACGGCGGCCGCCCGCGCATCCTGCTGCGAGTGGTTCCCGGCAGCGGCCACATGATCGGCGTCGACGTCGGGGAGACCCGGGTGCGGATCGGGCTGTTCGACCTGACCCTCAACGAACTCGCCCATGCCGAACGGCCCCTGGAACAGCAGCGGTACGAGGTGGACGGCATCGTCGGCCATGTGCGCGACGGCATCGCCGAGGTGCTCACGGGCGCCGGCATCGGGCCCGAGCGGCTCCTCGGCGTCGGTATCGGCGTCCCCGGCATCGTCGAGCACCCGCCGCAGGACGGTGCCGTGGTGCACGGGCAGACGATCGGCTGGGACGCGGTACCGCTGGAGCGGCTCCTGCGCGACGGCTCCCCGCTCCCGGACACCGTCCCGTACTTCATCGACAACGGTGCCAAGACCCTGGGCCAGGCCGAGATGTGGTTCGGCGGCGGACGCGGCGCCGGCAGCGCGGTCGTCGTACTCTTCGGCTCCGGCGTCGGCGCCTGTCTGGTCACCCCGGACGTGGAGCAGGGGCGGGCCGTCGAGTGGGGGCATCTGACGGTACGGGTCAGGGGGCGCCGTTGCCGGTGCGGGGCGCTCGGCTGCCTGGAGGCCTACGCGGGCGCGGAGGCCCTGCTGGAACGCTGGCGCGAGGAGGGCGGGAGCGTGCCGGAGGGCGCCGACGAGGAGACCGCGCTCGCGGTGATGCTGGCCGGCGCGTATCCGGCCGAGGGCGGGGCGGCCGACCCGGCGGCGCTCGCCGTACTGGAGGAGACGGCCGAGTACGTCGGCGCGGGGCTGTCCGACCTGATCAACCTCTTCCAGCCCGAGCGCATCCTGATCGGCGGCTGGGCGGGTCTCCAGCTCGGCGCCCGGTTCCTGCCCGACGTACGCCGTCACGCGGCCTCGTACGCCCTGCGGCACCCGGCCGGGAAGGTCACCGTCGAGCTGGGCAGGCTCGGCCCCGACGCCGTCACCGTCGGCGCCGCGGTCCTGCCGCTCAACGACTTCTTCGCCTGCGGCGGCCGCCGCGCCGAACCGGGACCCGGGGACCCGGCGCCGGCCTGGCGCACGGCACTGGCGGAGCGGGTGGCGCCCTGAGGTTTCGCCGGTGAGGCAGGCGGTACTCGCGGGGCGCTCGGACGACGCGAGGGAGGTGCACCATGGCCGACGACCGTCGCGAGGCGCCGGAACCGACCGGCGAACCGGTACCCAGGGACCTGCCGGACCAGCAGGCGGACGCGGGAGAGGACCCGTGGGAGGTGCCCGTCGAGCCCGCGGACGACACCACCGAAGCGGACGACGTCCCGGACATGGACGAGGCGGGCACGGGCCGCCAAGGAGCACCGCAGCCGGCCACCGTCCACCCCGAACACCCGACACCCGAGGAGCCGACCGGCTGAGCCGACGGCGGAGGGCAGGCCCGCCGGTCGCGTGAGCGGTCCCGGGTGGCGGCGATCGCCGAGCGGGCCGTGGGGCAGCGGCGGCGCGGCGGTGGCGTATCAGCGGCGTATCAGCTCCGCGTGGTCAGCCCGCCTTGCCTGTGTCAACGTGCGGCTCCGCCGCGTAGGGCCGGCACCCGTGCGGCGCATCAGCTCGGCTTGGGTCAGCCCACCTTGCGGCCCCGCAGCGGCTCTGTCGCCGCGCCCTCTCCGCGTTGCAGGCCCTGGAGGAACTCCTCCAGGACCTCGGGCGCCGTACGCTCCGGGTGCCAGCCCAGTTCCGTGTGCGCGCGGGTGCAGTCCATCAGCGGCAGCCTGAGGACCGCGTCGAAGAGATGCGGGGAGGCGGGCAGCAGGTGCAGCCCCCAGGCGGCGGCGATCGCCGAGCGGGCCGCCGTGCGCGGCAGCCGGACCGGGCGCGCGCCGAGCATCTCGCCGAGAAGTGCGGCGTCGACCGGCGGTTCCGCGGCGAGGTTGAACGCCCCGCGGGCGTCGGACCGCACGGCCAGCCGAAACGCCGCGGCCGCGTCATCGGTGTGCAGGGCCTGCACCCGCAGTCCCGGGATGTCGGGCAGGAACGGCAGCAGTTCGGGCCGCGCCAGCGGGCCCGGCAGGAAGCGGCCGCCGAAGATCCGGCGCTGCTCGCTCGCCGACTCCCGCTTGAAGAGGAAGGCGGGCCGCATCCGCACCACGCGGACCGAGGGATGCAGTCCCTCGAACGTGTCCAGGGCCCGTTCGAGATAGGCCTTCTCCCGGCAGTAGGCGGCGTCGGGCCACCCGTGCGTCGGCCACGACTCGTCCACGGCCTCGTCCTTCGGCCCCGGCGAGTACGCGCCGACCGACGACGCGTGCACCAGCGTCGGCACCTTCGCGGCGGCCACCGCCTCGAACACGCGGATCCCGCCCAGCACGTTCGTCCGCCAGGTCACCGCCGGATCGTGCGTGGGCTGGAACGCCCAGGCCAGATGGACGACGGCGGTGGCGCCCTCGAAGAGGCCGACGAGATCGGTCTCCTCGGACGCCAGATCGGCCTCGGCCCAGTCCGTCTTCGGCGGCGACCACTCGGGACTCCGGCGGGCCAGCCCCACCACGGAGCCGACCTCCGGATCCTCCGAGAGGAGCCGCACCACACTCGTACCGACATTGCCCGTGGCACCGGTGACCACGATCCTGCGGGTCGGTTCGCTGCTCACCTGCGGCTCCTTTCGGAGAGTGGGGACGGGAGCGCCCGAGTACCCGTCCGCGGCGCTCGCACGCGCCGGACCCCGGCTAGCCGGCGAACGCGTTCACGCCCGTCAGCTCCGCCGACAGCTGCCAAAGGCGCGCAGCCTCCTCCGGGTCGACGGCCCAGTCCTTCACGCCACGCATCGCACCGTCGGCCGGAGCGGGCTCGGCGACCTCGCAGTCCTCCAGGTACACGCCGCCCAGGCCGTCCAGCTGAGGTGAGGTCGCCGCCCAGACCTGGGTGGCGGCGCCCTGCTGCGGGGTCTTGAAGCCCTCGGGGTTCAGCGGGGTGCCGTTCTCGTCGATCCAGCCGCGCTCCACCATCTCCTCCTTGGCCATGTGCCGCTGGAGCGGGGTGAGGATGGCGCCGGGGTGCAGGGCGAAGGCGCGGACGCCGAAGTTCTTGGCGAGCCGGTCCAGGTGCACGGCGAAGAGCACGTTCGCGGTCTTGGCCTGCCCGTACGCCTGCCACTTGTCGTAGCCCCGCCGCCAGTGGACGTCGTCCCAGCGCATGCCGGTGAGATGGTGACCGCCGGAGGAGACGGAGACGACCCGCGCGCCGCCCGGTTCGAGAGCCGGCCACAGACGGTTGACGAGGGCGAAGTGACCGAGGTGGTTGATCGCGAACTGGGCCTCCCAGCCGGGCCCGACCCGTGTCTCGGGGCACGCCATGACGCCGGCGCTGTCGATGACGAAGTCGACGGTCCGGCCGGAGGCGAGGAACCGTTCGGCGAAGCCGCGCACGCTCTCCAGGTCGGCCAGGTCCAGCTCGTCCACCTCGACGCCGGGTACCCCCTCCAGCGCCCCGCGCGCATCCGCCGACCGACGCGCGGGGACGACGACGCGGGCACCGGCTTTGGTGAGCGCACGGGTGGTCTCCAGGCCGATCCCCGAGTAGCCGCCGGTGACGATCGCGAGCCTGCCGGTCAGGTCGATGCCGTGGAGGACGTCGTCGGCGGTGCTGGTGGCCCCGAAGCCGGAGCCGATCTTGTGCTGCTTGTGCTGTGCGGTGCTCATGCCCTGCACGCTACGAATTGGAGCGCTCTCGAAGTCAAGGACACGCTCTTGAGGGCAGGACACAGAAGAAAGCCCCGACCGCGACGGGGGATTCGCGATCGGGGCGGTCAGTGGTGGGGGCGGATGGCGGTCGCCTCTCGGCGAAAGGCTCCACAGGGCTTCAGCCGAACGATCGTCCCTGTGGGCAAAAGGTGAGGCCCGGGGACACTGTCCCATCCGCACCCACGGCTGGTTCAACGGGAAACCATCGGTGAGTGTTCCTGGGTTTGCCACGATACGCGGTGATCTGCGTCACGTCCCCCATACGCTCACTTCTTGCGGGTCCAGTCCAGCAGTTCGTCCGCCGTCCAGGTGGTGACCACCCGCTCGGCGGGCACCCCGCACTCCTCCGCCCGCGCACAGCCGTACCGCTGCCAGTCGAGCTGCCCGGGTGCATGCGCATCGGTGTCGACGGAGAACAGCACGCCCGCCTCCACGGCCCGCCGCAGCAGCCGCCGGGGCGGGTCCAGCCGTTCGGGCCGACTGTTGATCTCCACCGCCGTACCGGACTCGGCGCACGCGGCGAACACCTCGTCCGCGTCGAACTCCGACTCCGGCCGGCCCCGCCCGGTGACCAGCCTGCCGGTGCAGTGGCCGAGGATGTCCGCGTGCGGATTGCGTACCGCGGCGACCATGCGGCGGGTCATCGCGCGGGCGTCCATCCGCAGCTTGGAGTGCACGGACACCACCACGACGTCCAGCCGCTCCAGCAGCTCGGGCTCCTGGTCGAGCGAGCCGTCCTCGAGGATGTCGCACTCGATGCCGGTGAGCAGCCGGAACGGCGCCCAGGTCGTGTTCAGCCCCGCCACCACCTCCAACTGCTCGCGCAGCCGGTCCGCCGACAGGCCACGGGCGACGGTCAGCCGCGGCGAGTGGTCGGTCAGCACCGCCCACTCGTGCCCCAGCTCGGCCGCGGTCCGGCCCATCTCGTCGATCGGGCTGCCCCCGTCCGACCAGTCGGAGTGCAGATGGCAGTCCCCGCGCAGCAGCTCCCACAGCCGCCGCCCGTTCTCCGGCGGCGCGGCCGCGGGCCGGCCCTCCAGGTCCGTCAGATAGCCCGGCACCTGACCAGCCAGGGCCTCGCGCACCACCTGGGCCGTCTTCGGACCGACGCCCCGCAGCGACTCCAGCGTCCCGGCATCCGCCCGCGCCCGCACCTCCTCCTCGGGCAGCTCGGCCAGCGCACGGGCGGCCGTACGGAAGGCCCGCACGCGATACGTCGGCGCCAGGGACCGCTCCAGCAGAAAGGCGATCCGGTTCAGCGCCTCGACGGGATCCATCGCCACCTCCCTCTCCAGGGTTCCCCGGCCCCGCCGCCCCCGCACGGCGGCGAACGGTTTGCCGGTACGCCCCCGGGGTACTCCGGCGTCGTCCCGTCCGCGCCCGCCCCGCGAAGAGGTCCGCGATGCCGTACTTTCAGCGCCGCAGCACCGGGTGGCCGTGATGCGCCTGCCATGAGACTGCGCACCAGCTCGTGCACCGACCCCGGCTTCACCCGCGTCCGCTGCGGCCGGGGCTTCCGCTACCTGGACCTGGACGGCAGACCCCTCACCGACCCGGGCCGGCTCGCCCGTATCCGCGCCCTGACCATCCCGCCCGCGTGGCGCGACGTGTGGATCTGCCCCTGGTCCAACGGCCACCTCCAGGCCGTCGGCACCGACGACGCCGGACGCCGCCAGTACCTGTACCACGAGCGGTTCCGCGCCCAGCAGGAGGAGGCCAAGCACGAGCACGTGCGGCAGGTGGCGCAGTCCCTTCCCGAGCTGCGTGCCAAGGTCGCGCTGGACCTCGCCGGACGCGGCCTGAGCCGGGCCCGGGTCACGGCCTGTGCCGTCCGCCTGCTCGACCTGGGCTTCTTCCGGATCGGCAGCGACAGGCACACCCGGGACAGCGAGACCTACGGCCTGACGACGATGCTGCGCGAGCACGTCACCTGCGGCCGCGACGAGATCACGTTCAGCTATCCGGCCAAGGGCGGCACCGAGACCGTACGGGCGCTCGTCGATGCCCAGGCCCACACCGTCGTACGCGCCCTGCTGCGCCGTCCGCGCGGCGGGGAGCGGCTCCTCATGTACTGGGAGCGGGGCGCCTGGCGCGACCTGCACGGCGATGACCTGAACGAAGCGCTGCGCCGGCTGACCGGAACCGAGATCACCGCCAAGGACTTCCGGACCTGGCATGCGACGGTCCTCGCCGCCGTGGCGCTCGCCGTCACCGCCCGGGACGGGCGGGACACGCCCGCCGCCAGACGCCGGCAGATGAGCCGGGCGGTCCGCGAGGTCAGCCACTACCTGGGCAACACGCCCGCCGTGTGCCGCGCCTCCTACATCGACCCCCGGATCTTCGAGCTCTTCGAGCAGGGCCGGACCGTCGCCGACGCGCTCACCCGGCTCGGCGAGCACGGCGCGTTCGGGCGTCCGGCCACGCAGGGGGCCGTCGAGGCGGCGGTCCTCGATCTGCTGCGCGCATGACCCGAGGGACCTGCTGTGCACATGACCTGAAGGACCTGTTTGCCCCGAAGGGTCCGTTCACGCGGGTTGCGCTCTACGCTCTATTCATGACCGAAATCGCGAGCCCGCACATCTCACACCCGCGGATCATGGTGCTCGGGGTTCAGCCGGGCACGCCTCCGTTCCGCATCATGGAGATCGACGGTGTCGTCGTCGGCGAGGCGAGGACCGTCACCGATGTCCTGGAGACCGCCGCCGCCTTCGGTATCACCGTCCACGACCTGGACGACCCGGACGTGGTCCGCTGGGTGGGCGGCGACAAGTTCACCTGGCGCCATCGCTAGGCCGCTTCTCCCGGAGCGTCTGATCGCCGGATCGGATGTGCCGACGCAAGCCCTGCTGCTCGTCGCCCTGCTGTAGCCCCGCGCAGTACTCTGCTTGAAGTGGTGTGAGCGTAGTACTGCATCAGGAGTGGTGTCAGTGGTGAGACGGAACGACCAGCGGCGTGCGGTCCTCGTCGACGCGGCGATCGAGGTGCTGGCCCGAGAGGGCGCGCGCGGCCTGACGTTCCGGGCCGTGGATGCCGAGGCCGCCGTTCCCGCCGGCACGGCGTCCAACTACTTCGCCAGCCGCGACGACCTGCTCACTCAGGCCGGCGCCCGGGTCTATGAGCGGCTTCAGCCCGACGAGGCCACGATCGCCCGCCAGCGGGCGGCCGACCGCGACCGGGAGACCTACGCCGAGCTGATGCGCGAGCTCGTCGCCCGCGTCGCATCCTTCCGCACCGGTTACCTCGCGCTGCTGGAACTTCGCCTTGAGGCCACCCGCCGCCCCGAACTGCGCAAGGTCCTCACCGAGCGGGTCCGGGCCGACGTCGAGGCCAACGTCGCCTACCACGAGGCGTCCGGCCTCCCCGGCGACGCCACCGCCGTCAAACTGCTCATGCTCACGCTGAACTGGCTGATCGTCGAGCAGCTCACCCTGCCGGACGTCTTCACCGAGGCCGAGCGTGAACACCTGGTGAGGGCCGCGGTGGAGCGCATCGTGGCGGCGGACCGGTTGACCCCGCCCCAGAAGTGACCTGGGCCCCGGCCGGGTCGGCCGGACGTCGGACGGCCCGGGTCAGCCGACCGTCCATTTCTGGTTGGCGCCGCCCGTGCAGGTCCAGATCTGCAGCCGGGTGCCGTTGGCCGGGCTGTTGCCGGTCACGTCCAGGCACTTGTCGGCCTGCGGGTTGACGATGTCGTGCGCCGCGGTGACGGTCCATCTCTGGTTGGGGCCGCCCGTGCAGTCCCACAGCTGGACGGTCGTGCCGTCCGCGGTGCCGTTGCCGGTGGCGTCCAGGCACTTGCCGAGTGCGCGGAGGGTGCCGTCGGAGCCGGCGGTCCACTGCTGGGCGGCGGTGCCGTTGCAGTCGTAGAGCTGTACGGGGGTGCCGTTGGCGGAGTTCGCCCCGGCGACGTCCATGCACTTCCCGGACAGCCCCCTGACCGCGGCTCCGGCGGCGCTGTCGCCGGTCGTCACCGAGACGTGGTCCACCACCAGTTGCTGCGGGAAGACGGTGGAGCCGTCCGGGTCGCCGGGCCAGTAGCCGCCGACCGCGAGGTTGAGGATCAGGAAGAACGGCTTGTTGAAGACCCACTGTCGGCCACCCAGGTCGGCGGGCGTACGCCGCTGGTAGACGTTTCCGTCCACGGACCAGGTGATCGAGTCGGGCGCCCAGTCGACGGCGAAGGTGTGGAAGGCGTCGGCGAAGGCCTGCCCGTTCGGCAGGGAGTAGCCGGCGCCTATGCCGCCCGACCCGGAGTAGCCGGGGCCGTGGATCGTGCCGTGCACCGTCGAGGGCTCGTAGCCGACGTTCTCCATGATGTCGATCTCGCCCGAGTCGGGCCAGTTGACCGGTGTGCCGAGCATCCAGAACGCGGGCCACATGCCCTGCCCGCGCGGCACCTTCATCCGTGCCTCGACGTGCCCGTACTGCGCGGTGAACCTCCCGGCGGTGTTCAGCCGGGCCGAGGTGTACTGACAGGTGCCGTACCAGCACTGGTAGTTGGCCGGGTTCTCGCGCCGGGCCGTGATCACCAAATGGCCCTGGCCGTCCAATGCCGCGTTCTTGTTGCCGGACGTGTAGTACTGCCGCTCGTGGTTGTTGACGTTGTCGCCGGTCTCGGTCTGCCACTTGGACGTGTCGGCCGCGGCACCGGCGGGCCCGTCGAAGTTGTCGGAGAACGTCACCGCGGCGGCGGCCGTGTCGTCCGGCGGTCCGGCCTGTGCGGGGCCGATCGCGGCGGAGACGACGAGGACGGCCGACAGGGCGGCGAGGACAGTGGTGCGGAGCAGGCGTGGGGAGGCCATCGTGCTCCCTTCCGTACGGCGACCCGAGGGACGGGGTGCGCCGACCGAGGTGGGGGGTGAAGGGGTCGCCACTTGATTCAAGGGCTGAGATAAGGGGGCGTCAATACCTTGGTACGGACCAGAAGTCGGGAATGCTGCGGCGGCCGCCGCAGCATTCGGTTCCTAGGCTTCCCGTCATGAACGCCGCACACATCGGTGAGCTGCTCGCCGTCCTGGGCGCGGGCATCGCCGCCGGGGCGGTCAACGCCGTCGTCGGCTCGGGGACGCTGATCACGTTTCCGGTGCTGCTCGCGACCGGCCTGCCGCCCGTCACCGCCACAGTCTCCAACGCGCTCGGCCTGATCCCCGGCTCGATCAGCGGCGCCATCGGGTATCGCGGGGAACTGCGCGGCCAGCGCCGGCGCATCCTCAAGTGGAGCGCCGGTGCCCTGCTCGGCGGACTCACCGGTGCCGCGCTGCTGCTGGCCCTGCCCGCCTCGGCGTTCGAACGGATCGTGCCGGTCCTGGTGGGCCTCGCCCTCGTACTCGTCGTCCTCCAGCCGATGATCAGCGGGAGGCTGCGCAGTCGCCGCGCCCGCAAGGGCGGATCCGCCCGCCCCGACGGCGGCCCCCTGCTGCTCGCCGGACTGACCCTGGCCAGCGTCTACGGCGGCTACTTCGCCGCCGCCCAGGGCATCATCTACGTCGCCCTGATGGGCATGCTCCTCGACGACAGCCTGCAACGCCTCACCGCGGCCAAGAACGTGCTCGTCGCCGTGGTCAACTCCGTCGCCGCGCTCTTCTTCCTCGCCGTCGCGGAGTTCGACTGGACGGCCGTCGCCCTCCTCGCCGTCGGATCCGCGGCAGGCGGCCACCTCGGGGCCAGGACGGGCCGCCGCCTTCCTCCCGCCGTCCTGCGTGCGCTCATCGTCGTGGTCGGCACGGTGGCCATCGTCCAGTTGGTGTTGCGTTAGGGCGGGTATCGAAAGTGCCTGGTGGGTATGGCGGGGAGCCCGTCCGCACCTCCAGAATGATCGGATGGTCACGCTTCAGACTCCCCGTTTGATCCTGCGTCGCTGGCGCGCGGAAGACGTTGCGCCGATGGCTGCCGTCCATGCCGATCCCGAGGTCATGCGGTGGATCCGTGACGGCAGTGTCCTTGACGAACGGCAGACTCGCGGCAGGGTCCAGGCGTGGGAGAGCGAGTGGGAGTCCCAGGGATTCGGCCTGTTCGCCGTCGAGATCCGGTCCACTGGCGAGCTGGCCGGGTTCACCGGCCTTTCGGTGCCCCACTTCTTGCCGGAGGTGCTGCCGGCGGTCGAGGTCGGCTGGCGGCTGGGACGTCCCCACTGGGGGCAGGGCTTGGCCACCGAGGCCGCTGCGGCCGCTGTGCGGTTCGGCTTCGAAGAGCGAGGGCTGGAGCGGATCGTCAGCATCGCTCAAGTGGGCAACGACGCCTCTGAACGGATCATGACCAAACTGGGGATGCATCCGGTCCGTGAGACCGTCAATCCCACCTGCGGTCGGCGAGTACGGGTGTTCGAGTTGTCGTCGGACCAGTACGTCGCAACCACCTCCGCCACGGGGCGCCCGTGCTGGTCGCAGCTGTGAACGAGCGGCTGTGACCAGCACCGTCACAACGGCCCTCAGACGACGTCGAATTCGTTGCCCTCGGGGTCCTGCATGGCGGCGGCGTAGAGCCCCATGTCCGGCTCATCCTTGATCCGCAGCACGGTGGCACCGGCTTTGACCAGCCGTTCCACCGTGGCCTTGACGCGTTGTGCGCGGACGTCCAGTGGGACGTCACGGCCCCCGCCGACCTTCAGGTCGAAGTGCCACCGGTTCTTGGCGGCCTTCGGCTCCGGAACCTGCTGGAACCACACCCTCGGCCCACGTCCCGCGGGGTCGATGATCGACTCCGGAACATCCCCGGCACCGGCCGGCAACTCTGCCTCGGGCACGCCCATGGCCGCCCAGTAAGCACGCCACGAGGCGTGCCCGCCCGGCGGAGGCTCAGGCACGTAGCCGAGGGCTTCGGCCCAGAAAGCCACCATTCTCTGCGGATCGGAACAGTCGATCGTCAGCTGCACTGTCATCTCCATGGGCGCAGCATCCCAGGCAGGTCTGACAGACGATCCGCTTTCACCACCGGCCCTAGGAGCGAGCCTCCTTGGCATGCACGGCCCGGCTCAGTCGCCGGCCCAGCAGGAGGTAGCCGATGAGGGCGCCGGTCGTGTTGAGGATGACGTCGTCGATGTCGAAAGCGCGCCCCCGCACCAGCGCACCCTGCGCGCACTCGACGAGCAGCATGACGGTCGCCGTCAGCACAAGCACCCGGAGGACGCCGCGCGTGCGCGGGGCGAGTACGGGAACCAGGATGCCGAACGGTACGCCGAGCAGCAGGTTCCCGCCGATCTGCCGGACGGCGTCGCGCAGTTCGGGCTGGTCCAGATACGCCCGCAGGGAGCGGCCCGGATGCAGGTTGGTGTGGGTCAGGGCCTCCGAGGCGGGGGAGGGCTGCAGGGTGAGCCGCGCCAGGACGACGGCGAAGGCGACCATGAACGCGAAGGCGCACAGCATCGTCAGGAGGCGGGCGAGGACGCGCAGCGGGCGTCGCTCGGATCGCGGAGTGCGGCGGGGCTTGGCGGTGCGCTTGGACTTGGCGGCGTTCGCGGACTTGGAAGTGCCGGGGCGTAACGCGGCACGCGAACGTGGGGTTCCACGGGCCATGCGGTCCTCCAGTCTTCAACTTCCCTTTGTCGTAAGGGGATTACCCCCGGAACGCGCCGCGATGCCGCCGCGTCGCGCGCGGGTCGCGGGCCGCCGCGGTTTCCCTTCACGCTGTCGGGGCACTCCGGGCGGTGACCCGCGCGCGCCGCCGCACCGGTCACCACGGGTGGTGTTTGGATGACGCGTAACGGATGTAACAGGCATAACAGACAACTGGCCCGCGGAGGTGACGCATGAACCGGCGTACGACGCTCCTCGCGGTGGCCGAGTTCCTGGCCTGCTGGGCCGCGCTCGCCCTCCTGTGGCTGGTCCTCATCAGCACCGTGGACACCCTGGAACTCGCGGTCGGCGCGGGCGTCGCCGGAGTGGCCGCGCTCGCGGCGGTTTCCGCACGCCGGGCGGTGACCGGACGGTGAACGGCTATCTCCTCGCGGCCACCGTCCTGCTCGGCGGGGGAGTGGGCGCCACCCTCTGGGGCGTCGCCACCGGGCCGCTGCGCCGCCGGGTCGTGGCACAGAACCTGTCCACGGCGCTGGCCTGCCCCGGACTGCTGCTGCTCGCACAGGGGTACGACCGCCCGGCGTACGTCGATGTCGCCCTGGTCCTGGCCCTCCTCGGCCCGGTCGGCACCCTCGTCTTCGCCCGCCTCCTCACCGACGAACTGGCCGACGACCGGCCCCGAGCCTGGGGCGTGACCTGGGCGGTCGCGGGACTCGGCGCGACGGTGGTCCTGGTGCTGTGCGCGGCGGTCGGGCCGAGCCGGGCGATGGTGAAGCTCCTGGTCACGGGCGCCCTGCTGATCGGCGGGAACATCGTCGCCTCCCGCGCGCTCTCCGGCGGCTTCGCGGGGGTGCGCGGTGGCTGACGTGGTGATCGTCGTCGCGCTGCTGCTGGTCGCCGTCGCCGCGACGGTGGCCGCACTGGTCCGCGACCCCGTGCGCCAGGCCCTCGTGCTGGCCGTACTCGGCATCGTCCTCGCCGTCCTGTTCACCGCGGTGCAGGCGCCCGACGTCGCCCTGTCCCAACTGGCCGTCGGCGGCGCCCTCACCCCGCTGTTGCTGCTCCTGTCGGTCCGCAAGATCAAGCGCCGCAAGGGGCGTGAGCGATGAAACGGAAGGGGCGTGAGCGATGAACCCACGCACCCGGCTCTGGCTCGTCGCGGTCGGCGGCGGCGGCCTCGCCGCGCTCCTCGTCGCCGCCTGCCTGCGCCTGCCCGACTTCGGCGGCGACCGCCACCCCTACGGCGACCGTGCCGTGCACGCGTCCCTCACCCGGCACACCGCCAACACCGTCGCCTCCGTCAACTTCGACCAGCGCGCTTTCGACACCCTCGGCGAGATGATCATCCTCTTCGCGGCCGTCGTCGGCTGTGTCGTCCTGCTGCGGCAGACCCGCGACGAACACCGCGCCCGGCCCGAACCCGCAGACGTGGCCCCACCCGTACGCCGGTACGCCCTGATCGTCCTGCCGGTCGCCCTGGCCACGGGACTGTACGTCATCGCGCACGGGCAGTTGAGCCCCGGCGGCGGCTTCCAGGGCGGCGTCGTCACCGCGACCTCCCTGCACCTGCTGTACCTCGGCGCCGACTACCGCGCCCTGGAACGCATCCGCCCGGTCGGCCTGTACGAGGTCGGCGACGCCCTGTCCGCCTCGGCCTACCTCGTCACCGGCCTCGCGGGCCTCATCGGCGGCACGGCGTTCCTCGCCAACACCCTGCTGCCGTACGGCACGTTCAACACGCTGTCCTCCGGCGGCACCGTGCCGCTGCTGAACGCGGCCATCGGCATGGAGGTCGCCTGCGCGGTCGTCGTGCTGCTCGCCCGCTTCCTGGACCAGGCCGTCGAGATCGAGGAGGAGAGCGGGAAGTGAGAGCGCCGTGATGGATGTACTGCCCTACCTCGTCTCCGCCTGGATCTTCCTGGCCGGCTGCTACGGCCTCGCCACCAGCCGCAACCTCATCCACGCCGTCGGCTGCCTCTCCGTCTGCCAGTCCGCGACGTACGTCCTGCTGCTGGCCGTCGGCTACCGCGACGGCGCCACCGCGCCCGTCTTCTCCGACCTCGAGCCCGGCTCACGCCCCGTCGTCGACCCGGTCGTGCAGGCCCTCGCCCTGACGGACGTCGTCGTCGGCGCCACCGTCACCGCCCTCCTCCTGGCCCTCGTCATCCAGGTCTCCAAACGCCACGGCACGGTCGACCCCGACGAACTCTCCGAGCTGCGCGGCTGATGAACGACCTGCTGCCGCTGCTCGTCGCCGTACCGCTCCTCGGGGCCGCCCTCCTGGTCGCGGGCGGACGCCGGGTGCCCCGCGTCCTCGCCGAGTCCGTCGGCTGCGCCGTCTCGGCGGGCACGGCCGGACTCGCGATCGTGCTGCTGCTGAACTCCTCGCCGCCGATGACCGAATGGGTCGGCGGCTGGAACCCCGTGGGCGGCCGCAGTGTCGGCATCGTCCTGCTCGGGGACGGCCCGGGCCTGGGCATGGCCGCGCTGGCCTCCCTGCTGACGCTCGCGGCGCTGGCGTACTCCTGGCACTACTTCGACGAGCCCCCGCGCCGGCACGCCGGCTCGTTCCCCGCGCTGATGCTGCTCTTCCAGGCCGGCATGTGCGGGTTCGCGATCGCGGGCGACCTGTTCAACGCGTTCGTGTGGTTCGAGCTGATGAGCGTCGTCGCCTACGCGCTGACCGGCCACCGGGTCGAGGAGGCCAGGGCCGTGCAGGGCGCGCTGACCTTCGGGGTCGTCACCTCCCTCGGCGCGTACGCCATGCTGATGGGCATCGGGCTGCTCTACGCCCGCACCGGCGAGCTCGCCATGGCCCAGATCGGCCGCGGCCTCGACGCCCAGGGCCCACCGGACGCGCTCGTCCTCGCCGCCTTCGTGCTCGTCCTGACCGGTCTGCTGGTCAAGGCGGCCGCCGTGCCCTTCCACTTCTGGCTCCCGGACGCCCACGCCGTCGCCCCCACCCCGGTGTGCATGCTGCTGTCCGGCGTCATGGTCGAACTCGGCGCGTACGGCGTCTGGCGGGTGTACGGCACGGTCTTCGCCGGACCCGGCGGCATCCCCGCGGCCGACCTGGAGCGGGTGCTCCTCGTACTCGGCGCGGTGACGGCGGTGATCGGTGCGGTGATGTGCTGGTACCAGCGGCACATCAAACGGCTGCTGGCGTACTCGACCGTCGCCCACACGGGACTGTTCCTCATCGGCATCGGTGCCCTGACACCCGAGGCC
Source organism: Streptomyces sp. NPDC049627 (assembly GCF_044465645.1). NCBI lineage: Bacteria > Bacillati > Actinomycetota > Actinomycetes > Kitasatosporales > Streptomycetaceae > Streptomyces > Streptomyces sp. NPDC049627. The sequence goes on along the minus strand of NZ_JBITLW010000001.1, from coordinate 135,782 downwards.
GACGACGGGATCGCGCTGTACGTCCTCGGCCACGCCGGTGTGAAGGCCGCCCTGTTCGCCTGCACGGGCATCCTCCTCGACCGGTACGGCAGCGTCGACGAACACGCCCTGCACGGACGCGCCCGGGAACTGCGCGGCGTCGCCGTGCTCTTCGCCCTGGCCGGGCTGGCCCTCGCGGGACTGCCGCCCTTCGGCACGGCCTTCGGGAAGGCGGTCACGGAGGAGGCCGTGGGCGGCCCGCTCACCGTGCTCTACGTCGCGGCGACCGCGGTCACCGCCGGAGCCGTGCTGCGGGTCGCCGCGCGGGTCTTCCTCGGGCTTGGGCCCAGGCCGTACGACAAGGCAGGGTATGAGACCACCGGCGGCGACGAGCGGCCCGAGACCCGGCGCCGGCTCGGCCGGATCCCCGACACCATGACGGCCGTCCCCGCCCTGCTGCTCGCGGGCTCGCTCGCCGTCGGCGTGGGCCCCGGCTTCGGTGCGGTGGTGGCGCGCGCCGTCAACGAGGCCGGGTCCGGCGGCGCGGTGGTCCCCGCCCCGCACTGGAGCCCGGCCGGTGTGCTGCTGGGCCTCGCCTCGACCGCGCTCGCCCTGGGCCTCGCGACCCTGGCCGTCACCCGGCCGAGGCTCCTTGCCGCCCCGGACCGGGCGCTGCCGCTGCGGCGCCTGCAGTCCGGGCACGTCGGGGACTACGTGGCCTGGGTCCTGGTCGGCGCCACCGTGCTCGGGGCGCTGGCCCTGCCGGGCCTGGTGTCGTAGTCACAACGGAAGCCGGTCGGGGATCAGGCCCCGTACGCCACCTTCACCTCCTTGAAGCCGAGCGAGTGGAGCAGTCCTTCGAGCATGTCGGTGGTGTTCTTCTCGGCGCGTGCGGTCAGGCCGCTGTCCTTGGCCGCCTCACCGATGTGCTTCACCGCCAGCTTCTGCACGGCCTGTTCGCTGTTCGGGTTGTCGGAGAAGAGATCGCCGAGGCGGTCGAGGAGACCGCGCTGCTTGGACACGGCGTAGGAGCGGTCGGGGTCCAGGGACGGTTTGCCGAGGACGGCGTGCGGGAGGCGGAGCGTGGCGGACGTACGGTCGTCGTTGACCGTGACGTCGTCCTCGCCGACCCTTCCGAGGTCGACATAGGCGTCCACGGTGCCCGCGCCGACGTACAGGGTGCGGGTGCCGCGGATCGCGTCGGGCAGGAACTTGGCGTCCTTCTCCAGATCCACGACGATCTGGAAGTTGCCGGAGGCGGCGTCGTAGCGGCTCATGTCCTGGATGGACTGGAGCAGTGCGGGACCCGAGCGGTCGTCGGTCTCGGTGCCGAACAGGTCCTTCAGACCGGGGATCACGCTGAGCCGGATCCCGGCGAAGAAGACGACGAGCACCAGGATCAGGGCGCTCACCGCCTTCGCCCAGCCGGGCATGCGCTTGTTGATGCGCTTGATGGGAGTCGTCATGTCGACGTTCCTCCTTCCCTGTTCAACCAAGTACCCCCAAATCCCTTGCCGGACCTGTCCGTTGGCCGATTGCCGCCCCTGACCGGAGCATGGGCGGCGCACTAGCGTGGGAACCGTCCGTACCGGCGCGTCTGGAGACCCGGATGAGCGCAGACAGCACGTCCCGGCCGCTTCGCCCCATGCACCGCATCAGCCTCCCCGAGCCCGGACCGCCCCGGCTCGGCACCCTCGCCACCGGCACCCCGGTGTGGATCGTGACCCGGTACGCCGAGGCGCGGCAGGTGCTCATGGACCCCCGGTTCAACAGGAGTGCGCTGCACGCCCCGGACGCGCCGCCCCTGCTCGTCGTACCGAATCTGCTGGACTCCCCGGACGGGCTCGTCAACCAGGACGGCGCCGCCCATCAGCGGCTGCGCGGCACGGTGCAGCGGGCGTTCACGCCCCGGGCGATCGCCCGGTGGCGGCCGTGGGTGGACGGGGTCGTCGCATCGCTCCTCGACGACTTCGCCGAACAGGACCGGCCCGCCGACATCATCGAAGGCTTCACACGTCCCCTGCCCGTCTCGGTGATCTGCCGCCTGATGGGGCTGGAACACGTGGACCGCGACCGCATCCGGCACTGGGCCGACCACGCCCTGTCCGGCGGCGCCCACACCGCGGAGGAAGTCCGCGCGGCCATGCTCGAGTTCGGCGAGTTCGCGGGCGAACTGGTCGCCGAACGCCGGAAGGCGCCCGCAGACGACCTGGTGAGCGGGCTGGTCGAGGCCGGCGACGGCCTCGGGATCGACGAGCGCCGGCTGGTCACCCTGGTCTGCGGCCTGGTCGTCGCCGGGCACGAGACCACCATGACGGCCCTAGGCAACGCCGTCGTCTACCTCCTCACCGACGGGCGGGCCGCCTGGCACGGACTCGCCGAGGACGGGGAGGCGGCGGCCACCGCGGCCGAACACCTGCTGCGGACGATCCCGCTCAGCGAGGGCCGCGTCCTGCCCGGCCTGATCCGCCGCGCCGTCGAGGACACCGAGATCGGCGGCGTGCTGATCCCGGCGGGCAGCGTCGTCGCCGTCCAGACCAACTCCGCCGGCCGCGACCCGGACGTCTTCCCGCCCGGTGAGCCCGACCTCTTCGCACCCCTGACCTCGCCCAGCATCGCCTTCGGCGCCGGCCCCCACCACTGTCTGGGCGCCTGGCTCGCCCGCCTGGAACTCGAACTGGCCCTCCACCGCCTCGCCGCCCGCTTCCCGCGGCTGCGCGCCGAGTTCACGCCCGAGACGATCGAATGGCGGGAAGGACAGATGACGCGGAGCCCGCGCAGGTTGCCCGTGTCGTGGTGAGGCCATCGCCACACCCCCGTACACCCGACTGCGCCGCAACGTTTCTGCTGACGTCAGTAGCATGAGTCCGCCACCCGTGATGATCATGCGAGGAGCGGATCGTGCGAGAGATCGCCGTGTTCAGCGGCAGTGCCCACCCCGAGCTGGCCGCGGAGGTCTGTGCGCATCTGGGCGTGCCGCTCAGCCCGACCAGGGTCAGCCGGTTCGCCAACGACTGCCTGGAGGTGCAGCTTCAGGCCAACTGCCGGGAACGGGACGTCTTCCTGATCCAGCCGCTGGTCCGCCCGGTCCAGGAGAATCTCGTCGAGCTGCTGCTGATGTGCGACGCCGCGCGCGGCGCGTCCGCGCGCCGGATCACCGTCGTCATGCCGCACTACTCCTACGCCCGCTCCGACAAGAAGGACGCGCCCCGCATCTCCCTCGGCGGCCGGCTCGTCGCCGACCTGATGGTGGCGGCCGGCGCGAGCCGGGTCCTCGCCATGACGCTGCACGCGCCGCAGGTGCACGGCTTCTTCACGGTGCCGGTCGACCACCTGCACGCGCTGCGCGAACTCGCCGCGCACTTCCGGCAGTACGACCTCTCCCGTACGACCGTCGTCTCGCCCGACCTCGGCAACGCCAAGGAGGCCGCCGCGTTCGCGCGGATGATCGGCGCCCAGGTGGCCGCCGGCGCCAAGCAGCGGTTCGCGGACGACCGGGTCAGCATCAGCTCCGTCATCGGCGAGGTGTCCGGGCGGGACGTGATCGTCCTGGACGACGAGATCGCCAAGGGCAGCACGGTCCTGGAACTCCTGGACCGGCTCCGCGAGTTGGGGCCCCGGTCGATCCGGGTCGCCTGTACGCACGGCCTGTTCGCGTCCGGGGCGCTCAAGCGGATCGGCGAGCAGCCCGACGTACTGGAGATCGTGTGCACCAACACCGTGCCGGTCCCGGCCGAGGAGCGCACCGACAAGCTGCGGATCCTCTCCATCGCCCCGGCGCTCGCCGAGGCCGTGCGCCGCATTCACAACGGGGAGTCCGTCAGCGCCCTGTTCGACGCGCCGGGAACCGAATAGACAGGAGGGAGCGGAGCAGTGCTCCGTCTGACCCGGATGCACGGCTCGGCATCACCGGATGCTCAGGAGGGCTCGCCATGGCGAAGGCGAAGTTCGAACGGACCAAGCCGCACGTGAACATCGGGACCATCGGTCACATCGACCATGGGAAGACCACGCTCACGGCGGCCATCACGAAGGTGCTGCACGACAGGTATCCCGGCCTGAACCCCTTCACGCCGTTCGACCAGATCGACAAGGCACCCGAGGAGCGGCAGCGCGGCATCACCATCTCGATCGCCCATGTCGAGTACCAGACCGAGCGCCGGCACTACGCGCACGTCGACTGCCCGGGGCACGCGGACTACATCAAGAACATGATCACCGGCGCGGCCCAGATGGACGGCGCGATCCTGGTCGTCGCCGCCACCGACGGGCCGATGCCGCAGACCAAGGAGCATGTGCTGCTGGCCCGGCAGGTGGGCGTGCCGTACATCGTCGTCGCGCTCAACAAGACCGACATGGTCGACGACGAGGAGATCCTGGAGCTCGTCGAGCTGGAGGTGCGCGAGCTGCTGACCGAGTACGAGTTCCCGGGCGACGACGTCCCGGTGGTCAAGGTCTCCGCGCAGAGGGCCCTGGAAGGGGACCCGCAGTGGGCCCGGGCGGTGCTCGATCTCCTCGACGCCGTCGACACGGCCGTCCCGGAGCCGGAACGCGACGTCGACAAGCCGTTCCTCATGCCGATCGAGGACGTGTTCACCATCACCGGGCGCGGCACGGTCGTCACCGGCCGGATCGAACGCGGCAGGTTGCTCGTGAACAGCGAGGTCGAGATCATCGGCATCCACGACCAGAAGACGAAGACCACGGTCACCGGCATCGAGATGTTCCGCAAGCTCCTCGACGAGGGCCGGGCCGGTGAGAACGTCGGGCTGTTGCTGCGGGGCGTGAAGCGGGAGGACGTCGAGCGCGGGCAGGTCGTCATCAAGCCCGGATCGGTCACCCCGCACACGGAGTTCGAGGCGCAGGCGTACATCCTGTCGAAGGACGAGGGCGGCCGGCACACGCCGTTCTTCCAGAACTACCGCCCGCAGTTCTACTTCCGCACGACGGACGTGACGGGCGTGGTCACCCTGCCCAAGGGCACCGAGATGGTCATGCCGGGCGACAACACGAGCATGCACGTCCAGCTGATCCAGCCCATCGCCATGGAAGAAGGACTGAAGTTCGCCATCCGCGAGGGCGGCCGGACGGTGGGGGCCGGGCAGGTCACCAGGATCCTCAAATAGCCGCCACTACACGGCGGATGACGGCGTCATAAGGTGCCGGACGTGGTCTCGGGCTGGTCCAGGGCCGCGTCCGGCGTCGGATGCGGGGGCAGCAGCCGGGACAGGCCGGTGATCCTGAGCACGCGCAGGGTGAGCGGGTGGGTGCAGACCAGGTGCAGCTGTCCGCCGTGGTCGAGGACCTGGCTGCGGGCGCGGTACAGCAGACGCAGCCCGGAGCAGTCGAAGAACTCGACACTCCTGAGGTCGATCACGATCCGGGCGTCCGGGCGGGTCGTCACCCGGTCCAGATGCGGGACGATCTCCACCGCCGCCGCGATGTCGATCTCGCCGCGGAACTCCAGCACCGTGTGGTCCCGGTACCGGTGGACGCGCAGATGCCGACTGAACGGCGCAGGATCCTGCTGCACGACGACATCGCCTCCAACCTGCTCACTTGCGGCGGGGTGCCCAAATCCAGTCCCCGCACTGCAAGTTACCCTCGATCGAGCGAATCTGAGCATGTTCGATTGACATATGTCTTTGAATTGCGACAGAGGATGGCCAGGACCGGGCGTCGTCACCGCAGACGGTCGACCAGAGCGAACGCATCCTCGGTCTTGGGGTGTGTCCTGCCCAGCCGGGTGTGCAGTATCTGTGCGCCGCGCTGCGCCAGGTCCGCCGCGGTCGGGTCGTTCAACGCGTGCAGGGCGCGCGCCTTGAAGATCAGGGCGTACCCGATGTACAGGTGGTCGGGTGCGTATCTGGCCTCGCGGATCCGTAGCGCCCGCGAGATCAGCGGTACGGCCGTGGCGTAATCGCCGAGGTCGAAGTGGATGGTCGCCAGGGCCACCAGGTCGAAGCTCACGTACGGGTCGTCCGGCCCGTGTGCCGCCTCGTCGATCCGAAGCGCCCGCTCGGCCAGTGGCAGCGCCGCTCTGTGTTCACCGAGAAGGCACAGGGTCCGGGCGAGCGTGGCCAGGTCCGTCGCGATGACGGGACTGTCCGCCGGCAGGCAGGATTCGTGCAGCCGCAGTGCGCGTTCCGTCAGCCGGCGTGCCGTCTCCGGGGCGTCGAGGTCCCGGTGGATCTGCGCCAGCGTGATCAGGTCGAAGCCGACCTCCGCATCCCGGCCGTCGAGCGACTCGTCGATCGCGAGAGCGCGTTCGCACAGGGGCAGTGCCACCGAGTAGTCCCCGAGCTGGAGGAGGAACTCCGAGGCCAGCCTGAGCAGCACCGCCGTCTCCGCCGCGCATTCGGCCGGCGGATCGCCCTTGGTCACCGCGAGGACGTGGGGGAGCAGTTGCTGCCACCGCGGCCGTGCGTCCGGGTCGCCGTGGATGTCGTGCGGCACGGCCGCGAGCAGCGCACGACACAGTTGGACCCGAGTGCCGGTGTGGACCTCGTCCGGCATCTCGGCCCGGACGGCGGCCTGTACCAGCCGGTGCACCACCAGGGACGCGGTCCCGCGCCTCGCGAGACTCAGACCGGCCAGGGCGCCGACCGTCGTGTCCCACGCCAACGGGTCGGCCGCGGCCACGTTCAGCACGTCGGGGCTGCCGGTGAACAGGTCCAGCGGGATCGACTCCGGCGCCAGGAGGGCACACAGCTCCAGCAGCCGCACCGCCTGCGGCTGTTCCGTCTCCAGCCTTCGCACGCTGAGCCACAGGGACGCGACCACCGTCGGCCGGTCGGTCGGCTCGCCCAGCGCGATCACGTCCTCCAGCTGCGACGTCAGCAGCGTCAGATACTCCTCCGGCGCCGTGTGGTTGTAGCCCATGTACCCGGCCGCCTGCTCCAACGCCAGCGGAAGGTCCCCCAGTTGCTCGGCGATCCGGTCGGCCACCGCCGCGGTCATGCCCGGCACCCGCCGGACCAACAGCTCCACCGATTCCCGCCTGGCGAAGACCTCCAGGTCGATGACCCCGGCGCTGCCCGACCAGCCACTCACCCTGGTCGTGACGATGACATGCCCGTTGCTCGCCAGGTCGCCCGACGGCAGCGCGTGTGTGAGCGTGCCCGGTTTCTCGCCGTTGTCGAAGATGATCAGCCAGGGCCTGCGGTCCCGCAGCTTGCCGTACACCCGTGGGGCGGCCTGGTCGGAGTTCACCCCGGTCAGCCCCAACTCATCGGCGAGCGAGACGAACTGCGGAGCCACCAGATCGGGGCGCTCGGCGTTCACGAACGCAACGAACCGGTACTTCGCCAGGTAGCGGTAGGCGTATTCGACGGCGAGCTGGGTCTTGCCGACGCCACCCATCCCGTGGACGACCAGCATCGCCACGTCGTTCGCCGAGGTGAGGCGCTGCCGCATCTCCCGCAGGGTGGCGTCGCGACCGGTGAAGTCGGAGTTGCGCGGAGGCATTCCGTAGGTCTTGGGCTCGGGCGGACCCTGCGTACGCCGGCGGCGCGGTGTCTGCCACAGCCCGGTCAGCGACAGAGGCACCAGGAGGAGGAGTACCAACCACGGGTGCACGCGCACGAAGTCGAGCGGCCCCGGCCAACGGCTCTGCCCGGACGCCGCGTTGAAGGCGAGGCTGCCGACGAACAGTACGAGCAGACCGGCCACCGCGCGGGCCAGTGTTCGCCCCATGGCTCCCTCTTCGGTAGGACAGTGACCCCGACGATCATCAGCCGGCGCGATCCTAGCCCAGGGGCCGCTCCGGCAGCACCGTCCGGCCGCGGGCGTGACTTACGACAGCGCGTGCCAGGCCTTGGAGAGTGCCTGGCGGAACTGCTCCGTCTGATGGGCCGTGAGGTCGCGCACCATCCGCTCCTCCAGCTCCCGCACGGACCGCTCGTACTGTGCGAGCAGCTCCCGGCCCGAGTCGGTCAGCAGGATCAGCAGCTCGCGGCGGTTGCGCGGGTTGCGCTCGCGGCGGACGAGCCCGCGGGTCTCCAGGCTCCGTACGAGATCGGCGATCGACTGCGCCGTCACGAAGGAGTCGCGCGCCAGCTGGGCGGCCGACAGTCCGTCGTGCCGCTGCAGCACGGTGAGCGCGGTGTACTGCAGCGCGGTGATCCCGGACGGCTTGACCAGCTCGTCCAGGTGGGAGCGCACCACGAGCTCCACCTGCTTCACCATGTAGAGAAGCGACGGAGGTGCCTTGGTTACCTGGGCGTCGAGCATGAGTTCAGCCTAGAGCATTGACAGGATTCCTGTCTGTAATGAGACTGCGGACAGACAGGAATCCTGTTTGTTGAAATCTTGGCAATGAGGCTGAGGAGAGGCGATGACCACCTTCGAGATCGAACCCGGTCGGCTGTTCATCGGGGGGCAGTGGCGCGAGGCCGCCGGCGGAGCGCGCATCGAGGTGGTCGACCCGTCCCGGGGCGAGGTCCTCACCACCGTCGCGGACGCCGAAGCCGCCGACGTGGACGCCGCCGTGCGCGCCGCGCGGGACGCCTTCGACGACGGCGTCTGGTCCGGGCTGAGCGGCCGCGAGCGCGGCAGGGTGCTGCACCGCATCGCCGAGCTGATCCGGGAGAACGCCGACACCATCGCCGAGCTGGAGAGCCGCGACGTCGGCAAGCCGATCACGCTCGCCCACGCCGTCGACGTCACCAACGCGGCCAACGACTACGAGCACTTCGCCGCCCTCGCCCACTCCCTGGACGGCTCCGTCCGGGACACCCCCATGAACGCCCTCGCCTACGTCCGGCGCCGGCCGATCGGCGTGGTCGCGGCGATCACGCCGTACAACTTCCCGCTGATCCTGGCCGGCTCGAAGATCGCCCCGGCGCTCGCGGCGGGCAACACGGTGGTGCACAAGCCGGCCGAGGAGACCCCGCTCAGCGCCCTCTACATGGCCGACCTCTTCAAGCGGGCCGGTGTCCCCGACGGTGTGGTCGACGTCGTCACCGGCGGCCCCGCGGCCGGCGAGGCACTGCTGCGGCACTCCGGGGTCGACAAGGTCGCCTTCACCGGCTCGACCACGGTCGGCCGGAAGGTCGCGGCCATCGCCGGGGAGTCGCTGAAGCCCGTCACCATGGAGCTCGGCGGCAACGCGGCCCACCTCGTCTTCGAGGACGCCGACCTGGAGAAGGCCGTCGGCGCGATCATCAAGGCCTTCGTCTTCAACACCGGGCAGTTCTGCATGGGCGGACCGCGGCTGCTGGTGGCCCGGCAGGTCTACAGCACGGTGCTCGGCATCCTCGCCGACGCCGTGCCCGGCGTTCCGCTGGGCGACCCGCGCAAGCCCGAGACCGTCATCGGCCCGATGGCGGGGGAGCGGCACCTGCGCAAGGTCGAGGAGTACGTCGACCTGGCCCGCGAGGAGGGCGGCCGCATCGTCTGCGGCGGTGAGCGCCTCGACCTGGACGGCGGCTACTACTACAGGCCCACCGTGATCGCCGACCTCGCGAACGACTCCCGGGTGGTCCAGGAGGAGATTTTCGGCCCGGTCCTCACCGTCCAGCCCTTCGACTCTGAGGACGAGGCCGTCGAACTCGCCAACTCCACGCCGTACGGCCTGGCCTCGGGCGTGCAGACCGGCAGCCTGGCCCGCGCGCACCGCGTCGCCGACCGGCTCCAGGCCGGCATCGTCTGGGTCAACGACTGGGCCATGCTCGACCCCGCGGTCCCCTTCGGCGGCGTCAAGGACTCCGGCTTCGGCCGCGAGTACGGGCCCGAGGCGCTCGACGCCTACACCACCACCAAGTCCGTCGTCGTCTCGCTCGACTGAGCGTTCCTGCCAAGGAGTTCGTACGATGTCCATCCCCACCCGTGCCGCCGTCGTCGAGTCCGGCGGAGCGCCCTTCACCCTCTCCGACGTCGAACTCGACGAGCCCGGACCGCACGAGGCCGTCGTCCGCATGGTGGCGACCGGCCTGTGCCACACGGACCTCGGCGTGGCGAGCGGCGGACTGCCCTTCCCCCTCCCCGGCGTCCTCGGGCATGAGGGCGCGGGCGTCGTCGAGGCCGTCGGCCCGTCCGTGACCGGCGTCGCGCCGGGCGACCACGTCGTGCTGTCCTTCACCTCCTGCGGCGAGTGCCGCAACTGCCGGGGCGGCCACCCCGCCTACTGCGCGACCTGGCTGCCGCTGAACCTCATCGGCGGCCGCCGGGCCGACGGCACCAGCACCATCAGCCGGGACGGCGAGGCCCTCGGCGGCCACTTCTTCGGGCAGTCCTCCTTCGCCGAGCGGGCGGTGGTGGACGAGCGCAGTCTCGTGAAGGTCGACCCGGAGGTGCCACTCGCGTCGATCGCCCCGCTGGGCTGCGGGGTGCAGACCGGAGTCGGCGCCGTCTGGAACGTACTGAAGCCGGTCACCGGCAGCACGGTCGTCGTGCTCGGCGCCGGAGCGGTCGGCCTGTCCGCGGTGATGGCGGCCGCCCTCACCCCCGCCACCACGATCGTGGCCGTCGACCGGGTCGGCGAACGCCTGGAGCTGGCCAAGGAGTTGGGCGCCACCCACACCGTCAACGCGGCCGAGGCCGACCTCGGCGAGGCGCTCGCCGGGATCACCGGCGGCCAGGGCGCCGACGGCGTCGTGGAGACCACCGGCAACGTCGGCGTCCTGCGCCAGGGCGTCGACGCACTCGCCGCCCGCGGCACCCTGGTCGTCGTCGGCGCCCCGCCCTTCGGTACCGAAGTCGCCCTGGACGTCAACGGGTTGCTCGGCGGCAAGCGGGTCGTCGGCCTCACCCTCGGCGACGCCGAGACGCAGACCTTCATCCCGTCCCTGGTCCGGCTGGTGAAGGAGGGGCGGCTCCCGCTGCACCGCCTGGTCAGCACCTATCCGTTCGCGGACATCGACCAGGCGGTACGGGACATGGGGGCGGGCAAGGCGATCAAGCCCGTGCTCACCTTCTGACCCAGGTCAGTCCACCACCAGGACCAGCTTCCCCGTGGTCCGGCCGGTGTCGCCGAGCGCGTGTGCCTCGGCGGCATCGGCCAGCGCGAAGGTCCCGGCGATCTCGGCGCGCAGCTCGCCCTTCTCGACGAGGTCCACGATCGCCTGCATATCGGCGCGGTCGGCGTCCACGAGCATCCGCAGGGCCCGTACGCCGAGCCGCTCGGCCTCCTCGAAGAACTCCTCCGACCCGACCGGCAGGATCGAGACGACGAGCCCGCCGGGGCGCAGTACCCGCAGCGAGCGCTCGGACGTCTCGCCGCCCAAGGTGTCCAGCACCACGTCCACGTCCTTAACGGCCTCGGCGAAGTCCGTCTCGCGGTAGTCGATCAGCTCGTCCGCGCCGAGGCTCCGCAGGAACTCGTGCTTGCCCGCGCTCGCCGTACCGATCACATACGCGCCCCGCGCCTTCGCGATCTGCACGGCCACGTGCCCGACCCCGCCGGCGGCCGCGTGGATCAGTACACGCTGACCGGGCTGCACGTCCGCGTACTCGACCAGGGCCTGCCACGCGGTGAGGGAGACCAGCGGCAGCGCGCCCGCCTGAATGTGGTCGATCGACGCGGGCTTGTGCGCGAAGGCGCGTGCCGGCGCGGTGACGTACTCGGCGTGCGAGCCGTGGCCGAACGGGTAGGACAGCATGCCGAAGACCTCGTCGCCGGGCTTGAACCGGGCCACGCCGATCCCGACCGCTTCGACGACGCCGGAGACGTCCCAGCCCAGGACGAAGGGCGGCTCGCCGAGGAAACCGCCGGTCGCGCGGTGCTTCCAGTCGGTCGGGTTGACGCCCGCGGCGCGGACGCGCACCAGCACCTCGTTCGGGCGCGGGGCCGGGCGCTCCACTTCTACTTGCTTGAGGACCTCGGGACCACCGAGGACGTCCTGGCTGATGGCTCGCATCGTGTTCACAGTGCTCATGGTGAAACAGCCTGCCGGGAGCCGCCGCCCAGGGAAATGGCACGATGGCCAACCTTCGATAGGATCGTGCCATGAGCGGTGAACGGCATGTGGAACGGGTCGTGGTGCTGGCGCTGGACGGCGTCTACCCCTTCGAGCTGGGCATCCCCAGCCGGATCTTCGGTGCGGCCGACGGCCGGTACGAGGTGCTGACCTGCAGCGTCGACGGCAGGCCGGTGCACAGCAACGCGGACTTCACGATCGGTGTGCAGTACGGACCGGAGATCCTCGCCACGGCCGACACCGTGGTGGTCGCCTCGATGGCGCCCCCGTACATCCCCACGGAGCTGTCCGCGGAGGTCGCCGCCGCCCTCGCGCTGATCCGCCCGGACGCACGCATCGTGTCGATCTGCACCGCTGCCTTCGTCCTCGCCGCCGCGGGCCTCCTCGACGGTCGCAGGGCCACCACGCACTGGCAGGTGACCGAACCGTTCCGGCGCCGCTACCCGCACGTCGACCTGGACCCGGACGTCCTCTTCGTGCACGACGGCCGCATCCTCACCTCGGCCGGCGCCGCCTCCGGCGTCGACGTGTGCCTGCACATCGTCCGCGTCGACCACGGCCATGAGCTCGCCAACGCGGTGGCCCGGCGCTGCGTCGTGCCCCCCTTCCGGGACGGCGGCCAGGCCCAGTACATCGAGCAGCCGGTCCCGGAGAGCGGAGCGGCGAGCACCGCCGCCACCCGCGCCTGGGCCCTGGAGCACCTCGACGAACCCCTCACGCTGACCGACCTCGCCGCCCATGCCCGGATGAGCCTGCGTACCTTCGCCCGCCGCTTCAACGACGAGGTCGGCCTCAGCCCCGGCCGCTGGCTGATCCAGCAGCGCGTCGCCCGCGCCCGGCACCTGCTGGAGTCCAGCGACCTGTCGGTGGACCAGATCGCCGGCGAGGTCGGCTTCGCCACGGGAGCCTCCCTGCGCCAGCACCTGCACGCCGCGATCGGGGTGTCGCCGCAGGCGTACCGGCGTACGTTCCAGGCGGCTGCCGCCCGTTAGGCGTGAACGTTCCAGCTCCCGGCCACGTCGAAGGATCACCACAGCAGGGCAGCAAGGTGAACAGGGGGGCGGGAATGCGCAGAGGGATGGTGGCCGTGGCGGTGCTGTTGGCGACGGCGGTCGCGGGATGCGGTACGGAGGAGCAGAACGCGGTCGTCGAGGGCACGCCGCCGGCCACGCCGTACGACGGGCCGCTGTACGTACCCGTCCGCCATCTCGACGAGGACGGCCCGCGGGCCACCCGCGTCGAGTCGGGCGCCGCGGGCCGGGCGCTGGAGTGCGACGGGCAGATCTACTCCGGCGGCGGCAGCGAACCGTGGAGCGAGGGGGACGGCGGAGCCACGCCCGAGGACGGCCTCGCGGCGTACTTCGAGATGGAGCAGCCCGACCTGCCGCGGTCCGGCTACCGCGTGGAGCGCGAGGAGAAGGGCCGCGTCCTGTTCTCCTACGACGTCGGCGGACGCACCAAGGTCGCGGTCGTCGTCGCCAAGGACCGCGAGGACCGCCCGGGTTGGGGTCCGGAGACCAGCGCCTCCTGCGACCCCGCCGAACTGCCCGAGAGCTTCACGGACTCCCTGGAGTTCGAGATCTGGACCGACCGGGACGGCCGCCGCGTGCCCGTCACCGAGATCAACAGTTCCGTGGGAGCGGCCCATTGCGACTGGCAGGAGGCGCACTTCCTCGAACTCGGCACGTACCGGGACCGCAAGGTGTACGCCCGTGACCCCGAAGGTGTCCTCGAACCCGGCATGCTGACCGCCGCGTACGACGGCGACGTACGCCTGCCCGGCGACGCGCACGACACCGGATACCGGCTCGGCGACTGGCGAGTGTGGCTGACAGATGACAAGTCGATGGCGTATGTGCGCACCCCGGAGGGTGTCGAGGCGTGGCCCCGCGTGAAGGACGGCATGGGCTGCAAGTGAGCCCGCAGTGGATCCGGGCGTCGTTTTCTCCGACTGTTCCGGTCAGTAAAGGCATTTGTCGATGTTTGCTCTCCTGGCGGAGAGTGATGGAACCCTCACTTCCGCCGAGCTGCGAGGTTGATCCTTTTGCGTTCAAACCCGATAAGCTCCCGTTCGGCGCTGCGAGTTGACTCGGTCCTGATCGGTCATCTTGTGGTGCGTACTCATGAGTGCGATCGCCTTGCACACCCCCCTTGATCGATCGTTGCCTCGAAGGATGCAGATGGAACTCGCCACTCCGCCGCCGGCGGCGCGGCCCCCTGTCGCCTGGTACAGCTGGTGGCTGATGCCACTGGCTTTAGGAGGTGGGACGGTTGCCGCCACGTTCATGAGCTCGGAGCGAATAAGCGCCGGTGTCGCCGGTGTCGCGGCGACCGCGGCCAGCGCCGTGTGCGTACGCCTCCTGTTGCGTACCCGGGCGCAGCTGACCAGGTCCGAGGGTGAGTTCCGCACCTCGCAGGCCGAGCACTCGCAGCAGTGGCAGCAGCATGTGGCGGGGCTGGAGCGGAAGTTCAGCGCCGACCGCGCCGCCCTGGAGAGCGCCCTCGCCGACCAGTCCGGCGCCTACGAGGCCCAACTGGCCGAGCAGGCGCGGGCGTACGAGGAACGGATCGCCGAGGCGAGCGCCTCCTACGAGGAGCGCATCGCCGCCCAGGCCACCTCCTACGAAGCCCAGCTCGCCGACCAGGCCGAGATCTGGCAGGAGCAGCTGGCCCACCAGCTGGCCGCGGTCACCCGGCTCGCCGACGAACAGCTGCCCGAGGCGCTGCGGCACCTGCGTGAGGGCGACGCGATCGACGACGTCCTGCCGACGGTCAACCAGTGCGCGAAGGTCAGTGCCGAACTCCAGGCCAACCTCCGCAAGGTCCTGCGGACTGCGCTGATCGGCGTCGAGGAGGAGTTCAACCGCTCCACCTCCGCGGAGCAGGCCGTGGTCGGTATCGGCAACCGTATCCACGTGCTGACCAGCAAGCTGCGCGGCCGACTGCACGAACTCCAGGGCGAGCACGGCCGGCTGCCCGCCGTCGCCCGCGGCCTGATGGAGCTCGACCAGGCGATCGGCCCCGCCGACTGTCTCGCCGCCAGCATCAGCGTCCTCGGTGGCTCGGACCGGCCCGGCCGGCAGTGGCAGGAGCCGCAGCGCCTGCTCAGCGTGGTCCGCGGCGGCATCGGCCGGATCAAGGACTTCCACCGGATCGACGTACGCCATCTGCCCGAACTCGGCGTCGACGGCGGCCTGGTGGACCACCTCACGCTCATCTTCGCCCACCTGCTGGACAACGCCGCCCGCTACTCGCCGCCCACCGAGCCGGTCCTCGTCTCGGGCAAGGAGGTCCCGAACGGCGTCGGCATCGAGATCCAGGACTCCGGCAAGGGCCTGAGCGAGGAGAAGAAGCGCGAGGCGGAGCACGCCCTCGCCGGCACCGCCCCCGGCGCGGGCCTGGGCGGTATCTCGGAGGACGCGAACATCGGTCTGCGCGTCGTCGGCATCCTGGCCCGCCGGTACGGCATCCGCGTCACCTTCGCGGACTCGCCGTGGCTGGGCACCTCGGTGGTGGTCGTGGTTCCGCACAAGTACTTCAGCCAGCTGCCCGCGGCCGCCTCCGCCACCCCGGCGGCGACCGCCCCGACGGCACCGGCCGCCGCCGTGTCCGCCCCGGCCCGCGAAGAGCGCGCCGAGGCCCCGGCCCCGGCCGATACCGACGACGGTGTGGACACCACGCCCGGCGGCCTGCCCCGGCGCCGCAGCAGGCGGCACGAGGCGGCGCGCCACGAGCCGGCCCCGCGTCCGGAGCGGAGCGAGGAGACGACGTCCGTCGCCGCCGTTCCGCCCGACGCGTCCTTCGCCGGTCTGGCCGCCTTCGCCACCGCGGGCCGTGAGCCCGGCGAGGACGGCACGACGGCCGACGGCCGCGAGTCCACCGAGCAGCACCGCACCGAAGAGAGCGACTAGTCCCATGACGCAACAGGGAACCGACGTGAGCTGGGCGCTCCGCGACCTGGTCGAGAGTATCCAGGAGATCAACTTCGCCCTCGTGGCCTCCAGCGACGGCAAGGCCATCACCTCCTACGGCGCCGAGGACCCCGACGACGTCGACCGCTTCGCGGCCGTGGTGGCCGGACTGCAGGCGCTGGCCCAGCCGGTCGCCGAGCAGTTCCCCAAGTACGCGGGGCAGCTCAGGCTGGCGATGATCGAGGTCGACGGCGGCCACCTCTTCGTCGTACGGGCCGGTGTGGAGACCTATCTCGGCGTCCTCGCCCGGGAGGGCCTCGACCAGGGCCTACTCGGCCATCAGATGAGGGACCTGGCGCGCAGGATGGGCGAGTTGCTCGGCACCACTCCGCGCCTGGAGGAGCACTCTGGATGAGTGCTCCCCGCCGGCCCACGGACCCGTCCGGTCTCGAGCGCTATTACGTCCTCACCCGGGGCCGTAGCGGACCGGGCGGTTCGGCGTCGAGTCTCGACGTGGCGACCCTCATCGTCTCCCGCACCAGCCCCGCACCGGGGATGCAGCACGAGCACGAGGAGATCCTCCGGCGCTGCCGCGATCCGCTGTCGGTGGCCGAACTCGGCGCCCACCTCGGATTGCCCTTCAACATTCTCGCGGTGCTGCTGACGGATCTGCTGGAGGCAGGCCACGTCGAAGCCCGTGACCCCATCCCGGCACACTCCGCCGGCCGCGGGCCCGACCTCGCGCTCCTTGAGGAGGTACTCAGTGGACTTGAAAGGCTTTGACCGTCCCGGTGGGCCGGGCGGCGGCGCCCGCTCGGTCAAGGTGATGATCGCCGGTGGCTTCGGCACGGGGAAGACCACCATGGTCCGCTCGGTCAGCGACATCAAGCCGCTCACCACCGAGGAGACCCTCACCCAGGCCAGCGCGGACGTCGACCACCTCATCGGCGTCGCCGACAAGACGGAGACCACCGTCAGCCTGGACTTCGGGAAGATCAGCCTCAACGACAGCCTGATGCTGTACCTGTTCGGCACGCCCGGGCAGGAGCGGTTCTGGTTCCTGTGGAACGGCCTGTTCAAGGGCGCGCTCGGCGCGGTCGTCCTGGTGGACACCCGCCGCCTCGCCTCCAGCTTCCGGGCGATCGAGGAGATGGAGCGGCAGGACGTGCCGTTCGTCGTCGCGCTGAACGTCTTCCCCGACTCCAGGGACTACCCGGTCGAGGAGATCCGGGACGCCCTGGACATCTCCCCGCACATCCCGATCGTGGCCTGCGACGCCCGCGACCGGGCCTCCAGCCGTGACGTCCTCGTCACCCTGATACGTCACTTGAAGGAACGCTCTGCCGTCGCACTGGAGTCCCGATGAACGCCCAGCCCTTAAACGATCCCGAGGTGCCGCGCGGCTGCCCCTTCGGCCATGACACCGAGCTCACCCGGCTGTACGGGCCGGAGGCGGCGACCGACCCGCACGGCATCTACGAGCGGCTGCGCAAGGAACACGGCTCCGTCGCGCCGGTGCTGCTGGAGGGCGACATCCCCGCCTGGCTGGTGCTGGGCTACCGGGACAGCCGGCGAGTGCTCGACAACCCCCTCCACTTCCCCCGGGACGCGCGGACCTGGCGGGACTGGCGGGAGGGCCGGGTCGCGGAGAACTCTCCGCTGGTTCCGATGCTCGCCTGGCGCCCCGACTGTGTGTCCCAGGACGGCGAGGCTCACCGCCGGCTGCGCGGTGCCGTCAGCGACGGGCTGCAGTCCGCCGCCGGCCGCGGTGTCCGGCGCCACGCCACGCACTTCGCCAACAAGCAGATCGACGCGTTCGCGGACTCCGGCCGCGCCGATCTGGTGGCGGACTACGCGGACTTGCTGCCGATGCTCGTGATCGCCCGCGTTCTGGGGCTCGCCGAGGCGGAGGGGCGTCGCCTGGTCGAGTCCTGTGCCCAGGTGATGAAGGGCGGCGAGGACGCCGTCATGCACGACGGCGTGATCAGGGAGATCTTCGGTGAACTCGCCGAGCGCAGGCGGTCCGAACCCGGCTCCGACCTCGCCACCAGCCTGCTGGAGCATCACGCGGCGCTCGACCACGACGAGGTCGTGGCCCACCTGCGCGCGGTGCTGATCGCCGCACACGTCACGACCAACCTGCTGGCCCGGGTGCTGGAGCTGGTCCTGACCGACACCTCCCGGCTCTCCGGGCTGATCAGCGGTCAGCTGAACATCTCGGCGGTGGTGGAGGAGGCCATGTGGAACTCTCCGCCGCTGGCCGTCCTGCCGGGGCGCTTCGCCGCCAGCGATGTCGAACTGGGCGCGCACCGCATCGAGGAGGGCGATCTGCTCGTGCTCGGTCTCGCCCCCGGCAACCTCGACCCCGAGGTCCGGCCCGACCCGGATGTCTCGGTGCAGGGCAACCAGGCGCACCTGGCGTTCGGCTCGGGCCCGCACGAGTGCCCCGGACAGAACATCGGGATGTCCATCATCGAGATCGCGGTGGACGTCCTGCTGCACCGTCTGCCGGGCCTGCGCCTGGCCGTGCCGCCGGAGGAGCTCACCTCGACCGCGTCCACATGGATGTCCCTGCTGGACTCCCTGCCGGTCGAGTTCGAGGTATAGGCCCCAGGACGCCGCTGCCCGGCCGGGTGATCCGGCCGGGCAGCGGCGTCATCTCATGGGGGTTTCCGGAACAGGATCGAGGCGTCAGCCGTCGAGCCAGTCGCCCGCGAGCTCCGTGGGACGGTATCCCGTGGCGTTCCAGAGGAAATGCGGGTGGGCGCAGCCGAACATGTAGGCGAGCAATGCGGTGTCCTCCCTCCCGGTCTCAGGGTCGTGCAGGGCGTAGAAGAACTCGGACCCCACCGCGCCGGAGTCCTGCTGGACCTCACGAGCGCGGGCCGTGGACGGTGCGGCGCCGGATGCCTCCACGGCGGCGATGTACGTGCGGCGAAGGATCTCCCATGTGCTGTCGGTGCTGCCGTGCCAGGGGCCGTGCAGCGCTTCGAAGGCATGGAGCTCGGCGTCGAAGAGGGGCCATGTCCCGGGGTGCTGGGCCCGGCAGCGTGCGGACAGCTCGGCGGTCCGGGCGCTCAGAGCCGGCGCGGTGGGCCGCGGGGCGAAGGTGAGGGTGGTGCCGTCGGTGAGGATGCCGGTGCATGCGTTGGGCTGAAGGTCGCACAGCGGGCACTCCTCGGCCGGGGGGAGGCCCTGGGTGATGCCGTCGAACCACAGGCCGTGCCGGCCGGTGAGCCCCAACCACACGACGGTGCTGGTCATCAACCAGCTGTTCCACATCGGGGGGTGCGCCTCGGGCATGCAGCCGTACTTGACCATGGCGATGGCGCAGGCAGCGTAGAGGGCCTTGGTGTGGGTGGGTATGTCCGCGAGCCAGAAGTTGCTGATCTCGCCGGTGAGGGCGTCGGCCCGTACGTCGACCATGTCGTCGATGACGCGGCACAGCAGCAGGGAGGCGAGGTGTTCCTCCTGCCAGAGCTCGGTGTCGGGCGAGACGTGCCAGAACAGGCAGTCCATCATCTGCAGGACCGAGTAGGTGCTCTGGCCGAGCGGATTGGTCTGGGGGAGTACGACGCTGCCCTCGTGGTGCTGTTGGAGCCAGTACTCGTCCACGGAGCGCTTGTGGGCCGCGTAGAGCCCGCAGACCAGGGCCCGGGCGGTGTTGGTGCTGAAATTCTCCGCCAGGCGGCCTTCGATGAGTTGGGTGAGGCGCGTGGTGTCTATGGTGTCGATCACGCGTTTGTACTCGTGGAAGAGCAGGATGTCGTCCTCGAAGCGGTGGCGGTAGCCGAGGTCGCGTTCGAGGTCGTTCAGCTGCCGGGCCAGGACCCATCCACCGGTCAGGACGCTGTCGAGTTCCCGGTGGTACGGCCAGGTCTTGACGGTGAGGGGGCGACCGGCGCTCTGGCGCCAACCGTAGTCGGCCAGTGTGCGTGCGGGGGCCGTCGGCAGCCGACGGCACAGAGGGCACGTGCAGACCGCTGTCTGCTCCTCCTCGCGCGGCGGGGTGAGCGCCCGGCTCCTCCAGGCCCCTTCCAGCATCGTGCAGGTCAGTCGGCAGACCTCGACATCGGTGCTGACTTGGGGGAAGGCCGCTTCGATCACGCGCAGGCCGGCGTCGAGCCGCCTCAACCTGGCGTGGCCCTCCTCGTCGGGCGGGAGGAAGGCGCGCGGCGCCAGATGGAGGGCTCCCTCCACATGCAGCGTGGTGCCGGAGTGGGGGGATCCGAGCGCGTCCAGCCGCTGTTGAGCGGCGTTCTGGCAATCTCGGTACTCATCCGTGCGCCCCTTGATGTGTTTCCCGAAGAGGCGGGTCAGGGCGTTCGCCGCCTCCGCCGGCTGGAGCTGGGCGCCCGGCTCCGCCGGGAGAAAGCTTTCGGTAGACGTCTGCGGACCACCGCCTACGACTCGAGAATTCACACCGGTTTCCCTTCAAGCGGCGGTCCTGGCAACGGAATCGATCGGCCGTGGTCGGGCAGCGCAAAGTCCCCCCGCCCCTGCCTGCGGGCGGTCACCGTGACCGCCCGCGTACTCGAACTGGCTTTCGCTGTCCGAAAGTTGAACCGGAAAGCGGTACGAGACTGCCCAGAGCGTAAATGATCTACGCGTAACCGGACCGTGATGTCCGTTACTGCTCAGGCCTCTTGAGCTGCGTATACTCGCGCGCCCCCGACGTAAGTGAGAGATACACGGGTTTCTGCGATCGCCTCGACCGGCCCGTCGAACGGATCGCGGTCCAGGACGACGAGATCCGCCAGCGCACCCGTGCGCACCTCGCCCGTGTCGTCCAGGTGGTTCACATACGCCGAGCCCGCCGTGTAGGCGGCGAGCGCCTCGGCGAGTCCGATCCGTTCGCCGGACAGGAACACCGGCGTGTCGCCCCCGTCCGGTGTCACGCGGTTGACCGCGACATGGATGCCGTGCAGCGGATCGGGGCTGCTCACCGGCCAGTCGCTGCCCGCCGCGAGCCGTGCGCCGGAGCGCAGCAGGGAGCCGAACGGGTACTGCCACGCGGCCCGTTCGGGACCGAGGAACGGGATCGTCAGCTCGTCCATCTGCGGTTCGTGCGCGGCCCACAGCGGCTGGATGTTCGCCGTCGCCCCGAGCCGGGCGAAGCGCGGCACGTCGGCGGGCTGGACGACCTGGAGATGGGCCAGGTGGGGCCGCGTGTCGCTCGGTCCGTTCGCGGCCCGCGCGGCCTCGAGGGCGTCCAGCGCGTCCCGTACGGCCCGGTCGCCCAGCGCGTGGAAGTGGCACTGGAAGCCGAGCGCGTCCAACTCGGTGACGTACTCGGGCAGTTGCCCGGCGTCGATGAAGGCGGTGCCCCGGTTGGCGGTCGCGCAGCCGCACTTGTCGAGGTACGGGTCCAGCAGCGCCGCCGTGCCGGTCTCGGCGACACCGTCCAGCATCAGTTTCACGGCTCCAGCCCGGAAGCGGCCGTGGGTCAACGCGGCCCGCCGTTCGACCAGTTCGGGAATCTGCTCGGCGCCCCGCTCGCGGTCCCACCACAGTGCGCCGACGACACGCGCGGTCAGCGAGCCGTCCCGCGCTGCCGCCAGATACGCCCCCGACGGGTCGTCCATGCCGAGGAAGTCCCCGACCAGCGCGTCCTGCCAGGCCGTGATGCCGAGCGCGTGCAGATGCCGCTGGGCGTGCAGCAGGGCGGCCAGCCGGTCGGCCGGTGTGGCCGGCGGGGTGAGCCGTCCCACGAGTTGCATCGCCCCCTCCTGGAGGGTGCCGCTCGGTTCACCGCAGGCGTCCCGGTCGATCCGCCCGTCGGCCGGGTCCGGTGTGGCGCGTGTGATGCCCGCGAGCGCGAGGGCGCGGCTGTTGACCCAGGCGCCGTGATGGTCGCGGTTGGGCAGATAGACGGGCCGGTCGGGCACCACCGCGTCCAGCAGTTCCTTCGTCGGCGTACCGCCCTCGAAGGCCTCCATCGACCAGCCGCCGCCGGTGATCCACTCCCGCTCGGGATGCGCGTCGGCGTACGCCCGCACCGCGGCGAGCGTCTCGTCCGCCGTCCGCGCTCCGGTCAGGTCGCACTGGGTCAGCTCCAGCCCCGCCGGCACCGGATGGACGTGCGCGTCCTGGAAGCCGGGCAGCAACAGCCGCCCCGCCAGGTCCACCACCTCGGTCCGCGGCCCGGCGAGTTCGTGCACCTCCTCGTGTCCTACGGCCGTGATGCGGTCGCCGGTGACGGCCACGGCGGTCGCGGTGCGGCCCTCGGGAGTGAGGACGGGGCCGCCGGTGAAGAGGAGATCTGCGTGCATGGTCCGTTTCCTGGTAGGGGTTCAGGGGGCTATCGCGAGGTGGCGAGAAGCTGCGGCGCGTCCGCGTCGGTGCCCTTGCCGGTGCGGAAGAACGGTGACCGGCGCACCCACCTCGCCCAGGCGGCGGCCACGAAGCCCGACGCGATCATCGCCACCGGGGTGAACAGCAGGAACCACCCGTTGTCCGCGCTGACTTCGAAGTGGTCGGCGGAGGTGGCGAACGACCAGCCCAGGTAGCCGCCGAGGCCGAGCAGCACCGTCGCGCTGAGCGCGGGCAGCACCACCGCCCGAATGCCCTGCCGCCAGTCCTCGCGCAGCAGCGAGCGGAACCGCACCGCCGCCGCGATGGCCGTGAGGGCGTAGGACAGGGCGACCACGATGCCCACGGCGCTCACCGTCGCCATGATCATGTCGGCGAGGCGCGGGATGACCAGCGCCAGTGCCGCGACCAGTGCCGCCAGCGCGCCGATGAGCACCGTCCCGGCCGCCGGAGTGCCGTACCGCGGGCTGATCTTGGACCACACCGGCCCGAGGGTACGGTCCCGGCTCATCGCGAACATCGCCCGGGCCGTGGGGATCACACCGGCCTGCAGGGAGGCGACGGCCGAGAACATCAGGGCGATCAGGGGGAGCGCCGCCCAGGGCTGGGACGCCAGCCGGTCGCCGAAGAAGGCCAGGCCCTCCGCGCCGTGGCCGACCAGCTCCTCCTCGGACAGGACCCGCTGGAAGGCGACCGAGCCGAGCAGGAACAGCGCCAGCATGGTGAACAGGGTGGTGATCCCGGCCCGGGACGCGTCGCGCGAGTCGCGCACCTCCTCGTTGACGCTGAACGCCGCCTCGAAGCCCCAGTAGCAGAACACCGACAGCAGCAGCCCCTGTGCGAGTGCCGTCGCCGACGGGATCGCGAACGGGTCGAACCAGCTCAGGCTGAAGTCGTGCGGGCCGGTGACGATGCCGTAGCCGCAGAAGCCCAGCAGGACGACGTACTCGAAGACCAGCAGCCCGGCCTGCAGGCGCGCGGCGGTACGGATACCGGTCACGGCGGTCAGCGTGACCGCCACCAGCACCAGGATGCCGACGGCGGTGGTCTGCGCGGTGGAACCGGGGTCCAGCGCGAGGCCGCCCACCCGGTGCAACCCCGCGTCCCCCGCCAGCTGGAGCAGCGCCGAGCCGGTCACCGCCGTGGTGTACGCGAGGAACGCCACCACGGCCACGATGTTCACCCAGCCGACCATGAAGCCCAGCCAGGGGGTCAGCGAACGGCCCACCCACACATAGCCGTTGCCCGCGTTGGGCTCGACCTTGTTGAGCCGGGAGTAGGCGCCCGCGATGCCGAGAACCGGCAGGAACGCCAGCAGCATGATCGCGGGCAGGTGCAGGCCGACCACGCCGGCCGTCACACCGAGCCCGATGCCGATGCTGGTGGTCGCGGCGGTGCTGGACGCGGCGATGGCGACGCCGTCCAGGACGCCGAGGGACTTGCGCAGCTCTGGCCGCGCCGGCGGGTCGACGCTGGGGGACTGCTGGTCGGACATGGCCGGTCTCCGCTCGCACCGGGGGCCTGGGCGGCCCCGATGAGCGGACATGAAACTGCCCGGGGGGTTAACAGGTCAACGGTGTTGTCATAAGGTGCCGGCACCCGACCGAGGGAGGCAGTCCATGAGCGAGCGCGTCGTCCCGCCCGGCGCCCGGCAGCGCAGGCGCCCCACCAAGCAGGGCGTCGTCCTGTCCGAGGAGCTGATCGTCGAGACGGCCCTGCGGCTCATCGAGGAGCACGGGGCCGAGGCCCTCTCGGTGCGCCGCCTGGGCCGCGCCCTCGGCGCCGACCCCAGTTCGCTGTACCGGTACTTCCGGCACACCGACGACCTGATGCTCGCCATCGCCGACGAGCTCATCGGCCGTACGCTGCGCAGCTGGCGCCCCACCGGCGACTGGCGCGCCGACCTGCGCGACCTCGGCCTGCGCATGCACGCGGGGGCTCTCGCGCAACCCCGGGCGGCCGTGCTCAGCTCGTACCGGGTGACGGGACGGGTGTACGAGATCCAGGCCGTCGAGACCATCCTCGGCGTGCTGCGCGGCGCCGGTTTCCCCGACGCCGAGGCGGTGCGGATCTACCACGCGTTCGTCGACCAGGCCCTCGCCCACGGCGCCCTCGACTCGGCGAGCGCGGCGATGCCGCAGGCCGCACAGCGGGCCGAGGCGGCCGTCTGGCGGGCGACGTACGCGCGGCTGCCCGCCGACACCCACCCGCACATCGCCGCCACGGCCCGCCATCTCGTGGCGGAGATGGCCCGCAGCTCGTATCCGGCGGCCCTGGACCTGCTGCTCGACGCCGCGGCGGCTCGGCTGGCGGAGATCTCGCCCCGGCCGCCCCTACCCGTCCCGTCCTCCAGGGGCTGAAAGAGCCTCGTCCTCAACCTCCCCCGGGCACCCCCGGACGGGCTGAATGCAGGGACCGGCGTCGGACTGAAACGGCCTGGCCGGGACACCCGGAGGGGATGGAGGGCGGCGGGACAGGACCGTCCCGCGCCCCGGACCCAACGGAGGAGTCATGCCACTGGTGAAAGCGGGCTTCGTCGTGCTCGACTGTGCCGAGCCGGAGAAGCTCGCCGTGTTCTACCGGGAACTGCTGGAGGCCGAGCAGACGGAGGCGACCGCCAACCGCGTGGAGATCAGGGGCGCCGACGGCACCCGGCTCGCCTTCCGCCGCGACATGAACGCCACCCCGCCGAGCTGGCCGCGTCCCGAGAACTCCCTCCAGGCCCACCTCGACTTCGTCGTGGAGGACCTGGACGAGGTCGAACGCAGGATCGTCGGGCTCGGCGGCCGCCCCATGGAGGCGAAGGACGCCCCCGGCCCCTACGAGGTACGCGGCTACGCCGACCCGGCCGGCCACTCCTTCACCCTGCGCCGCGTCGCCCCGACGGCGCCGAAGCAGGGCTGAACCCCCTTGGCTCCGCCGGGCTCTCATCGGTTCCCGGCCGGGGCCGGGGGAAGGCTCCCGCCGGGTTCTCCCGCCTCGGTTCCCGGCAGGGGCCGGGACCGGCTCCAGGCTCCCGCCGGATTCTCCCTCTCCGTTCCGGCCGGGTTCTCCCTCTGGTTCCGGCCGGGCCCTCCCTATTTCTGGCCGGGCCCTCTCTAGTTCTCTCCGGGCCCCCTAGTTCTGGCAGGACCCTCTCTAGTTCTCTCCGGGCCCTCCCTGGTTTCGGCCGGGCCCTCCCTGGTTTCGGCCGGGCCCTCCCCGGTTCGGCCGGGCCCTCCCCGGTTCGGCCGGGGCCCCGGAAGGCTCCGGCCGGATTCCCGGACGTGCTCTCAGTCCCGCCCGCCCTTCTCGCCGACCGGCCACACACCCGTCGAGCGCTCGATGGCCTTCGCGCCGGTGCGGTCGGCCACGCTGCGGGCCACCGCGAACAGGGCGCCCTGGACCGCCGCCGCGAGCAGGATCTCCCCCCAGCCGCGGTCGCGGTCCAGCGCGTCGGGGGCGTCCTCCTCGTGCCGTACCGCCATCCAGGTCTTGCGGAAGGCCAGCCCCGCCAGCCAGCCGCTCGACCAGCCGAGCGCGAAGCCCAGGGGCTTGTAGGCGAGGGGGAGTTTCAGCTTCTTGTTGGTCTTCTTGGCCACGTGCGCCTCCTTGATGGTCAGGGCCGCCCTTGAGCGGGGACTTCCTCGGCCTGCGGGACCGGCCCGGGTGGTGTTCCGTCGCCGAAGGGCCGGCCGCCCAGCTCCTCCCGGCCGTGCGGCGTGAGCCAGCCCGCCAGATCCGGCCCGAGGGGGACGATGCCGGTCGGGTTGATGCCACTGTGCACCTGGTAGTAGTGCCGCTTGATGTGATCGAAGTCGACGGTGTCACCGAATCCCGGCGTCTGGTAGAGGTCGCGGGCGTACGCCCACAGGACCTGATTCTCCGTCAGCTTCCAGCGGTTGCACTTGAAGTGGCCGTGGTACACGGCGTCGAAGCGGACCAGCGTGGTGAACAGCCGGATGTCAGCCTCGGTGATCGTGTCGCCGACCAGATAGCGCTGCCCGGACAGCCGCTCGGCCAGCAGCTCCAGGCGCCGGAAGAGCCGAGCGCACGCCCCCTCGTACTCCTCCTGGCCGGTGGCGAACCCCGCCCGGTACACACCGTTGTTGACGTCCTCGAAGACGTCCGCCATGACGGCGTCGATCTCGTCCCGCAGCTTCTCCGGGTAGAGATCCGGCGCCCCTTTGCGGTGCAGGCCCGTCCACTCGGTGGCGAGGTCGAGCGTGATCCGCTGGTAGTCGTTGGTGACGAGCTCGCCGCTGGGGACGTCCACGATCGCGGGCACGCTGACGCCGCCCGGGTAGTCCGTCTCCCGCCGGTCGTAGGCCTCGCTGAGGAAGCGGATGCCGAGCACCGGGTCGCGGCCGTCCGGGTCCAGGGTGAAGCGCCAGCTGCGGTCGTCCTGGATCGGGTCGGCGATCGCCATCGACAACGCGTCCTCCAGGCCGAGCAGCCGCCGCGAGATCACCGCCCGGCTCGCCCACGGACAGGCACGGCTGACCACCAGCCGGTAGCGGCCCGCCTCCACCGGCCGGCCGTCCCGGCCGTCCGCTGTGATCCGGTCCGTGAAGTGGGCCTTCGACCGCTGGAACGACTTCCTCCCGTAGGCGGTGTTGCCCCCGCCGCTCATGACCGCGCTCCTTTCTGCCCCGCGCTCCGTGCCGTGCACCGTCTTCTGCGTTCCGTGCCGTACACCGTGTTCCCCCGTATGACGGGTCCCCCGTTTTGCGTCGACCGCACGGTGTGATCCGCACCGCCCTGGGCAGTCGGAGACAGGTGAGCAGGACGAACAAGGCACCCAAGACCGACCGCAGGACCCGCGTCACCGTCCTGGTGGCCCTCGCGGCCAACCTCGTCATTGCCGTCGCCAAGGCGGTGGGCGGCGTCGTCGCCCAGTCACCCGCGCTGTTGTCGGAGGCGGCGCACTCCGTCGCGGACAGCATGAACGAGGTGTTCCTGCTGGCCGCGCTGCGCCGCAGCCGCCGTCCCGCCGACGCCCGCCATCCCTTCGGCTACGGCAAGGAGCGCTTCTTCTGGTCGCTGCTCGCGGCCGTCGGCATCTTCGTGATGGGCGGCTGCTTCTCCTTCTTCCAGGGCTTCGAAGCACTGCGCGGCGGCGGCGAGGAGAAGTTCAGCGGCTATGTGGCGGGCATCGTCGTCCTCGGTGTCGCCTTCGTCGCCGAGGGCCTGTCGCTGGTGCGGGCACTGCACCAGGTCCGCCGGCAGGGCGGCCTCGCGGGCGGTCTGCGCGACCCGGCCCTGCGCACGGTGCTCGCCGAGGACGCCACGGCGGTGCTGGGTGTGACGCTGGCCCTGACCGGCATGGTGCTGCACATGGTCACCGGGCAGGTCGTCTGGGAGGCGTCCGCCTCGCTGGCGATCGGCGCGCTGCTGGTGTACGTCGCCTACCGGCTGGGGCGCGAGGCCCGCGACCAGCTGATCGGGCAGGCCGCCGACCCCGAGGCGGCCGCCCGGATCCGCGCCCTGCTGCAGGCGCAGCCGGAGATCGACAGCGTGGAGGCGCTGTTCACGATGAAGACGGGTCTGGAGAGCGCCCTGGTGGCGGCCCGGGTCGATCTGGTGCCCGGCCTCGACAGCGAACAGGTCGAAGAGGTCGCCGTCCGTATCAAGCGGTCCATCGGCCGCACCGTCGCCGAGGCGGACCAGATCTTCCTCGACGTCACGGAACGCTCCGCGCGCGAGGCACAGGGGAGCCCCGCCGCGACGGGGGAACGCGGCGGGGCCTGACGCACGTGTGCCCGGCGAACGCCGGTTCATGCGTCCCGGAGGAGAAAAAGTTTTCGGAGCCTCGATCAGTCTCCGTCGAACGGCTCCAGCACGAAGACGGGGATCACCCGGTCGGTCTTCTTCTGGTAGTCCGCGTACGGCGGATACGCCGCGACGGCACGCTCCCACCACTCGGCCTTCTCCGCGCCGGTGATCTCGCGGGCCTTCATGTCCCGCTTCACGGGCCCGTCCTGCAGCTCCACATGCGGATCGGACTTGACGTTGTGGTACCAGACCGGGTGCTTGGGCGCCCCGCCCAGTGAGGCCACCGCGGCATAACGCCCCTCGTGCTCGACCCGCATCAGCGGCGTCTTGCGGATCTTGCCGCTCCTGGCGCCCCGCGTCGTGAGCAGGATCACCGGCATCCCGGTGTTCATGAGGGTCGTGCCCTGGGTGCCGCCGGAGCTCTCGTACAACTCCACCTGGTCGCGTACCCACTTGGTCGGGCTGGGCTCGTACTCGCCTTCAAGGGGCATGGCATCGGTCCCATCGTCGTGTCCTGGTGCTGACTGACTCCCTTGTACAACACCGGAACCCGTGGGAATCATCCAGAGCCGGAATCCCGTGGGCCCCAACTCCCTTGCCCGATGGGTGATCGCCCTCGGCCGGTCACGTCCGGCACAGTCGGTTTCGCAGACAGCCGGCCGCCCACCGCGTCGCCGCAGAGGCGGCCACCCGGATCGAGCGCGTCCTGGTCGACGGCCCGGACGCCGTCGTACTCGGCGAGATCCGGCAGACGGCCGCGGCGACCGGACGCCCTTACCGCGCCAGGTTCGCTCTGCACCTCACCGTGGAGCGCGGTCTGGTCGTCCGCCGCCATGTGTACGAGGACAGCCTCGCCGTCGCCCGGGCCTGCGCGCCCTGGGCCGGGAAGGTGACGCCAGGGCCCGGACCGCACGGCGACTACACCGGCATCCGTACCGCCAGCGCCAGAATCACCGCACTGGACACCAGCGCCGTCACCAATCGCCCCCGACGGCCCGTCAGCACCCGCCCCAGCAGCGCCCCGCCGCCGGCGAGCAGCAGCTGCCAGCTCGCCGACGCGGCGAACGCGGCAAGCACGAACACGCCCTGCTCCAGGAGCGGTACGGCCTCCGTCGTGCGGGTGCCGAGGACGAGGGCCGCGAAGTAGATCACGGTGGTCGGGTTGAGCAGCGTGATCCCGAGCAGCGCCAGGTAGGCGCGCGCCGGGCCCGGCGGAGGGGGCGTGGAGCGGGTGGTGGGCCGGTGGTCGCGGTGGTGGCGTACGGCGGTGACCGCACCCCGTACCGCGAGGGCCGCCAGCACCAGGGCGGACGCCCAGCGCAGCGGCACCAGCACCGGACGCAGCGCGGCGGCGAGGGCGGAGCCGCCGAGGGTGGCGACGAGGGCGTAGAGCCCGTCGGCGGTCGCGACGCCGAGCGCGGCGCACACCCCGGTCCGCAGGGACGTACGGGCGGTGAGGGAGACCAGGTAGGTCGCGACCGCGCCGACCGGGACGGCGATGCCGTAGCCCGCGAGCAGCCCCGCGACCAGCGCGGCCGTCACGACGCGGGAAGCGTCGGACCCCACGGTCGGCCGGGCTGCTGCTGGGACCGCGCGGCGAGAACGGCGACGGTCGGCGGCAGGAAGGCGGTGGTCGTAGGCATGGCCGGATTCTGCGGGTGGCGGCCCTCCGCCGACAAGCGGATTTCGGCGGAGGGCCGGCCGGACGCCCCCGCGCCCGGACCCCTGTGCGACGGTCTCCGGCCATATTGCCGGTGCGCCTGATCTGGCCGAACTTCGCATCGCCCATTGGATGCCTAAGGCATCTAATGAAGATCGGCACGACGCACCCTTCGTCTGCGAGGTCTTCCATGACGGACATGACGGAATCGCACACCGTCGCCTTCCCTCAGAGCCGCACCTGTCCGTACCACCCGCCCACGGCCTACGACCCCCTGCGCGACACCCGGCCGCTGGCCCGCATCACCCTGTACGACGGCCGCCCGGCCTGGCTGGTCACCGGCCACTCCCTCGCCCGCACTCTGCTCGCCGACCCGCGGCTGTCCTCCGACCGCACCCGACCCGACTTCCCCGCGCCCACCGAGCGGTTCGCGGGGTTCCGCAACCGCAGGAGCGCGCTGCTGGGCGTCGACGACCCCGAACACCGGGTCCAGCGGCGGATGATGGTCCCCAGTTTCACCCTCAGGCGTGCGGTCGAGCTGCGCCCGCAGATCCAGCGGATCGTGGACGAGCGGCTGGACGCGATGATCGCCCAGGGGGCGCCCGCCGAGCTGGTGAGCGCCTTCGCCCTGCCCGTGCCCTCGATGCTCATCTGCGCCCTGCTGGGCGTCCCCTACGAGGACCACGAGTACTTCGAGGGGCAGTCCCGGCGCCTGCTGCGCGGCCCCACGGCCGCCGACACCATGGACGCCCGGGACCGGCTGGAGGCGTACTTCGCCGAACTGATCGAACGGAAACAGAAGCAGCCGGAGCCCGGCGACGGTGTCCTGGACGAACTCGTCCACCAGCAGCTGCGCGACGGCGACCTGGACCAGGAGGAGCTCATCGCCCTCGCGACCATCCTGCTGGTCGCCGGCCACGAGACCACCGCCAACATGATCTCCCTCGGTACCTTCACCCTGCTCCAGCACCCCGACCGCCTGGCCGAGTTGCGCGCCGACGCGGGGTTGGTGCCCGCCGCGGTCGAAGAGCTCATGCGGATGCTGTCGATCGCCGACGGACTGCTGCGGGTGGCCGTCGAGGACATCGAGGTGGAGGGCGCGGCGACCATCCGGGCCGGAGAGGGGGTGCTCTTCGCGACGTCGGTCATCAATCGCGACGACGCCGTCTACGCCGACCCGGACAGCCTGGACTGGCACCGCCCGGCCCGCCATCACGTCGCCTTCGGCTTCGGCATCCACCAGTGCCTCGGCCAGAACCTGGCCCGCGCCGAGCTGGAGATCGCCCTGCACACCCTCTTCGACCGGCTGCCGACCCTGCGCCTTGCCGTCCCTGCGGAGGAAATCCCCTTCAAACCCGGCGACACGATCCAGGGGATGCTGGAACTCCCCGTGACCTGGTAAGAGGCTCCGGTCATGGACAACAAAGCGCAGGAAACAAGCGAAACCCGCGAAACCCCCGAAACAAGCGGAACCCACGCAACAGGCGAGAAGCGCGAAACGCTCGACATGCGCATCCACATCGACCACGACCTCTGTATCGGCGCCGGCCAGTGCGCCCTCGCCGCCCCGTCCGTCTTCACCCAGGACGACGACGGCTTCAGCGCCCTGATCCCCGGCCGGGAGGACGGCGGCGGCGACCCGATGGTGCGGGAGGCCGCCCGGGCCTGCCCGGTCAGCGCCATCACCGTGTCCGAAGCGGGAAGCTGACGCCCGGCGCGTCGAGCACCGCCTGGGCGCCCGTCAGCTCCGCCGTCACACCGGGCGGCGGAGCTGCGGGGCCGGCCCGGCGCACCACATCCGGGATCAGTGCCCCGCCAGCAGCGCCCGTGCCGCCTCGCGCGCCTCGGTCGCAGGCCGCGCCTCGCCCGTGATGCCCGCCGTGACCATGGCGCCCTCGGCCAGCAGATACAGCGGCCCGGTGAGCGCGTCGGGCAGCCCCGCCCCGGCCACCAGCGAGGCGAGCTGGTCGCGGAACGCCCGCTTGTGCGCCCGCACCTGGCCGGCCACCCGGTCCGAGCGGGCGCCCAGCTCGCCGTACGCGTTGATCCAGGCGCATCCGCGGAAGTCCTCCTCGCCGAACCACTCCTCCAGCCAGTCGAAGACCGCCAGGATCCGCCGCTCGGGGTCGGCCTGCCGCTCGACATACGCCGCGAGCCGCCCGCGCCAGCGCACGTCGCGCCGCTCCAGATATGCCTCGACCAGTTGCTCCTTCGCCGGGAAGAGCTGGTAGAGCCGCTTGAGCGAGACCCCGGACGCACCCCGGATGTCGTCCATGCCGACGGACTGGATGCCGCGCCCGTAGAACAGCCTCTCCGCGGCGTCCAGTGCCTGTTCCCGGGCGGTTGCGCTGTCCATGGACGACCTCTCCTTGACGTGAGAACGAGCGTTCTCCTACGGTAGCAGCGAAGTGGAGAACGCTCGTTCTCCGTTGCTCTCGCCGCCGTTCCGGAAACTGGAGGACGCCATGACCGACCGCCCGCCGCTGCCCCCGTTCACGCGTGAGACCGCCGCGCAGAAGGTGCAGGCCGCCGAGGACGCCTGGAACACCCGCGATCCGCACAAGGTGGCGCTCGCCTACTCGCAGGACTCGGTGTGGCGCAACCGCGACACCTTCGTCACCGGGCGCGCCGAGATCGTCGGGTTCCTCAGCGCGAAGTGGGCCCGCGAGCAGGAGTACGCGCTGCGCAAGGACCTGTGGGCCTTCGACGGCAACCGCATCGCGGTCCGCTTCCAGTACGAGTGCCGGGACACCGAAGGGCAGTGGTGGCGGTCGTACGGCAACGAGTTGTGGGAGTTCGACGAGCACGGTCTGATGACCCGCCGCGAGGCGAGCATCAACGACGTGCCGATCGAGGAGAAGCAGCGGCGTATCTTCGGTCCGCGGCCGGAGAACGAGCGCGGGCTGTCCTTCCCCGTGCGGTAAGCCTGTTCAGTCCGGTGCGGCAGGCCTGTTGATCCGCTGCGCCAGGCCCGTTGAGTAGGGTTCGCGAGTGACCGAACAGGCCCGCACGCCCTTCCTCTACGTCGTCGTCTGCGCCGCGGGGATCGCCGCGGACGTCAGCAAGCTGATCACCGCCGCCCAGGAGCGGGACTGGGAGGTCGGCGTCATCGCGACGCCGGTCGCCATGAACGGCTTCTTCGACACCGCCGCCGTCGAGGCCCTCACCGGCCGCCCCATCCGCTCGGCCTGGCGCACGCCCGCCGATCCCCGCCCCTTCCCACCGCCCGACGCCGTCATCGTGGCCCCCGCCACCTTCAACACCCTCAACAAGTGGGCCGCCGGCATCGCCGACACCCTCGCCCTGGGCACCCTGTGCGAGGCGCACGGCCTCGGCGTCCCCATCGCCGTCCTGCCCTGCGTCGCCGAGGCGCTCGCCGCCCATCCCGCGTACCAGGACAGCCTGATACGGCTGCGGGGGATGGGCGTGCGCTTCGGGGAGCCGTACACCGGCGAGGCGGGGGAGGGCGGCGGGCGGCCGGAGTTCGGCTGGGAGCGGGCGCTGGAACTGCTGCGGCGGTGACCTCCGCCCGGCCGGGTTGACGAACAGAGCACGTACGCTCCCCTTGGTACCCCCCACCCCGAAGGCAGGAGCAGCAACGATGCAGTACGTGAAGCTCGGTTCGACGGGCCTGGACGTGTCGCGGATCTGTCTGGGCTGCATGACGTACGGGCTGCCCGACCGCGGCGCGCACGAGTGGACCCTCGACGAGGAGGCGTCGCGGCCGCTGATCCGGCAGGCGCTGGAGGCCGGCATCACCTTCTTCGACACCGCCAACGTCTACTCCGACGGCACCAGCGAGGAGATCGTCGGCAAGGCGCTGCGTGACTTCGCCCGCCGCGACGAGATCGCGCTCGCGACGAAAGTCAACGGCCGGATGCGGCCCGGACCCAACGGCGCCGGACTCTCCCGCAAGGCGATCATGACGGAGATCGACCACAGCCTCGCCCGCCTCGGCACCGACTACGTCGACCTGTACCAGATCCACCGCTTCGACCCGCACACCCCGGTCGAGGAGACCATGGAGGCCCTGCACGACCTGGTCAAGGCGGGCAAGGTGCGCTACATCGGGGCGAGTTCGATGTACGCCTGGCAGTTCTCCAAGATGCAGTACACGGCCGAGCGGCACGGCTGGACCAAGTTCGTCTCGATGCAGAACTACTACAACCTCCTCTACCGCGAGGAGGAGCGCGAGATGCTGCCGCTCTGCGCCGACCAGGGCGTCGGTGTGCTGCCCTGGAGCCCGCTCGCGCGTGGCCGGCTCACCCGGGACTGGGGAACGGTCACCGAACGCAGCAACACCGACGCCTTCGGCAGCCGGCTGTACGCCGACAGCGACCGGGTCGTCGTCGAGGCCGTCACCCGCGTCGCCGAGGAACGCGGCGTCCCGCGCGCCCAAGTCGCCCTCGCCTGGCTGCTCCACCAGGACACGGTGGCCGCCCCGATCATCGGCGCCGCCAAGCCGCATCACATCGAGGACGCGGCGGCAGCGGTCGAACTGGAGCTCAGCGAGAAGGAGTTGGAGCAGCTCCAGGCGCCCTACGCGCCGCATCCGATCATCGGTCACTGATCCCGACGGTCCTGCTCAGTGCGGCCCGTGCGGCTCGAACTCCGTGCCGCACGGCCCCGCGCCCTCGCTGCGCGGCAGGGGAACGCGGTCGCCGCTCATCGTCAGCGTGCGGTAGTACGCGCCGATCCTCTCGGCCGAACGGCCCACGTAGTGACCGATGAACGAGCGGCGGAAGCGGTCCGGCGTCCCGTTGGGCTGCGAGCCGTGCACCACGCTCCCGTTGAAGAACAGGACATCCCCCGGCTCCATGTCGACGGGCACGGCCGCCAGCCCGGGCGGCGGCGGAACGTACTCCCGCGCGAAGGACACCTCGGCGTCCGCGAGGTCCGGACAGAACAGGTCCATCGCGTGCGTGCCGGGGACGACTTCGAGCCCTCCGTTGTCCCGGTCGATCACATCGCAGGCGATCCACGCCGCCACGCACGTGCCCGGCTCCACCCGCAGATAGAAGTTGTCCTGGTGCAGCGCCTGCCCCCGCGCTCCCGGCGGCTTGAAGTAGAACATGCTCTGCGCCGCCAGCACCTCCTCTCCGAGCAGCGCCTCCAGCACACCGCGCAGCCGGGGGTCGAGCAGCACCCGCAACGACAGCTCGTCGATCTCGTGCGGCTGCATCACCCGGGGATACGCGCGCAGAGGGTCGGGGTCCGCGGGACGCGGCTCGAAATGCCCGGGCACCGGCCCGGACGCGTGCAGCGCCGTGAACCGGTCGCAGAGGCGGTCGATCTCGTCGGTCCCGAACAGCCCGCGTACGACCGTGAAGCCGTCCTCGCGGAACTGGTCGAGCCCGGTCTCGGGCAGGATGGGTGCGCCGGTGGCGCCGATATCCGTGGCTGTCATGTGTCCACTCCTCGGTCAGGTGTCCTCGCCCCACAACGCTAGGCAGTTGCGCCTTCCAGGAGGATGACCGTGAGCGCTGACGAATTGCCCGAGACTGCTGCAGCGGGTGTTCCCGCCCCGCCGCCGGGCCTGGTGGTGGTCGGGCATTTCGATCAGCCGCCGGGCTACCGGATCGAACGGCCGCGCGGCGCGGACAGCTGGCTGTTCACCTGGACGACCGGCGGGCAGGGCCGGCTCCGGCACGGCGGCGCCGAGGCGCGGGCCGGGGCGGGGGACCTGGTGGTGCTCGCGCCGGGCGTCCCGCACGGCTACGGCGTCGAACGGGGCGCACGGCACTGGGAGTTCTGGTGGGTGCACTGCGAGGCCCGCCCCTCCTGGCGCACCTGGCTGCGCCCGTACGACACCGGTGAGGGGATGTACGTCGTCACACCGACCCCGGAGTCGGTGCACGGCCGTGTCGAGGCCGCGTTTCGCCGGATGCTCGCCGACGCCCGCTGGACGGGGACGGAGGCGCCGCCCGAGAGAGTGCCGGGGGAGGAGTCGGTCGCCGTGGCGCACGGCACCGCGGCCCGCGAACTCGCCCTGTGCTCACTGGAGGAGGTCGTCCTGCTCACCGCCGGTACCGCACGGGCACCCCAGCCCCGCCCGGGTGTCGACGCGCGGGTCCGCCGGGCCCAGGCGCTGATCACCGCCGACCCGGCGGCCCCGCACAGCGTCCGGTCGCTCGCCGGGCACGTCACGCTCTCGCCCTCCCGGTTCGCCCACCTCTTCACCCGGCAGATCGGACAGTCACCGATGCGCGCGCTGCGTGAGGCGCGTCTGCGGCATGCCGCCCGACTGCTGGAGAGCACCGATCTGTCCGTGGAGCGCGTGGCCGCCGCCTCGGGGTTCGCCAGCCCGTTTCACTTCAACCGGGTGTTCCGCGAACGCTACGGGATGCCACCCGGCGCGTACCGGGCGGGAGGTTCAATGGTTGGCGCATGACCTGTGAAGGCCCGGTGAAGGCGGGTGCCCGCGCATGACCAGGCGAAAAAGCGTGAGTGCGGCCCGTCAATGGTTTCGGAAGAGCTCGCAGAGTGCTGAGTGAATACCATTTCCGATGGCCTTCGCGGATGCGTCGCAATGGCCGTGCCCGCCTATTGACCGGTCGTCAATTGCCGCTGGTCGGCTACGCAATGCACAAAAACCCGGAATCCCTTGTTCCCTGCCCCTGACCTGTGCAAAGGTGTGCCACGCTCCCACAGGCCCCACGCTTCACAAGAGCCACGCCCGGAGCATACCCCTTGGTATGGACCTTCAATGCCGCATGCCCTCCGGAGGAATGCCACCGTGCATGACGCTGGCCAGTCGAATTCCCCTCGCGACGCCCGTCTCTTTGAATCGACCGACGCTCAACTGAGCGCCGAACTCAAGAGGTGGACCGGGGCGACACCGGCGCTGCATCCCGTGGGTGAACTCCTCGACCGTCACTGGGAAGCGGGCTTCGCCTACGCGCGACTGTGCACCGCGGACACCCGGTCCGCGGGAATGCTCACCACCGCGGCATTCACCCGGCTTTTCGGTGAAACACTGCGACAGACCGGACCGACGGCCGCGTGGCGCCCCCAACTGCTCGTCACCGTGGGGCGCATCGCGGCCGAGTGGGACACCGACCACAGACGGGAGCTGCTCCACCCCGAGCTGCGCTCCGAGGCGGCCGGTGCCGAGCGCGCCGCCGCCCGTCTGCTGCCGCCGGTGAACCGCCGGCTGCTGACCGGGGCCTTCCAGCGGCTTCCCCAGTCGGCCCGCTGCCTGCTGTGGCACACCGAGGTCGAGGCGGAGCCGGCGGCGGTACCGGCCGGACTCCTGGGCCTCGACGAGGAGTCCGCCGGCATCGAACTGGGCCGCGCCCACGACCGGTTGCGCGAGGAGTGCCTCCAGGTCCACCGCGAACTCGCCCCCGAGCAGGAGTGCCGGCGCTACCTGCGGATGCTGGACGTCACCTACCGGCGCGGCGGCGTCGACATCGACCCCGACCTGCGTGCCCACCTGAACCGCTGCGGGCACTGCAGCGACGCCGCCGAGCAGCTCAACTTCTTCAATGCCGGGCTCGGCGTCGCCCTGGCCGAGGCGGTGCTCGGCTGGGGCGCGGGCGCCTATGTGGAGTCCAGAGCACGCCGGGCGCAGGAGCCGGCGGAGAGGGCGCCGGCCCCGGCGGCGATCGCGGGCGAGTCCTTCTTCGCCGACGGCGCCGCACCGGGTCCCGCGACACACGCTCCCACGGGACATGTCCCGGCGGGCACAGGCTTCCCGCCCGCCGCCGAGTCGTTCGCGCCCACGGGTGAGGCACTCGCCGCCCCGAGAGGGACGGCCGTCCCCGCGGGCGGGCCCTACACAGCCGCGGACGCGGCCTCCCTGCCCGCGGTGCCGGGCCCCCGCAGCGCCCGCCGCGCCGCCCGCCGTGCCGCCTCGCGCACCAGCCCCGCCACCGCTTCCGGCCCCGGCGACCCCACCGCAGCCGCCCGCCCGGGCGACACCCGCTCCTGCTCCGGCCGCTCGGCCCTCAAGGCGGCCCGCCGTGCCGCCCGGCGCCGCAACCTCACCGCGGCCGTCGCGACCGTAAGCGCCCTCGTCGTCATCCCGCTCGTCGTCTGGTCCGCCCTCGGATCCGGAGACGCCCCCGCGCCGGCCGCCGAAGACCGCCCCTCCGAAACGCCCGGCCCCGACGCGGGCGCCACCCCTGCCAACCCGTCCTGGGCGGGTGCGGCCGAGGCGGCGAAGGGCGATCTGCGGGGCCGGCTGCACAACATCGGGTCCGGGCTGTGCGTCGGCCTCGCCGGCGGGAAGGCCGTCAAGAACGCGGAGGCCGAACTCACCGCGTGCTCCGACGCGGAAGGCCAACAGTGGTCGTACGAGACCGACGGACTGCTGCGCAGCGCCGCCGCCCCCGACCTCTGCCTCGACTCCCGACTCGGCTATTCGGTCCGGCTGGCCCCGTGTTCGGGCTCCTCCGACTCCGAGACCGAGAGCGTCCGCTACGACTTCACCCTCCAGGGCATGCTGGTGCCCCGCCTCAACCAGGACCTGGCCCTCAGCCCGGCCGCCACCGACGGCTCGGGCGCCCTGGTCGTCAAGACCCGCGACGACGAGGGTGACGCGCAGCACTGGGTGATCGACACGTCCAGGACTGAGCTGCAGATGGAGGTGGTCAACTGGGCCGCGCGGGTCGAGGAGTCCGACACACCGAGGACACCCGCGCCGACCCCGACCCCCACACCCCAGCCGTCGAAGACCCCCACTCCGACGCCGTCCGCGACCCCGACGGCCGCGCAGTCGACGCCCTCGAGCCCGTACCCGACCGACCCGTGCTCCGCCTACTGCTCAGGGGGCGGCCAGGACGGGTGGTCCGGTGGCGGGTACGGGGGTTCGGGCGGGTACGGAGGCTACGGCGGCTATGGGGGGTACG
Source organism: Streptomyces sp. NPDC049627 (assembly GCF_044465645.1). Classification (NCBI taxonomy): domain Bacteria; kingdom Bacillati; phylum Actinomycetota; class Actinomycetes; order Kitasatosporales; family Streptomycetaceae; genus Streptomyces; species Streptomyces sp. NPDC049627. Next base: position 97,396 of record NZ_JBITLW010000001.1, on the reverse strand, counting down.
GCTACGGCGGCTACGGGTACGGCGGTGGCGGCAGCCGCTGACCGCCGGTCAGCCGCCGGTGCCGGGCTGGAACACCGTCAGCCGCACCGACGACTCGTTCCCGGCCACGGGCACCTCGCCGTACGTCCACGCCACCTTCAGCGAATCCCGCTCGTCCGGCGGCGTCACGAGCAGCGCCTCCGGCTCGGCCGTGCGGGCCCCGCTGATCTCGGGGCTGGCGAAGCTCAGCCCCGCCCAGGCGCTCCGGCCCGGAGCCAGCGAGACGGTCGTACGGGTGGCGGGGGAGCGCTTCGGGTCCGGGCCGAGTTGTTTGCCGGACGCGTCCACGAAGGCGGCGCCCGGGTAGCCGCGGACGGTGCACGTACGGCCGGCCGTGTTGGTCAGCACGATCGGGAAGTTGCGCTGCCCGGCACCCGGGCTGGGGCGGCCGATGGACGCGCGCAGCTCCGAGGTGTGACAGCGGGTGGTGGAGGCGGCCGGTCCGGTCGTGCGGCTCCCGGTGCCGGACGTGGCCGGTCCGGTCGTGCCCGGTGGGCTCGTGGGGCTCTGGGTGCCGGCCGTGACCGACTCGGTCGTACGGCTGCTCGTGCCGGCCGGTGTCCGGACGGAGCCCGACGAATCGGCGCCGTTGCCGCATGCGGCCAGCAGGCCCAGCAGCGCGACGGCACTCACGACGGGAGTCGCTCGGTGTAAGGCATGGAGTGTCCGTGCACGTCCCATGTCTGTCACGCCTCCCCGTTTTCCGGCGGAATACTCACCCCTCGTCCCGCTCGTCGACGAGCCCGATCTCCGCCCAGATCGTCTTGCCGTCCGCCGTGTGCCGGCTGCCCCACCGCTGGGTCAGCTGGGCGACCAGCAGCAGTCCGCGGCCGCCCTCGTCGAAGATCTTGGCGCGGCGCAGATGCGGTGCCGTGTGGCTGGTGTCGGACACTTCGCAGATCAGCGTCGCCGCATCGTGGATCAGCCGGAGCCGGATGGGGTGAATGCCGTAGCGGATGGCGTTCGTGACCAGCTCGCTCACCACCAGTTCGACCGTGAACGACGCCTCGGTCAGGCTCCAGGTGCCGAGCTGCTCCACGACCTGCTTGCGGATGGGCGCGACCAGCGCCGGATCCGCCGGGATGTCCCAGGTCGCGACCCGGGAGGCGGGCAGCCCCTGAGTGCGGGCCAGCAGCAGCGCCACGTCGTCGTGGGCGCCGCCCGGCGGGAGCAGGACGCGCAGGACGTGGTCGCAGGTCTCGTCCAGCGAGCCGGAGCCGGCCGCCAGAGCCTCGCACAGCAGCGCGTGGCTGGCGTCGGCATCGCGCTCACGGGTCTCGATCAGGCCGTCGGTGTAGAAGGAGAGGACCGTGCCCTCGCGGAGCTCGATCTCGGCGGACTCGAACGGCAGCCCGCCCAGGCCCAGCGGCGGCCCCGCGGGCAGCTCGATCTCCTCCGGCTCCCCGCCCGGCGCAATCATGACCGGCGAGGGGTGCCCGGCCCGGGCCAGCGTGCAGCGCCGGGAGACCGGGTCGTACACCGCGTACAGACAGGTGGCGCCGACCTCGCCGGGGCTGCCCTCGTGGCCCGTCTCCTCCGACAGCCGCACGACCAGGTCGTCGAGATGGGTGAGCAGTTCGTCGGGGGCGAGGTCGATGTCGGCCAGGGTGCGTACGGCGGTGCGCAGCCGGCCCATGGTGGCGGAGGCCTGGATGCCGTGGCCGACCACGTCCCCGACGACCATCGCGACCCGCAGCCCGGACAGCGGGATCACGTCGAACCAGTCGCCGCCCACCCCCGACCGCGCCGCCGGGAGATAGCGGGAGGCCGCTTCGAGCGCGGCGGTGCGCGGCAGGGACCGGGGGAGCAGGCTGCGCTGCAGGGCCAGGGCGGTCTCGCGTTCCCGGGAGTAGCGGCGGGCGTTGTCGATGCAGACGGCCGCGCGGGCCGTGATCTCCTCGGCCAACAGCACGTCGTCGGGTGTGAACGGCTCGGGGTTCTTGAACCGGGTGAGCACGGCGACCCCGAGGGTGGTCCCGCGGGCCTGGATCGGCACGGACATCGTGGTGTGGATGCCGTACGCCCTGATCCGCTCGGCGCGTACCGGATCCCAGGAGAGCCACTGCTCCAGGTCGCCCGTCGACGTCGAGGCCACGATGGTGTGGCTCGCGAGCAGCGCATCGGCCTGGGGTGAGGGAGCGGGATACACATCCACCTGTCCCGGCTTCACCACGGCTTCGGGGGTGCCCGCGTTGACGGACCGGACGGCGGTCCGACGCAGACTGACGGGGGCGGTCAGCCGGCCGGTGGGCAGTTCGCCGCCGTTCTCCGGAGGATCCAGCAGGTCGACGCTCACGAAGTCGGCCAGGGCGGGGACGCAGATGTCCGCCAGCTCCTGGGCCGTGCGGGACACGTCGAGGGTGGTGCCGATGCGCACGCTGGCCTCGTTCACCAGCTGCAGCCGCTCCCGGGCCAGGTACTGCTCGGTGAAGTCGTGCGCGGCGACGGACACGCCGCGCACCCGCCCCTCGGCGTCGGTGATCGGAGCCATCCGGGCCAGCCAGGTGTACGTCCTGTCACCGCCGACCGGCACGTACGTCCGTACGTCCGTGCCGCGGCCCGTGGTGAGGACGCGCAGGAGTTGCCGCTCGATGTCGACGCTCTGACGTCTGCCGCTCAGTTCGGGTGCGCGCAGCCCGCGCACATGCTCGTCGGAGAGCTGGAGGACCTCCGCCATGACGCCGTTGATCCTGCGCAGGCGCAGCCGGTCGTCGTAGATCGCGATGGCGCAGGGGGAGTCGAGGAGCCCGATGTTCTCCAGAGGGTCGCCGGGCAGCCGGGGGGCGTCCCCCTCCAGCGGCGTGACCACGAGCCAGTGGTCGCGGCCGTCGTCCTGGGGCCGCACCCGGTGGGCGAGCAGCCATACCGCCACCGTGCCGCCGTCGCGATGGCGCAGCGTGAGGATGCCGTCCCAGCGGTCGCCCGCCGGTGCGCCGGAGCGGCGGGCCCCGTCGGCCAGCAGGTCCGCCGCGGGGCGCCCCAGGATCTCGGCGGCCGGGTGGCCCAGCAGCCGCTCGGCGCCCGCGTTCCACTCGACGAGCACGCCGTCGGCGTCGATGACCGCCCGGGCCGTCGCGGCCTCGTCGAACGGATACTCCGGGCTCATGGTCGCCACTCCAACGCGCACACTCACGGTGAACAAGCGTGTCAGCTGGGCCCCAGCGTAGTGCTTCGGCCACCCCCTCGTACCGGAACCTCGGGCGCACCCTTGACTGATCCGCGTGCCACCACGTCAGAATCTGTTTGTTCACGATCAGTTGTGAGTACTTCTGCGCCCTGATGAGGGAGAGCCGCCATGGCCGTCACACGAAGATCGTTACTGCTCGCCTCCACGGCCGCCCCGGCGGCCGGAGCACTGCTGAGCACGCCGACCGCGCAGGCCGCGGAACTGGCCGCCGGCGCCGCGTCCGGACGCCGCACGGTCCCGCTGCGCGACGGCTGGCGCTTCGCCCTGGTGAACCCCGGCGGCATCACCGACCCGACCGGCGCGTACGCCGGCGCCGCAGAGCCCGGCTACGACGACTCGGGCTGGCGCGAGGTCGCGGTGCCGCACGACTGGAGCATCGAGTTCGCCCCGACCACCGAGCACGGCACCACCAGCGGCACCGGCTTCTTCCCCGGCGGCCTCGGCTGGTACCGCCTCGCCTTCACCCTGCCGCCCGCCCTCGCGGGCAAGCGGATATCGGTGGAGTTCGACGGCGTCTACATGGACGCGTACGTCCACTGCAACGGCAAGGAGGCCGGCCGTCACCCCTACGGCTACACCGGCTTCGCCTTCGACCTCACCGATCTGGTGCACACCGACGGCAGCACCGAGAACGTGCTCGCGGTCAAGGTGCAGAACCGGCTGCCCAGCAGCCGCTGGTACTCGGGCAGCGGCATCTACCGCGAGGCCCGCCTCGTCGTCACCGAGCCGGTGCACGTGGAGCGCTGGGGCACGTACGTCAGCACGCCCGAGATCACCGGGGAGCGGGGCGTCGTACGGGTGCGGACCTCGGTGGTCAACGCCTCCGGCGGCGGCACCGACGTCGAGATCGTCTCGCGCATCGTCGACCCCAGGGGCCGTACCGTCGCCCGTACGTCCTCCACGGTCCCGGTCACCGACAAGACCACCGAGCCGCATGAGCTCACGGTCCCCGAACCGAAGCTGTGGGACTTCGCCACCCCGCACCACCGCTACACCCTCAAGACCGAACTGCGCGTCGGCGGCCGGACCACCGACACCTACCGCACCACCTTCGGCTTCCGCACCTTCCGCTTCGACCCCGACGAGGGCTTCCACCTCAACGGCGAGCACCACAAGATCAAGGGCGTCGACCTCCACCACGACCTGGGCGCCCTGGGCGCCGCCGTCAGCATCGACGCGATCCGACGCCAGATGACCATCATGAAGTCGATGGGCGTCAACGCCTTCCGCACCTCCCACAACCCGCCCTCGCCGGAGATGATCCAGGTCTGCGAGGAACTCGGCATCGTGATGCTGGTGGAGGCGTTCGACTGCTGGAGGACCGGCAAGACGCGCTACGACTACGGCCGGTTCTTCGACGAGTGGGCGCAGCAGGACGCCACCGAGATGGTGCTCGCGGCCCGCAACTCGCCCGCCGTGCTGATGTGGTCCATCGGCAACGAGATCCCCGACTCCACCTCCACCGCCGGACTCGCCATGGCCGACCGGATCATCGACGCCATCAAGGCCGCCGACGACACCCGCCCCCTGGTCATCGGCTCCGACAAGTACCGACGCCCGCCCGCCAAGGGCTCCGCCGCCGACCTGATGCTGGCCAAGCTGGACGGGCTCGGCCTCAACTACAACACCGCCAAGTCGGTGGACCAGCTGCACGCGGCGTACCCGCACCTGTTCCTCTTCGAGTCCGAGTCGTCGTCGGAGACCTCCACGCGCGGGACGTACCAGGAACCCGAGCACCTGAACACCGGCGAGAACCACACGCCCGGCAGGCGGGCGACCTCCTCCTACGACAACAACCTCGCCTCCTGGACCATGAGCGGCGAGTACGGGCACAAGAAGGACCGGGACCGGAAGTGGTTCGCCGGGCAGTTCCTGTGGTCCGGCATCGACTACATCGGCGAGCCCACGCCCTACGACGTCTTCCCGGTCAAGGCGTCCTTCTTCGGCGCGGTCGACACGGCCGGCTTCCCGAAGGACATGTACCACCTGTTCCGGAGCCAGTGGATCAGCGAACCGATGGTCCACCTGCTGCCGATGACCTGGAACCACGCGGAGGGCGACACGGTCGAGGTGTGGGCGTACTCGAACGTCGACACCGTCGAGCTGTTCCTCAACGGCAAGTCCCTCGGCGCGCGGACCTTCGACACCAAGAAGACCGTCGACGGCCGGGTCTACCTGGAGACCACCGAGGCGACCGGCGACGACAGGACCTTCACCGACGGCCCGTATCCCGGCAGCTACACCAGCCCGAACGGCAGCGCGGGCAAACTCCACCTCACCTGGAAGGTGCCTTTCAAACCGGGGGAGTTGAAGGCGGTGGCCCGCAGGGACGGCAAGGTGGTCGCGACCGACGTACTGCGCACGGCCGGGGAGGCGAAGGCCCTGCGCCTGACCGCTGACCGCACGTCCCTTGCAGCGGACGGCCGTTCGCTGGTCTTCGTCACCGCCGAGGTCGTCGACGCCCGTGGTGTGGTGGTCCCTGAAGCCGAGGACCTGATCTCATTCGAAGTGACGGGCGGCTCGCTCGCCGGGCTCGACAACGGACGGGAGGAGAGCGCCGAGCGCTACCAGGCCAGTACGCGTACGGCCTTCCACGGCAAGGCGCTGGCGATCGTACGGTCCGGCACGGAGGCGGGATCCCTGAAGGTGACCGCACGGGCCGAAGGGCTTCGGGCGGGAAGTGTGACCGTGCGGACGACTCCGGCCCGGTCGGGCGCGCTCACCCCTGCCGCCGTGTTCGGACCGGACCATCCCGCGCCGCCCGACCACCCCTTCGCGGACGCCAGTTACTCCGGCCGCCCGGACACCCTCCCGGCCGCGATGCTCGACGGCGACCCGGCCACCGGCTGGTCCAACGGCTTCCTCAAGGCGGCCACGGCCCTGCTGCCGGCCTTCGGCGGAGCCCGGCCCGAGGACTGGGTCTCGGTGGACTTCGGGCGGGCGCGGACCTTCGACCGGGTGGAGGTCTCCTTCACCGTGGACGCCACGCACACCCTGCCGGCGTCCGTCGAAGCCGAGGTGTGGGACGGCCGCCGGTATGTGCCGGTGACGGGTACGGCTGTCGACTGGGCGGCCGCCTCGGACGCGCCGACCGTCCTCACCTTCGACGCCGTACGCGGCTCCCGGGTGCGGCTCACGCTGACCAGCGCTCATCCGGGGGAGGCCCGCGGGGCTGTGCGGATCAGCAAGCTGGAGGTGCCCGCGAGCTGAACCGGGGATCGGCGGTCCGGGCGGAAACCAGTCCTGCCCGGACCGTTGACGGAGTGTCATGTCGCCGACAAGCATGGCTGCGTCCGCCTCTGGGAGCGCTCCCACCGCGAGCGTCGCCCGCACCTCACCCGAGGAGCCCAGACGTGAAACGACGCAGAACCACCCTGCTGTCCCTGACGGCCCTGTTAGCGGCGGGCCTCACCGCACTCCCGGCCGCACCGGCCGGTGCCGACGAGGTCGAGCAGCTCAAGAACGGCACCTTCGACACCACCACCGCCCCCTGGTGGTCGACCACCAACGTCACCGCGGGCCTGTCCGACGGCAAGCTCTGCGCCGACGTGCCCGGCGGCACCACCAACCGGTGGGACGCAGCCGTCGGCCAGAACGACATCGCCCTGGCGAAGGGGGAGACGTACCGGTTCTCCTTCACCGCCAACGGCTCGCCCGAGGGGCACGTCGTGCGGGCGGTCGTCGGCCTGTCGGCGGCCCCGTACGACACCTACTTCGAGGTGACGCCTCAGCTGAGCGTCTCCGGCAACTCGTACTCGTACACCTTCACCTCGCCCGTCGACACGTCTCAGGGCCAGGTCGCCTTCCAACTCGGCGGCAGCGCGGACGCATGGCGCTTCTGCATGGACAACGCCTCGCTGCTGGGCGGTGTGCCGCCCGAGGTGTACGAGCCGGACACCGGGCCGCGGGTGCGGGTGAACCAGGTCGCCTATCTGCCCGCCGGCCCCAAGAACGCCACGCTGGTCACCGATGCCACCGAGAAGCTGCCCTGGCAGCTGAAGAACGCGTCCGGCGCCGTGGTCGCCCAGGGCTGGACCGTGCCGCGCGGCACCGACGTCTCCTCCGGGCAGAACGTCCACTCCATCGACTTCGGCGCCTACCGCAAGCAGGGCAAGGACTTCACGCTGGTCGCCGACGGGCAGACGAGCCGTCCCTTCGACATCGGCACGGCCGCCTACGAGCGGCTGCGCGTGGACGCCCTGAAGTACTACTACACACAGCGCAGCGGCATCGCGATCCGCGACGACCTGCGCCCGGGCTACGCCCGCCCCGCCGGACACGTCGACGCCGCGCCGAACCAGGGCGACGGCGTCGTGCCCTGCCAGCCGGGCGTGTGCGACTACAAGCTCGACGTCACCGGCGGCTGGTACGACGCCGGCGACCACGGCAAGTACGTCGTCAACGGCGGCATCTCCGTGTGGGAACTGCTGAGCACCTACGAACGCGAACGGCTGGCCCGCACCGGCGAGCCGGAGAAGCTCGGTGACCGCACGCTCGCCATCCCGGAGAGCGGCAACAAGGTGCCGGACATCCTGGACGAGGTCCGCTGGGAACTGGAGTTCCTGCTGAAGATGCAGGTGCCCGCGGGCCGGCCACTGGCCGGCATGGCCCACCACAAGATCCACGACGAGCAGTGGACGGGGTTGCCGCTGCTGCCGAGCGACGACCCGCAAAAGCGCGAACTGCATCCGCCGTCCACCGCGGCGACCCTGAACCTGGCGGCGACGGCGGCGCAGGCGGCGCGCCTGTACAGGCCGTATGACAGGGAGTTCGCGGCGAAGACCCTGGCCGCCGCCCGCACGGCCTGGTCGGCGGCGCTCGCGCACCCCGACCGGTACGCCTCCGACAGCGACGGCATCGGCGGCGGCACGTACGCCGACAACAACGTCACCGACGAGTTCTACTGGGCCGCGGCGGAGCTGTATCTCAGCACCGGCGAGAAGGAGTTCGCGGACTACGTCCTGAACTCCCCGGTGCACAGGGCCGACGTCTTCATCCCCATCGGCTACGACTGGGCCAGGACCGCGGCGGCGGCAAGGCTGGACCTCGCCACCGTGCCGAGCAGGCTGCCCGGCCGGGACAAGGTGCGCCAGTCCGTCATCAAGGGCGCCGACCGCTACCTGACCACGCTGAAGTCACACCCGTACGGGATGCCGTACGCCCCCGAGGGCAACCTCTACGACTGGGGCTCCAACCACCAGATCCTGCACAACGCCGTCGTCATCGCCTCCGCGTACGACATCACGGGCGCCTCCAAGTACCGTGACGGCGCGCTGCAGAGCATGGACTACCTCCTCGGCCGCAACGCGCTGAACATCTCGTACGTGACCGGCTACGGCGAGGTCAACTCCCACAACCAGCACGCCCGCTGGTACGCCCACCAGCTCGACCCCAGCCAGCCGAACCCGCCGGCCGGCACCCTCGCCGGCGGGCCGAACTCGGGTATTCAGGACCCCTACGCACAGAGCAAACTCAAGGGCTGCGTCGGCCAGTTCTGCTACATCGACGACATCCAGTCCTGGTCGACGAACGAGCACACGATCAACTGGAACTCCGCCCTGACCCGGATGGCCTCCTTCGTGGCCGACCAGGGCTGACGGGGAGCACAACCGTCGGGAGGCCCGCTGCCGGGTTCCGCGGCAGCGGGCCTCCTGCTGCCCGGTGACCCGGTTACGGGGTCACGTTCTTGACGGGGAGGTTCTTGCTCGCGCCCGCGATGTAGTAGTCCTTGGGCGCGGAGAAGACCGCGAACTCGTTGTCGTAGTCCCGGATCCTGGCGCGGACCGTGAAGTTGCCGCGCGCGTCGGTGGTGGTCTGCGCGTTGTACGCGCTCTCGAAGTACGTCCGCAGGAACACCCGGGTGCCGGCGATGGGGCCGTGCCCGGCGGGCCAGACGACCCTGCCCTTCACGACGAGCGTGTCGCCCTCGCGCACCGTGGTCTTGTTGACCCGGTAGGTGAGGGCGCTGGTGACGGGCTGCACCTTGACCGTGGTGTCCGCGAAGGCCATGTGGAAGTCGGTGGGGTCGGTGTCGTAGACCGCCCGGAACATCACCTGGTGACGGGGGAAGAGATAGGGGCTGGGCCGGTCGTCCGCGCGGTCCGCGGGGACGTCCTCCAGGGTGAACCGCCCCTCGGCGTCCGTGCGGACGGTGCCCACGCCGCGGGTCTCCCACTCGGTGGGGTCGATGGGGTCGCCCCACGGGTTCCAGGTGTTGTAGAGAACCGATTCCTCGAGCTGGACCGGCGCGCCCGCGACGGGAGTGCCGTCGGTGCGGGTCAGCGTGCCGGTCAGGTCGACCGTGCGGTTCTTGTAGTCGGTCGTGGCGGTGCTGCTGGTGAGCGTGACCCGGTAGTCGTCGCCGTCCGCCGCGTGGGCGGGCGGTGCGACGACGACGGCGGTGGCGGCCAGTGCGAGAGCGGCGACGGCGGTCGGCCGGGCGGCCGGTAAGCGCATGTGCACGTGGACTCCGTGGGTGGTGGGGCCTGTTGTCGTGGGGTGTGACACGGGGGCCTCACCGGGGGTTGTAGGTGCCACCAGGAATGCACGGGCCGTACACCTGGCGTTCGGCGCCAGGTCGTCCGCCGGTCGCTACGGCTCGCGTTCCACGAGTTCCGCGGGCCGCTCGTGAGCGGTCAGGGTGTGCAGTTCGGCCCGGCTGAGCGGCCGGTGCACCTCGACGTACTCGCCGTGCGGCAGCCGCTTGACGACCCCCGTCTCCCGGCCGTGCGCCACCAGTTCCCTGTCCCGGAGCTGCAGCCCGTGACAGATCCTGCGGGTGACGACGAAGACGATCGCCGGGACCACGAACACCGCGACGCGTACCGCCCACGTCACCGTGTTGATCGACAGATGGAGCCGCGTCGCCACGATGTCGTTGCCGCCGCCCGCCAGGAGGATCAGATACAGGCTGATCCAGGCCGCGCCGATGCCCGTGCGGACAGGGCGGTTGCGCGGGCGGTCGAGGAGGACACGGGCGCTCATGCGTCCTCCCTGCGCACGTGGGTGAGCTTGTCGGGGTTGGTCACGACGTAGACGCCGGACACCCGGTCGCCGTCCGGAGTCAGGTCCAGGACCATGACGGCGAACGGTTCCTCGCCCTCGAACAGCACCGCCGCGTCGTCGCCGTTGACACGCCGGTACCGCAGGTCCAGGTGGCCCCCGCGCCCCCGGTTCGCGTACGAACCGAGGAGCCGGACCACCTTGTCCCGGCCGTGCACGGGACGCAGTCCCCCCGCCCGCTTCCGCTTGCCGCCGGCGTCCGTCCACACCGTCACGTCCGGCGCGAGGATCTCCATCAGCGCGGCGATGTCCCCGCCCAGCGCGGCCCGCACGAACCGCTCGGTCGCCTCCCGCCGCACCCGCGGATGCGCCTCGTACAGCGGCCGCCGCGCATGCACGTGCTCCCGGGCCCGGTGCGCGAGCTGCCGTACGGCCGCCGGGCTGCGGTCGATGATCTCCGCGATCTCCGTGTGGGGGTACCCGAACACCTCGTGCAGCACGAACACAGCGCGTTCCAGCGGCGTCAGCGACTCCAGGACGACCAGCATCGCCAGCGACACGGACTCGGTGCGCAGCACCGGATCGTCGGCGTCGGCCCCCTCGCCGTCCGCGACCAGCGGCTCGGGCAGCCACGGGCCCACGTACGTTTCCTGGCGGCGGCGGATCGCGGCCCGGCGCGCCAGCGCGTGGTTCACCGCGATCCGCACGAGGTACGCCCGCGGGTTGGCGACCCCGTCGAGCGGCACGCCCCCGCCCCGTGCCGTCCACGACAGCCAGGTCTCCTGGAGGACGTCCTCGGTGTCGGCGACACTGCCGAGCATGTGGTAGACGACGCCGAACATCAGCTCACGGTGCTCGACGAAGACACCGGTCGCGTCGTCGGTGACGGGTACGGGGCTGTCGGACATACGGGGGCCTCCCAGTGCGCGCTCACCACTGCGAGGCGCGGCGGGGGCGGGAGTGTGACATCCCACGGTCGAATGTGACCCACGTCTCGGAAAATCCCGCGAGCGGCCCCGCGTCCGGCTGCGCGTTCCGCCCCCCTCGGTACCGTCCTGCATCGCATCTGACCTGCGGGTATTTACGCGCAAGTACCCGAGCGGTACCGTGAGGGGCATGCCAGCTCTCAACGTGGAGTTCAGCGACCGCGAGCTTGAGGACCTGCGGCAGATCGCCAAGGAACGCGGTACGTCGATGAAGGCGCTCGTGCGGGAGGCCGCCGCGGCCGACATAGCCCGGCACCGGGCGCTGCAGGAGGGCGCCGAGGCGTTCCGCCGGTTCTTCGCGACACACGCGGACGAGTTCGCGGAAGCCTTCCCCGACGACGAACCGTCCGCCAAGGGCGAGGGACGGGCCGCCTGACCGATGGCACCCGTCCTCCATATCGACGTGCCCTGGCTGCTCCAGCGTCACGAAGAGGTCCTGCCGGACCAGCCCACGATCAACGACTTCTCCGCGCTGGTCGCCGCCGTCGCCCGCCATCGCGTGGATCCGCCCCGCCTGGGCGTCGACTCCGACCCGGCCTGGCGTGCCGCCGCGCTGCTGCACACCCTCGCCCTGCTCAAGCCGCTGCCCTCGGCCAACGCGCGCTTCGCCTGCGCCTCCGCGGTCGCCTACATGTTCGTCAGCGGCGTGGGCATCGACCCGCCCTACGGCGCCCTCGTCGACCTCGCCCGTGACCTGATGTCCGGCAAGACCGACGTGTACGGCGCCGCCGACCGGCTGCGCTCCTGGCAGATCTGACGCCCCCGTTCCACCAGCCCTCTGGGCCGCCGACCGAGGGCGGGAGGAACGGGGTCGGCGGCCCGTGACGCGCAGAAGAGCCGCCGTTCTGCGCGGGGCCTTCCGAGAGGGCCGTCTCCAGTGGACTACGCGGGCGCGTGCGCCGGGGAGCGTGCGTGGTGCTCCGGCGTGTGCGTGAGTTTCACACGGGGCGCATGGAATGACGAAAGCTCGCGCAGGTGCGGAGAGTTGCTGCCGCATCTGACTTTCTTTCAAAGGTGCGGATGTTGCCCAAGTGCCTTGTTGGCCATGAGTGCGCTGTGCAAGGGTGAACCACCCGTGGGGGGCGGAAAAGGCCGGGGTTCATTCGTTCCGTGGGGAACCGGGACGGATGGCCGTGGGTGAATTCGTGCTCCCCGCGCTCGTGCCGAAGAGGTGCGCACCAAGCCGCTCGGTCCTTTTCGGCGATCAGAACTTCTGTGCCATGCGCGGGAAGGAATCCGTTCAGTGCCCACCCCCCACCCCCCTCGCCCGCCTTACCCCCCGCCCGGCGGGGTTCCCGAGGAATCCGACGAAGGCCTCGCCGCCCGGCTGCGGGGCCGCCCGGACGGTGAGGCCGCTCCGTCCGTCGCGCTGCTCATGGCGCGGCACTGGCAACCGGTCCATGAATACGCGGTGATCTGTCTCGCCTCCCCCGCGGACATCGCCGACATGGTCACCGCCGCCGCCTTCCATCAGGTCCTCGACCGTCTGGCGCTGGGCGAACCGGCCGGTGCGCTGCGGCCCCGGCTTCTCGTCGCCGTCCGGGACACGGTCCGGCAGTGGTCGGCCGAGGAGCGAATAGCGGGCGTTCTGCCGGAGCTGGCGAAACCCGCGGGCGGTCGCGGTATGCGTACGGCGAAGTCGATGACGCCCGAAAATCCAAAGCTCGCCGATCGGTCATTCCAGGCGCTTCCGGGACTTGCTCGATGCCTGCTCTGGCATACCGAGGTCGAGGCCGAGCCGTTAAGCGTCCCCGCCGGACTGTTGGGCATGGATACCGTTACCGCCTCGGCCGCTCTCGAACAAGCGCGTGATAAATTCCGCGAAGGTTGTGTACATGCCCATCGTGAACTCGCGCCGACGAAGGATTGCCGGTTCTACAACCGTCTCCTCGACGTCCCCATTCGCCGCGGCGGGGCCCTGCTGCCGGATGTCCAGCAGCATCTGACGGAGTGCCGCTACTGCCGTAACGCCGCCGAACAACTGAGCCATTTCGAGGGCGGGTTGGGAGTGCTCATCGCCGAGGCGGTCCTCGGCTGGGGCGCGCGCCGCTATCTGGAGACGCGTCCGGGCCGTACCCGCAGCGGCGGGACGGGCCCCCGCGGCGCGGCCCGGCACGGCCGAGGACGACGCCGTCTCCTGCCGCGCATCCCCGCCCAGGGCAGACGGATGCCGGGCGGACCCCGGTCCCCCCGGACCCTGCTCACCGGTGTGGGTCTCGTCTCCGCCGGGCTGATCGCGGCGATGCTCGCCGCGGGCCTGCTCTCGGACGACGACGGGGTCGACCCGGCCGCCTCCGCCACCGGCGGCGGCACCGGATCCCCGGTACCGCCCGCGGTGTCCGCCTCACCGCCCGGCACGGCCCAACTCCCCACCGCACCCCTGCAGTCGCGGCTGCGCAACGCGGCCGCCGGCCTGTGCCTGGACATCCAGGGTGAGCCGAAGGCCGGCGCCGGGACCGAACTGGCCGAGTGCTCGGCCGTTGACACCCAGCAGTGGTCGTACGAGAAGGACGGCCTGCTGCGCAGCGCGGCCGATCCCGATCTGTGCCTGGACTCGCACGTCGACGCCGGTGTGGTGATCCTCGGCAAGTGCGCCGACGACGACTCCGAGCGGGCCGACGACGTGCGCTACGACCTCACCGTGCAGGGCGAGTTCCTGCCCCGCTGGGACGAGCGGCTCGCTCTGGCGGCCACCACCGCCGACGCGGGCGCCGACATCGTCGTCAAGGTCCGCGACGGCTCCGACGCACAGCGCTGGCCGACCGATCCGGTGACCTCGGCGAACCCCGGGTCCCTTTCGAGCGGGGAGAGGGGGACGCCGGGGGCGCGGGCCGTGCGGTCGGTGCAGGAGAGGGTGTAGTCCGGACCGGTCCTAGTTCACGACGTCCTGGGGCGCTCCGCCGGACAGGAAGGCGGTCACGTTCCCGACCGCGGCGAGAGCGATGCGGACGAGGGTTTCGCGGGTGACGCCGCCGGCGTGGGGCGAGAGCACCACGTTCGGGGCGCGGAGCAGGCGCAGCGCCGGGGTGGGCGGCTCGGGGTCGAAGACGTCGATGCCCGCCCCGGCGAGGGTGCCCTTCTCCAGCGCGTCCGCGAGGGCGTCCTGGTCGATCAGGGCACCCCGGGCGGTGTTGATCACGAACGCCGTCGGCTTGAGGAGGGCCAGCCGCTCCGCGTCCAGCAGGTGCCGGGTCTCGTCGGTGAGCGGGGCGTGCAAGGAGACGTAGTCGGCGGTGCGCAGCAGTTCGTCGAGCGGGAGATGGCGGGCACCGCCGAACTCGGCCTCCGTCTCCGGCGGAAGGCGGCGCCGCCCGGCGTAGACGACGTTCATGTCGAACGCGACAGCGCGGCGGGCGACCTGCCGTCCGATCTGCCCCAGGCCCACGATGCCGAGCGTCTTGCCGCACAGCTCGGTCAGTGAGTGCTGCAGCCGGGGGAGTGCCCAGTCCGCGTCGACGAGTGCGGTGTGCGCGGGGATCAGCTGCTTGGCCAGGGCGAGCATGAGGGCGAAGGTCTGCTCGGCCACGTTCTGCGCCTCGGCGCCGCTGGAGCCTATGTTGCACACGCGCACCCCGCGCTCGCGTGCCGCGTCCACGTCGACGTAGTCGAAGCCGTGGCTGGCGCACTGCACCAGCTCCACCTCCGGTGCGGCGGCGAGGTGTTCGGCCGTGACGGGGGCGAGCGCGGTGATGACGGCGTGCGCGGAACGCAGGGCGGCCGGGTTCTCGTCGGTCCTCTCGACGACGGTGACGTGCGCACCCTCGGGGAAGAGGGTGGCCAGTCCGGCCCCGATGGCACGGCCGCCCACGTGCGGCGAGATGACGGCGAGGACGTTCTTCGGGGCGGTCATACGGATTCCTCGGTGAGGTCGGTGGGGCCGAGCGTGGCGGGGGTGGCGTGCCCGGACAGGGCGAGGGTGAGGTCGAGTTCGGCGAGCAGGCAGCGGATGACGTGCTCGACGCCCGCCTGGCCGTCGAGGCCGAGCCCGTACACGTACGGCCGTCCCAGGAGCACCGCCTGCGCGCCGAGGGCGAGCGCCTTGAACACGTCGTCGCCGGTACGGATGCCGCTGTCGAACAGCACCGTCAGCCGGTCGCCGACCGCCTCCACGACCCGGGGCAGGGCGTCCGCCGCCCCGATGGACCCGGCGACCTGGCGGCCGCCGTGGTTGGAGACGACGACCCCGTCCATCCCGGCGTCGGCGGCCGCGCGGGCGTCGTCCGGGTGCAGGATGCCCTTCAGAACGATCGGGCCGTCCCAGTTCTCCCGCAGGAACGCCAGGTCCGGCCAGGTCTTGGCGGGGTCCGCGAACATGCCGACGAAGTGCATGACGGCCGCGTTCGGATCCTCCTGCACCGGCTTGGCCAGGCCCGCCCGGAAGGCCGGGTCGGAGAAGTAGTTGGCGGTGCCCACACCGTGCAGGAACGGCAGATACGCCTGGTCGAGGTCGCGTGGCCGCCAGGCCAGCATGGGCGTGTCCAGGGTGACGACGAGCGCGGTGAACCCGGCCGCCTTCGCCCGGTTCAGGAAACTCCGTCCCACCTCCGGGTCCTTCGGCCAGTACAGCTGGAACCAGCGCTCGGCGTCCCCCATCGCCTCCGCGACCTGCTCCATGGGGGTGCTGGACGCCGACGACAGGATGAACGGCACACCCTGCGCGGCGGCGGCCCGTGCCGCCGCGCACTCGGCGTCCGGGTGCATGATCGACAGCACCCCGACCGGGGCCAGCGCCAGCGGAGCGGGCAGGGCGCGGCCCAGCACCTCGACGGACAGATCCCGCTCGTGCACGTCCCGCAGCATGCGCGGCACGATCCGGCGCCGCCGCAGGGCCGCCCGGTTGGCGCGGGCGGTGCTGCCGTCGCCCGCGCTGCCGGCCACATAGCCCACGGGACCGGGACCGAGGCGCTGCTCGGTCAGCTCCTCCAGCCGGGTCAGATCGGTGGGCAGCCGGGGTACGGCACCCGTCATCCCGTTCAGATAGATCTCGTACTGGAAGTCCGCCCAGTGCTTGCCCATGCGTACGCCCCGCCTCTCGTCACTGAGAACGCGCTGTACGCCGACCATACCGACCGGTAGGCGGGGGAGTGGATCAGGGGGCGGTCACCGACTCGTGCAGGATGCGGGCCAGTTCGCGGGGCTGGGAGAACATCGGCCAGTGGCCGGTGTCCATGGTCACCAGGTTCCAGTGGTCGCTCTTGAGGAGTTCGGCGACGTCGTCGCTCGGCTCGGGCCAGTCCAGCAGACACTTGACGTAGGTCGTCGGTATCTCGGCGAGCGAGCCGGTCAGGACGGCCGGTTCGGTGAGCGTGGCGCCGGGGTGGGGCGTAGCGCCCCGCACGATCCGGGCGATCTGCTCGTCCGTGAGGCCCTGGTCCGACAGATCCTCGGCCGAGAAGGGCGCCCAGAAGCCGCCGTTCGCCTCGATCGCCGCCCGCACTTCGTCGCTCGGCCAGCCCTCCAGGAACGACTTCCCGTCGAGCGGGACGTTCGCGTCGACGTACACCACCCGCGCCAGCCGGTCACCGATCCGCTCGGCGGCCTGTCCGACCGGTACGCCCGAGTAACTGTGCCCGACCAGCACCACGTCCCGCAGGTCGAGACGCTCCACCTCCTCGACGATGTCCCCCACGTGGGTCTGCAGCCCGGCCGGTATTCCCCGCTTCTCGGCCAGCCCGGACAGGGTCAGCGCATACGCCTCGTGCCCGGCCGCTCGCAAGTCGGGCACCACCTTGTCCCACGCCCACGCACCCAGCTTCGCACCCGCCACCAGAACGTAATTGGTCATGAGAGCAAGGTAGTCGAGGGCACTGACAACGCCCCCGGCCCCCTGACCGGCGACACCGCAATCTCCGCGGTCCGGGCCGGCCGCGCCCCCTCGGGCCCGTACACCGCCCGCGGCTCGGGGAACAGCCGCAGCAGCGCAAGGAACAGGACGGCGGCCACGACCAGCGACAACGGCAGGCTGATGTCCACGCCGCCCGCGAGATCCCCCAGCGGGCCCGCGAACTGCCCCGGGATGTCGGTGAACGGCACCCCGATCAGCGCCGCCACCCACCAGGAGGTCATCCCCCGCCAGTTCCAGCCGCGCGCGAACCAGTTACGGCCGCCGCGCTGACGGCGGCGCCGACGGTACGGCGGCGGTCAAGATCCGTATCAGAGGACGGTTCCCCGTCTTCGGTGCCGTGTGTGGACGAAACCTCCATCAGTCGTTGTCCGCGGGCGCGTCCTCCGGCTCCGGAGGCTCCGCGTCCGGGCCCTGGGCCCGCACCCGCTGGACGTTCTCCAGGGACTCGCGCAGCTCGGTGAGCCAGTCGTCCGTGTGCCGCTGGACCAGCCGTACGCACCAGGCGAGGGCGTCGCTGCGGCTGCGGGCGACGCCGCCGGCGATCAGGGTGTCGAGGACCTGACGCTCGGGCTGACGCAGCCGGGTCATCACCGGGGCGGCGATGTGCGTGAACAGAGCGCGTTCACCACCGCACTCCACGCCCCAGGAGACCTTCCGGCGGAACCGGTGCTCCGCCTCCCGGGCCACCCCGATCCGGGTCTCCCGGGTGCGCTCCCGGAACTCCTGGATCCGGCCCTCCACGGCCGCCTCGCGCTCGGCGGCCGAGACGTCCTCGGCCAGGTGGGGTGCGGGGATGCGGCCGATCACGGTGATCTCCTCGCGGTCGACCGTCACCTCGGTCAGTTCCTCGAAGAGGTCGTCGGGCAGGCGGCCGGCGAACCAGCCGCGCAGCTTCTCTCGTTGCTCGCTGGTAATCATGTAATGACGATTACTCGCCAGCTCTGTGGACGCAAGAGGCCTGGAGCGAGTCAGCTGAGAGCTCAACCGGAGGGCCCAACCGGAATGTTTCAGGCCTATTAATCAGTGTGCGAAATCCGGCCACTCGCGGACTTGGAACGATCAAGAGCCGCCAAGTTCCGGCGTTGGAACGTTCGAAGTCCGTTACTTCGAGCCACTGATTCAATACGCAAGGTTACTGAAACCCGTGGTGTCGATGTGAGTTTCGGCGGCGGACTCGGCAGACTCCCGCTCGTCGCTCCGGCACCGATCGCGCCGGAGTCGGCACACCCTCAACTCGAGCGGAAGGATGCACACAATGCGGAACACCGCGCGCTGGGCAGCGACCCTCGGCCTCACGGCCACCGCCGTCTGCGGACCCCTCACCGGATCCGCCCTGGCCGCCCAGGACGCCGCCCCCGCCTCGCTCTACGCCCCCTCGGCCCTGGTGCTCACCGTGGCCTACGGCGACGACGCCGCCACGGCCACCCCGGTCCGTGCGGTCACCCTGAGCTGCGCCCCGACGGCCTCCGGCACGCACCCGGACGCCGCGTCGGCCTGTGCCGAACTGCGCGGTGTGGGCGGGAACTTCGATGCGCTGAAGGCGACGGGCGGCATGTTGTGCACCAAGCAGTACGACCCCGTGCTGGTCACGGTCGACGGCGTCTGGCAGGGCAAGCGCGTCTCTTATGAGCGCACCTTCGCCAACGAGTGCGTGAAGAGCTCCTACGAGACGAGCCTCTTCGCGTTCTAAAGGACCGGGATCGCACGGCCCCGTGGCAGTTCGGCGGTGACACACAGAATGGGGAGTGTGTGTCCTGCCGAGGGGCCCCGCGATCTCGCACCGGGGGTCGGCCGGGCGGAGTGGGGCCGCCCGGCCGACACCTCGTACCGCTACGGGCTCATGGTCCCTCCCCGGGGATCCCGGCCAGGAGGGGAAAGCGACCCAGCAGTCCGGCACCGCCCAGCAGTCGCCGGATGCGTGGAGCGTCCGCCACGACGCGCAGCCGGCCGCCGTGGTCCCTGGCCCGCGTCTCGGCCCGGCACAGCACACGCAGTCCCGAGCAGTCGAAGAAGTCGACCTGCCGCAGATCGACCAGCACATCCGACTGTGCGCTCGCGGTCGCCGCGTAGAGATGCTCGGCGAGGAGCGCCTCCGTGGCCAGATCGATCTCGCCCAGGACCTCGACCACGGTGAACGGGCCGCATCTGCGGGTGCGGGCATGGGCGTTCGCCGGGGGTGGCGCGGACCGGGAGGTGCTCGCGGCCAGGTCCTCGGTCGGATGGGGGGCGCGGTCGTCGGCGTCCGGCGTCATGTCCGCTCCACCTCGGCAAGGGCGCATTTGATCCGGGTAGTTACCCGGCGGCGGGCGTGAGCATCCCCGCCACGCCGCGGGCAAGATCTGGTTCACTCGACCTGGTGAATTTCACCCGAGAGGGATTGACGCTCCGGCTGGGGGTCCTGCCGACGGGCCGGCCATAGGCATGATCATGACCGGCTGGCCGGCCGACCGGCTCACCGGTCCTTCGCGCGCTCGCGATGGCTGGTGTCGCACCACGGGTAGCGGCGGCTGCGGCGACAGGTGCACAGGGCGACGCGGAAACGGTCGGACGAGACGAGCGTGCCGTCCTCCAGTTCCACCTCGACCGGGCCCTCGACCAGCAGGGGGCCCTGACGCTGGACCTTGATGCGGCGCGGCTCGTCAGACGGGGAGTTCGGCACGGACCACCACCAGCTCTTCCCTCTGAACGGACTGATCCGAAGCGGACAGCAGGCCGCGCTCCCGCAGCCAGGCCTGGCGCGAGCGCAGTACGGGGCCGAAGGGGATCACACGGCGCCGGGTCACGGATGCCTTCAGGCCTGCGTCGCGCAGGTGGGCCAGCGTCCGGCCCGGGCGGCTGAGCCCCGAGTGCACGACCAGCAGCACACCGCCGGGGCGCAGCAGGGCGGGGGCCTCCCGGCAGATCCGGTCGAGGACGAGCCGTCCGTCCCGGCCCGCGTCCCAGGACCGTGCGGCACCGTGCGGCGCGCGGCCGGTGTCGGGCGCGGGCACATACGGCGGATTGGCGAGGATGAGGTCGAACGACTGCCCTCGCACCGGCGCGAAGAGGTTGCCGTGCCGGATGCGGACGGGCAGCCGGGCCAGCCGGGCGTTCAGCCGTGCCGTGCACACCGCCCGCCAGGACACGTCCACCGCGGTCACGCGCGTGCCGCGCCGCGCGGCCTCGAGCGCCAGGGCGCCCGAGCCGGTCCCGACGTCGAGCACGTCCGCGCCGTGCGGCAGCGGCTCGTCGAGCAGGGCACCGACGAGCAGGTCGGTGTCCTCCTGAGGGCCGTAGACGCCCGGTGGCACCAGTGGTTTCACGGCGGCCGGGTACCCCGGCATTCAGGACTTAATGGAGATTTCGGACCTAGGGGGTGTGTGCAGTGACGACCGTCCCGCGCGCCAGGCGCCGAGCAGCCGGCCGGCGAACCGGTCCTCCAGATACCCGGTGACGTCGATGCCGAACGCGACGTCGGGGGCGAGATGCGGCTCTTCGGCAAGGAGACCGCCGATGACGTCGTGGCGTACGACCTGCTCGTGCACGGCGTCCGCCTCGACGTGCTCGTCGTAGAAGTGCTCGGCGGCGGGCCCGGCGCCCGTGCGGCGCATCGCCTCGGCCAGTCGCCGGGAGGCCGGTGACGAGGTGATCTCGACCGCCGCGAAATGGCCGACGAGCGCGCCGCGCAGCTCCCGGTGCAGGCCGAACAGGGACATCAGGTTGACCGTGGCCAGGGCCTCCGCGGTCGCCTCGTCCAGGTAGTGCCCGTATGTCGTGTCCAGGCCGAGGTCCGTCATCAGGTCGGCGAAGAGGCGCGCGTGGACGCGGTCGGGGCGGCCGCCGCCGAACTCGTCGAACTCCACCGCGGCCATGCCGGACTTGGCCCTGCCCCACAGCCGCGGCAGCACCCAGGCGTGCGGGTCCGCTTCCTTCAGGTGATACAGGGAGCGCTGGGCCGCGTACTCGCGCAGCTGCCACAACTCACCCTCGGCGCACAGGTAGTGGCTGACACCGGTGCCGTCGACGGGTTCGACCAGCAGGTCGGCCAGCGAGTCCTCGACGGTGTCGTGGACGGTGGCGTCCGCGCGCAGGGCGGTCAGGAAACGGTGTTCCAGCGCCGCCCGGACGCGCAGCAGGTCCGGGTCCCATTCGAGGGCCTCGGACACCCCGGCGAAGCCGCGGTAGTGCAGTTCGTAGCAGAGGTAGAGGGCCAGCTGGAGGTCGTCGCCGTAGACGGGCGCCCCCGCGACGTCCGCCGGCCCGAGCGGCGGGCCCGCACCCCGCAGATACTCCTCGACGGCGGCGGAGACACGGCCCCGCGCGGGCGGCAGCCCCGGTCCTTCTCCGCTGCGTGCGATGCGGACGTCGTCTGTCATGGCGGCCGAGTACCCGTGGGGCGCCGGGCCACCCGCCCTTGTGGATTCCGTGGTCGCGCGCCCGGGCGGAGCGGCGCGTGAGCGGCGTCGCCCGGACGCGCCGGCAGAGCGCACCAGGTCGGCGTTCCTGGTAGCGCTCACCGCGCTCACCGCGCCGTACGCCTTGGCGATCTGCACCGCGTACGGGCCCGCATCGCCCGACGCCCCGTCCACCAGGACCGTCCGCAGCGCTGTACTCCGCAGGGCGGTTCACCGGGCACGCCCGGCCGGGGCGCTCGCCCGGTCACTCGCCCTCGGACTCCTCCTGGGCGCGCGTGTTGGGGGTGATGGCCTCGCCGGCCTCGCCCCTGCGCTCGCGCTGCTCGGCGGTGTCCCGGGTGCGGTGCTCGGCGTCGGCGAACTCGCGCAGTACTTCCTCAGCGGCGGTCCGGGGCTCTTGCCGGTGACGCTTGTCGTGGTCGGCCATGGCTGTCTCCTTCCGTCGTTCAGCGGGCGCGGTCGCGATCGCGCGCCCTCCGTCGGCCCGTCGCCGCCTCGGTCACGCCGGCCGCCGCGATGCGCAGCGGCACCGGCTCCGGGGGAGCGGGCGCCTCGTCCAGCCGGGTCAGTTCCGCCCACCAGGACGGGCCGTCCTGGATGTGCCGCAGCAGGACTCCCTCGCGGATCGCCCAGGGGCAGATGGTGACCGTCCGCAGACCGGTCAGCTTCATCACCGTGTGCCCGACGACCGCGCCGGCCAGGCTCTGCGCGGCCCGGGGCGCGGAGATGCCGGGCAGGCGGGAGCGTTCGGCGGCGGGCAGCGCGGCCAGCCGGCTCACCGCCTCACGCAGGTCCGAGCGGGCCAACCGCCGTTCCACGAAGGGTCCGTGGCGCCCGGGCGGCGCCCCGCACAGCCGGCCCAGCTGCTGGAACGTGCGCGAGGTGGCCACCGCGGTACGAGGTCCCTCCCAGCGGATCCGGGCCGCCACGTCGCGCAGCTGATGGCGGACCTTGCGGCGCAGCGCCCGCACCCGTTCCGGCGCAGGCGGGTCCTCCCCGTCGAAGAACTCATGGGTGAGGCGCCCCGCGCCGAGCGGCAGTGAGGCCACGAAGCCCGGCAACCGGCCGCGCCCGAAGGCCACTTCGAGGGAGCCGCCCCCGATGTCCAGCAGCGCGAGCGGCCCCGACCGCCACCCCATCCACTGCCGCGCCCCCAGAAACGTCAGCTCGGCCTCGAGTTCGCCCGGCATGGTGCACAGCTCCACCCCCGTCCGGTCCCGGACGGCGCGCAGCACCTCCGTACGGTTCGGGGCGGCCCGTACCACGGCCGTCGCGAACGCCATCGGCTCGGCCGCGCCCCAATGGGCGGCGGTGCGGCTCGCCTCGGCGACCGCGCCGACGAGCCGCTCGACGGCCTCTTCCGGGATCCTGCCCCCGGGCTTCACCTGCTCCGACAGTCTCAGCCGCCATTTCGCGGTGTGAACCGGCAGCGGTGCACCGTCCTCCGCGTCGGCCACCACCAGTCGGACCGTGTTCGACCCCACATCCACCACGCTGATTCGCATGGGCCCGTGAGTACCCGTTTTCGGACCGGGCCAACAGGATCAGCCGCCGCGCCATGGTGCACGCCGAGGCAACCGGCACGGCACCGCACGCCCACGGAGCTCGCACGGCGCATACGGTCCCCATGGCAGCGCAAAGGGACCGCCGTCTCCCTGCGGACGGCGGCCCCTCGCGTCTCGCCGGACCGGGTCGGTCACATGTGGACGACCGGTGCGGCGGATGCGTCCTCCTCGGGCACCCCGCGACGGAAGAGCAGGAAGGCGATCACCGCGCCCGCGGCGAACAGACCCGCCGACCACCAGAAGGCGGTGGTGTAGCTCTCGATCGTCGCCTGGGCCTGCACCAGCTTGCTGGTGGCGTCCTTGCCGGCGAGGTAGTCGGTCGCCGCGCTCGCGGCGAGCGTGTTCAGCAGCGCAGTACCGATCGAACCGCCCACCTGCTGCATGGCGTTGACGGTCGCGGAGGCGACTCCGGCGTCCTCGGCGGCCACTCCGCCGGTGGCCAGCTGCATCGTGGCCGGCATCACCAGACCGAGGCCGAGGCCGATCACGATCAGCTGCGGGAGCACCGCGCTCACGTACGACGAGCCGACCCCGATGCCGGTCAGCCAGGCCATGCCGGCCGTCGCGATCCCGAAGCCCAGCGGGACGAGGACCTTGGGGCCGATGCGTGGCAGCAGGGCCGTGGTGCCGAGCTGGGCCGCCACCATCAGCGCGCCGACCATCGGCAGGAACGCCACACCGGTCCTGGTCGGGCTGAAGCCGAGGTTCAGCTGCAGGTAGTACGTGAGGAAGAGGAACACACCGAACATGCCCGCACCGGAGACCAGGACGGCCAGGAAGGAAGCGCCCCTGTTGCGGTCGAGCAGGATCCGCAGTGGCAGCAGCGGATGCGCGGTCCGGGTCTGCCACCAGGCGAAGGCCGCCAGCAGAACGCCGCCCGCGAGCAGGTAGCCCCAGGTCTGCGGCGAAGCCCAGTCGTGCGTCTCGGCGTTGGAGAAGCCGTAGACCAGACCGAACAGACCACCGGCGACCAGAAGCGTGCCCGGCACGTCCAGCCTGGAGTTCGCGGCGTCGCGGTGGCTGCTCAGCAGCAGCCAGCCGCCGGCCAGGGCGACCGCGGCGATCGGCACGTTGACGAACAGCGTCCAGCGCCAGTCGAGGGCGTCGGTCAGGATGCCGCCGAGCAGCAGACCCACGGCGCCGCCGGCGCCGGCGATGGCGCCGTACACGCTGAACGCCCTGGCCCGCTCCCGGGCGTCGGTGAACGTGGTGTTGAGCAGCGACAGCGCGGCGGGCGCGAGCAGCGCGCCGAAGGCACCCTGCAGGGCGCGCGCGACGACCAGCATCTCGAAGCCGGTCGCGGCACCGCCCAGCACCGACGCGCCCGCGAAGCCGGCGACGCCGATGAGGAAGGCGGGCTTGCGGCCGAACAGGTCGGCTATGCGGCCGCCGAGCAGCAGCAGGGACGCGAAGGCCAGTGCGTAGGCGGTGACGATCCACTGCCGGTTGCCGTCGGAGAAGCCGAGGTCCGCCTGGGCCGAGGGCAGGGCGATGTTCACGATGGTGGCGTCCAGCACCACCATCAGCTGGGCGAGCGCGATGATCGCGAGGATCCACCATCGCTTCGGCGAGGCCGCCGCCGGGGCCTCGGCCGCGCCCTCAGGGGCGTCGGCGGTCAGGGTCTTCTCAGGCATCGGGATTCAACTCCAGGGAGAGCCGGACGAAGGTACTGCGGATGCGAACGAAACTGTTTCGTTCACTTCGAAGATAGACCCGCGTGAGCGAAACGGCAACGTTTCGATGGGGTGGATGTGTACATTCCTTGACTGGCATATAACTGCCGAGGCATATTGGCTTCATGGCCGATGCCTCGCTCTGGACCGCCCTCGCCGATCCGCACCGACGGGCCATCGTCGCGCTGCTCCTGGAGCGGCCGCGGCCCGTCGGGGAGATCGTGGAGGCATGCGGGCTGAGCCAGCCGAGCACCTCCAAGCACCTGAAAGTGCTGAGGGAGGCCGGCCTGGTGCGGGTCCGGCAGGACGCGCAGCGCCGCGTCTACGCCCTCGACACCGCACCCATCGCCGAACTCGACGCCTGGCTGGCCCCGTACCGCAGGCTGTGGAACGCCGGCCTGGACAAGCTGGGCCGCCGGCTCGACGAGGCGTCCGACCGTCCCGAGGAACCCGCCACGAAGGACTGATCCCCATGACCGCCGACCTCACCGGCACCTATGTGACCCTGGACGACGGCCGCCCGGCCGTCCGCTTCAGCCGTACCTACGACCATCCCGTCGAGCGCGTCTGGCAGTTCGTGACCGACGCCGACGAACTGGCCCACTGGTTCCCGTCCCGCGCCGAGATCGACCTGCGCCCCGGCGGCGCGATCAAGTTCGCCGGCGATCCGAACATGGAGGACTCGACGGGCCGGGTCATCGCCGTCGACGAACCCCGCCACCTCTCCTTCGAGTGGGGCGGCGACGAGCTGCACTTCGACCTGGAGGCCCTGGACGACAAGCGCACCCGCTTCACGCTCACCAACGTGCTCGTCGCCGAGAACACCGCCGCCCGCAACAGCGCCGGCTGGGAGGTCTGCCTGGCCGCCCTCGACGCGCACGCACGCGGGGAGCGCTTCGAGGGGCCGCATGCCGGGGCCGGGGCGCCCTGGAAGGAGCTCTACGACGGCTATGTGGCCGCCGGCGTCCCCTCCGGCGCCCCGGTCCCGGGCCTCGACGACAGGGCCTAGCCCGATCAGCCCGTCCCGGCCGGGGCGCAGCTGCTCCCGGCGCTCGGGATTCTCAGCTGTGTGAGGTAGTCGTCCACGGCGTCACGGGTGCAGTCACTGCGGTTGTAGACGCTGTGTCCCGCGCCCTCGTACGGCACCAGGACCGTCGTTCCGCGGGTCTGCCGGTGCACGTCGGCCGCCCACGAGAAATGGTTCGCCGGGTCGTGCCGCGAATGCAGCATGAGGATCTTGGGTGCCTCGGTGATGCGCAGCCGGTGCTGCGGGTTGTTCACCTCGTCGGGCCAGCCGATGCAGCCGGCCACGGCGGCGTGGACGCGAGGTGAGCCGCGCATGTGCGGTGCGGCCCGTAGCTCGGCCCGAGTCAGGGCGGCGTACTCGCGGTGGTCCTTGGGCCGGATGCGCCAGTCCTGGCAGAAGACCGCGTAGAACGGCTCCGATGTCGTCTGTTGGTCCGCGTCGTCGGACCGTCGCCGCTCGCTCGGTTCCTGCGCGTCGAGGCCCGCCACATAGGTGGCCAGTTCGTCCCAGTCCGGGCCGTAGAACCTCTTGAAGGCGAACAGAGCGATCGCGTGTGCGGTGAGCAGCCGATCCGGGCTGTCCGGATCGGTTATCTCCCCCCGGTCCGCCCTGGCGAGCAGGCGGTCCCATACGGCGGTGACGTCCCGGCCGTGCAGCGCGCAGGAGCTGGAGCGGTCGCACCACTTCACGAACTGGTGGAACGAGTCCTCGGCGGCGGCCGCGGAGGAGACCAGGAACTCCCGGGCGCCCAGGCTGTGGTCGATGTTCGCGGTGAGGGCCATGCTCCGGATGCGGTCGCCGTACTGCTCCGCGTACTGCTCGCCGATCAAGGTGCCGTAGGAGTGGCCGAAGTAGTTGATCTTCTGCTCGCCCAGTGCCTGGCGCAACGCGTCCATGTCCCGCACGACGCTCAAGGTGTCGGCGTGGTCGAAGAGAGGACCGGTGTGCCGTCGGCAGTCGTCGCGCAACGCGCGGTTGTACTCGGCGAGTTCGTCGAACTCCGCCTGGTCGCGGGGATGGACCGACGGCTGCTGGTGCAGCAGTTCGGTGGAGCACTTCACCGGATGGCTGGCGCCGACGCCCCTCGGGTCGAAACCGACGATGTCGAACCGCTCCTGGATGTCCGTGCTGAAGTGGGCCTGGGCGCGCCGCACGGCGAAGTCCACACCCGAGTCGCCGGGCCCACCCGGGTTGACCAGCAGCACGCCGACCCGGCGATCCGGATCGGTCGCCTTGCGACGGGCCACCGCGAGGTCGAACGCCTCGCCCGACGGCCGTGCCCAGTCGACGGGCAGGCGCAGGGTCCCGCACTCCGCCGTCGCGTCCTGGGGACATGGTTTCCAGTCGATCGCCTGCTGTGCCGTCGAGCTTCCGCCGGGAGGGCCGGCGTCCGCCGCCATGCCCGGCGTCGCCGACCCGGCGAGTAATCCGGCGGTGAGCACTCCGGTGAGCGCCCTGAAGAGTGGTCGCATGAAGTCCCTTCCGAGGATCGTGCGCGTCCGATCACGGGCGTTGCCCGCATGATCGAACCTCGCAGTGATCCAACCGGCCCCACAACCGGTCAGGACAGGAATCGGGGAAGGCACCGGGACACGGTCCGGGTCGCCCTCGGGGTGGTGCCTCAGGGGTTGCCGCCCGAACCCCTGAGACTTCCCCGGACTTCGATGCGGCGCCGGCCGGGCGGCCGGTCACGCCATCTGGCGCCGCACCAACTCGTGCAGCCGCCCGTTCGTGTCCGCGAGGAGCTGTGCGGGAGGGCCCTGCTGGGCGACCTTGCCGTCCTCCATCACGATCACGCGATCGGCGTCCAGCACCGTGGACAGGCGGTGCGCGATCACGATGCGGGTGGCGTTGAGGGCCTTGGTGGACTCGATGACGATGCGCTGGGTCTCGTTGTCGAGCGCGCTGGTCGCCTCGTCGAAGAACAGGATGCGCGGGCGCCGGATCAGCGCCTGGGCGATCATCAGGCGCTGCCGCTGGCCGCCGGAGATCGCGCCGCTGCCCGAGACGATCGTGTGCAGTCCCATCGGCATCCGCTTGATGTCCTCCGCGAGCCCCGCCATCTCGGCCGCCGCCATCGCCTCCTCCGGCGTGTAGGGCTCCGTTCCGCAGATGACGTCCAGGATGGACCCGGTGAACGGCTGCGCGTGCTGCAGCACGACCCCGCACTGCCGCCGTACCGCCGACTGGTCGAGCGCCGCCAGGTCCTGGCCGTCGTAGAGAACACTGCCGGAGACCGGCTTGTCGAAGCCGATCAGGAGCCTCAGCAGCGTCGACTTGCCGCAGCCGCTCGGGCCGACGATCGCCACGAACTCGCCCGGCCGGACGTCGAAGGACACGTCGTCGAGGACCAGCGGACCGTCGTCGGAGTACCGGAAGGACAGCCGGCGTGCCTCGATCGACCCGGTCAGCGGGCCCGGCCGGGTGCTCGCCGTGCGCACCTCGGGGGTGGCCTCCAGCACCGGCTTGATCTCCTCGAACAGCGGCAGCGCGGCCACCACCGACACGAACGAGCCTGTCAGCTGGGTGACCGAGGTGAGCAGCATCGTCACCGACGTGTTGAAGGTCAGGAAGGCCGCCGCCGACATCGACCCGCGCGCCGGACCCGCCAGCAGCATGAACATCAGCAGCGTGCACAGCGGCAGATACACCGCACCCAGCACCGTGGTGAGGTTCTTGATCCGCCCCGCCTTCTGCTGGAGCTCGCGGCTGCGCGCGAACCGGTCCGCCCAGGCCGCGTACGCGTAGTTCTCGGCCGCCGCGACGCGCAGCTTCGGCAGCCCGCGCAGCGTCTGGAACGCCTGGTTGTTCAGCTTGTTGCTCAGCACCACCAGCCGCCGCTGCCAGCGCACCTGCCACAGCCCCAGCCCCAGGAACACGGCCGCGATGACGACGAGCATGCCGATCGCCGCCATCGCCATCGGCACGCTGTACCAGAACAGCAGCGACAGGTTCATCGCGCCCACCGTCACCGACGACGCGACGACCGGGCCGACTCCGGCCATCAGGCGGCGGATCGCGCTGATGCCCATGGCCTGGCTGGCCAGCTCGCCGGTCGAGCGCTCGGTGAAGAACTTCGTGGGCAGCCGCAGCAGCCGGTCCCACAGCGCCGGTTGGAGCGTCGCCTCGATACGGCCCTCCAGGCGCAGGATCGTCAGGTTCTGCAACAGCATGAAGGCCGCCGCCACCACGCCGCTGATCATCACCGCCAGACAGAACTGCACGATGAGCCCCGTCTGGGCCTTCGGCACGAACTCGCCGAGCACCTTGCCGGTCGCGATCGGCACCAGCGCGCCGATCGCGACCGTCACCAGGCCGCTGATCATGAGGTTCGTCAGATCGCCGCCCGTGCCCCGCATGCTGAACCGCAGCAGCCGCAGCGGACTCAACGCCCGGTCGGGCAACGGCCGGTAGAACATCACCGCACGCGGCTCGAACTCCTCCGCGTTGGCCTTCTCGATCGGCGTCTCACGGCCGGTCGACGGATGGACGGCGACATAGCCGCCGCGCCGCCACAGCAGCGCCACCGGCGCGCCCGAGAGGGCCCGGTGCCCCACCAGCGGCCCTACGTTGTCCCGCCACCACCGCCCGTCCAGCCGTACGGCCCGGGTGCGCACCCGCGACGCGATGGCCACCCGCTCGACGGGGTCGAGCCGGTCGCTCTCGGTGCCGCTCTGCGCGGGCTCGGCCAGCGTGATCCCGGCCGCCCGGGCGACCAGCTTGCAGGCCGCGTAGCTGGCGTCGGCGTCGGCGGTCGTGGTCCGCTTGTCGCTGCGCTTGCCGATGGACGCCAGCAGCGTCCGGTCGGCCTGGGCGCGCACCGCCTCGCCCGCCTTGATGCCCTCGGCCGTGCGCGTCTCGTGGGTGCGCTCCAGCTGCTCGATCCAGCGGTCCAGCGTGGTCAGCAGGCGGTACTGCTGGTCGACCATGGACTGCCAGACCGCCGGGTCCATCAGCAGGTCGGCGGCCGCCTCCGCGCCGTACAGCGAGCCGTACTGCACGCTGCCCGGCGGGACCTGCATCCAGAAGACGTCGTCGTCGGTCACTTCGGCGGCCGACCCCTCGGTCGCCATCGGCGCCTGGAAGAGGATGGACAGGCTGCGGCCGACACCGAGGGCGAGGGCGTACTCCAGCGGGCTCGTCGTCGGGGGAACGTACTGCGGGTTGCCGTACTCGTCGTACGACCACGTCTGGGTCTGGGCCGGCTGGTACAGCTCGCGCAGTCCGATGCGGTGCACGACGCAGTCCCTGAGCGGGCGGGCCACCAGGGTGTGCTGCGGTCCGGCGACGGGGCCGAGCAGCAGCGAGCCCGCCTCCAGACGGCCGAGGTGGTGCCAGTGGCCCTGCTGCCCGGCGTCCACCGCGAACAGGTCGACGGCCCCGGACGCGACGAGCCACAGCACCTGCGGCCCTTCGAGGTCTAGGCGGTTGAACCCGGTGCAGTCGATGGGCGTGCCCATCTGCCCGAGCGCGTTGAGGACGAGGTCACCCTCGTGGACGGAGGTCATCTCACCGCTCCCTGACCAGTGCCGCGTACGCGCCGCCGCGCGCCACCAGCTCCTCGTGCCGGCCGCGCTCCACGATCGTGCCGTGCTGGAGGACGACGATCTCGTCGCTGTCGCGCACGGTGCTGAGCCGGTGGGCGATCACCACACAGGCGCAGCCGCGCTTGCGCAGGTTGTCCATCACGATCAGCTCCGTCTCGGCGTCCAGCGCGCTGGTGACCTCGTCCAGGACGAGGATGCTGGGCCTGCGCACCAACGCCCGGGCGATCTCCAGGCGCTGGCGCTGCCCGCCGGAGAAGTTGCGGCCGTCCTGCTCCACCTTGCTGTGGATGCCGCCCGGGCGGCGCATGACCACGTCGTACAGGGCCGCGTCGCGCAGCGCGTCCACCACCGCGTCGTCCGGGATCGAGGGGTCCCACAGCGCCACGTTGTCGCGGACCGTGCCCTCGAAGAGGAACACCTCCTGGTCCACGAAGGACACCGACGCCGCGAGCGCGCCGCGCGGGATGTCCTCGATGCGCTGGTCGTCGATGCGGATGACGCCCTCCCAGGGGGCGTACAGACCGGAGATCAGGCGGGAGACGGTCGACTTGCCGCTGCCCGAGCCGCCGACCAGCGCCACCTGCCGGCCGGGCCCCACGGTCAGGTCGAAGCCGGTCAGCAGCGGCTTGTCGAGCGGGTTGTAGCCGAAGGTGATGTTCTGCAGTTCGACATGGCCGTGCAGGCGGCGCGTCGAGTCACCGGCGCCGGGGCGGCCGTAGAGCGGGTCGGCCTGGAAGTTCTCGACGTCCTTCAGGCGGGCGACGTCGGCGGCGAAGTCCTGGATGCGGCCCGCGACGCCGTTGAGGCGTGTGATCGGGGCGGTGAAGCGGGTGACCAGCGCCTGGAAGGCGACCAGGAGACCCACGGATATGTGGCCCTCGACCGCGCGCATGCCGCCGATCCAGAGGATGAGCGCGCTGTTGAGCGTGGCGAGCGTCGGCGCGACCACGCCCAGCCAGGCGCTGGGCACGCCGAGGCGCTGCTGCTCCTCCAGCGTCGTGGCGTGCTGACCGGCCCACTTGCGGAAGTAGCCGTCCTCGCCGCCGGTCGCCTTCATCGTCTCGATCAGCTGGAGACCGGTGTAGGCGGTGTTGGTGAGCCGCGCGCTGTCCGCGCGCAGCTTGGCGGTGCGGGTCGCGCGCAGGCGTACGACGACCCGCATGGCGACGACGTTCAGCAGGGCCACGCCGATGCCGACGAACGTGAGCTGGGGGTCGTAGGTGTACAGCAGGATCGCGTAGAGGACGACGACCACCGCGTCCACGCCCGCCGCCGCGAGGTCGCGGGCCAGGGTCTCGGCCACGGCGTCGTTGGACTGGAGGCGCTGCACCAGGTCGGCCGGGCTGCGCTGGGAGAAGAACGTCACCGGCAGGCGCAGCAGATGGCGCAGGAAGCGGGCGCTGGACAGGGTCGAGGAGATGATGCGGCCGCGCAGCAGGTTCGCCTGCTGGAGCCAGGTCAGCACGACCGTGAGCGCGACACAGGTGCCCATCGACGCGAACAGCACGCCCAGCAGGGACGTCTGCCCGCCGATGAGGAACATGTCGATGTAGGTGCGGCTCAGCGCGGGCACCGCCGCGCCCACCAGCACCAGGAGCAGGCTGGCCAGCACCGCGGCGGGCATCGTGCCCGCGGTACCGCGCAGCCGGGCCGGCATCGCGCCGAGCACACCCGGCTTGCGCCCGCCCTTGCTGAAGCCCTCGCCGGGCTCCATGACCAGCACGACGCCGGTGAAGCTGCCGTCGAAGTCCTCCATGGGCACGAAGCGGCGGCCCTTGGCGGGGTCGTTGATGTAGACGCCCCGGCGGCCGAAGCGGCGGCCCATGCCGTCGTAGACGACGTAGTGGTTGAACTCCCAGAACAGCACGGCCGGCGTCTTCACCTCGGCGAGGGCGGCCGTGTCCATCTGCATGCCCTTGGCCGTCAGACCGTAGGAGCGGGCCGCCTTCAGCAGGTTGCTGGCCCGCGAGCCGTCCCGGGAGACACCGCACGCGATGCGCAGTTCCTCCAGCGGGACATGGCGGCCGTAGTGGCCGAGCACCATCGCGAGGGAGGCGGCGCCGCACTCCACGGCCTCCATCTGGAGCACGGTGGGTGTGCGGACGGTCTTCGCCCTGCCCTTGGGCACCGGGCGCTTCGGCGGGGCGGCGCGGCGCCTGCCGCGGGTCTCCTGCGCGGCGCTCACGGCAGCAGCCAATCGACGGGACGCTGATCGGCGAGCCGGATCGAGGCGTTGGCGATGGTCATGGAGGTGAGCGCGAACGGCGGCCCGTCCGCGGACGACCACTTGTAGCCGCTCTTCGTACCCGCCTTCCGGTCCAGCCTCACCAGGACGGCGACCGGCCTGCCGTCCTTGGTGAACTGCTCGCCCAGCTGGTTGTCCCCGAGGAACGCGGCGATCTGCTGCGCCGACTGCGCGGAGCGGTCCACCGACTTCACATGACCGCGCAGGACGCCGTACTCCTGGGTCGGCACGGAGGAGACGGTGAGGTCCACGGCGGCCTTGTCGGGGATGGACGCCGCATTCTCGGCGGGGACGTACACCGTGGCGTACAGCGGGTCCTCGGCATGGGCGACCTTCTCCACGGCGGCGACGTTCGCGCCGGTGGAGATGATCTGCCCGATGGTGGCGGCGAGCGCGGTGACCCGGCCCGCGGCGACCGTACGGACGACCGTCTCGCCCTCGGCCGTACGCACCTTCAGCACAGGGGAGTTCGCCGGGAGCCGCTCGCCCTGCTCGGTGAGGACGGCGGTGACCTGCCCGGCGACCGGGCTCTGCAGGAGGTAACTGCCCTGACCGTGCGTGAGGATGGCGGGCGCGCCGACCGTGGACGTGACCGAGCCGGTCGCCGCCCACACGGACGCGGCGGCCATGACCACCAGCGTCACGGAGAGCACCAGCCAGCCCTGCGGACGGGCGAAGCGCACCGGAAGGTCGAGCTCCTCCGGTGACTGGAGCTTGGCGAGGGCCTGTTGGCGGAACTGCAAGGAACTTCCCTCACCCGTAGAAGAGGTCGTTACAGCACCCGTGTCGGAGGGTGTCACAGCACGGGAGAATCCCGGAACCGCCGGCTGCGGCTCCGGGACTCAGTGGCGCAAAGGCGCGATCAGAGACCGGCGACCAGGCCCTGGACCGGGGCGGTGTTCAGGCCGGTGGTGCCCTCGACCGTGCCGACGACGGTGTCCACCAGGCCGGAAACCGGGGCGATGCCGTTCACCGCGTCAAGGGCGCCGTTCACGGCGTTGACCTGCAGGCCGCCGGAGACGTTGTCGAGCTCGGCGTCGGAGATCTCGACGGTCTCAACCTGGGGGGTGGAGTTCATGATGGAACTTCCCTTCCTAATGGATATCTCATAAGGGGGAGCGGCCCCCTCTGGGGACAGATGACGGCCGCGACCGCAGGCGCCCGGCGCCCGTTTCCGGAAGCCGTTCGCGGCCCCCGCGGTGCGATGGATCAAAGCACGCTGCGGGCGCGCGCTTCCAATCAACCAACGCCCTCACCAGCACACTTGAGCCCCACAGGCATCGATCCGTGCAGACGCGCGCACGTCTCGTCGGCGACTTCTTCACATGCGTCACAGCATCGGCTCAGGCGAGCTGTTGCGTCTGTTACGGGGTGCGCGGGCCGCTGCGGCGGCGAATCCGACACTCCCGCCCCAAGGGGGTGACCGCCGGTAGCACCCTGTGGAGAACCCCGGCCCACGGTGACTTCGTTGAGTATTGAATGTGCAGATTCGCTGAAGCCAGGATTCCGATCGGTGTTCACAACCGACTGCTACCGACCGGTAGCGGATCGTGTCAGCCCAGAAGCGCGTACACCGTGCTCGCGCGGGCGGCGATGTCCCCCGACGCCTCGTCGGTCATCGTGATGTCGGCGAAGGCCATACGGCGGCCCAGCTTGGTCACGACCGCTTCGATCAGGACATCCGAACCGATCACCGCGCGCTGAAAAGACGTCGATTGCTGCACCGTCGTCATCGGCCCGTACGCCCCGCGCGCCGCCGACACGGCGATCACGGTCGCGGTGTCGGCGGCGGCCATCAGCGCCTGGCCCGACAGGGCGCCACCTTCCCGGGCCAGCCCGTCCGACCAGGGCATGCGCAGGACGGCGCGGCGGTCCTCCACGGCCTCGACGGCCAGGCCGAGTTGAAGGACCCAGGGGGCGAAGTTGGCGGAGAGGATCTTGTCGGCTTCGGCGGTGGTCATCGTCATATGGGGGATTCTTCCCGCCGCCGCGCCCTCGGGTGCGCTCCTTGGCCGATTCGGTGTTTCGAACGGGGCACTTGCAAACGGAATTGAACGCCCCACCGGACCCGTGCGTACCAACTGCCAACCAGGCGCCCCGAACAGCTGCCGGACAAAGGCGGCACAGACCCCGTCCCCCAGGAGGTCGAGAAGTTTGAGTCACAAGCGAATTCCGAAGCGCAAGGCCGCGATAGCCGCGGGCAGCGTGGTGGCGCTCGGAGCGGCCGCGATCCTCTTGCCGAACGCCAACGCGTCCCAGGACGGCGCGTCGGACGGCGCCGCCGCCCCCAGGACCCTGAAGGCGCAGGACGCCCCGGATCTCGCCTCGCAGCTCGCGGGACTGCTCGGCGACGCCTTCGCCGGTTCGTACTACGACGCCGAGAGCAAGCAGCTCGTCGTCAACGTGGTGAACGGCGAGGACAACAACGTCGTCGTCCAGGCGAAGAAGGCGGGCGCGAAGGTCCGCGAGGTCGAGAACAGCCTGGACGAGCTCGCGGCCGGCGCGCAGACCCTGAAGTCCGAGGCGACCATCCCGGGCACCGCGTGGGCCGTCGACCCCAGAACGAACAAGATCCGCGTCACCGCCGACAGCACGGTCACCGGCGACAACTGGGACAAGCTGGAGTCGACCGTCCAGAGCCTCGGCTCCGGCATGGCGACCGTCAAGAAGTCGGCCGGTACCTTCAAGACGTTCCTCTCCGGCGGCGACGCCATCTTCGCCGGCGGCGCACGCTGCTCCGCGGGCTTCAACGTCACCGCGGGTGACGGCACCCCCGCCTTCCTGACCGCCGGTCACTGCGGGGTCGCGGCCGAGCAGTGGTCGGACGCCGAGGGCGGCCAGCCGATCGCCACCGTCGACCAGGCCACCTTCCCCGGCGCCGGCGACTTCGCGCTGGTCAAGTACGACGACCCGGCGACCGAGGCGCCGAGCGAGGTCAACACCGGCGACCAGACCGTCGCGATCAGCCAGGCCGCGGACGCCGAGGTCGGTCTGCAGGTCTTGCGGATGGGCAGCACCACCGGGCTCAACGACGGCCAGGTCACAGGGCTCGACGCCACCGTCAACTATCCGGAGGGCACCGTCACCGGGCTCATCCAGACCGACGTCTGCGCCGAGCCCGGCGACAGCGGCGGCTCCCTGTTCACCCAGGACGGGCTGGCCATCGGCCTCACCTCCGGCGGCAGCGGCGACTGCACGGTCGGCGGCGAGACGTTCTTCCAGCCGGTGACCACCGCCCTGGAGGCGGTCGGCGCGACTCTCGGCGGCGACGCCGCGGGCGGCGCGGGCGCGGGTGACCAGGCTGGTGCCGGTGACGAGGCGGGCGCAGGCGACGAGGCCGGGGCCGGCGACGAAGCCGGTGCAGGTCAGGAGGCCGGTGCAGGTCAAGAGGCCGGAGCCGGTCAGGAGGTCGGCAACGGCAACGCCGACGGCACGGGCAACGGCCTGGGCGAGATCGTCGGCAACGGCGTCGGGAACAACTGACGCACCACCCCGACGCACGGATCCCGGTGATCCGCACGCACGTGGTCCGGTCCTCCGGCGGGGACCGGACCACTCGCGCGTCCAGACCCGGAGCCGGCGCCGGCGCCCTCAACCCCGCGCCCGCAACAACAACAGCGCCACGTCGTCCACCCGTTCCCGCATCGACGCACTGTGCTGGACCAGCAGATCGGCCAGCTCGTCCAACGGCCGCTCCCCGGCCTCGGTGAGCACCTGGCCGAGGTCGGCGAGCGCGTCCTCGATGTCGACGCCGGGCGACTCGATCAGCCCGTCGGTGTAGAGGACGAGCACACACCCGGGCGTGAGATCGACCTCCGTCGTCGGATAGGTGGGCGAGCCGTCGATGCCCAGCAGCGGCCCACCGGCGAGGTCGAGCACCCGCACCCGGCCGTCCGGCCGTCTCAGCAGCGGCGGAGGATGTCCGGCGCGGGCCATCACCGCCCGCCCGTGGGCCGGATCGAGGCGCAGGTACAGGCAGCTGGCGAACAGGTCGGAGCCGAGGTCGAGGAGCAGCCGGTTGGTGCTGCGCATGACCTCCTCGGGCGCCTGACCGACGGTCGTGTACGCCCGTACGGCGGTACGGATCTGGCCCATCAGGCCCGCCGCGGTGACGTTGTGGCCCTGCACGTCCCCGATCACCGCCGCCGTCATACCCTGCTCGGTCGGCACCAGGTCGTAGAAGTCGCCGCCGATCTCCATGCCCTGCATGGCCGGCAGATAGCGTGCGGCCGCGTCGACGCCGGGCAGCGCCGGCAGCGAGTGGGGGAGCAGCGCGGCCTGCAGACCGTGCGCCAACTGGTGCTTGGCGTCGTAGAGCTGGGCCCGCTCCAGCGCCTGCGCGATCAGCCCGCCCAGGCTGGTCAGGACCGCGCGTTCGTCCGCCGGGAAGGGATGCGGCTCGGCGTAGGACAGCACACAGGTGCCGACCGGCCGGCCGGAGGCGATCAGCGGCAGATACGCCCAGGCCGAGAAGCCGTCCGGCCCCCGTACCGGATACAGGCGCTCCAGCTCCTCCCGGGAGTCGAAGAACGCGGGCACCCCCGTGGTCAGGGCGCGGGTGCCCGGGGTCTGCTCGGTCAGCGGCATGCCGTCGAACCGCTCCACGATCTGCGGATCCGGATAGCCCCGGTGTCCGAGCACGTGCAGCCGACCCGCCCGCGATCCCAGGACGACCAGCGCCTGGCTGCCGACGGCCGGGACGATCTCGTCCGCGACCAGCTGCACCACGTCCTGCACGCTCGCCGCCTCGGTGAGCGCACCGGCCAGGCTCAGCACCTGGGAGATGGTCACCAGCCGGGCCGGCGCGTCACTCGGACGCGGCCCGCCGCGCGCCATCTCGGCCACCGCGCGGGCCCTGCTGATGCGCACGCTCAGGCCGGTCGTGCTCGGATACATACGGAACGACAGCCAGTCGCCGGGCGGACGCAGCGCCACGAACGACGTCGTCTGCTGGCTCATCAGCGCGGCCCGGTAACGGTCCTCGTACACGGGGTCGTTCAGCCACGGCACGCACGCCCACAGCTGATTGCCGAGCAGCCGGCTGGCCTGGACGCCGATCAGCTCGGCCGCCGCCGGGTTGGCGAAGCTGATCCGGCCGTGCAGATCGAGTGAGCACAGCCCGTACGGCAGCCGAGACACCATCCGCGCCGCCTCCACCGTGCCGAGCGTGCCGGCCGCGCCGCCGAACGCCGGACCGGCGAGCAGATCGGGCTCGGGAAGCGGCGGACGGCTGCCCTCCCTCGCGCGCTCCAGCCGCACCGCGAGCCGCCGGCAGGCGGCCGTCAGGTGTTCCTGGTCCCGGTCCGACAGTTCCGACGGATGCGAACCGGGCCAGGTCACGAAGATCGCACCGTAGGCGGTGGACTCGGTGGCCACGGGGAGCGCGGCCAGCGCGAACGGATAGGGCAGGACGACGGCGATCCGCGGATACCGGGCCGCCATGTCCTCCTCGCCCGCCACCCAGACGAGCCGCCGCTCACGCACCGCCTCCGCGACCGGGATCGGCGCGCTCAGGCCGACCCGCTCCCACGGCGCCGCGAACGCCCGGGGCAGCCCCGCCATGACCGCCATCTCCAGCACGGGCTCGTCGGCCGCCAGCAGGTACACCGCGCCGGAGTGCGCGTTCACCTCGTCCATCATCGAGGCCAGTGCCAGCGACAGCAGGGGCCGGCCGACCCGCGTCCGTGCGGCCGCCGGTGCCTGGGCGGACGTCTGCCCGTCGGACACGCCGACCACCTCCTCGCACGGGCGCGTCCCGAGGCGACCCGCGCCGCTCGCGCGCGCCGGGCCCCAGGGCTCAAATCTCCCCCCTCGGGCCGCTTCGCGCACGGCGAGCGGCCCGGAGGAGCTCGGCGACACCGGCCCGGTCCGGGTACCGACGCACGGGTACCCACGACACGGGGAGATCCGCCGCGTACCCCCGTGCCCCCGAACCATGCCCCCGCAGTCGAAGCGTGCGGCAGCGTACGGGCGCCTCGCGTGCGCCCCCGCGCACCCTGATGGCCGATTCTTCGCGCCCGGTGCCGGTGCCGGACGCCAACAATGGGGCACGCGCTCTTCACCAAGAAACCGGTGCACGACGAGTCGAGAGGACGGACAGTGATCCGTGTGCTGCTGGTGCACGACGCATGTCTGGTCAGGTCGGTCCTGGCGGAGTGGCTGCGCCGGGAACCGGACCTCGGGGTGTTCGACGCCCCGTGGCACGGTGCGTCCGCCCGTCTGCGATCGGTGCGTCCGGACGTGTGCGCGGCCGACCTCGACTGCTCGGACGCCTATGGCATCCCGCCGCTCGGCGACCTCTGCGCACGCGAGTCGGGACGGACACCGCCGCGGCTGCTCGTACTGGCCAGCGCGAACAGACCGGGCCTGCTGAAGCGGGCCGCCGAGGCCGGGGCGCTCGGCTATGTGGACAAGGAGGGGTCGCCCGAGAACCTCGTGCGCGGGATCCGGCGCGTCGCCCAGGGGGAACGTTTCGTCGACGACTCGCTGGGCTTCGGCTTCCTCAAGGCCGCCGAGATACCGCTGACCCGGCGGGAGCTGAGCGTGTTATCCCTCGCCGCCGAGGGAGCCTCGGTGGCGGAGATCGCGGGGAGCCTGCACCTGTCCCACGGGACGGTGCGCAACTACATGGCGGCCATCACCCGCAAGACCGGTGCGCGCAACCGGATCGATGCGATCCGGATCTCGCAGGGCGAGGGCTGGCTCTGACCGGCCCGACCGGCCCGACTGGTCTGACGGGGCGGGGGCCTCTCAGGGAACGGGCGTCTTGGACTGCATGGGTGTCCAGTCGCCCACGAGAGCGCGGTACGACGGCGAGCGGCGCAGGAGGTCGTCGTGGGTGCCGTACGCCGTGCGCCGGCCGTCCATGACCAGCACGCGGTCGGCCCGGCGGGCGGAGCTGATGCGGTGGGCGACGACCACCAGGGTGCTGCCCGGCCGGGCCGCGAAGGCCTGCTCCGCGCACTCCTCCGCTCGTGGGTCCAGGTGGCAGGTCGCCTCGTCGAGCAGGGCGAGCGGGGCGCGGGACAGATAGGCGCGCGTCAGGGCGACGAGTTGCCGCTCGCCCGCCGACAGTGCCGCCGGGTCCACCGTCGCGGCCGGCCCGCCGAGCGCTTCGAGCAGCGGCATGAGCCCCACCGCCTCGGCCGCGGCGAGCAACTCCGCCTCGGGCACGGGGTCCGGCCG
Organism: Streptomyces sp. NPDC049627; assembly: GCF_044465645.1. Taxonomy (NCBI): domain Bacteria; kingdom Bacillati; phylum Actinomycetota; class Actinomycetes; order Kitasatosporales; family Streptomycetaceae; genus Streptomyces; species Streptomyces sp. NPDC049627. The sequence continues at coordinate 57,701 of NZ_JBITLW010000001.1, read as the reverse complement.
CAGGTGCCCGAGGTTCTCGGCGAGCGTGCCGGTGAACACGTACGCCTCCTGCGGGATCAGCACCCGCAGCGCGGCGGCCTCCGGCCCGGGCACCGGGCGCCCGAAGAGCCGGACGGCGCCACGGACCGGCTCCAGCAGCCCGGCCACCAGCGCGGTGAGCGTCGACTTCCCGATGCCACTCGGGCCCACGACGGCCAGGTGGGCGCCGGGCCGGAGCGTGAGGTCCAGATCGTCGATGACAGGGGTCGCGGCGGGGCCGTAGGCGAAGGTCACGGAGGTGAGGGAGAGGGCGGGCGGGGCGGAGGGGGTGGCGGCGGGGTGGGGAGGCGTTGGGCTGCGCTCGTCGGAGGGGTGGGGTGAGGGTGCGTGTGGGCCGGCGACGGGGCGGTGTGCGGGCGTTCCGTCGCTGGGGCGTTCGCGGAGCGCGGGCGTTCCGTCGGTGGGGCGTGTGCGAGGCGCCGAATCCCGTGCTGCTCCGGCTCCAGCCGCGGTCTTGGCATCAGTTCCGGTATCGGTCGTGCCCTCGGCTCCGGCCCCGATTCCGCCATCGGCCTTGGCCCTGGCGCCAGCCCCGGCCTCGGTCCCGGTCTCGCCCCCGCCCTCCGCCTTGGCCTCGGCTCCGGCCTCACGTCCAGCCCCGGTGTCAGCCTCGGCCCCGGCCCCGGCATCCACCCCAGCCTCGGCCTCAGCTCCGGACCTGGCCCCAGCCCCAGCTCCCGCTCCTCCCCCGGAGGACGCTTGGCGGGTCAGTCGCCGTAGGACCACCGCCAGCCGTGAGCCGCTCGTGCCCAGGCCGTGGACCAGGTTCTGCAGGGCGGGGAGCAAGGACTGGGTGACGTAGGCGAGGGCGCCCACCAGGGCGCCGGGGGTGACGCCGCGGTCGAGGAGCCAGGGTGCGCAGGTGAGGAGCAGCAGGATGGGAAGGTGGCCGCCCAGCGCGAGGGAGGCCACCCGCAGCACACCCCACCGGGCCAGGGAGCAGGCGGCCCGCAGCTCGGCGTCGACACGGCTCCGCGTCGATGCGGCGACCCGGTCCTCCGCCCCGGCCGCCGTGATGTCCCGCAGCCCCGGGCATACCGCGCCCAGATCGTCGGCCAGCGCCTCGTCGGCCACGAGGAACGTCTCCTGCCGGCGGGCCAGCGGGCGCAGCGTCGCCGTGAACAGGCCCAGACCCGCGGCGAGTGGCGGTGCGACGACCAGCAGAAGCAGCGGGTCGAGCGACACCAGGCCCAGGACGGCTCCGACGGCGGTGAACACGAAGGAACGCGACACCATCACCAGCCCGGCGAAGGTGTCCCGTGCGATCTCGACCTGCTGGGTCAGCCCGGACAGCGCCCCGGCGTCCGCCTCCCGCACCCCACGCGAGACGACCCGCGTGACCAGCCGGTCCCTCAGCGGTTCGGCCAGCGCGGCGACCGCGCCGTACACCCGCGCGGTGCCGTACGCCCCGACCAGCACACCGAGTCCGGCCACTCCGAGCCAGGCCAGCCCGGCCTCGGGACGCCCGGCCAGAAACCCCTCGTCCAGGGCGCGGGCGAGTGCGAACCCCGTGAGAAAGGTCTGCCCGGTCTCCAGCACGGACCAGCCGCCCAGCCTCACCAAGACCCGCCACCGGTCCCGCAGGAAGCGCAGTCCGTGCCGGTGGATGCCCCCGGTCACGGCTGCTCCCCGTGTGTGAACACCGGCCGGTCCTCCGGGAGTTCCCACGGCTCCGCGTGCCGCCGCACGGCCCGCGCCTGCTTCCGGTCCGTTGGGAGGCGGACCTCGTGCCGGTGGGTGTCGTCGATGACGGCTGGCCCGCGTGTGTGAATCCCGGCGGGTATTGGGGGAGTTGGCGTGGTTTCGTGTGTCGCCCACACGCTCCGCACCTGCCTCCGGTCCGACGGGAGGCGAAGGCTGGGCCGGTGGATGTCCTCGGGTATGGCTGGGCCCCGTGCGCGACGATGTCCTTCGTAATTCGGGAGCTCCCACAGTTCCGCGCGCTGTCCCCCGGCCGGCGCCCCCCACCGCCCCAACAGGCAGCGGAGCCTGGGGTGGCGGAGCCCGTGTCGGTCGATGACCCCGGTCACGGCTGCTCCCCGACCCCGAACACCGCCCGATACGCAGGGAGTTGCCAAAGCTCCGCGTGTCGCCCCACCGCCCGCACCCGCCCCCCGTCCAGCCAGGCCACCGCGTCCGCGCGGGCGGCCGTGGCGGGGCGGTGGGCGATCAGGAGGCGGGTGCCCTCGTGCGCGCCGTTGGCGATGAGGGCCGTCGTGATGCGGGTCTCGGTCACCGTGTCGAGGCTGGAGAGGGCGTCGTCGAGGATGAGGAGACGGCCGGCATGGGCGAACGCCCGGGCGAGGCCGAGGCGTTGGGACTCGCCGCCGGAGTGCGGGGCATCGGCGACGGGCGTGGCGTACGCCTGGGGCAGGCGGCGTACGAAGTCGTCCGCGTGGGCCGTGCGGGCCGCCGCGCGGACGCGGGCGGGGGAGGGGGTCGGAAGGGCGAGGGCGATCTCCTCCTCGATCGTGCCGCCGAGCAGTGCGGGGCGTTCGAAGGCGTAGCCGATGGCCCGGCGCAGGGCGTCGTGGGTGAGGTCGCGCAACGGGACCCCGTCGAGCAGCACTTCGCCCGCGTCCGGCTCGGCCAGCCGTCCGGCGATCGCGGCGAGCAGGGACTTGCCCGTGCCCGACCGGCCCACCACGGCCAGTGTCGTTCCGCCGGGCACCACGAGGTCGACCCCGTCGAGCACGGCACGCCCGCCGCGCCGGGCGGTCACCCCGCGCAGCTCCAGCCGGCCCGGACCGGGCGGCAGCGCCAGGTCGCCGTAGCCGGGGGCGGGTTCCGTCAGGACCTCGTGCAGGCGCCCGGCGGCGGCCCGGGCCCGGGCCAGTCCGGCGAGCTGTCCGACCAGCACGCCGATCCCCGTGGCGAGGACCGCGTACCGCGAGGCGGCGAGCACCTCGCCCACCGTCAGCCGGTGCCGGGCCAGCAGCACCCCGGCCACGGCGACGATGCCGAGCTGGAGCAGCGGGGCCACGGCCACGGACCGGCCCGCGGCCCGACCCTGCACCCGCCACATGCGGTGCCCGGCCTCGGACAGTTCGGGCAACGGCCGCAGGATCCGCGCCGTCTCCCGGTCGGCGGTACCCGCCGCCTCGATGGTGCGGTGCCCGCGGACGGCTTCGGAGAGCGCCTGCGCGATCCGGCCCTGTGCCTTCTGGTACCGGGCCACGCAGTCCCTGGTGTCGCGGGCGAAGGCCCGCAGCAGCAGGGCCAGCACCGGCGCTCCCGCCAGCAGCACGGCCGCGAGCCAGGGGTCGATCAGAGCGAGGGCGACGACGCCGCCGACCGGTCCGGCGAGGGCGGCGAGCAGCGCTGCGCGGGCGGTCGGCGCGGTGCCGGCCTGGGCGGCGTTGCCGACGAGGCGGGCGACGAGGTCTCCGGGCCCGAAGCGGGCGGCGGCGCGCGGGCCGACGGCCAGGACATGCCCGGTCAGGCGCCGCCGCAGCCAGGCGGTGGTGCGGGCGTCGACCGTGCCGCCCAGCACGGTCTCGCACGCGTCGAGCAGGGCCAGGAGCACGATGATCGCGGTGCAGTACAGCACCCATCGGGTCGCCGGGTCCCGCGTCAGCAGCAGATCCAGGGTGTGGCCCAGCGCGGCGGGCAGCAGCAGACCGGCGCCGGTCGCCGCCGTGCTCACCAGGCACAGGGCCAGACAGCGGGCGGGAGCCGGACCCAGCGGTCCGGGGAGCGCCCTGACGGCTTGTGTCATACGGCCCGTCCCTCACCCATCGCTGTCCCCTCACCCTCGGTGTGCGCGAGCGTGTGCAGGACCCCGGGCGGCCCGTCCCTCGCGGGAGCGGACCGCCCGGAGCCGTGGACGCACGGTGCTCGTCAGAGACAGAGCGTGAGGCTCGCGGCGCTGACGCAGGACAGCAGGCTGAGCGTGCTGGCGCCGCCGCCCTCGGTGCGGTCCTCGGACTCCATCGTCTGCAGGTCGAGAAGTGCCATGACGTCTTCCTTCCTTATCGGTGTCGTCCACCCGTGGGGACGGGGTTGGGTCACGGCTCCGTCAGCTCGCGGAACCGCGCTGTGGGGGCCGCCCGAGCGGCGGCAGGAACGGCAGGTGAGGGGCGGCGGGATCGCCGGGGGCCGCGTGGGCCGCGCCGAGCGCGAGCAGGCACCCTGCCGTTCCGGTGCCCAGATCCATCGACAGCCGCATCATCTGGTGTCCTGGGAAGGCCAGTTGGCCCTGGTAGTCCATCGCGAACCAGCCGAGCCCGGCGATCTGCCCGGCGAGCCGCTCACCGGTCGCGCCGGGCGCCGTGGTGCGGGCGAGGTGCAGGATCATCCCGGCGCGGCCCTGGAAGAGGCCCGGCTGCACGTAGAAGCGGCTGGTGGCGGCGGTCAGGATCCCGGCGCGGGCCCGCTCGAACTCCGTGTCCGGCTCGGCGGCGTGAGCGAGGTAGTCGTCCAGGACCATCCCGATGCCCGCACTGCCGTCGCCGAGGTACGGCAGCGTGCGCCAGCCCTCGTCGACCTCCAGCGAGCCGCTCGGATGCGTCATGCAGCACTCCAGGTCCCGCCGCAGCGCCACGCCGGCCGCCGCCAACAGTCCCGGCTCACCGGTGCGTTCGTACTGCCGCAGCAGGAACAGCGCGGGACCGCTCGCACCGCGCAGCAGCCCGGCCCGCCGTCGCCGGGGCGTGTCCGGCAGCGGCTGCGCGAGTCGTCGTACGAGGATGTCGGCGGCCTCGGCGGCACGGTCCCGCAGCTCCGTCTCGCCGGTCGCCTGCGCCAACCCGGCCAGGACCAGGCCGAGTCCGGCCAGCCCGCCGTGCAGGTCGGAGGAGAGGTTCTGCCACCGTTCGGCGAGGATCCCCTCGACCAGGTCGAGGGCGCGCTGCCGGTGACCGAGCCGGTCCAGGACGTGGGCGACGCCCGCGAGACCGTCGTACAGCCCCAGCGGCGTACCCGTCGGCGGCGGCGCGGTCCGGGCCAGCAGCCAGCGCTCGCCCTCCTCGTACCGCTCGGCACCGACGGCGTCCAGCGCATACAGCACCCCCGCCGCACCGTGCGCGAGGCCGAGGCCGCCGCCGTCGGAGAACTGCGTGATGTCGCCGGGGAAGAGCCGGTCGTCGCGCTCCGGCGTCGCCGAGGCGAGCAGCGCCTTGACCATGGAGTCGCGGCTGTACGGCCAGTCCCCGGGCACCACGAGGGACGGTGCGGGCAGCGGGACGCCGCGGGTGATCTCCGTGACCGCCTCGTCCAGGAACTCTCGGGGCACGTCAGGGAACTGCTCGGCGATCACCTCGGCGAGATGGGCCGCCTTGCCGCGGTCGACCACGAACAGCGTGGTGACCGGCAGGAACAGGGCGAGCCTCAGACACGCCAGCGCATAGCGGTCGACGTCGGCACCCGTGCGGTCCGGCGGGGCGAAGAAGCCGGGGTGGGCGACCACCTGCCGGCCCTGCTCGGAGATGGGCGCCGCCGCCTCGAAGTCGAGCAGGGACACCGACTCCTCGTCGGGGCCGACCATGATGTTGAAGACATGCAGGTCGTTGAAGGCGATCCCGCGCGCGTGCACCGCCTCGACCGCCCGCTCCACCGCCCCGTGGATGCGCACCGCCCACGCCGTGTAGTCGGCCACCGCCTTCGGATCGGGGTCCGGGGTGAGCAGCGGATGCCGCTCGGCGAAGAACGAGTTCAGCGGGCGCCCTTCCAGAAAGTCCATGACGAGGAACCGGTGGTCGCCGAGCGTGAACCAGTCCCGCACCTCCGGCACCACACCCGTCCCCGCCAGCTGCTCCAGAGCGGCCTTCTCCCGCTCCAGGCGCGTGATCGCGTCCGCCCCGTCGGCGGCCAGCCCCGCGTGCGGACGCCCCTCCTTCAGCACGACCCGGCGTCCGTCGCGGGTGTCGGTCCCCGCGTACACCCCGCCGCCGTTGGAGAAGTGCAGCGCCTTTTCGATGCGGTACGGCAGGTCGCCCACCGTCGTCGTGTTGCGCGCCGCCAGATGCGGCTCCAGGAAGGCCGGCAGCGTCACCCACTCCGGCACCTGGAAGGACGGCGCCCGCCGGTCCGGCACCCGCCTGCCCTCGCCGTCCAGCACCGCCGGCACGAGCGAACCCCGGTCGTCGACGACGAACGTGCGCGCGAAAGCGCCGTAGCGGACATACAGCGGGCCGTCGCCCCACCGCAGATCGGTGAGGATGTACGGCCCCTCGAAGCCCTCCAGGAGCCGGCCGAGCTCGCGCAGCACCACGTGCAGCTGCTCCTCGTCGGCCGGGTAGACCGTGACGAACTTGCCGCTGCTGTCCCGGGCGGCGTACTTGGTGTTGCGCAGATGCAGCAGATGCGGGCCCGGCACGAACTTGAACGGGATGCGGCGCGGCACGCAGTAGTCCCACACGATCGCCGCGATCCGCTCCGCGTTCGCCCGGGTGGCCGAGGCATGGACCTTCCAGCCCTGGGCCGGACCGGGTACCGGCGCCCCGTCCGGGCCGAGCGGCGTGAGCGCCAGCCAGTCACCGATCCGCGCCGCGTCCCAGCCCTCCGGCACCGCCCGCCGCGCCGTCCCGTAGAGCTGCTCGGCGCCCCGCGTGCCCGCGGAGATGCGGTCGGGCGACTCGTAGAAATGCCGGTCGGCGAGCGCGTACACCTCGTACCGCTTGTCCATGCCTCCCCCTCCTTGGCCCGCTGCCGAGACTTCCAGCGGCCCGGCGGGCATCAACAGTCATGGCTGTCACGAGATCGCCGTGCGGAACGCATGCGTCAAGAAATGTTCGGAGAGTTTCGAGCACTGCCCACGTCAAGACTCCATCGAACGGTCACAGGGGCTGCGCGCGTGGCCCACAAGCGCTGTAATGGCGGACGTGGTGAGTGAGGGCGCTGCGGGACGCAGGACGAGGCGTCCGCGTGCCGAGGCCGCCCTGAAGGCGCTTTCCGTCGAGCCGGACTCACCCGATCGGCTGCGCCGGGTCCTGGAACAGGCGCTCGTCTTCGGCGGCGCCTCCTTCGCCGCCGTGTACACGCCGAGCGAGGACGCCGACCTGCTGTGCCTGATCGAGTCGGCCGGCGTGCCCCGCACCCTGTACGGGCTGCGCGACGGCTACGCCCTGGCCGGACGGTCCCCGGTCGCCGCCGCCCACCGCACCGGCCGTCCCGTGTGGCTCGCCCCGGAGGAGCTCGCCGACTCGGCGGAGTCGCGCCGGGCCCCGTCGAGGGACTTCCACCTGGCCGCCCTTCCCGCCCACGGCGCCGACGGGGGCTGTCTGCTGGCCGTGACCGAGAACCCCGGCGGCTTCGGCGCCGACGACCGCGCGTGCCTGGAGCTGGTCGCCGAGGCCGTCGCCCTCCCCGGCCGGGCCGCGGTCGCCGAGGGCGGCGAGCTGCCGGCGAACGCGTTCAGCCTGGCGATGGACACCGGCCGCGTCGAGGTGGGCGACGACATCCTGGCGCTGTTCGGCCTCGGCCCGGCCGACTTCGACGGCAAGGTGGAGACCCTGCTGGGCCTGACCGTCCCGGAGGACCTGCCGTCGCTGATGTCCGTCGTCGAGTCCGGCCACATGTCCATCGGCGACCGCGAGCTGGAGTTCCGGGTCCTGCAGCCCGCCGGCCCGCCCCGATGGCTCAGGCTGCGCGGCCGTCTCCTGCCCGGCGGCGAGGGCCTCCCGGCCCGCCTCGTCGGCACCGTCGCCGACGCCTCCACCCTGCGCGCCGAGATCACCGACGTGGCCCGCGTCCAGCGTCTCGCCGCCGCCCTCGCCACCGCCGGCACCGTCCGCGACGTCAGCCACGCCGTGGTCACCGCCCTGCGCAAGCCGCTGCGCGCCGACCGCATCGCCCTCGCCGAGCTGGAGAACGACCGCCTCGTCGTCACCGTCCTCGACCCGCCCGAACCGGAGTCCTGGCCGCAGCTGTGGCGCCTGGAGTGGCGCACCGAATGGCCCGACGCACCCGTGCGCGCCATGCCCACCCTCGCCTCCGCCCTGCGCGAGGGCCGCGCCCAGATCTGGCCGGCCGGCACCCCGCTGGAACCCGCCCTCGCCGACGTCGGCCCCGGCGGCCTGGCCGTCCTGCCCCTGCCCGCCGGGGGCCGCATGGCCGGCGCCTGCCTGATCGGCTGGGACGCCCCGCACGAGTTCGGCCCCGACGAACGCGCCCTGCTCACCGCCTCCGCCGGCCTGGCGGGACAAGCCCTGCTGCGCGCCCGCGCCTTCGACGCCGAACACGAACTCGTCGGCATGCTCCAACGCCAGCTGCTGCCGCGCCGCCTGCCCAAGCTGCCCGGCGCCGAGGCCGTCGCCCGCTATCTGCCCACCACCGCGGGTCTTGAGGTCGGCGGCGACTGGTACGACGTGATCCCGCTGCCCGACAACCACGTCGCCCTCGTCATCGGCGACGTCCAGGGCCACAGCGCGGCCGCCGCCACCCTCATGGGCCAGATGCGCACCGCCCTGCGCGCCTACGCCGCCGAGGGACACCCGCCGGACGTGGTGGTCCACCACGCCAACCGCCTCCTGATGGACATGGAGACCGACCTCTTCGCCACCTGCGCCTACGTCGACGTCGACCTGGAAGAGGGCTCCGCCTGGTGCGTACGCGCGGGCCACCTCCCGCCGGTGCTGCGGCACCCCGACGGCAGCACGGAGATCGCGGAGGCGGAGGGCGGACCGCCGCTCGGCGTGATGCGGCAGGCCGACTTCCCGATGAGCCCGCTCAGGCTCCGGCCCGGCACCGTCGTCGCCCTCACCACCGACGGCCTCGTCGAGTCCGCCGACGCCGACATCGACACCGGCCTGGAACGGCTCGCCCACGACCTCGCCCGCTCCGACCCCGCCCACCTCGGCCTCGTCGCCGACACCCTGCTCGTGGACGCGCGCCGCAGCGACGACATCGCCCTGCTCCTGATGCGCTACGACGGCATGGCCGTACGCCCGCTGCGCGAGACCTGGACCGTCTGGCGGGTCCCGGAGGCCGTCGGCCACGCCCGCCGCTTCACCCGGCGCACCCTGCGCGCCTGGGGCGTGCCGCGCGCGGACCTGGACACCGTGCTGCTCGTCGTGTGCGAACTCGTCACCAACGCCCTCGTGCACACCGACGGCCGGGTCCGCCTCGACCTCACCCTCGTCCACGACCGGCTGCGCGTCGCCGTCGCCGACGCCTCACCGCGCACTCCGGTCAAGCCCACCAGCATCAGCTGGGAGGCCACCGGCGGCCGCGGCATCCTCCTGGTCGAAGCCATGTCCGCGGCCTGGGGAACGGTGCCGGTCAGTGGCGGAAAACAGGTGTGGAGCGAGATCGCGCTGGGCGGCTGAGGCCACAGTCCGGTGAACGCCCGGCGGCACGGCGGTGACGAACAGGCCATTCCCGCCATCCTCAAATCGGCCGGATCCGGGCTATGGTGAAGCAGATGAAGGCTCTTGTGCTGTCCGGCGGCGCCGGTACACGCCTGCGGCCGATCACGCATACTTCGGCCAAACAGCTCGTGCCGGTCGCCAACAAGGCCGTGCTCTTCTACGGCCTGGAATCCATCGCCGAAGCAGGCATCACCGAGGTCGGCGTGATCGTCGGCGACACCGCCGCGGAGATCCAGGACGCGGTCGGCGACGGAACCAGATTCGGCCTCGACATCACCTACATCCCGCAGGAACGGCCGCTGGGACTGGCCCATGCCGTCCTCATCGCCCGCGACTACCTCGGCGACGACGACTTCGTGATGTACCTCGGCGACAACTTCATCGTCGGCGGAATCACCGACCTCGTCGACGAGTTCCGCGACAACCGCCCCGACGCCCAGATCCTGCTCACCCGCGTCCAGGACCCACGCTCCTTCGGCGTCGCCGAACTCGACGAGACCGGCCAGGTCATCGGCCTCGAGGAGAAGCCCGCGCACCCCAAGAGCGACCTCGCCCTGGTCGGTGTCTACCTCTTCACGCCCGCGATCCACGACGCGGTCCGCGCCGTCACACCGTCCTGGCGCGGCGAGTTGGAGATCACCCACGCCATCCAGCACCTGATCGACTCGCACGCCGACGTGCGCTGCACGGTCATCAAGGGCTACTGGAAGGACACCGGGAACGTCGCCGACATGCTGGAGGTCAACCGGACCGTCCTGGAGAGCCTCGCGCGCCGCATCGACGGCGACGTCGACAACGCGTCGGAGACCGTCGGCCGGGTGGTCGTCGAGGCGGGGGCGCGCATCGTCAACTCGCGGATAGTCGGCCCCGCCGTCGTCGGCGCCGGGACGGTCGTCGAGGACTCCTACGTCGGCCCCTTCACCTCCATCGCGGAGAACTGCCGTATCACCGACAGCGAGTTGGAGTTCTCCATCGTGCTGCGGGACTCCTCCATCGACGGGGTCGGCCGCATCGAGTCCTCGCTCATCGGCCGGCACGTCCAGGTCACCCCGGCCCCCAGCGTTCCCAGCGCCCACCGCCTCGTCCTCGGCGACCACAGCAAGGTGCAGATCCACACATGAACCTTCTCGTCACCGGCGCCGCCGGCTTCATCGGCTCGACCTACGTCCGCCATCTGCTCGCCCGTGACGCACCGGACGCACCCGACGCGCCACGGATCACGGTGCTCGACAAGCTCACCTACGCCGGCACCCTGGACAACCTCGAACTCGGACACCCCCGGCTGCGGTTCGTGCGCGGCGACATCCGGGACGCCGAGCTCGTCGACAAGCTGATGGCCGAGGCCGACCAAGTCGTGCACTTCGCCGCCGAGTCCCACGTGGACCGCTCGATCGCGGGCGCCGACGACTTCGTCCTCACCAATGTGGTCGGCACCCAGACCCTGCTGGACGCGGCCCTGCGCTACGGCGTCGAACCCTTCGTGCACATCTCGACGGACGAGGTGTACGGCTCCGTCGCGACCGGCTCGGCGACCGAGGAGGATCCCGTGCGGCCCAGCTCGCCGTACTCCGCCTCGAAGGCCTCCTCCGACCTGCTCGCCCTCGCCTGCCACCGCACCCATGGCCTCGACGTCCGCGTCACCCGCTGCTCCAACAACTACGGACCGCACCAGTTCCCCGAGAAGGTCGTCCCGCTGTTCATCACCAACCTCCTCGACGGCGAGCAGGTCCCCCTCTACGGCGAGGGCCTCAACGTCCGCGACTGGCTGCACGTCGACGACCACTGCCACGGCGTCGAACTCGTCCGCACCCAGGGCCGCCCCGGCGAGATCTACAACATCGGCGGCGGCACCGAGCTGAGCAACCGGGACCTCACCGCGCTGCTGCTGCAGGCCTGCGGAGCCGACGGGGACCGGGTACGGCACGTCGAGGACCGCAAGGGCCACGACCTGCGCTACTCCGTCGACTGGACCAAGGCCCGCACCGAACTCGGCTACCGCCCCCGCCACGACTTCGCCGCGGGTCTCGCCGCCACGGTCGCCTGGTACCGCGACCACCGGGCCTGGTGGGAACCGCTCAAGCGGCGCGTCGACGAGGAGCACGGATGAGGTGGCTGGTGACCGGTGCGGGCGGCATGTTCGGGCGCGATCTGGTGGAGGAATTCCGCTGGGCCTGGGTCCGCTCGGCATTCGGCTACGGCCCTCGCCACGGCTTGGTCTTGGGTCTCGCTGCCACGGTCGCTTGGTACCGCGACCACCGGGCTTGGTGGGGGCCCCTCAGGCGGCGCGTCGACGAGGAGCACGGATGAGGTGGCTGGTGACCGGTGCAGGCGGCATGCTCGGGCGCGATCTGGTCGCAGAGCTCCGCACCCGCGGCGAGCAGGTGACGGGCCTCGACCGCAAGGCCCTCGACATCACCGACCCCGCGGGCGTCGCCCGTGCCCTCGCGGCCCACCGCCCCGGACTCGTCGTCAACTGCGCCGCGTACACGGCGGTCGACGACGCCGAGAAGGACGAGGAACGGGCCCTGCGCGTCAACGGCGACGGCCCGCGCCTGCTCGCACGGGCCTGCGCCGCGCACGAGGCCCGCCTGATCCAGGTCTCCACCGACTACGTCTTCGCCGGGGACGCCCGAACCCCCTACACGGAGGACGACCCCCCGGCCCCTCACAACGTCTACGGCCGCACCAAACTGGCGGGCGAGCAAGGCGTGTCGGAGGAACTCCCCGCCGCGAGCGCCGTCGTACGCACCGCCTGGCTGTACGGCGTCCACGGCCGCAACTTCGTCCGCACGATGATCGGCCTCGAAGCCCGCCTGGACACCGTCGACGTCGTCGACGACCAGCGCGGTCAGCCCACCTGGACCGCCGATGTCGCCGCGACGATCGCCGACCTCGGCCCGCACGTCGGAGTCGACGCGACCGGCGTCCTGCACGCCACCAACTCCGGCGAGGCCACCTGGTACGACCTCGCCCGCGAGGTGTTCCGGCTGCTCGGCGCCGACCCCGACCGGGTGCGCCCCGTCACCAGCGAGGCCTTCCCACGTCCCGCGCCCCGCCCCGCGTACAGCGTCCTCGCGCACGGCCGCCTGCAGCGGCTCGGCCTCGCGCCACCGCGCGACTGGCGCACCGCCCTGCACGAAGCACTGCCCCGGATCCGCAAGGAGACCCTTCGTGAAACGCCATGAATTCCTCAAGGAGCTGCACAAGGTCAGCGGCAACCGCAACTACCTGGAGATCGGCGTCAACGACGGCCGCAGTCTCAGGCTCTCCCGCGTCCCCACCATCGCCGTCGACCCCGCCTTCAAGGTCGTCACGGAGATCCGCTGCGACGTCCATCTGGTCAAGGCGACCAGCGACGCCTTCTTCGCCCGCGACAATCCGCTGATCCATCTCAAGGGCGGGCGTCATCCGCTGCGCAACCTGCGCCGCGGGCGCAGTCCGCTCGGGTACTGGCGTCGTACCGTGCTCGACCTGTCCTTCATCGACGGCATGCACCTGTTCGAGTACGCGCTGCGCGACTTCATGAACATCGAGCGGCACTCCGACTGGACCAGCGTGATCGTCTTCGACGACATGCTGCCGCGGAACGTCGACGAGGCGGCGCGGGACCGGCACACGGGAGCGTGGACGGGTGACGTGTACAAGATCGCCGAGATCCTCGGTCGCTACCGGCCTGACCTGGTGACCGTGCTCGTCGACACGCAGCCGACCGGGCAGCTCGTGGTGTTCGGTGCCGATCCTCGCAGCACGGTGCTGCGGGATCGGTACGACGAGATCGTGGCCGAGTACGAGGTGCCGGATCCGCAGAAGGTGCCGGAGACGATTCTGGATCGGGCGGGGGCGGTGGCACCGGAGGCGCTGCTGGGAGCGAGTTTCTGGCGGCCGTTGGCGCGGGCTCGTCGGCTTGGGGTTGGGCGGTCTCGGGGGTGGGAGCCGTTGCGGAAAGCAGTTGAGGGAGTGCTTGGTGGCCATCCGTAGTGCCGCGCTGTGTCGTTGTGCGTCTGCGGCGCCGTCGTGGTCGGTCGCGCAGTTCCCCGCGCCCCTAGGGGCGTTGTCGTCGGCCGTGCTCGTAGTGGGCCCTGCAGATCTCGTATGACGGGAGCAGGCCCGACTCTCGAGCCTCGGCCAGCGACGGTGCCTGTGCGTCCTTGGGTGACAGTACGGGCGTGATGTGCTCTGGCCAGACGATCCCCAACTCCGGGTCCAGGGGGTGCACCCCGTGTTCGCGTTCTGGCGCGTAGCCCGTCGAGCACAGGTAGACCACCGTGGCGTCGTCCGTGAGCGCCATGAAGGCGTGGCCCAGTCCCTCCGCGAGGAACACGGCGTGGTGGTCGGTGTCGTCGAGGCGCAGTGCCTCCCAGCGGCCGAACGTGGGGGAGCCGACGCGGATGTCGACGACCACGTCGAGGACTGCGCCGCGCACACAGGTGACGTACTTGGCCTGGCCGGGCGGCACATCCGAGAAGTGGACGCCGCGGAGTACGCCCCGGTGCGAGACCGAGCAGTTGGCCTGCGCCAGGGACAGGTCGTAGCCGGTCGCCTCGCGGAACTCCGTGCCGCGGTACCACTCGTGGAAGGTGCCCCGTTCGTCCGGGAAGACCTTGGGCTCCAGTGCCCACGCGCCTTCGATGCCGAGGGATCGCATGCCGTCACCTCCCTCCCGATCGGGCTCTGCCCATACGGCGCCTCGCCCTGCGGACCAGGCGTCGCAGGGCACTGACACGGGGAGCCCGCACCACTCGTACCCCGCCCGCCCCGACCCGCAGGGCGAACGGCAGGGTGAGGAAGCGCGACCCGGGCATGCCCAGCGCCGGCCGCCAGGTCGCTCTTCTCAGCTCACCGAGGGGGAGCACCGCCTCCAGCAGGGAGCCGGACCCGTGCGGGGACAGCGTGGCGGGCACCTCGTGCGAGGTGCCGGAGGAGGTGAGGCGGAGGGGCAGTTCGGTGCCGGCGTCCGGGACGTGGAGGGGGAGCGGCGCGTGCAGACGGTTGCCCGAGACCGTGACGTCGTCCGGGGTGAGCGCGCCCAGGCCGACGCGGTGGGTCGCCCGGTCGACGTCCAGGGCGAGGCTCGCGTGCGGTGCGGTCCAGTACGGCAGGACCACGTGGCCGCCGACCACACCGGCGTACGGCGCGGGACGGTCCCCGCGCGGGGCGGGGCCGAGGCGGCACTCCTTGGTCCAGCCGCCCAGCTTGACGCGGACGTGGGCGTCCCACAGGCCGTCGCCCGCGAGGGTGGCGGGGTCCACGGCGGCGGCCGTGCGCAGAACCAGGCGGACGCGGCCGTCGTCGCCGGGTTCCGGCAGCTCCTCCCGGGTGAACTCCACCTGCTGGAAGTACTGGGCCCCACTGGCACGCTCGCGCAGCAGCAGGTCGGCGGTCGCCCGGCCGAACCGGGCGACGGTGTCGGCGCCCACCCAGGCGAGGGCGGCGGCCAGGTCCTCGGGCGGGCCGGCCGGCGGGGTACGGGCCGGGTCGGCGGCGAAGGTCATCGGCTCGCCGGCGGACGTGTACTCGGCGGTGAAACCGACCCGCAGCGTGCCGTCGTCCCAGGCCACGCGCTCGGGGACGGCCGTGAGGGCGATGCCGGCCTCCCACTCGGCAAAGGCCTCGACGTCGGCGTACCGGCCCGCGATGATCAGTGCGGCGACGACCTGCTGCGTCGGCTGCAGCCCGGCCGCCACACCGGGGCCGAAGCGCTCCACGACGACCTGGTGGATCTCCTCGAACAGCTCCCGGCGCCAGTCCGCCGGCATCGCGAGGAAACGCCGCCCGCGCATCCGCTCGACCATCTCGACCCGCAGCCACCGCCGGAACAGCCGGTCACGCAACGGTCCCGGCTCGGTGTACCGCTCGACGACGTCCAGGGCTTCTCGGAGGTTCTTGAAGTAGCCGCCGGGATCGAAGCGCTGGAAACCGGCGTTCGAGGAGTCGTCCCGCCGGACGTGGTAGTAGCAGACGTAGTCGCTGAGCACCGAGACGTTGCTCGCGCGCAGATACGCCTCCGTGACGAAGACGTGGTCCTCCAGCCGGCGCCTGCCCTCCGGGAAGCGCAGACCGATGTCGTCGAGGAAGGCGCGGCGGAACATCTTGTGCGGAGTGAGACTGTCGATCAGCGGCGCGTTCTCGACGGTGGCCCGCGGGTGGTTGCGGCGGAACAGCTCCACCGGCACCGCCCGGCCCTTGCCGGCCATCTTGCCGACCACGACGTCGGCGGCGTGGGCCACGCCGTAGTCGTACATCCGCTCCAGGGCCTCGTCGCCGAGGTGGTCGTCGTTGTCCACGAACATCACGTACTCGCCGCGGGAGGCGGCGATGCCGACGTTGCGGGGCTTGCCGGACCAGCCGGAGTTCTCCTGGTGGACGACGGTCACCCGGGGGTCCGCGGCGGCGAGGGCGTCGAGCCGGGCCGGCGTGTCGTCGGTGGAGCCGTCGTCGACGAAGATCACTTCGTACTCGTCCGGGGGCAGCGACTGTCCGAGCAGTGACTCGATGCAGTCCTCGATATAGACCCCGGGGTTGAACACGGGGACGACGACGCTGACCTTGACCGGCATCCGGGTCCGAGCCCCCTAGGGGTCGCTGTGCGTTTGCGTCAGATTACGGCGCTCGTGGCCAAATCCTAACCACGTCATCGCCTTTGTCCACCGCTCAACCACAGTCGCCGCGCCCGGCCGACACAGCCGCCAGGCGGTGCCGACCTCGGTCGAAGCCCTGCTGCGCAGGTAGCCTGACCAGGTGCGCCTGCTGCTGATGAGCGACACCCACCTGCCCAAACGCGCCAAGGAACTGCCCGCCCGGCTCCTCGCCGAACTCCCGCGCGCCGACGTCGTGTTCCACGCGGGGGACTGGGTCGACACGGCCACGCTCGACCTGCTGGAGCACCGCTGCGCCCGGCTCGTCGGCGTGTACGGCAACAACGACGGACCGGAACTGCGCGCCAGGCTCCCCGAGGTGGCATACGCCGAACTCGGCGGCCTGCGCTTCGGCGTGGTCCACGAGACCGGCCCCGCCCACGGCCGTGAGGCGCGCTGCGCCGCCCGCTTCCCCGACCTGGACGTCCTGGTGTTCGGCCACAGCCACATCCCCTGGGACACCACGGCCCCCTCGGGTCTGCGCCTGCTCAACCCCGGCTCGCCGACGGACCGCCGCCGTCAGCCCCACTGCACCTACATGACCGCCACCGTGGCCGAGGGCGGCCTCACGGACGTGGAACTGCACCGGCTGCCGCCGCGCCAGGCGCCGCTTTCGGATCACCCGCGCCGGGCGCCCGGGACGTCCGGAGAGTGAAGGGTGGTGCACTGCAACAAAATCCGGGCCGCTCCATACGCAGGGAAGCGGCCCGGGCGCTGCGAGTAATGCGCTCTCACGGACCTCCTTCCCACTCCGAGGTGAGGTGAGGGGGCCACGTAGGCCTCCGTTCTGCCGCGACTACCCCTTCTCGCGCGCCCTACACCCCTGGATTCGAGCGGATTCGAGCCATGCGTGAGCGATCGTCGCCGCGATCACGCACGGGGGCCCGTCGCCACCGCCGTACGCACACCGTCACCAGCACCGGACCGACCCCCGCCCCCGCGGCGCGCTTGACCACCGGCACTCCGCCCGTGCGGAACAGATCGAGCGGCTCCTGCGGCTGCCGGTCGCCCGCCGCCGCACTCCCCGCGGGCTCGGCCGGCCGCTCCGCGAGGCACGCGGCGCTCTGCCCGACCAGCCGGTCGCGCACCTCGGCCATCACCCTGCGCCCGAACTGCGCCGGGCGCCCCGTCACGGTCAGGTCGGTGCGCACCGACACCGCCGTACCACCGTCGCGCTCGCCGAGTGTGCCGGTCACCTTGGCCCGTGCGGTGCCCTTGCCGCGCGTCTACCGGCCGCTCGTGAGCAGCACCATGGCGGTGCGCGGCCTCGTCCTGCTCCTCGAAGACCACGGTGCCCTTGTGCGGCACGGTGATCGGGCCACCGCGCCGGTCAAGGTCTTGCCGTCGTACTCCTCGGAGCGTGCGTCGTCGACCGGGCCCGGCGGGGACGGCGGACTCGGGGTGCAGCTCCATGACACCCTCCTGCCGGCCGCTACGACGATGAATGGATCGCGCCCGCCGTGGCCGTCAGCGGGGCGCCCGTGCCACCCCACCGCAGCGCGACGATCTCCGCGGCGACGGACACGGCGACCTCCTCGGGCGTGCGGGCCCCGAGGTCCAGCCCGACCGGAGAGCGCAGCCGGGCCAGCTCGCCCTCGCCGAGCCCGGCCTCGACCAGCCGCTTCATCCGGTCGTCGTGCGTACGGCGGCTGCCCATCGCCCCGATGTACGCCGCCGGGCGCCGCAGAGCCTCTTCAAGCAGCGGCACGTCGAACTTCGGGTCGTGGGTGAGCACGCAGATCACGGTGCGTTCGTCGGTGCCGGTGCCGCTCAGGTAGCGGTGCGGCCAGTCCACGACCACCTCCACGCCCTCCGGGAACCGCTTCGGCGTGGCGAAGACCGGACGCGCGTCGCACACCGTGACCCGGTAACCGAGGAAGTCGCCGATCCGGGCGACTGCCGCCGCGTAGTCGATCGCGCCGAAGACCAGCATGCGGGGCGGCGGCGCGAAGGAATGAAGGAAGACGGTGACCGCGTCCTCGCGGCGCTCACCGCGCGGGCCGTAGTGCCTGAGGCCCGTGGCACCCAGGGCGAGTTCGCCGCGGGCGTCGGCGGTGACCGCCACGTCCAGACCGGGCGCGCCGAGTGTGCCGGCGACCCGGTCCGGCCACACGGCGAGGGCCGCCCCGCGCGGGGCGGGCCCGTCGGTCACCGTGGCCACCGTGACCGGGCGGCCCGCGGCCACCGACTCCGCGACCTCCCCGAACGCAGGATCGCTCTGCGGTGTCACGGGCCGCACCAGCAGAGTGATCTCGCCGCCGCAGGTGAGCCCCACCGCGAACGCGTCCTCGTCGCTGTACCCGAAGGTCTCCAGACGTGCCTCCCCGCTCGCCACCACCTCCTGCGCGAGCTCGAACACCGCCCCCTCGACACAGCCGCCCGACACACTGCCCACGACCTCGTCGTCCGGGCCGACGGCCATCGCGGCGCCCGGATCGCGCGGCGCGCTGCGGCTCGTGGCGACGACTGTGGCGAGGCCGAACGGCACGTGGGCCGCGTACCAGCCGCCGAGCACCGGGAGAATGTCACGCATGTCGCCGGTACCTCCTGGTGAGACCGGAGACGAGCCCGTCCTTCTGCGGACGTCGTCGGACCCCTGCACTTGGCAGTATCGACCTTGCGCCAGCGACGGTCATGTGCGGCGGCGGAGCAGGGACCCGCGCATGCCTCCCGCGGAGTGATCACCCGACAAGCCCGGCGTGCGCCAGGCACCGGGCCAGATCCGCGCGGGAGCGGACGCCCAGCTTGCGGTAGATGCGGGTGAGGTGCGCCTCGATCGTCTTGCGGGACAGGAACAGGGACGCCGCGGCTTCGACGTTGCTCAGGCCGCCGCCGATGGCGCGCGCCACCTGGAATTCCTGTGGGGTGAGCAGCTCCACCAAGGGTGGTCCGGATGCCCGGCGCAGGAGCGTTCGGTGGCCGGCCGCCGCGATCTCCGCCCAGGCACGGGCCGCCCAGGGCGCTGCATCGAGCGCGGCGAACGTCCGCTGTGCGGCGAGCAAGGGCTCCTGGGCCGCCGACGGGCGCCGGAACCGCCGCAGCACCTCACCCGCGACGAGGTGGGTGCGGGCCCGTTCGAAGGGCATCTCCCGGCGGGCGTGGGCGCGCTCGGCGGTGGTCAGCCAGTCGGCGGCCTCCTCGCCCGTGCGGGCCAGCATGATCCGGCAGCGGGCGTGTGCGGCCTCGGGCCACGCGAGTGCCGTGGCCGCCGCGCGCTCGGCGAGCCAGTCCGTGACCGCCACGGCCCGTTCCCGGGCGCCCGTGCGCAGACACGCCTCCGCCAGGTCCGCCACCCACGGCATCAGACTGGGGTTGACCAGCCCCATCTCGTCGGCCGTCCGGAACGCGGCCTCCAGATGCGTACGAGCGCCCTCCGGATCCCCGGCGCCGAGCGCGGCCGTCCCCAGGGCGCCGCGGGCGAACATGCCGAGGCCGCGCAGCCGTTCGCCGCACCACCGCTCGTACTGCGCGATGTGCTCCTCGCAGCCGGACAGGTCACCGCGCAGGCCCTCCAACCGGGCCAGCTGCACCAGCGCGTAGCCCGCCATCGCCAGATGCCCGAACTCCTCGGCCCAGTGCAGCGCCTCGACGGCGTCCGCGCGCGCCATCGGCCAGCGACTCCACATCTCCACCTCGCACCGCCCCAGCAGCGCGAACGGCAGCAGGGTCGGCGAACTGTCGCGCCGCGTCCCCTCGATCACACCGTCCAGCACCCGGCGGGCGACCTCTCCCTCGTCCGTCCAGGACAGGCCCTGGGCCACGTCCGTGGCCACCTGGCGTTCCTCGGGCCCCGCGGCGCCCTCGTCGAGCAGCGCGAGCAGTGCGGCACGCCCGGCGGGCACGTCACCGCCCAGCGCCAGCGCCTTGGCCCGCATCACGGCGGCATGGCGGCGCTGCGGGTCCCGGCCGTCGTCGGCGAGCTCCTCACAGCGGGCGGCGATGTCGGAGGCGTGCCGCAGCCGGCCGTCCATCGTGGCAGGGGCCACGGCGGCGCCGTACAGAAGACAGGCCCGGGAGCGGTCCACCGGCTCCACCGCGCGTGCGGCGGCGACGAGGAGGTGGTGGGCGCGGGCAGGGTCGCCGAGCCAGGTGCAGGCCTGGCCGCGCAGCAGCTCGATGTCGGCGGTGAGGCGAGGGTCGCGGCTGTGGGCGAGGGCTTGCTCGCACCAGTGGGCGGCGTCGCGCGTCGTACCGCCGTAGAAGGCGTCGCGGGCGGCTTCGAACAGCCGGCGGGCGAGGTCGGCGGGGTCGGGGGAGAGCTCGGCGGCACGGTGCCAGGCGTGTGCGGCCGCCGCCAACGCGCCGCGCCGACGGGCCTGTCCGGCGTCCGCGGCGAGCCGCGCGGCGACCGTCTCGTCCGGGCCGGGTGCGGCGGCGGCCAGATACCAGGTCTGCAGCTCGCCGGACGACAGCGCGGCCAGGTGCCGGTAGACGGCGAGCCGGCGGGCGGTGGAGCACTGGCCGAGCACCACCGGCCGCAGGACGGGATGCCGGAGCTCACAGACCCCGTCGCGCATCCGTACGAGCCCGGCCTCCTCGGCGGCATCCAGCGCGTCCAGCTCCAACGCCCTTGCCAGCAGGGAGAGGTCGGGGGTGCGGGAGGCGGCGACATACACCAGTGCCTCGCGCGTACGGCGGGGCAGAGCGCGCAGCTGTCCGCTCCAGGCCCGCTCCACCAACGGTCCGGGCGCCTCCCACGGCTCTGCTCCCGCGGAGCCTGCCCGGGCGAGAGCCGCCGCGTACTCCACGAGCACCAGCGGATTCCCCAACGACAGCCGGACCAGCCGCCCTGCCGCTGCGTCTGCCCGGTCGAGCCCGTGCCGCCGCAGCAGCGCCCAGCAGTCGTCGTCGGCGAGTGGTCCCAGCGCCGCGCGCGGCACGCTCTCCCAGGCCCCTTCGTCCTCGCCCCCGGACCGTACGGCCATCACCAGCGCCACCCGCTCGGTGGTCAACCGGCGCGCCATGAACTGGAGCACCTGCCGCGAGGAGGGATCCGCCCAGTGCAGATCGTCCACGACGAGCAGCAGCGGCCGTTGCTCTCCGGCGGCGGCGAGCACCCCGAGCGCGCCCGCGCACACGGCGTACGGATTCGGCTCGCCGCGGTCGGAGATCGCCAGGCAGCCCTCCACGGCCCGCCGCTGCCCGGTCGGGAGTCCGGCGAAGTGCGGGCGCAGGGGAAGGAGGAGGTCGGCGAGGAGGGAGTAGGGGAGCACGGCCTCGGACTCCACGCCGGAGGCGCGCAGGACGGTGGTACGGCAGCGGTCGGCCGCGTAGCGCAGGAGCGTGCTCTTCCCGATTCCGGGGTCTCCGCTGAGCAGCAGGGCGCCGCCACGGTCGTCGAGGCCGCTCAACAGGCCGTCGATCAGGGTACGTTCACGCTCTCGCCCGATGGGCTTGCACACCGCCGTGACCGTCGTCTCGTCCATGACGCCCCCCGAAGCCCCACACCGCGCCCCCACTGCCCCCAGAGTGCCCGTGCCGGGGTGATCGGCGTGGGTGATTGAGCATCCTTGTCCGGCTTCGGAGCTTCGTGAAGGGCCGTACAGATATGGGGAGTTCCCTGATGCGCTCGGGCGCCGCCGTGCAGTTGCATCAGGGGATCCGCAGGACGCGCCGGGGGAGGCGTCATGGGCACCGTCAGCACCGCCGACATACCCGTCCTCAGTCTGTCCCTACTGGGCCGCTTCGCTCTGACATACGGCCCGACCGCCGTGGACGTCGGAATCGCGGCCCAACGCCTCCTCGCCTACCTCGGCCTGCGCCGGCACGGCACCCGAACGGTCGTCGCGGGCACCCTGTGGCCCGACGTCACGGAGGAACGGGCCCACGGGAGCCTCCGTACGGCCTTGTGGCGGCTGAACAGGGGACGGGAGCCGCTGGTGTGCAGCGAGGGGGACACACTGGCACTGGCGGAAGGCGTGACGGTGGACGCCCGGACCCTGATGGACTCGGCCCTGCACGTGGTCGGCGGGCCGTCCCTCGACCCGGTCCCCAACCTCCTCTTCGCAGGCGACCTCCTCCCCGGCTGGGACGACGACTGGCTCCTCTTCGAACGCGAACGCCTGCGCCAGCTCCGGCTCCATGCCCTGGATGCTCTGGCCTACCGGCTCCTGGAAGAGGGTCGGCATGCTCTGGCCCTTGAGGCCGCCTTGGAGAGCGTGCGTATCGAGCCGCTGCGGGAGAGTGCGCATCGGGCGGTGGTCGCCGTGCATTTGGCCGAGCAGAATGTGGGGGAGGCGGTGCGGCACTACGGGGCGTTCCGGGACCTGCTGCGTACCGAGCTCGGGATTGCTCCTTCCTCGGATTTCACTTCGATGCTCCCGGCGTGCGCGTTGACCTGCGACTGACGGCCATGTGACAGGAATGTGCCATGGTGTGGGAGCCGGCCCACGGGACCCTCCGACGAGCGGACGGACATGAGCGACACCCCGGAGACTCTCACCGCCATCTTGCTGATCACAGTGTGGCTCGAACCCTGCACCCCCACCTTGCGCGCTCGCGTCACCCGGGTCACGGACGTACGAGCACCGGGGGAGTCCACGGTTGTGGCAGGTGCGGACGCGGTGCTGGCGTCGGTGCGGGACTGGCTGGCGGTGTGCGAGCCACAGCGGCCCTGAGTTCACGGCTCAGATGCCGAACATGCCTACGGCTGCCCCCTTTTCGTATTGCACGACGACCCCGATCCAGCTCTTTCCCCCGGGGAGCGGAAACTCGGTGTTCATGTACTCGGCGTAGCGCGCTATTTGTTCTTTCCCCATCGCCAGGGCCCGCTCCCCCGAGGGTTTGATCTCGTAGTAGACACCCCGCGAGAAGTCGACCCGATCGAGCCTGACGGTGCCGCCGGGCAGCCTCGCGGTCACCTCGCGGGCCAGGCCGCGGGGCAACTGACTTTCGGGAATCAGAAGTTCTGCATATTCGTGAGAGAGTTGCCCGCGCTCCAGCTGTGCGGGAACCGAGCGCCCGGGACGCGCCGTCTCACGCCGACCGTGACCTTCTGCTGCTTCCGACTTCAGCGTCCCTTCCGCTCTCGCCCCCCGCTGACGCTCGGCGAACTCCTCCAAAATTTCCCTCTGACGCTCATCGAGTTCGGGCCGTGCTTCTGCGGCTCGGGATTTCGCCTGAGCCTTCGACGGATGCACCTTAGGTGGCCTCAAATCCGCCGCGGTCACAGACGAGGCCGATCCAGGCCGGGCAGCCCTGGATTCGAGAACTGTCGCCGCCTTCGTTTCCGGGACGCGGAGGCCGGCGCCCAGGCCGGTGTCCGCGAGGGCGCCTTCCTGTGCCAGTTCGTCGAAGAGTTTCGCCAGACGGGCCAGGAAGTTCTTGCTGCCTGCGATCGCTTCGTTCAGTTCGCCGACCGCGCGACGGCCCAGCCCTTCGAGCAGGTCGAGACACTGGCCGAGCAGGCGGCCGATGCTGCGGAGCAGTTCGACGGTACCGGCCAGAATGCGGGTCCCCAGGCGCGCGGCGACGGCGAGGGCTTCCTTGACGATGTTGGCGATGAAGTCGGATGCGAGAGCGAGGACGACCTCGAACAAGATCTGGCCGACAACCTTGCCGATGTCCCGGCCGTACTCGAACCAGGGTTCCTCGACGAAGGCCAGGAGTCGGTTGGCCGCGCTGCGACCGAGGGCTCGAACCTGTGCCAGAGCCATTCCCTTGACCGACTCGATCAAGGCCTGCAACTGTCGGACGGATTCGAGGGGGTTGCGCAGAAATGCGTCCAGCATCTTCGCCAGGCGTGTCTGCTCGGCATCGCCCTCCGCGAGGAACTGTGCGATCCGCGGACCGTATTTCGCGGCCAGTGCCGGGACCCTTTCGATGAGGAACCGGTTGACGTCGTAGGGGAGTTTGACGAGTGTGAGCACGGCTTCGAAGAGGCCTTTGACCGAGATCCACAGGCCCTCGACCAGACCGAGGCCGTATCCTGCCGCGTAGCGTCCCGCGTTGCCGGGCCCGAAGCTCTCCCACTTACTCTGAATGCGTTGCCATTGCTCTGGCGGGGCTGACTGGATGCCGCCCCACATGCCGCGCATGAACTCCCTGAGAAGCGTCCATTCCGTCTCGCCCAGCGTCTGCTCTGCGGCCAGTCCGACAAGTCGGTCGTCGAGTGGACCGAGCGACACCTCTGCGTCCGGATCCGCCGGCTGCGACGCCTGATCGGCCGGACCAGGGGAGGCCGTGTCCACTTCCCGCGCCAC
Organism: Streptomyces sp. NPDC049627; assembly: GCF_044465645.1. NCBI lineage: Bacteria > Bacillati > Actinomycetota > Actinomycetes > Kitasatosporales > Streptomycetaceae > Streptomyces > Streptomyces sp. NPDC049627. The sequence continues at coordinate 33,518 of NZ_JBITLW010000001.1, read as the reverse complement.
TGCCGGCTGGCCCATCGCGGATTGCTGGGCTGTGTGGGCCAGTTCATGGGCGAGAAGGCGGAGCCCGCGTGCGTTCCATGGTTCGAACCGGCCCCGGCCGAAGACGATGTGCGGGCCCACCGCATAGGCGGAGGCGCCGAGCACCGCTGCCGAAACCGCGGCCGAATCGCCGCTGTGTACGCGGATGTCACCGAGGTCCAGCCCAAGTGGTTCCTCGAATCGGGAACGCAGGGCGGGGCTCAGCGGCTGTCCCGCGTCGTACGTCCCCTCACGCACCGCCTGCCGCTCATCCCGCCGCAACGGCCTGCCGCCGGATACGTGGGCCCCTCGGATCCGGTCACCGCTGGCGAATCCTGCCGCTTGCTGCTCCACAGGATCTTGCGCATGTGTCATGCGCAGCCCGTGCAGGCGGGGGTGTTCGGGCATGCTCCTCACGTCCCCGGAGAGAGTGGCACCGCGAACGAGGTGCGCAAGCCCGTCAGCTTGTCCCGCGCCACCACCGCCAACGGCGCCACGTGATACTCCACCCCATGCGGAGGACTGCCGTCGCGATACGGCCAGATGACGTCGCCGAGCGTTCGGCGGGCCGCGAACGTCCAGTAGTCGCCGGTGCGGTACTCGTGGGCGGGGCCCCTCTCCGCCGCCTTGTGGAAGTGGACTTCGACGCCGTGTTCCAGTGGGATCCAGGTGCCCTCGGTTACCGGGAGGGCGCCGTCGGACTCGGCGTCGGTGTGGTCCCAGCGGCGCAGGTAGGGGTGGCGGTCGAGGGAGGGGAGAGGGGCAGGGACCGTGGCCAGGGTGATCGTCAGGGTTTCGGGGTCCACGTCCGTGATGCGGTGGAGGGGAGCCGCCCCGGCCGGCAGGCCGAGTTCGCGGCGCAGGCAGACCCCGTCGTCGACCACCTCCACCCACTGACCCGGCTCCAGTGCCATGTGCCGGTCCCGGGGCGGAGACGTCAGCTTCACCTTCGTGCCGTCGATCCGGCTGATCGGGTGGATCACCGAGCCGTTGTCCCGGGACCACACGAACGTCGCGCCGTCCGCCGCCGTGCCGCCCCGGCGGATCTCCACGCGGTAGAGCTGGTTCTCGCCGGTGTACGAGGCGTCGGGTGCCGCCGTGCAGGGGGCGTCCGCCGTGCCGTCGTCGCGGTTGGTGCGGACGTCGAGGATGCCGGTGCCCCGGTCCGGTGTCGTCTCGGCGGCGAGGCGGGTCAGGGCGTCCTGGCCCCTCTTCAGGGGGAGCGCGCGGACCTGCCACACCACCTGGGCGCGGCTCGCCGAGTCCGGGTGGTGCAGGCCCAGCGCCGGTTCGTGGAGGGAGGGGTCCTCGATCTCCGTCACGTGGCGTTCCCAGACCTTGAGGTAGACGACGTAACTGCCCGTGGGCAGCTTGTCGTCACCGTCGAAGTCGATGTAGGCGTACGGTTGTTCGGCGTACGTGACCTTGGCCGGGTTCTCCACGAGGATGCCGTTGACGTAATAGCGGCCCGGGCCGATCGAGAAGCCGCCGGTGCCGATGTCGGAGATCTCGAAGCCCAGGTGGCCGGCGGGGCCGGCGCTCGGGCCCACCAGGTCGGTCATCGCCGTGCGCAGGTAGTGCAGCAGAATGGCCGTCTGCTCGTTGCGGTTGGCGTCCAGGCCTACCCGGCCCTGTAGTGCGAACACCGTCGAGTAGCCGCGGTCCGGCGAGAAGGTGATGTTCGAGAAGTCTCCGTGCACGGCGTCCCCCTAGGTGGCGGTGATGACGGCTGCCTCTACGCCCAGCGGCACGTACTCGGCGAGCAAGTCGCGCAGGTTGCTGAGGCGTTGGGGCTGGTAGAGGTCGTGGAAGGCGCCCATCTCCGAGCCGTCTTCCGCACCCGCCGAGATCGACGGGTCGCAGGCGGCGTGCAGTTGGGCGTAGGCCGGATGGCCGTAACGGGTGCTCGTGAACAGGGGGCGGATGGCCGCGCATTGGTGGCGGGGCGGGCCCGAGTGGCTCTCCGGTGCGTATGAGTACCTCAGGCATCCCGTGTCCCGACGCACCGTGCGCAGGCAGCCGGTGATGATGCTGTCCTCGCCGAGGGGGAGGGTCTGCACGCGTACTTCACCCAGCACCGTGCAGCGGCGCAACCTCAGCGCCGCATGCGCGAAGCTGTCCTCGGGGGCCGTGACCGCCGGCAGGTCGTCCGCCGTCGCGTCGACGATCGAGTCCTCGATCCCGATGTCCAGCGGGTTGCCCTTCGTCTCGTCCTGGTCCACCACGATCGTGCCGATCACCGATCGCTCGACGCGCAGCCTGGCCGTCGTACGCCGTAGTTCGACGGACGGCTCGGCGCCCCAGCGCGGCCGGCAGTCGTGGTCCAGCTCCCAGCCCGGGACCAACGTGCAGTGTCTTACCACTACTTCACCGATCTGGCCGACGACGTCGAGACTGCGGCCGCTCACCACCAGGCCGTCCAGGACGAGACGCGGGCGGCGCGCGGCCGGCGGCGGGCAGTCGACCACGGTGCCGGGCGGCGGCCGCTTCGCCGTCGCTCGGACGGTGAGCGCGTCGAAGCGGTTGGCCTTCCGGTTGAGGAGGCGGATGACCGGGCGTACGCCGGGCGCGGCGCGCAGCTCCAGGCGGTCGTCCTCGTCGAGGTCGATCCGCAGCGCCTCCGTGTAGTCGGCCGAGTCGCGGATCTCGATCAGCGCCCGGTGCAGGGAGTGCGGGGACGGGTCCGCGGCTTTGTCCGCCCGCCACCGCTCCAGCGCGGCCGTGATCGAGCCGAGGCCGTCCGCGCCGCCCACCGCGTACACCCGGCGCTCGCCCGCCGGGCTCACCGGGCGCGGATACGCCCCGCCGCCCATCGCGTCGGCGAAGCCGTAGTGCCAGCTGACCCACACACCGTCCTCCGGCGCCTCGTCCGCCGGGAACGCGATCCGGCCGAGCACCGGATCGACCGCGACCTGGCCGGGGCGCGGCCGGTAGCGCCAGGCTGTGAGGTCCGCCACGACGATCCGCTCCGGCGGTACGGGGGTGTCGGGGGCGTCCCGCCAGATCTGGAGGCTCTTGCCGGGACCGTAGTACTCGGTGACCGCGTCCGCGAACTCCTCCCGCCCCAGCGGCTGCGGCACGCCGGCCTGCGCGGGCGGGGTGAACAACTGGGTGTCGATGCCCAGGACGTTGACCAGGTAGCGGCTGTAGCGCTGGTCGATGCAGAAGGCCGGCGCCGCAGTAACCGGGAACGCCCGCAGTCGCCACACGAACAGCGCGAGGCTCGGGATGTTGTGCAGTCCGCGGGTCGTCGTGCTGTTCGGGCGGCGTACGTCGACCAGGTGCGGCGCCTCGTCGAAGGGGTCGCCGAGCCGGGCGCAGGCGAGCGTGTCCCGTACGGCGAGCGTGGCGGGACGGTCCGGGCGTACGTGCCGTACGTGTTGCGCGCGCACCAGGTGCCGGTACAGCTCGACCACCCGCGCCGGCCAGCCGGCACCGTCGACAGCGACCGCCTCCAGCGCCGCCGCGCCGCCCTTGCGCCGCCGGTTCGCCACGGCGTCCGCCACGGCACGGCGCGGGGACAGCGCGCGGACGGCTCCGGGCGAACTGCCGGGCGGCGGCGGGCGAGTGCCGACCAGGGCGCCTATGTACGGCACCACCCAGTCCTCGCACGTCTCGATGAACCAGTTGGCGTACCAGGCGTCGAGATCCTCCTCGATCACCCGGACCTGCCCCTCGACGATGCGCAGCAACGCCCGCAGCGGGAAGCCCTGTTCCTCGTCGCGCATCCGGTGGACGGCGGGGAGCAGGTCGTACAGGCGGTCCACGGGTGGGGTGCTCATCGCGCCACCTCCGGATTCAGGACGATCGAACGGGACAGTTCCGGGGCTGCGATCACGAGGTCAGCCGGGTGCATCCGGTCGTTCTTGACGCGCGCGGGCAGCGCCGGAACGCGCTGTGCGACGCCCGTGACCTCCTCCACGGTGCCCGTCCGCGTCGCGCCGAACCTCCGCACGTCCACGAAGACGACACCCGGCACGCCCTGCAGCGCGGCCACGGCCTCCGCCAGGTACGCGCTCTGCCCCAACTCCCGTGCCGCGAAGCCGAAGACACGCTCCAGCCGCGTCCGCAGGCGCGGCTCCATCAGCGTGGGGGAGCGGTCGGCCTCGATGCCGACGCGGGCCTCGACGACGAGGGTCCAGCGGATACGGGGTGCCACGACGGCCGGGACGCCCGCGTCGCCGTAGCGGCGGAACGCGGTGAGAAGAGAGGTGAGCACCGTGTCGTCCGGGCCGATGACGGCGTCCTCTACTCCGGCCACCGTGACGTGCACGACCTCACGGCCGCCGACGGCCAGCCGGGTGGCCGCCGCCTTTCCGATGCCGGCGCGGGCCACCGTGAAGTCGGCGTAGTCCCGCAGGCCGACGAGGCGGTCCATGGCCAGCGTCGGCAGCGGGGCCCGGGCGCGGAGCGCGGCGTCCGTGTCGGCGTCCGTGCCGCCGCCGGTGCTCAGCGGGTTGGTCACGGCGCTGATGCCGAGGGGCTTGGTGCGCAACTGGCTCAGCTGTCCGGCCCGCAGATTGCCGTCCCGGCCGAGTCCGACCCGGTAGCGGGCGGCGACGTTCGCCGTGCCGGAGGGCAGGCGGGCGGCGCGGCGGCCGTCGCCGAAGGTGACGGTGGCCCGGCCGGTGTCGTCGGTACGGAGTTCATAGGCGTGGTCGGCCGGTCCGCTCCGCGCGATCTCGGCCGTCTCGTGCCAGGCCGACTCGGCGACCCTGACGGTCAGTTCGGCCTGCTCGCCGTCCGCGTCCGGCGCCGCTGTGTACGTGAGCGGATGCGCGGCGAGGGGGAAGGTCTGGCCCGGCCGGGACGCGTCGCCACTGCCGAGCGCCGTCTCCTCCCTGGTCTCGCCGTGCGTGGCGCGTACGACATTGCCCCAGACGGTCACCGTGTCGCGGCGGTAGGCGGTGCGGAGAGCGGCGGCCAGTTCGAGGACGGTGTACGGGGTCGCGCCCGGACGGTGGGGGTCGGTGACCGTGTGCACGGCCCGGACCCGCGCCACCTCGCCGGTGGGCGTGGTGCCGTCGTCCGGCGTTCCCGTGATCAGGACCGTACGGGACGGAGGCAGGTCGGTGATCACGCGGTCCAGGTCCACGGAGGCGCCCTGGACGGGGTCGGTGAACGGCTCGGGGGCGAGGGTGAGGGGCTCGGGCTGGGCGTGGACCGTGTAGGGGCGGTGGTCCCTGAGGCTGGTGGCCCCGACGGGGAACCACTCCTTCGCGAGAGTGAGCAGGGTGGAGCGCGCGGAGATGCCGTAGTACGCGAGGCCACTGCTCCGCACGGCCTGCACCTGGTGGAGTTCCGGGTCGCCCGCGGGCCGGTCGACGACGATCCAACTGCCGGCGAGGATCCGCGGATGGTCCCCGTCCAGCGGGAGCAGCCGTCGCTCCTGGCCGTCCACGTCGTACAGGTCGGGGTCCAAGGGCCAGTCCGGTTGGGCCTCGACGTCGACCCGCGGAGGCAGGGGAGTGGCGGCGCCGAAGGGTGCCGTCCTGACACGCAGCACGTCGAGCCGTTCGAAGACCGGAAGCTCCGTCTTGCCGGCCTCGTCCCTGCACTCCGCCTCGTAGTCCTCGGCGATCGTCACCAGGTCGACCGCGGTCGTCACGGTCACGGGGTCGGTGCGGACGGACTGCACGATCCTGAGTACCGGTTCCTTCCCGGCGAAGTGGAACAGCAGCCGGTCGCCCGGCGCGACGCCCGTGCTCACGCCGTCGAGGTGCACCCGCCGCAGTCCGCGCGCGCACATCCGCGTCATCGGCGAGGGCCGCCGCGTCCGCACCCGAAGCACCCCCCAGGACGGCCGTGCCACCAGGTCTGCGGCCGTCTCGAACACCACCGGCCGCTGCCCCGGATCCGGCACGCTCTGCACCTGCGAGCCCGCCGGCACCCTCATCTCCACATCGGCCGGGTCGGGCTCCAGCGTGTACGCGAGCCAGCCGTCGGCCGCCAGGCCCGGCCGCGGCCGGTACCCGACGAGGCGGCCCAGCTCGACCAGGGACCGGCGTTCGGTGGCGGTGCCCAGGTAGCCCTCGTCGGCGATGCGCTCCTGGTAGAAGGTCAGGACGTCGCCGACGCAGGCCCACGCGTCCAGCAGCGCGAGGGCCGGGTCGGCGGGGTCCCGCGTGGTGAGCGGGGAGCCGGCCAGCTCCCGGGTCATCGCCGCGAGGAAGGCGGCGTGCGTGCCGACCCGGGCGCGCAGCGCCGCCGCGCCGGGTGGGTTGTCCGTCGGCAGCGGAGTCGCCGCCTCGGCCGTGCAGCGGCAGTCGCCTGTGGCGCACATGCAGGTCACCGTCCCCCCACCACGTCCAGATCCAGGGCGCCCCACGGGATCTCCAGCGGCCCGAAGGCCAGCACCCCGTCCTTTGGCACGAGCGGTACGGCGGCCCCCGCACGGCGCAGCCGCTCCACCGTCGCCGACACCACCCCCGGCACCGCCATCGCCTCGGCGACCAGCCGCCCGGTGCAGAGGTCGCTGCCGAAGGTCAGCCGGTCCGGATGGAGCAGCCCCCTGGTGATCCGAGCGCCCACCGCCCGCTCCACCGCCGCCCGTCGCGCGTCCGGAGCCAGGCACAGCAGCAGCCGCACCTCCACCGCGACCGTGCGCGGCGCGTCCACCCGCAGGTCGTGCCCGATACGCCGGACGCCTTGGAGCCGGTCGTGCACGGCGTCCAGCAGTACGGCAGCGGGTTCCGTGCGGCCGAGGGCGGCGACCGCGACGTCCGCCTCGTACCAACTGCCGTTCCAGGCGAGGTCGGTGGCGGCCCGCTGCACACCGGACACCTCCCCGGCCAAGGCGCTGTAGTCGTCCGCGGTGACCGCGCGCACCAGCCGGTGCCGGTACTGCGTGGGGCCCAACCGCCGTGCGTCGGCGACGGATTCGGGCGCGGTGCCGCCCACGGCGGGCAGCGGATTGCGTACGGCGATGATGCGGGCGTCGGTCGGCGCGGTGACCACCAGGTGCAGCACTGTCTCCGGCCCGGCGTTGCCCGCGGGCCCGTTGCCCACGCGCACCGCCGCCACGAACTCCTGCCCGCCCGTCACCGCCCGCCCCAACGTCCCGTCACCGAACCGCAGTCGGGCGGTTCCGTCCTCCTCGGCCTCGACCACGACATGCGGATCGTCGCCGCCGCTGTCGAGCAGATCGGCGCGCACCGCCCAGCGCTCGCCGACCGACGTCGGTGTCAGCTGCGGCAGCGCATCCCGCGGGTCCTGGGTGAGCGCGGCCGAAGCGGGCCCGGCGGCTCGGGGGTCGGTCGGGTCGAGCCCTGCGGCGAGGACCGGTCCCCAGCCCGCCGTCACCTCGGCGGCCGCGTCGGCGTCGAGCGGCGTGCCGAGGCGGGCGCGCGCGGCGAGCCGGGCCAGCCGCGCGGTGCGGCGTGCCAGCAGGGCGGCGGAGCGGGAGCGCAGCAGCGTCAGCGCCGCGCTCTGCCCGGCAGGGTTGGGCAAGTCCGCCTCCGCAACCTGCCGTTCGCCCCACAGCGTGCGGGCCAGCGAGAGATCGTCCGCGGTGAGTGCCTCGCCCGCCGTGACGCGCCGCCGCATGTCCGCGACGGCTGCGGCCGCCCGTGCCGGGATCGCCTCCAGCGTCCGCGCCTGCGCGGCGGCGGTACGCGCCGGGGCGGGGTGGGGCGAGCGCCGGGTGAGCGGCTCGGAGGTCAGGTGGGGCAGCCACCGTACGGGCGCGTCGGCGGGAGCGGTGAGCCGTACCGGCGCTGTGCCGCTGCTGCCGTGGTCGACCAGCACGACGTTCCCGCGGGCCACGCTCACGTCCTCGATCAGACACCCGTCACCGCCGACGGCGGCCAGGCACAGCGGGAAGGCGAGCGCGTCCTCGTCCGACCACGCCACCCGCAGCAGCCGCTGCTCGCGCACCGGGTCCGTGGTTTCCTCCACGGCCGTGAGCCGCACCGCCTGCCGGTGACGCGGGTCGGCGTCGCCGGGCGCGCCGGTGACCGGTCCGCGCACCTCCTCCAGGATCAGCACGTCGCCGCAGGCCAGGTCCCCGGGGTCGATCAGGGTCGCGGACGTCGCCCCGGCGGGCAGACAGCACTCCTCGCCGTCCCAGGTCCACAGCCGGATCCGGTTGTGCGCCGGGCGCAGGGTCAGATCGCCCGGGACCATGGGCTCGTACCGCTCGAAGTCGGCTGCGGAGCCCCGGAGTTCGGCCGCCGGGACGAGCGGGCCGCGCCCGCGCAGGGCGGTGGCGAACCAGTACGTCCCGGCGCGCAGCACCGCGCGCTCCTCGACCTCCAGATGCACCCAGGTGCGGGCGTTGCAGCCGTCGTGCAGACGGTGGTCGACCAGCCGCAGATGGCGTCGGACCGAGGTGCGCAGCCGTGCCGTGTGCAGATACGCCTCGGTGGCCACCGCGTCCTGCCGGTAGGACAGCCGGTCACCGACGTAGGCCAGGAGCTCGACCAGAGTGACCCCGAGGTCCGGGACCTCCCGGTCGGCCCACTCCGGCGAGATGAGGGCGAGCCGGTCGAGGATCAGGCGGCGGAAGCTCGCGTAGTCCTTGGCCAGGTGGTCGAGGGCGGGCGCAGGGCCCGCCGGGACCGGACCGTCGGTGACGGGCGCGCAGTCGGACTCCGTCGCGCAGGCGAAGGTGAACTCGGCGCCGCTGTGCCGGGGATCGAAGCCGGGCAGGGGCGCGTCCGGCCGGTCCGGGTCGACCAGCCGGAGCGTGTACGGGGAGCCGTCGCCGAGCCGGTCCAGCGTGACGAGCAGCGTGGCCTGCCGCGTCGGCGGCGGAGCCCCTTCCAGCCGTACGGCCACCGCACGGACCGCAGGCCCCGGCCCGTCGATCCGTACGCACTCGACGCCGGGCAGCGGATCCGGTGCCGCCCCGAGCAGCAGCACACGCAAGGTGCGCCCGGCGCGGTCCACGTCCACGGCGACGACCGCGTCGAGCCCGGCCTCCCGGGTGCGGTCGGCCCGCTCGCCGGGCAGACACATGTCGGTCATGGCCCGGCCCCCTGTTCCAGTACCGCCGTGCCCGGCTCCCCGGTGGAGAGCAGCACATACCGGACGGTGACCCGCAGCTCCGCCTCCTCGCTCGCCACCTCGACCCGCTCCACCTGGATCAGGTCGGCCAGCCAGCGCTGGAGCGCGCCCTGGAGGGAGTACTCCACCGCGCCGGCCAGCTCCTGGCCGCCCGGTGCGAAGACGAGTTGCAGGACGCCGGAGCCGAAGTCGGGCCGGTTGACGCGCTCGCCCGGCACGGTGAACAGCACCTGCTCGATCAGGTCGCGCACATGGTCCTCGTCGGTGGTGCCGGCCGAGCGGCCCCGCGCGTCGATGCGGAAGGGGAAGTCCAGATGGCGGCTCACTTGGCCACCACCCGCTGCTGGACCGTCGACACGACGGGCGGCCCCTGCGGCACCTGGGCGGCGGACTGGCAGACGCCCGAGCCGGGGCCCGTGGGCTGAACCACGAGCGGCCGGCGGTGCACGAAGACCCGCGAGGAGGCGGCCACGGTGAAATCGACCTTCACACACGGGGTCTGGGACGAGGACAGCGCGCAGGGGGTGACGGCGTTCGGATCGGCCGTCGTCAGCACCGGAGCGCCCCCGGCCAGCACCTGTCGCTGCCCGGGATTCAGCGTGACCTGCCCCTGGTGCGCGCAGGTGAGCGCGGCGGCCGTGGTGAGGGCGAACCCCGGCATGGCAGGCCTCCTCACGCCGTCGTCACGACGAGCGCGCCGTTGTTGATGTCCACATGGCCGACCAGGTTGATCTTCGCCGCCTTGATGGTCACGCCCCCGCTGTCCACGGTGATCGACGCGCCCGGCACCTGGAGCAGCACCCCGCCACCGTTCATGGGGGCGACGGGTGTGTCGCTGACGACGACCTTGCGCCTGCCCGCGCTCTCCGCCACGAAGGCGGGCGAGCCGGGGGCCAGCGTGCCGGCCGTGGCCGGGGTCTCCGAGCGACCCCAGAAGAAGCCGGTCCAGATGGGGTGATCGGGGTTGCCGCCCTCGAACTCCACCCACACGCCCGCCCGTTGGGGTGGCACGACGAACACCCCCGACTGGAACCCGGCGAGCGGTACGCACGGCATCGCCCAACTGCTCAGAGACTGCCCGAACACATCCGGCACACTCACCAGCAGCCGGCCCATGCCCAGCGGATCGGCGTTCTTCTCCACCGAACCCCGGTACTTGCCGTAGAAGCGCCGCGCGCCCGGCGGCTCGGCGTCCGCGCGCTGGGCCGGGGTGAGAAAGCCCGGGGACTCCCCGCGGCCGATGTCGTTCATGCCGGTCATGGCAGGTTCCCTCCGCGTCACAGCGGTCCGAAGGCATTGCGGGTCAGGGTGAACTGCTGGGTGTACGCACCGCGTCTGATCGAGTGCGTGACGCTCTTGACGTAGTACGTCCCGTCGTACGCCTCGCCCGCTCCGTGCACCGGCACGGGCCGCCGGGCCCGCAGCGGGCGGCCGTAGCGCAGGACGTCGAGGCTGCCCTGGCCCGAGATCACCTCGTAGCTGTCGGCGGCCCGGGCCAGGGCCACGCCCGCGGCCTGCTGCGGGGTGTACTTCGCGAGGCCGCGGATCGGTTCGGTCCTCAGCGGCAGTGGCTTGCGCCGGCCCATGGGCGGGGACAGCGGGGTGACGTCCGGAACGGGCACCGGCACCGGGAACCTGGTCCGCGGGTCCTGGACCAGCACGACGTACTGGGTGGCGGAGAAGCCGTCGAAGGAGAAGGACAGGCTGTCGACGTTGCTCGCCGCGTCGGAGTTCACCAGCAGCGGCTCCTGCGGCAGGCCGAGGCGGTTCGGCGGCTCCCAGTGGGCGAGGTTGACGCCCGGCTCGGGACCGGGCTCCACGAAGAACTGGTAGCCGGCCTGCGCGGCGAGCTGCCGGACGTAGGCGAGATCGGTGCCCTGGTGGCTGGGCACCTCCACCAGCGGGTCCGGCACCACCATGAACACGCTCGGCACGATCACCGGGACCAGCCCGTACGCCGTGTACTTGGCGCAGATCACGGCGACTCGCGCCTCCGGCGGCATGGCCGGGTACTGGACGCCGCTGAAGTCGACCACGTCCATCATCCGGGAGACGTCCTCGCCGGTCAGAGTCAGCTTCGCCTGGCCCGGGTCGCCGGAGGGGGCGAGTTCGTGGCGGGTGACGACGCCGTCCATCAGCACGGTCGACCGGCCGCGCACGGTGAGCACGAGCTGGATCCGAGCGGGCGGGTCCAGTGCCCCCCGCGGCAGCAACTCGGCGAAGAGCGGGGAGCGTTTGGCGGCGGCGAACTGCAGCTGGAAGCCGCCGGAGCGGCCCACGCCCTCGGTGACCTGGACCGACAGCAGCGCGTCGGCCACCTCACGCGGCACCGGTTCCGCACGCACCGGCCCGAGCCGCAGCGCCAGCAGGAGTTCAGAAGCCATGCGTGCTCCCGGCGGCCGCGGCGGACAGCGCGATCAGCAGCCGGCGGCCGGGCCGGGCCGTCAACTCCTCCGGGTCCAGTGCGGGGTTGGCGTCCGCGAGCCGCCAGAACAGCTCCGGGTCCCCGAACGCGGCGGCGGCGATCCGGTCCAGCCGGTCGCCCTCCACCACCGTGTGGAACCCGGCCGGTGTCAGGGCGCACGGGTCGGGCAGCAGCCTGCGGCGGACGTACGGCACCGGGTCCGCGCCGTCCGGCGGCTCGTACCGGGCGACCTCGATGCCGTGATAGCGGCTCGTGGGAGTGAACATCAGGCGCCTCCACCGAGGAACGTCGGGACCGAGCGGTGCAGTGCCGCGAGCTGTTCGCGGCGCCGCTGGTGGGCGAGGAACAGGGCACCGCCGCGGTGGGCGAAGCCCAGGTCGTCGACGGTGAGGATGCGCAGGCCGAGGGAGACCTTGGCGCGGATCGGGTTCAGCCGGGAGTCGAACGCCTCCTCGGTGACCGTGAACTCCGTGATCCGCACCGGCACCACGCGGTCCCGGCTCCAGACGAAGACCGTCAGCGGCGACTCCACGGGCGCGATCTCGAACGCCCCCGAGCGGGCCGCCGTGTCCTGGTCCAGCAGCGCCCGCGCCGTCGGGTTCACCAGCAGCTCCAGCGCGGCCAGCACCGGCAGCAGCCCGTGCCGCGCCACCGCGTCCGCGGCGGACGGGTCCTCGAGCTGGTCGGTGGCGTTCAGTTCGACGTCCACCTTCACCGTCTCCTGCGCGGGCCCCTTCAGCCGCAGCGCCTCACCGCGCTCCCCGGCCTCCGCGCCGACGCCCTGTGGTTGGAGGGTGCGGGTGACGGTGTCGGGGTTGTACTGCAGGGCGATCACCCGTCGCACGGTGCCCGTGGCGGGATCCAGCAGCGCGATCGCTCCGCGGGGTACGGCCGGGGTGCCAGGAAGGAAGGAGGAGGTCATCGAGGCCCACCGCCTCCAGGACCGACCCGACGCTCACGCGACCGGCCGGGGCCGTCCGCCACCACTTGCGATGCCGCGGACGCGATCGTGTGAAGGCCGCTGTCCGCAGTACGGCCCGCTCCGGCACGGCCCGCCTGTCCGTCCGCCTGCGGTGCTGCGTGAGCGACGGCGTCAAGCCCACTGCCCGGGGTGCGGTCCGATGCGACGCCGGGCGCCGTCCCCTGTCCGTCCGCCTGCGATGCCGTGCGAGCGACCGCGTCAAGCCCACTGCTCGCGGTACGGCCCGCTCCGGCACCGCCCCCCACCACCTGCCCGACCGCCTGCGACGCTGCCCGGGCGACCGCGTCCAGCCCGTTGCCCTGGGCCGTCACCCGCATCCGATCGACCACGCCGGGCTCACCGCCCCGCACCGCGCCGAGGGCCGGCAGTACCTCCCGCAGCGCGGCGACGAGCGACTCGGCCGCCTCCGGCGCCGAGCGGCCCTCCGCCGCCCCCGCGTCCATCACCACCCGCTCGATGCGCACGGAGATCCGCCTCACCCCCATGGCGCCTCCCCGGCGAGCACGGGCAGCGGCAGGTCCAGCTTGCGGAACTCGGCGCGGGCGGACGCGAGGAGCATCGCGGTGTCGACCGGACGCCCGGCCGCCGCCGAGGAGAAGGCGGCACCCAGCGCGATGGCCTGGATGGCCGCGCCGGTCGCCGGAAGCTCCGCGAACGGGCCGAGGTCGAGGTCGTCGGCGAGGGGCACCGCGTCCGGGAAGACCGCCGCCCACAGCCGGCGCCGCTCGTCCTCACCCGGCACCGGGAACTCCACCACGAACCGCAGCCGCCGCAGGAACGCCGGATCCAGCGCGGCCCGCAGGTTGGTGGCCAGCACGGCGACGCCCCGGTAGGCCTCCATACGCTGGAGCAGATAGCTCACCTCGATGTTGGCGTAGCGGTCGTGGCTGTCCTGCACCTCGCTGCGCCTGCCGAACAGCGCGTCGGCCTCGTCGAACAGCAGCAGCGAGCCGCCGCACTCGGCGGCATCGAAGACCCGGCGCAGGTTCTTCTCGGTCTCGCCGATGTACTTGCTCACCACGGCGGACAGATCCACGCGGTAGAGGTCCAGGCCGAGTTCGTGGGCGAGCACCTCGGAGGCGAACGTCTTGCCGGTGCCGCTCGGACCGGAGAACAGCGCGGTCACGCCCTGCCCGCGGTGCGTCCGCTCGGCGAACCCCCAGTCCCCGAACACAGCCGCGCCGTCCCGCACGTGGCCGGCCATCCGCCGCAGTACGTCCATCTGGTCCTGCGGCAGCACCAGATCCGCCCAGCGCGCCCGGGGCACGATGCGCTGCGCCAGCGACTCCAGTCGGGGCCGCGCGGTGTCCCGGCAGGCGGCCCACAGCCGGTCCCCGGCCCCCTCCTGCGCCGGCAGTCCCGCCTGCTCCGGCCGGTGGGCGGTGGCGACGCGGTGCAGCGCGGGCAGGCCCAGCCGGAACTGGCCCGCCAGCGCGGCCGGCACCCCGTCCGGCTCCAGACCGGTGGCTGTGGCCCACAGCGCCCGCTGCTCGTCCGGGGGCGGCACGGTCACGTCGACGACGGCCGAGGACCGCCCGTCCAGCGGCCACACCTCACGGGCGGCCAGCACGACGGGTCCGCCGGTGCGCGACAGCAGGCGCCGTACGGCGTCGGCGAGCCCCGGCTCGTCCGGATCGGCGTCGGTGGCGTCCAGCAGCAGCGCCACCGGCAGCAGCAGGCTCTCGCGATGCCACAGCAGCGCCAGCGTGTCCGGATCCGGCCCGCCCCGCACCAGCAGCCCCGCCCGCAGCCGGTACACCTCGCGCTCCAGCCGGGCCAGCGCCCGCGCGGCGACCAGCGCGGCGCTGTCCGCGTCGCTCCCGGTCAGGTGGACGACGGGGAACCGGCCGTCGGGGGTGTCGGCGAGCACGGCCGCCGCCAGCGCGTCCTCGGCGCGCCGGACGGAGGCGGGCGAGTCCAGGCCGGCCGCGGGGTCGGTCACCGGCTCCAGGACCGTGGTGAGCCGCTCGTCGAGGTGGTTGAGGCCCCGTATCAGGTGGGCGATCCGGTCGTCCGCCCGCAGCGAGGCTGTGAGCAGTGGCTGCTCGGGGGCCGGTACGGCCTCGGCCAGCCGCCAGCGCCGCAGCGGCCGCAGCGGGGACAGGACGTCCCAGCGGGCGTCGTCGAACAGCCGCAGCGCCAGCGCGAACGTCGGCGCCGAGGCCCGCGGATCGCCGTGCGCGGAGGCGATCGCGGCGCCCACACCCGGGTCGACGGCCGGGGCGGTCACCAGCAGGAGCACGTCCCGCTCGAAGTCGGTCAGCCCGAACCGCCGTGCGAGCTGTACCAGCGCGGGCGGCGCGCACCCTCCGGGGCTGGCCGCCTCCCGCCGGTCGGCGGCCAGCCGCTCCGGCTGCGCCGAGTCCGCTGCCGCCGGCAGCAGTTCGGGCTGGCGACTGCGCCGTGTCCGGCGCCGTACAACGTCCTCCGCCCGGTCCTCCGGGGCGCTGCGCGCCACCGCCTCCAGCCGGGCTTTCAACCAGGCGAACGACGCTTTCAGATAACGGTTGTTGGCCTCCTCCCAGCGGAGGTCGGCCGGAGCGCCGATGCTCACGGAATCGTCACCTCCACCGTCGGCCCGGTCCGGAACGTGCCCTGCGCCCGGTCGACGATCTCGCTGTCCACGCCGTCCACCCGCAGCCGCACCCGAGCCTTTCCGGAGGGCAGGACCGCGGTCACCGCGACCGACCGGCCGGCCGCCGTCAGCAGCCCCACGGGCAACTGCACCGCCCCGACCAGCACCGCGGCCTGCTGCCCGGGCAGCACCGGCTGCGCGGCCGTCACCGTCACCTCGGTCCTCGCCGGCGTGCCGCCCGCCGCCCCCGCCGCGAGCGCGGTGACCACCGGCGCGACGCCCAGGGCGAGCGCGTTGGTACGAGGCGAATCGCCCGCCGCAGGACCCAGATCCACCGCCCACGGCCCTGCGGGCAGCCCCGCGCCGGGCAGCGTCAGCGCCACCTCGGCGGCCCCGGCGCCGGGAGCCGGCAGAGGCACGCTCACGCTCTGCCGCACACGCAGATGCTGCAACCGCGCGGTCAGCGCGACCGCCGGCACGGACTCCACCAGCAGCGTGACCCGTTCGCCCGGCGCGGCGGCGACCTGCCTGGGAGCGGGGTAGCGGATCCCGAGCAGCGCGGGCGAGCCCGTGTCGGGTCGCACACCGGGCCCCCGGTCGTCGCCGCCCCGGCGCAGCACGGGCGGCGGCGAGCCGCCGGGCAGGGCGCTGTCGATGAGGACCGCCGTCACCTCGTAGGCGGACGACATCCGGAACGGCGTGCCGAACGCCGTCCACATCTTGGTGATGTCGTCCTGGCTCAGCGTCTCCTGACTGATCTTCACCCGCTCCGGCTGGAGGTGCAGATCGCTGCCCGGCAGCGCCGCCGCCGTCGCGGCCCGGATCTCGTCCCCCGACAGCATCGGAGCGTCGTGCAGGGCGAGCATCGCCGCGCCGAGCAGTTCGTGCGCCTTGGCCTCGTCGTCGCTGTACACGGCGAGCAGGTAGTGCAGCACCAGCGGAAGCACGGGTTTCGGCGACTCCCCGGGCTGCCAGCCGGCCGGATCGGCGTTGCGGAAGGCCGGGTTGAGGTCCGCCCGGTACAGAAAGAGGTTCACATGGTCACCGGTCGCCGCGTCGGGCGCCTTGTTCGGCGGGGCGACGGTGACCCGGGGGCCGCCGAGCCGCGCGAACAGCCGGGCGCGCAGGGTGAGGGTCACGGCCGCGACGGCGAGGGAGTTGCTCATCCCAGCTCCCCCTCCGCACGCCGGCGCAGATAGTTCTCCAGCGCCCTCGCATGGTCCGCCTGCACGGCCACCGGTGTGGTCCGGGGAGGCGTGGGCGCGGGCGGTGTACGGACGTCCAGCCGTCCGATGGAGACCTCGACCACGACCTCCGGCTCCGCCGCCGGGACCGCGGGCGGCGGCTCCGGTGCGCGCAGCAAGGGAGCACGGTGGAGGACGAGGGCGGGCTGCGGGACGTCGAGCCGGGCGGCGACCGTGATGTCTTCGGGCGGGTCCTGTACGACGCTCAGGCGGGGATCTGTCGCCGGGCGCCCCGGGTCGGTGTCGGTGTCGCTGTCGGCGGCGGCGATCCCGGGCGAAGGCGGATCCTGTCGTACGACGGGCGAAGCCGGTTCGGCGTCCAGGGCGCTGATGACGGGCCGTTCGGGGCGTGGCGCCGCGGCCGCTACGACGTCGGAACCGGCGTGAGTCGGCCGCTCGGCCTTCGGGATGGCGACCGGGCTGACGACTTGCGGTGCCGGCGCTGCGACCGGATCGACGGCTCGGGATGCCGGCGCTGCGCCGAACTCCTCGTCGGCGACCGGGATTTCGCCGCCCGGGACCGGTTCCGCGACCTCGCCGGGAGCGTGCCGGTCGTCCGGTCCGGCGTCGAGGACCGGCGGGCGAGGCCCTGCCGCCGGGGCTCGGCGTTCGTAGCGCGATGCCGGGCGCGGCCGCAGCCCGGCGACCGGGGACCGGCTGCGGCCGACGAGGCGCGCCAAGGGGCCGCTCACGTGCCCGCCATTCCCAGGTAGCACTGCCGCCGCCACGGGCTCAGCGCCAGCGTCTGCGCCTCCGTCCAGCCGTACGCCCGCGCCAGTTCGTGGACCTCCAGCAGGGTCCGCCGGCCCCAGGCGTCCAGCTCCGCCCACAGATAGGCGACGATGTCGAAGGGCTCCTCCCAGGACGTCCCGCAGCCCGGGCAGCCGACGCCCACCTGCGGGTCGACCAGCGGATCGGCCGCCACCCAGGTCTCGGCGACCAGGGCCGCCGACGGGACCGGTTCCCCGGCGGGAGCGCACCGCCGTACCAGCGCCTCCTCCGGAGCCGGGACACCGGCGTCGAGTACGGCGGCCAGGTCCGCGCTCGTGGGCATACGGACGCACACCTCCCGGTGCCCGTCCCGGACGGTCACCATGTCGCGGGTCTCCCCGGCCGCCACAGTCAACTCCCGCTGGTCGAAGACGACTTCGACCTCGGTCTCACAGCGGGGACAGCGTGAGACCGCGTCGATCACCGTGCCGAACAGAGCCGCGCGGAAGTCGAGCAGGGCCCGGTCCCGGCGGGCCACGGGCACCTCCGCGACGGCGGCCGGCGTGGTGCGCCGGGCGGTGGCCAGCAGGGTCAGGCCGCGCCGCAGCGGATCGCGGTCCCAGCCCGCCTCCCAAGCGTCGAGCAACTCGGCGGCGCTCACCGCGCTCATGTGGCCACCAGCCCCTCCCCGTCACACGTCACAGATCAGAAGTTCGGCTCACCGGGTTCGGTGACGCTCAGGTCCCGCACCCAGCCCTCGTTCTCCAGCTTCAGATGCTGGATGGCGACCGCGTTGGCATTGGCGTCGAGGTCCGGCAGCGCCTGGAACTCCGACACCCAGCAGCGGAACACCTGGTAGGCCAGCACCTTCTGACCCGCCTCGTTGTAGACCTCGATGACCAGGTCCTTGCGGAACCCGGCCAGGGCGACCTCGCGGCTGCGCTGGTCGGGCGCGGCCTGGGCGTTGGCGTAGTTCCACACTTTGTTCGCCCACAGCTCGAACTCCGGGTCGTGGGTGACCCCGCGCTCGAGGGTGATCGGCTCGTACTTGGTGCGGCCGGGCGACTTGCGCGCGCTGGAGTGGTCGCCGCCGTCGCGGTGTTCCACGACCTCGGTGGTGCGCTTGAGGGCGCTGACCTTGCTGACTCCGGCGACATAGCGGTTGTCCCACTTCACCCGGAACTTGAAGTTCTTGTACGGGTCCAGGCGGGCGGCATTGACCGTGAACTGCGCCATCTCAGCTCCCCTGGGCCGGCGCGTCGTCGCGCTTCTGCTGGATGCGGATGTGCACGAACTCGGCGGGTTTCCGCGGCTGGAAGCCCACGTCGATCGTGACGATGCCGAGGTCGATGCCGGCCTGCGGGTTGTTGTCGGCGTCGCAGCGCACGAGGTACGCGTCCTTCGCGGTCCGCCCCTGGAAGGCGCCCTCGCGGAAGAGGCGGTCCATGAACGCGCCCACGTTGAGCCGGATCGAGGACCACAGGGGCTCGTCGTTGGGCTCGAACACCACCCACTTGGTGCCCTGGAACAGCGACTCCTCGATGTACAGCGCCACCCGCCGCACCGGGACGTACCGCCAGGGGTCGCTCAGGACGTCACCGCCTCGGCAGGTGCGAGAGCCCCACACGACGTTGCCGTAGACCGGGAAGGTGCGCAGGCAGTTGACGCCCAGTTTGTTGAGAGTGCCGTTCTGCGGGTCGGTCAGCCGGAACTGCAGCGAGCGCACCCCCCGCATCCCTCCGTCGTCGGTGCCCGCCGGTGCCTTCCACACCCCGCGCCGGGTGTCGGTGCGGGCGATCACCCCGGCGACGGTGCCGGCGGGGCCGACCTTGCGGTCGGCGCCGCCCAGCGGGTCCGAGATCAGGACCCGCGGGAAGTACACCGCCGCGTTGCGCCCCGCCACACCGGCCACCGGCAGTCCGGCCTTCGCGCCGGTCGCCGCGCCGGCGGGGCTGTCCCACGCGAACGGCGGATCCAGCAGCAGCATCGCCCTGCGCTCCTCACACAGCAGGACGGCGGCGTCGACGACGGGCGCCCACAAGCTGTCGCGGGTGTCCGGGTCGGCCGCGGGCTTCGGCAGCTGGTTCGGGATCACGAGGAGGTTGAAGACATCCGACTCGGCCAGGGCTTTCAGGCCGCCGAGCACGGCGTCGGTCTTCAGGACGGCGTCCGTGCCGGGCGTGAACGCCTTGTCCGCCACGGCGTCCGGCCGCTGGTCGGCCTTGTCGGCGGCGAGCTCGACGAGTTGCGAGGTCGCGAGCAGGCGGTCCGGCCAACGGCTGCGCAGGGCCGGGTCGACGGAGACGTCGTACGACTCCGAGACGGTTCCGTCGGTGAAGGCGAGGGTGTAGCGCTGGGTGTCACTGGCGTCGTGCGTCACGGTCGTCTTGAGGCCGTCGCCCGCCTTGCCCGGCTGCTTCGCCCTCAGCTTCACCCCGTGGCCCAGATCGGCCTCCGCGTACTTGACGTCCTCGCCGACGCGGACGACGAGCGCCTTGCTGCCGCCGTTGAGGAAGAACTGGTAGACGGCGTAGCCCAGTTCGCTGCCGGTCCACAGCCCGCCGAACCGTTCCTCGAAGTCGGCCCAGCTCTCCACGGCCGTCGGCGTCCTCGGCCCGTACAGCGTGAGCCCGACGAACGCCGTCACCGACGTCTCCGCACCGGCGATCGGCCGGACCGGGCTCTCGATCTCCTCGATGTACACACCGGGATAGGAGAATTGCGTCGTCATGGCGCTGTCGGCCCCCCCTCACCCGACGGCATCGGGCCGCCGGACGGTGCCAGGAATGGTGACCGGGCCCCAGTCACCGCTGCGTCACCGCCGCGTCAACGCCGGCGACGAAGCCGGGGTACGGAAGCCGACACCCCCTGCCGTCCGGCGGACTCCCCGGCGCCGAAGCACGCCGCGAACACCAGGTCGTACCGCTCCAGGTCGTCCCGGTCGCCGCACAGCGTCAGCCGCCCCGCCAAGTACACGTCCGCCCGCATCCCCGGCCGCAGTACGTCCACCGCGGACAGGAAGGCGTGCACCCGCTCCGCGCTCGCGTCGACGCCTGCCGCACGCAGGCACGGGCGAAGCCGAGGAACGCGGCATCGGCGGCGAGCACGCCCCTCACGCCGCGAG
Source organism: Streptomyces sp. NPDC049627 (assembly GCF_044465645.1). Taxonomy (NCBI): domain Bacteria; kingdom Bacillati; phylum Actinomycetota; class Actinomycetes; order Kitasatosporales; family Streptomycetaceae; genus Streptomyces; species Streptomyces sp. NPDC049627. The sequence continues at coordinate 13,433 of NZ_JBITLW010000001.1, read as the reverse complement.
CACCGCCGTGAAGTCCGGCCCCCGTGCCCGCTCCGCGTCCTCCCGGTACTTCAGCACCGTCAGCAGCGTCGCCACGGCCGGGTCGGCGTCCCCCTCGGCCGCGGCCACCGAGGCGGTCGCGCAGGTAGTGGATCAGGAGGAGACGGGCTCCCTGCCCTGCAGAGGCCGATCGGGTGGATGAGAGAGGGAAACATCGGCCGGGCGTGACGTACGTCATGCCATGGCGGCACCGGGGAGGCGGCGAGCGCTGCGGCACGGTTCGTTGAACGTTAATCCATTGCCCGAGCGGGGTGGGTCCTGCTGCACTGCACGGGTTCACGTCCCGTCACGCACAAGGAGCAGCGATGCGCACTGCGTTCATGTCCCCCCAGGAAGGAACGACCCCCTCATCGAAGGACATGACGCTTCGTGCACTTGCTCAACCTCGGGATCCTCGCCCATGTCGACGCCGGTAAGACCAGCCTGACCGAGCGCCTGCTGCACTCGGCCGGCGTGATCGACGAGATCGGCAGCGTCGACGCCGGGAACACGCAGACCGATTCCCTCGCGCTGGAGCGGCAGCGCGGCATCACCATCAAGTCCGCCGTCGTCTCCTTCGCGCTCGACGACGTGACGGTCAACCTCATCGACACCCCCGGTCACCCGGACTTCATCGCCGAGGTGGAGCGGGTGCTCGGCGTGCTCGACGGGGCCGTGCTGGTCGTCTCCGCCGTCGAGGGCGTGCAGCCCCAGACGCGCGTCCTGATGCGCACGCTGCAGCGGCTGCGCATCCCCACGCTCGTCTTCGTCAACAAGATCGACCGACGCGGGGCGCGCTACGACGCCGTCCTGCGAGCGATCTCCGAACGGCTGACGGCGGCCGTCGTGCCGATGGGGACGGCCGAAGACGCCGGAACCCGCGCCGCCCGCTTCGTCCCCGCCCTCGCACCGTCGGCCCTCGACGTCCTCGCCGACCACGACGACGAGCTGCTGACGGCGTACGTCGAGGACACGGTCTCGGGCGACCGCCTGCGCGCCGCCCTCGCCGCCCAGACCCGGCGGGCCCTGGTCCACCCCGTCTACGCCGGCTCCGCCATCACGGGCGCGGGCGTCGACGCGCTGATCGGTGGCATCAGGGAGCTGCTGCCCGCCGCGGGCGGTGACCCCGGCGGGCCGGTCTCGGGCACCGTCTTCAAGGTGGAGCGGGGACCGGCGGGGGAGAAGGTCGCGTACGCGCGGATGTTCTCCGGCACCCTGCGCACCCGCGACCGGATCCCCTTCGGTGACGCCCGTACCGACGGTGAAGTCCGCACCGACAGTGAAGCCCGCACAGACGGTGCAACCCGCACCGAAGGTGACACCCGCGCCGAGGGCAGGGTCACCGCGATCAGCGTCTTCGACCAGGGCACGGACATCCGGGACGACCTGGTGACGGCGGGCCGGATCGCCAAGCTCTGGGGTCTGGCCGACATCAGGATCGGCGACGCGATCGGCGAACCCCGCAAGGCGTACGGGCAGTTCTTCGCCCCGCCCACCCTCGAAACGGTCGTCGTCCCGGCCGACGGCGCCGACCGGCGCGCCCTGCACCGCGCTCTCACCCGGCTCGCCGAGCAGGACCCGCTGATCGACCTGCGCCACGACGAGGTACGGCAGGAGACCTTCGTCTCCCTCTACGGCGAGGTGCAGAAGGAGGTCATTCAGGCCACCCTCGCCGACGAGTTCGGTGTCGACGTCACCTTCCGCGAGACGACACCGCTGTGCATCGAGCGGCCGGTCGGCTCGGGAGCGGCGGTCGAGTTCAACAAGAAGGACGCGAACCCGTTCCTCGCCACGGTCGGCCTGCGCGTCGACCCCGCGCCGCCCGGCTCCGGCGTCGAGTTCCGCCTGGAGGTGGAGCTGGGCTCCATGCCGTACGCCTTCTTCAAGGCCGTCGAGGACACCGTCCGCGAGACCCTCGGCCAGGGGCTGCACGGCTGGCAGATCCCCGACTGCGCGGTCACCATGACCCACTCCGGCTACTCGCCCCGGCAGAGCCACGCCCACCAGGGCTTCGACAAGAGCATGTCCAGCACCGGCTACGACTTCCGCGGTCTGACCCCGCTGGTGCTGATCGAGGCCCTGCGCCGGGCGGGCGCCCAGGTCCACGAGCCCCTGCACCGCTTCCGCATCGAGGCCCCGACCGACACCCTCGCGGCGCTGCTGCCGGTGCTCGCGAGGCTGCGCGCGGTGCCGCAGACCACGGAGACACGCGGCGCGTCCTGCGTGCTGGAGGGCCCGGTGCCCGCGGCCCATGTGCACGAACTGGAGCAGCACCTGCCGGGGCTGACGCGCGGCGAGGGTGAGCTGGAGAGCGCCTTCGACCACTACGCGCCCGCACCGCGCGGCACGGTCCCGGAGCGCCGGCGCACCGACCTCAACCCGCTGAACCGCAAGGAGTACCTGTTGAATCTGACGCGCAGAGTGGGCAACTGAGCTGGCCGAGACGGAACTTACTCAAGAGTCAGGGGTGTTGACTGTGTCCTGATATCACCGGACGGTAGTGGAATGCCGAACATTCGGACACGTCTGCTGGTTGTCCTGGTCGTCCTCTTCGGATCCCTGACGGTGGCGGGCCCCACTTCCGCCACCGCCGCCACCCTTCCCGACTCCCTCTGGTTCGACGAAACGCCCCTCACCGTGCAGAACGGCCGCTTCGTCGACGGCCACGGCCGCGAGGTCGTGCTGCGCGGCTACAACGTCTCCGGCGAGACGAAACTCAAGGAGAACAACGGCCTGCCCTTCGCGTCGACCGCCGACGCGAAGAAGTCCGCGACCGCCCTGCGCGCGCTGGGCGGCGGCAACTCGGTGCGTTTCCTGCTCTCCTGGGCCTACGCGGAGCCCGTGCGCGGCCAGGTGGACACCGCCTACCTGGCGAAGGCCACCGACCAGATGCGCGCGTTCCTGGACGCCGGGATCCGCGTGTACCCCGACTTCCACCAGGACCTCTACTCCCGCTGGCTGTTCGACCCGGACAGCTGGTACACCGGCGACGGCGCCCCCAAGTGGGCCGTCGACCTCGGCGACTACCCGGACGAGTACTGCGGGATCTGCCCGTTCTGGGGCCAGAACATCACGTCGAACGAGGCCGTGAAGCAGGCGACGCACGACTTCTGGCACAACGCGTACGGCCTCCAGGACGCCTTCCTCGACACCGCCCGCAAGACGATGACGTACGTGAAGCAGAACCTCACCGCCGCCCAGTTCGCGGGCGTCGTCGGATTCGACCCGTGGAACGAGCCGCACGCGGGCAGCTACGACTCGGGCCAGAGCAGCCGGGCCTGGGAGAAGGACGTGCTGTGGCCGTTCTACGTCAAGTTCCGCGCCCGTATGGACGCGGCGGGCTGGCAGGACAAGCCGGCCTTCGTCGAGCCGAACCTCTTCTGGAACGCCAACCTCGACTTCCAGAAGCAGGAAGGCGGACTGCTGGACGCGGGCACGCTCGGCCCGCGCTACGTCTTCAACACCCACTTCTACGACCAGAAGGCCATCTCCGGCGTCTTCATGTGGGGCAAGGCGGGGGACGGGCAGTACGCGGGCGACTTCGGAACCGTACGCGACCGGGCCTCGGCCACCGGGACGGCGGCCGTCGTCAGCGAGTTCGGCCACCCGCTCACCGGCTCCGTCTCCGACAAGGCGCCGACGGTCTACAAGGCGATGTACCAGGCCCTCGACTCCCGCGTGAAGGGCGCGAACTGGTGGTCCGACCCCGCGGGTTCGGGTCCCGTCCTGTCCGGCTCCCAGTGGCAGTGGGACATCTACAACGGCCGCCACCACGAGCTGATGAACGACAACCCGGACAAGGTGCAGACGGGCGGCGACGCCTGGAACGGCGAGGACCTGTCCGCCGTACGCCTCGACGACTCGGGAGCCCCGGCACTGCGGCAGGACGCCAGGCTGCTCGACCGGATCTACCCGAGCGCCACCTCCGGGACGACGGTCGCCTTCACCTACGAGGACCGCTCCCGGGACGGCTCGACGACCCTGACCTGGAACCCGGTGCCCAGCTCGCTGCCGAACGTCGCGCAGCTGGTGGGATCGGGTCAGTACGGGCTGCTGCTGTGGCGCTCGAACAGCGGCACGGCACCGACCGAACTGCACCTCCCGGCGTCCTTCCCGACCGCCTCCACGACCGTCGTCTCCGACCTGGGCACGGCGTACGCGCCCCCGTCGTACACCTCGACGACCCCGATCGGCGTGGCCGCCGAACCGGGCGGTACGGGAAGCCGCCGACTGCTGCTGACCGACTCCGACTCCGGGGCCCTGCACTACGCGCTGGTGACGAACGGAGCGACCGCCCCCTCGGCCGCTCTGCTGAACGCCGCCAAGTCCGAGCTCACCGCCTGGGCCGCGCGGAGCGCCGGACAGTAACCGCCGTTTGACCCTCCCCTTACGTCAGGCTGCACGCTGTACTCCGACGAAAGGGCAGGTGAATGAGCTACTCCGTGGGCCAGGTCGCGGCCTTCGCCGGGGTGACCGTGCGCACGCTGCACCACTACGACCGGGCGGGACTGCTCTCGCCCAGTGGCCGCAGCGGCGCCGGTTACCGGCTGTACGGCGACGCCGATCTGGCACGGCTCCAGCAGATCCTCTTCTACCGCGAACTCGGCTTCTCCCTCGACGAGATCGCCGACATCCTCAAGGACCCGCAGGCGAACGCCCTGCAGTATCTCCGGGACCGAGTACGGCGGTTGACGGAGGAGATCGACCGCCTCCGGCGCCTGGCCGAGGTGGCCGAGCAGGCCATCGAGGTCCAGCAGACGGGCGTGGAGCTGACGCCCGAGGAACGCTTCGAGGTCTTCGGCGAGATCGACTTCGACCTCAGTTATGCCACCGAGGCACAGCTCAAGTGGCAGGACTCGGCGGGGCAGAAGGAGTCGATGGCGCGCGCCGCCGCCCACACCAAGGAGGACTGGAAGCAGCTCATGGGTGAGGCCGCCGCCTGGCGTGCGGAGCTGCTCGCGGCCTTCGACGAGGGGGAGCCCGCCGACGCCGAGCGGGCCATGGACCTCGCCGAGGAGCACCGGCTGCACATCGCCCGCTGGTTCACCACCTGTCCGCCCGACATGCACCGGCGCATCGCGGACGACTTCGCCGCCGACCCGCGCGCCTTCGCGCTCGTCGTACCGCCGTCGCAGCAGCGGCCGGGCCTCGCCGCCTATCTCCGCAAGGCAGTCCACGGGAACGCGGCCCGCCGGGCCGACCGTGAGGAGGACGGATGAGGATCCTGATCGCCGCCGCCGGATCGCGCGGCGACGTCGCGCCGTACACAGGGCTCGGGGCGGGCCTGCGCGAGGCCGGACACGACGTCACCCTCGCCACGACCGACGCCTTCGCGCCCCTCGCGCGAGAAGCGGGCCTGGGCTTCAGGAGTCTGCCCACGCGCCCGCAGGCCCAGGGCGGAGCCGAGGGCGGACGGGAACTCCTGCGCACGGCCGCCGCGTTCGTCACCGAGATCGGCCGGGGATTCGCCGACGCGGTGGACCAGGGGACGGATCTGCTCCTTCTGTCAGCCACCACGGCACCGCTCGGCTGGCATGTCGCCGAGGCCACGGGCATCCCGACGATGGGCGCCCACCTCCAGCCCACCGCCCCGACCGGCGACTTCCCGCCCACTGTCATGGGCGTCCGCTCCTTCGGCCGCGCAGGCAACCGCATCGCCGGCCGCTTCGCGCTGCGCATGGCCGACCGCCTCTACACCGAGGCCGTCACCGAACTGCGCGCCCGTCTCGACCTGCCACCGCTGAGACCCGCCGGAATGCGCCGCCGACAGGAGCGGACCAACTGGCCCGTCCTGCACGGTTTCAGCACGGCGCTGGTGCCGCGCCCGACCGACTGGCGCGCGGGACTCGACGTCGTCGGCACCTGGTGGCCGTACGTTGCGCCGGACCGGCGGCTGCCCGCAGAAGTGGAGGACTTCCTCGCGGCCGGAGCGCGCCCGGTGTTCATCGGCTTCGGCAGCATGGCGGCCGGTCACGGCGAGCGGCTGAGCGGGATCGCCGTCCAGGCGCTGCGCCGGGCCGGGCTGCGCGGCCTCGTCCAGGCGGGCAGCGCCGGACTCGCGGCCGACGGCGACGACGTCCTGACGATCGGCGACGTACCGCATGCGCTGCTGTTCCCGAGGGTGGCCGCGGTGGTCCATCACGCCGGGGCGGGCACCGCGGCGGCAGCCCTGCGGGCCGGAGCGCCCGCGGTCCCGGTGCCGGTGACGGCGGACCAGCCGTTCTGGGCGGGCCGGCTGGCGTCCATCGGCGCGGCCACCGCACCCGTCCCCTTCGCGTCCCTCACCGCCGAGCGGCTCGCCGACGCGCTGGCTCAGGTCGTGCGGCGGCAGACGTACGCCCGTGCCGCCTCGGCCGCCGCGCGGCAGATGGCGACCGAGGACGGTGTGGGCGCTGTGCTCAAGGCCCTGGGCTGACCGACGGCCCGGTCAACCGGCCGACGGACTCGACCAGTTGGCCGGTACGTGGGCGAGCCTGACCCGCTGCGGATGGTCGCCGACCGGGACCGACACCGTCTTGCGGCCCGTGGCGAAGTCGATCGCCGTGACCTGGTCGGTGCCGCTCTCGGAGATCACGCAGGACTTGCCGTCACCGCTGACCGTGGCCCAGTAGGGCTTGGAGGCGGTGACCAGCGGGCCCTCCTGGAGGGTGGTGCGGTTGACGACGGTGGCGTAGTCGTCCATCGTGCCCGCCACGCACAGCTTGCTGCCGTCGGGGCTCATCGAAAGGCCGTGGTGACGCGAGTCGTTGACGAAAGTGGTGCGGTCGTCGCTGGTCGCCGGGTTCTTCGGCAGCGTCTTCGTACGGGTGATCTTGTCGGTGGCCAGGTCGTACTCGAAGAAGCCGTTGAAGAACGACACCTGGAAGTACAGCTTCGACTCGTCCGGCGAGAACACCGCGGGACGGACCGCGTCCGAGTGGTCCCTCAGACCGATCGCGTCGAGACGCTGGCGCATGTCGATGACCTTGACCTGCTGGTACGTCGTCGCGTCGACGACGGTGATGCGCCGGTCGCCCTTCGTCCAGTCCAGCCACGGGGCGTCGGTCTGCGTGTTCACGTCGCCGATCGCCATGTTGTAGATGTACTTGCCGTCCTGGGTGAAGATGTTCTCGTGCGGCTTGTCGCCGGTCGCGAACTTCCCCAGCTCCTTGCCCGTGACGATGTCCAGCACATGCACGGTGTTGGACGTCGAGGCCGACACCGCTACCCGCTTGCCGTCGGGGGAGACCGCCATGTGGTCGGCGCGGTAACCGGACACGGGGAAGCGCCAGTTGAGGTCACCCGTGGTCAGGTCGATGGACACCACGTCGGCGAAGCTCGGCCGGGAGACGACCATCGACGTGCCGTCGGGCGTGGAGTACATGTCGTCGACGAACTGGTCGTGGCCCTCGCCGACGCTGTTGCGGATCGCCATGAAGTAGATCCACTTGATCGGATCGGCGTTGATCTCCGCCATCCGCTCGTCCTTGTCGGGGATGACATCGACCCGGCCGATCTTCGCGAAGTCGCCGGAGGACTTGATGACTTCGGCGGTGCCGTCCCAGTTGTTGCCGACGAACAGCACCTCCCGCAGCGCGGCGGCGGAGGAGCCGGCTGCGGTGGCGTCGGTCGCGGGGGCGGTCACGGTCAGGGCGAGGGCGGCGGCTGCGGAGAACAGGTGCCTGGGTCTGATGGCAGGCATGACTGCTCCCTTCCTCTGAGGTGGGCGTCATGAGTGGGGCATGCCGGGAACAGCGCGATGGATCTGAACACAAGCGCTTTCAGAATCAACTTACTGCAAAGTAAGGAAGGGGTGCCCTTCTCCACAAGACCGCGGACACGACAAAATTGGCCGTCGAGTCGGCGAAGTGGCGGGAGGACAGCGTGGCGGGCAGGCTGAAGGCGCCCACCGGTCGCTACGGCGGCAAGTCGGCCGAGGAACGACAGGCCGAGCGGCGACGCCGCTTCCTGGACGCGGCACTCCGACTCTTCGGCGACAGCCCGGGCTACCGCGCTACGACCGTCGCGGCGCTGAGCGAGGCCGCGGGCTTGTCGACCCGTCAGTTCTACGAGGAGTTCCGCACCCTGGAGGACGTCCTGGCCGCCCTCCACCTCCAGGTCAACGGGTGGGCGCAGGAGGCGGTGCTGGCCGTGGCGGCAGACGCCGCCGACCTGCCGCTCGCCGAGCGCGCCACCGCGATCTTCCGCGCCTACGCCGCCAACGTCACCGCCGACCCGCGCCGCATCCGCATCACCTTCGTCGAGATCGTCGGCGTCAGCCCGCGCCTGGAGGAGCAGCGCCTCGCCCGCCGCGCCCAGTGGATCGACCTCGTCTGTGCCGAGGTGGCGGCCGCCGTGGCCCGCGGGGAGGCGGCACCCCGCGACTACCGCCTCGCCGTGACCGCGTTCATCGGCAGCGTCAACGGGCTGCTGCACGACTGGAGCGCGGGATGGGTGGACGCGACCCTCGACGAGGTCGTCGACGAACTCGTCCGCCTCCTCCTCGGCATCCTCCAGCCGGCGGACCCGCGCCTCGCCGGCCCCTGACGGCGGGGCGGGCACCGCCGAGGTCAGTCGTCGTTCGTGTCGTCCTCGCCGCTGTCGGCCGAGCTGCCGATGACCTTGAAGTCCTTGTCGAGGTGGACGTCGGTCCGCTTGCCGTGGTCGAGCGTGACCTCGACCTCGTAGTACCCGTCCTCGTCACCGACCTCGGTGTCCGTGACCTTGCCGCCCCCGGTGTGTTCCAGCGCGGCCGCGCTCGCCCTGCCGAGGGCGCTGCCCGTGATGGGCGACTCGGAGTCGTCGCCGCCCGCGGTGGCCACGGCGAGTCCGTGGCAGCCGCCGACGAGCGCGGCCGAGATCACACCTGCGACGATCCACGTGCCCTTGCGCTTCATGTCCGCTCCCTGTGCCGCGCGGTGCGGTGCCCGCCCTGTCGAGCGGTCCGACCTGCGGTTCCAGCATGCGGTCCGTCCGCTGAACACCTGCTGAACGAAGCTGAACGCCGATTCAGGCGAGCCTGTTCACCGCATCGAGGACGGGCCCCACGCCGTCCTCGGCGCGCAGCCCGTCGGCAAGAGCCCGGGCGCGACGGCCGTAGGACGGGTCGGCGGTCACCTGCCGCAGGGCCGCCGCCAGTGCCTCGGCGGTGAACGTCCGCAGCGGCAGGGCCCGGGGCGCCACGCCGAGCGCGACCAGGCGTGCGGCCCAGAACCCCTCGTCGAACTGGACCGGCACCGGAACGGCCGGCACCCCGGCGCGCAGGCCCGCCGCGGTGGTGCCCGCACCGCAGTGGTGGACCACGGCGGCCGTCCGCGGGAACAGCGCCGAATGCGGGACGTCGTCGATCGTCAGGACGTCGTCCCCGGTCACCTCCAGACCGCCCCAGCCGCGCTGGATCACCCCGCGCAGCCCGGCCCGGCGCAGGGCGCCCGTGATCGCGGCGCTCAGCCCCACGGGGTCGGGCACGGTCGCGCTGCCCAGGCCCACGTAGACCGGCGGCGGGCCCGCGTCCAGGAAGTCCCGCAGCTCGGACGGGAGAGGGGCCTCGCCGTCGTACGGCCACCAGTAGCCCGCCACTTCCAGGTGCGGCCGCCAGTCGCGCGGCCGGGGTACCACCAGGGAACTGAACCCATGCAGTACGCGGCCCGCCCCTGTGCCGCGCGCCCGACGGTCCGGCAGCCCGAGCCTCGCCCGCGCATCAGGTACGGCCGCCGAGAAGACGCGCTCAATGGCCAGGTTCACGCCATGTCCGGCGATGCGGTTCCCTGGGCCTGTCCAGGAGCGGCCGCCGAGCATGGGCGGCCCGAACTCCCGGGTGGGCGCGAGCGGCTGCAGGGGGAGTTCGATGCCGGGCAGGGCGAGGCCCTCGGCGATGGCCCGCCCCAGCGGTGCGGTGGAGGCTGCCAGCAGCAGGACGTCGCTGGCCCGGGCTGCCGCCAGCATGTCGTCGGTCATCCGCCCGGCCAGGGCCCGCGCCATCGCCACCACGCGCACGAGCTTGCCGACGCCGGTCGCACTGCGGTGCAGACTCCGCCCCCGCGCGGACTCCAGCTCCGCCCGCGGATCCAGAGGCAGCGGATGGAAACGTACGCCCGACCCCGCCACCAGCCGCTCGAAGCGCCCGTGCGTGACCAGGGTGACGTCGTGTCCGGCCGCGGAGAGGGCGTGGCCGAGGCCGGTGTAGGGGGCCACGTCGCCCCGGGAGCCCGCCGTCATGATCGCTACGCGCACATCGGCCAGTATGGCGGCGCGGGGCGCACTGTGTGTCAACGCACGGGAGAACAGGGCGAATTCAATGCTGTGCCGTCCGTTGACTTCACTCACTCGTGGCCCTATTTTCAGCGGCAAACGTTCGGATTCACGAATAGCGTTCGAGATTGCGAACAAAGCTGGGTGTTCCTTCCGCACTTAGGAGCCGCATGTACCCCCCGCCCCCAATGCCTTTCGTGCGCCGTCTCAGATCCGCGGTCGCACGCGCTCTCGCCCTGGCGCTCGTCGCGTCGGCCGCCCTGCTGTTCGCGGGGATCGCCCCGGCCCAAGCGGCGACGACGACCCGTCAGATACCGGTGCCCCCGGCGCCCATGGGCTGGGCGTCCTGGAACACCTTCGCGGCGAAGATCGACTACAACGTCATCAAGCAGCAGGTCGACGCGTTCGTCGCCGCGGGCCTGCCGGCGGCCGGCTACCGGTACATCAACATCGACGAGGGCTGGTGGCAGGGCACCCGCGACAGCGCCGGCAACATCACCGTCGACGAGACGGAGTGGCCGGGCGGCATGAAGGCCATCGCCGACTACATCCACAGCAAGGGCCTGAAGGCGGGCATCTACACCGACGCCGGCAAGGACGGCTGCGGCTACTACTTCCCGACCGGCCGCCCCGCCGCCCCCGGCTCGGGCAGCGAGGGCCACTACGACCAGGACTTCCTGCAGTTCTCCAAGTGGGGCTTCGACTTCGTGAAGGTCGACTGGTGCGGCGGTGACAAGGAGGGACTCGACGCGAAGTCGACGTACCAGGCCATCAGCGACGCGATCGCCAGGGCCACGGCCACCACCGGCCGCCCGATGACCCTGTCGCTGTGCAACTGGGGCCGGCAGAACACGTGGAACTGGGCCCCGGGCCAGGGCGCGATGTGGCGGACCAACGACGACATCATCTTCTACGGTGAGCAGGCGTCCATGAGCAGGCTCCTGACCAACTACGACAGGAACCTGCACCCCACCGCCCAGCACACCGGCTACTACAACGACGCCGACATGCTGATCGTCGGCATGAACGGCTTCAACGCCGCCCAGAACCGCACCCACATGAACCTGTGGGCCATCTCCGGCGCCCCGCTCCTCGCCGGCAACAACCTGGCGACCATGACCACCGAGACGGCCGACATCCTCAAGAACCCCGAGGTCATCGCCGTCGACCAGGACGCGCGCGGCCTCCAGGGCGTCAAGGTCGCCGAGGACACCACCGGCCTTCAGGTCTACGGCAAGGTCCTGTCGGGCACCGGCAACCGCGCCGTCGTGCTCCTCAACCGCACGTCGGCCACCCAGAACATGACCGTCCGCTGGTCCGACCTCGGCCTGACGAACGCCACCGCGACCGTCCGCGACCTGTGGGCCCGCCAGAACGTCGCCACCACCGGCACCGGTTACACCACCAGCGTCCCCGCGGGCGGCTCCGTGATGCTCACCGTCACCGGCGGCACCGAGCAGGCGGCGAGCACGTACAACGGCACGTCGGGTTTCTCCGGGGTGGCCGCCGAAAGCGCCGGTCTGAAGACGGTCGAGGTCTCCTACACCAACAACACGAACGCGGCCCGCACCGCCACGCTCACCGTCAACGGCCAGAACGCCACCAAGGTCTCCTTCCCGCCGACCGGCTCCGGCCCGGGCAACATCTCCGTCAACGTCTCCCTGGCCAAGGGCAGCGCCAACACGATCTCCTTCTCCGGCGCCCCGACCCTCGAAGGCATCGTCGTGCGTCCGCTGCCCGGCACGAACGGCACGCTGATCACGGGTACCGGATCCGGCCGGTGCGCGGACATCAACAACAACACCATCACCAACGGCACCGACGCCCAGCTGTGGGACTGCAACGGCGGCCAGAACCAGGTGTGGCAGTACAACAGCACCCGCAAGGAACTCGTGGTCTACGGCAACAAGTGCCTCGACGCCTACAACGGGGGCACCGCCAACGGCACCCGGGTCGTCATCTGGGACTGCAACGGCCAGAACAACCAGAAGTGGAACCTGGGAAGCGACGGCACGATCACCAACGTGGCCGCCGGACGCTGCCTCGACGCGTACGGCGCGGCCACCGGCAACGGCACCAAGCTGGTGCTCTGGGACTGCAACGGCCAGAGCAACCAGAAGTGGACGGTGAACTAGCGCAGGCCTAGGCAAGGCACACGACAAGGAAACCGAGAGCCAAGGCGCACGTCAGCAGCCAGCCGGCCAGCAGACGGCGCCGCAGGCCGCGGTAGGCCGCCTCGTACTCGTCCCGCAGACTCCCGGCACGCGCCGCCGTGCGCTGCCAGGAGGCGCGGGCGAGTGCGAGGTACTCCGCCTCGAACCGCCGCTCCACCTCACGCCGTTGAGCGTCCGTCAGCCAGTGCAGCGGCGCGCTGAAACGGGCGGCGGCCGTACGGCCTTCCTCGCGGGTCGCGGCGAGCAGCAGATGCCCCTCGACATCGTTCACGAACTTGTCCGTGATGCTCACAGAGTGGTCAACTCCCTCTCCGGCGCAGGGGCGTGATGCAGATCGAACGCCGGGGATTCGGACCGGATCCGCGGCAGGACGAGGAAGTTGTGGCGTGGCGGCGGGCAGGACGTCGCCCATTCCAGGGAGCGGCCGTAGCCCCACGGGTCGTCGGTCTCGACCTTCTCGCCGTATTTCGCGGTCTTCCAGATGTTGTAGAAGAACGGCAGGAGGGACAGCCCGAGCACGAACGAGAAGACCGTCGACAGCGTGTTGAGGGGCGTCAGCCCTTCCACTGCCAGATAGTCGGGAATCCGGCGCTGCATTCCGTTCACGCCCAGCCAGTGCTGGACGAGGAAGGTGCCGTGGAAGCCGATGAACAGCGTCCAGAACGTCATCTTTCCGAGGCGTTCGTCGAGCATCCTGCCGGTGAACTTCGGCCACCAGAAGTGGAATCCGGCGAACATCGCGAAGACGACGGTGCCGAAGATGACGTAGTGGAAGTGGGCGACGACGAAATACGTGTCGGACGTCGGGAAGTCCAGCGGCGGTGAGGCCAGCATCACGCCGGTCAGGCCGCCGAACACGAACGTGACCAGAAAACCGAAGGCCCAGAGCATGGGTGTTTCGAAGGACAACGAGCCGTTCCACATCGTTCCGATCCAGTTGAAGAACTTCACGCCTGTCGGGACGGCGATGAGGAACGTCATGAAGGCGAAGAACGGCAGCAGCACACCGCC